>JAGASN010000026.1 GCA_017847875.1 Oscillospiraceae bacterium | reverse complement strand
TCCCATTTTTCTTCACTCCTTTTCTTTGCTTCTATTTTATCACAAAAAAAGATGGTAGACACTTTTTTGTGTCTACCATCATTTTAGCACTTCAGCAAGGGTGCTTTTTTAATGCAAAATTCAAAGTGCATAATGCATAATTAAAGAGCGGATAAAAGCCTCCCTTGCCTAAAGGGAGGTGTCTGCGAAGCAGACGGAGGGATTCCATTCAGCCTTCCCCAGGGGGAAGGTGGCATTTGCAAAGCAAATGACGGATGAGGGGGGCAAACTCTGTCCCATTAAAACTTGTCGGATAATATCCGTCCCTGCCGCAACGCACCTATATTAGTTTCAGCTATGTAGGGGCGAACCTGTGTGTTCGCCCGAAAAAACCTCCCCCATCAGGGGAGGTGGATTTCGCCGAAGGCGAAAGACGGAAGGGTGGAAACCAACACGGTTCCTAAAAAAACGGGCGGAAAACTTCCGCCCGCTTTTGTTTTCTTATTTGAGCTTTGTCATCGGGTCAATAAACTTTCCCTTTTCTTTCATGGAAAAATGAAGGTGGGAATCCTTATCGATTTCCGCAAGGTTTGTTTCGCCAAGCTTTCCGATAACGTCGCCGGTTTTGACTTCGTCACCGGTTTTTACGGAAACTTCCGGCGCAAGACCGCTGTAAATTGTAACAAAATTTCCTTCGTGGGAAATTTCAACAACGGTGCCCCAAAGAGGGTCGTTTGTTACGGAAAGAATTTTTCCGTCGCCGGAAGCTTTGATTTCCGCGCCGGCTTCTGCGGAAATATCGATTCCGTCATGGGTGCGCCATTCGTCAAGAGCCTCATACTTAACAAGTTCCCCGCCGCTGTGGTTTCCGATAACTTCGCCCTCAAGCGGCATTGAAAATTCACTTTTCTTGAAAAAATTAAAAGTGTTTTCCTCCGGTTTTTCTTCCGGCTTTTCAATTTTAACGTCCTCTTTCGGTTTTGCAACGTCCTCGGAAGCAAAAATCGAATCATCAGGATCATATTTTTCTTCGGAAACAACTCTGTTTTCCGGAACGGAAACATTATCTTTTTCACCTATGGAATCAATGGCTCTTCCTGCCGTTACCCAAGCGGCGCCCACAGCACCGATAAGACAAACCGCCATTGCGGCATAAAAACCTTTTCCTGCAAGAAAACCGCCAAGACCGCCTTTTTTATTGTTTTTCATTCTATGACCACCTTTTTAAAAAATCCTTTGGCAATATTTTTGCCGGAAGGAAAAATTTTATTCCGAAATTAAAATGAAAAATATGGTTAATAAAAAAACGGCGGTTGTTTTTTATTTAAATTATGTTACAATAATATATGCATAATGGGGTAAAGGCGGCTTTCCGCCGCTTTTATGGAAATTTTCAAAACAAACCGGAAAGGGGTGTTTTTATATAATGGAACAATATAACGTAACCGGAATGAGCTGTGCCGCCTGCAGCGCAAGAGTTGAAAAGGCAGTTTCGGAAGTGGAGGGAGTAACTTCCTGCTCCGTAAGCCTTCTTACAAATTCCATGGGGGTTTCCGGCAGCGCAAAACCGGAGGAAATAATTTCCGCGGTTGAAAAAGCCGGCTATGGCGCTTCGCTCAAAACCGAAAATCCCAGGGACAGAAAACAAAACAATGCGGATTCCCTTGAGGATAAGGAAACTCCGGTCCTAAAAAAACGCCTTTGGGCTTCTGTCGGTTTTCTTGCGGTCCTGATGTATGTTTCAATGGGCCATGTTATGTGGAACTGGCCGCTTCCGGCTTTCCTTGCGGAAAACTGCATTGCAATAGGCCTTGTTCAGCTTATTCTTACCGGAATAGTAATGGTGATAAACCAAAAATTCTTTATAAGCGGCTTCAAAGGTCTTGTCCATAAAGCTCCGAATATGGATACCCTTGTTGCCCTCGGTTCCGGCGCTTCCTTTGTTTACAGCGTCTATGCGCTCTATCTTATGACCGAAGAAGTCATTGCCGGAAATCTTTCCGGCGCCCACCATTATCTCCACGAATTTTATTTTGAATCCGCGGCGATGATTCTTGCGCTCATAACCGTGGGAAAAATGCTGGAAGCCCGTTCAAAAGGAAAAACAACCGATGCTCTCCGTTCTCTTATGAACCTTGCGCCAAAAACCGCGTCGGTTATCCGCGAAGGCGAAGAAATTTCCGTGGGAATAGAAGAAGTCCGTAAAGGCGAAATTTTTGTTGTCCGCCCGGGAGAAAGCATTCCCGTTGACGGAATTATCCTTGAAGGCGAAACCGCGGTCAATGAATCCGCTCTCACCGGTGAAAGCGTTCCCGTTGACAAAACTATTGGTTCTTCCGTTTCCGCCGCAACGATAAACCAGAGCGGATTCATAAAATGTGAAGCAACAAGGGTCGGCGAAGATACGACTCTTTCCCAGATTATAAAAATGGTGGAAGGAGCCGCCGCAACAAAAGCGCCCATTGCGAAAGTTGCGGACAAGGTTTCCGGAATTTTTGTTCCCGCAGTAATAACAATTTCCGTAATAACGTTTCTCGTCTGGCTTTTCCTCGGCGAAACGGTCGGTTTTGCCGTTGCAAGAGGAATTTCCGTCCTTGTAATAAGCTGTCCCTGCGCTCTCGGTCTTGCAACTCCCGTTGCAATTATGGTCGGAAGCGGAGTCGGCGCAAAGAACGGAATCCTTTATAAAACCGCCGCTTCTCTTGAAGAAGCCGGAAGAACCGAAATTGTGGTTATGGACAAAACCGGTACCATCACAAAAGGCGAACCCGCCGTTACCGATATAATTCCCGCGGAAGATGTTTCCGAAACGGCTCTTCTTAAAATTGCCGTTGCTCTTGAAGCAAAAAGCGAACATCCTCTTGCAAAGGCAATTATCAGAAAATCCGAAGAAGCCGAAATCCAGTCCGCGCCGGTTTCCAATTTCTATGCCCTGCCCGGAAACGGCGTTACCGGAATCCTCGGCGGAATTTCCGTTTTCGGCGGAAATTTTGATTTCATAAAAACCACCGCACAAATTCCGGAAGAAACCGAAAAACTTGCCGAAAAACTTTCCGAAGAGGGAAAAACTCCTCTCTTCTTCAGCGGAAACGGAAGATTCCTCGGAACAATCGCCGTTGCGGACGTTATAAAAGAGGAAAGTCCGGAAGCGATTTCCCGCCTTAAAAACATGGGAATCCATACCGTAATGCTCACCGGAGATAACGAGCGGACCGCAAAAGCCATTGCGGAGCAGGTTGGCGTTGACGAAGTGATTGCCGGAGTTCTTCCGGAAGGAAAGGAAGAAGCTGTCCGCCGCTTTAAAGAAAAAGGAAAAGTCGCAATGGTCGGCGACGGAATAAACGATGCTCCCGCGCTTACTTCCGCGGATATCGGAATCGCAATCGGAGCCGGAACGGACGTTGCAATCGACTGCGCCGACGTTGTTCTTATGCAAAGCCGCCTTTCGGACGTTCCTGCGGCAATCGCCCTTGGAAGAGCGACCCTCCGTAACATTCACCAGAACCTTTTCTGGGCGTTTATCTATAACACAATCGGAATTCCGATAGCCGCAGGCGCTCTTGTTTCCTTCGGTCTTGAACTTAATCCGATGTTCGGTGCCGCGGCAATGAGCCTTTCGAGCTTCTGCGTTGTAAGCAACGCGCTGCGCCTTAACCTCATTGATATTTTTAATCCAAAGAAGGACAGAAAGCGCAAAAGCAATGTGACGGGACTTGAACCCACGGCCGGGACTGCGGAAATTGCAGACGTTACCGCAGGGCAGGGGCTTGCTCCTGCCGAGGTTTCGGAAAACGCAGACGTTACCGTAGGGGCGGATATTATCCGCCCGGAAGAACCTGCCGAAAATCCGGAAAGCGAAAATATCACCGTAGGGCAGGGGATTGCTTCTGCCGAAATTCCGGAGAATGCAGACGTTTCCGCAGAACCGGAAACCGCACCGGAAATCATCGAAAAAACTTATAAGATTACCGGAATGATGTGCGCCCATTGTGAAGCCCACGTTAAAGAAGCCCTTGAAGCCATTCCGGAAATCACCGAAGCAAAAGCTTCCTGCCTTTATGATAACGCCGTTGTAAAAATGGCCGCCGAAGTTCCGGAAGAAAAAATCCGCGAAGCGGTTGAAAAAGCGGGATATCACCTTATATAAAAGCCTCCCTTGTGTAAAGGGAGGTGGCGTTTCCGGAGGAAATGACGGAGGGATTGTAACTCTGTCCGACTGAAAGCAGGGTTGCAATTAAACAGAATTCCCCTGGCTTTTTAACCGCAATCGGTTAAAAAAGCCAGCCCACTTTAAGCAATGGTGTCTTTCGCAAAACCGGTATTTGTGCCCGAAACAAAAAATTCATAAAAATTTTTTAAATTTTATGCAATACTTTTTGGTTTTTCGGACACCTAATATATACACGCTTTTTTTCAAAAGCGCATTAAAAGCAAAAAAACACAAAAACTAATTAAAAATTTAAAAACTGAAAGGAATTAAACAAAAATGAAAAAAATCCTTGCATTTGTTCTTGCAGCAGTAATGATGCTTTCCTTCGCAGCTTGCGGAAGCACCGAACCCGCAGAAGGCGAAAACGGCGGCGAAGAAGTAACCGTTGGTTCCGCTCTCGAAATTCTCGAAACCGTTTGGGGCGAATTCGGCGAAGACGAAAAATTCTTCGCAATGGGCGGCGACTATGACAACATGGTAGATGGCGCTCCCGGCACCGTTACCAACGCAGATTTCCTCACCGGCGTTCTTCTTGTTCCCGCAGGAACCGAAACTCTTGAAGCAGCAGCTCTTGTTCACGGAATGAACCTCAACTCCTTCACCGCAGGCGCTTTCAAAGTTGCCGACGCAAAAGCTTTCGCAGAAACCATGCACGAAGCAATCGCTTCCGCTCAGTGGATGTGCGGTTTCCCGGACAAAATGGTAATCGCAACTATCGGAAATGAATATGTTGTTGCTTCCTTCGGAATCAACGACGCAATGAATCCTTTTGAAGAAAAACTTTCCGCAGCATATCCCGCAGCAGAAATCGTTTACAGCGAAGCAATCGCATAATTTTCAAAAAGAAAATCGGGCGCATCTTTCCGATGCGCCCGGTATTGTTAAAACAAAAGGGCTTTAAAAATTCTGATTTATAAAAAATCAAAACTTTTAAAACTTTTCTGTTCAAAAAAACTTTTGGAGGTGAACCCATGCTCTTTTCGAGCATTCCTTTCCTTTATTATTTTCTGCCGCTTGTTCTGTTAACCTATTTTGCGGTGCCGAAAAAGCTTAAAAACGCGGTGCTTTTTGCCTACAGCCTTGTTTTCTATGCCTGGGGCGAACCGGTTTATGTTTTCCTTATGGCGGCTTCAATAATTTCCGCCTGGGGGCTTGCGCTTTTGATGGATAGGGCAAAAACCCCGAAAATGAAAAAAATACTTATGATAATTTCCGTTGTCATAAGCTTTTCCTTCCTTGCCTATTTCAAATATGCGGATTTTTTCATAAGCAACTTCAACGCCGCAACGGGACTTTCTGTTCCGCTTCTTAAAATTGCTCTTCCGGTTGGTATAAGCTTCTATACCTTCCAGATCGCGAGCTATACCATTGATGTTTATCGCGGCGACACCAAGGCAAACAAAAACATTCTGGATTTCGGAACCTATGTCGTGCTTTTTCCCCAGCTTATTGCCGGTCCTATCGTCCGTTACGTCGATATCGCCGATATGCTCAAAAACCGCACCCATACTCTTGAAAAAACCGCTTACGGAATCCAGCGTTTTTGCATCGGTCTTGGGAAAAAAGTTCTTTTTGCAAATGCCTTCGGCGAACTTTGTTCAATTTTCCGCGCAAGCAACGAAAAAACCGTGCTCTTTTATTGGATCTATGCGGCGGCTTTTATGCTCCAGATATATTTCGACTTTTCCGGATATTCCGATATGGCAATAGGTCTCGGAAGAATCTTCGGCTTCACCTTCCTCGAAAACTTCGATTTTCCCTATATTTCAAAAAGCATCACCGAATTCTGGCGCCGCTGGCATATGTCTCTCGGAAGCTGGTTCCGTGATTATGTCTATATTCCTCTCGGCGGAAACCGGGTGAGCACCCCGAGATTCCTTTTCAACATCTTTGTTGTCTGGTTCCTTACCGGTTTCTGGCACGGAGCCGACTGGCAGTTCATTGTCTGGGGCCTTTTCTACGGAACCCTGCTCGTAATTGAAAAAATGTGGCTCAAAAAACATCTCGACAAAGCTCCCGCGGTGCTCAGACATATCTATGTTCTTTTCTTCACCGCAATCGGCTTTGTTATCTTCAATTCCGTGAGCATCGGCGGCGCTCTTGAGGACCTTAAAGGAATGTTCGGCCTTGCGGGAATTCCTTTTGCGGGTACCGCAACCCTTTATTACCTCAAAAGCTATGCGCTTATGTTCGTTGCCGGTTCTCTTCTGGCAACTCCGGCTGTCAAAACCGTGCTCAAAAAAATCGATTCCACCGAAATCGGCGGAAAAACCTTCGCTGTGCTTAAACCACTCGGTTTTGCGGCGGTGCTCATAATGGTAACCGGATATCTTGCGGACGGATCTTTCAACCCGTTCCTCTATTTCAGATTCTAAGGAGGCGGGAAAAATGAAAAAGAAAACAGAATATATTTATACAATAATCGTTATGGCTCTGCTCATCTTCGGTCTATCCCTTTTCGCGGTGCTCAAACCCGCCGGAGATTTTTCCGAAAGCGAACGCAGACCCCTTGAACAGCTTCCGGAACTTTCCATAAAGACCCTTCTTAACGGCGATTTTATGGATAATTTTGAGGATTATACCAATGACCAGTTTCCCTTCAGGGATACTTTCCGCAGCGTAAAAGCCCTTGCGCAATATTATCTTTTTGGTCTTTCCGACAACAACGAACTTTATTTTGCCGACGGCCATATCGCAAAGCTCGATTTCCCCATAAACCAGGATTCCCTCGATTATGCAGCTTTGCGTTTCAACGAACTTTATGAAACCTATATGGAAGGCAAGGTCAACAAAGTTCTTTTCTCCGTTGTTCCGGATAAAAACTTTTATCTTGGAGACAAAAACGGCTATCCACAGATGGATTACGATTATATGTTCGGATTTTTTGAAAAGGAACTTCCTTTCGCAAAGCATATCGATATAACTTTGCTTCTTGATGAAGATGATTACTATCTTGCGGATACCCATTGGCAGCAGCAGGACATCACCGAGGTTGCGGAAAAAATTCTTGTTCACCTTGAAGCAAGACCTTTTGAGGACCTTGAGGAAAAGGTTGCAACGGAAAATTTCCACGGTGTCTATTATGGCCAAAGTGCCCTTCCGCTCAAGCCGGAAAAAATCGTTTATCTCACAACTCCGGAACTTGAATCCATGAGCGTTTTCAATTATGAAACCGGTCTTAAAAGCGGAATCTATAACTTCGACAAACTCGAAGGCAAGGACCCTTATGAATTCTATCTTTCCGGTGCGGTTCCGCTTCTGGAAGTTACAAACTCTTCCGCCGAAAGCGACCGCCACCTTATAATTTTCCGCGAGTCCTTCGGTTCTTCCCTTGCGCCGCTTTTAATGCGCGATTATTCGAAGATAACAATTATCGATACCCGCTATCTTCTTCCGAATTTCATCGGGGAATACGTTGATTTTGAAGGCGCGGACGTCCTTATGATTTACAGCAGCCTTATCCTCAACGACAGCTTTATTCTTAAAAAATAAGCTCCCGCTGATGAGGGAGCTGTCAGCGAAGCTGACTGAGGGAGAGAAAATACGTTCTGAAAAAACCGGCGCATTTTTATGCGCCGGTTTTTTGTTATATATCAGATTTTCTCGCATCTTCCGATTTTTGCTTTCGGCGAAATTTCCGCGTTTTCGGAATACTGAAGAAGTTCGATCTCACAGCCTTCGCCGATCATAACGTATTTTCCGGTAACGGTTTTTGCCTTGGTGTGCTCGATTATGATTTCGTCGCCTTCGATGGATTCGGAAACAACGAAGCCGCAGGTTTTTCTTCCGAAAATTCGCTCGATAATTCCTTTTTCCCTGTAATTTTCAATAACAATTCTGCTTCCGCCAATGCTTTCGGCTTTTGAACCGGAAGAATTCGAAAGTTCGATTTTTATTTCTTCCGCGTTGATAAGTCCGCCGCAGGAAACTCCGCCGGTTATTTCGGCTTTTTCCGCCTCGATGTCGCCTTCGGTTTTAAGACCGCCGCCGATTTTAAGTTCGGTCGCTTTAAGATTTCCTTCAACCTTAAAAGCTCCGGCAACCCTGATGATTTCCGCGGAAATTGTGCCGGTTTTTGCGCTTCCGGAAGTTTCGAATTCCTTTGCCTTGATTTTTCCGGTGTTTTTGAAAGCGCCGGAAATTTTTATATCGTTTTCACATTCAATATCCGAATTTCCGGAAAAAGCGCCGGAACATTTAAAATTTTTACAGCGGATAAAACCTTCCGCCTTTGCGCTTCCGCTTATTGAAATTTTATCATATTCGCCGCCGCCGACAACTCCGGCACCTGAAATTTTCATATCCATTTTTCAGTCCTCCAAAATTTCGATTTTTCTGGTTTTTCCGTTTTTATCAACCAGATTTATGTTTTTTATATCCTTTAAAAAGAAAATCTTTTCGCCGAAAACCGTTTCGATAACGATTTTTGCGTTGTTTTCCTCCTCGCCGGAAATTTTTTCCGCCAGTTCATCAAGAAGAACGTCCTCCTTTTTTTCAAGGATAAGTTCAATCCTTTCGGTGATGAGGTCCTTCGGGAAAAAAGTTTCCTGACCGGTGGTGGTGGATTTTTTTATGAACCAATCCTCCGGAATAAGACCTTTTCGCTTCCAGCGATAGAGCGCGCCATAGGAAATTTCATATTTTTCAAGAAGCTGTTTTTTGGAGATAAGGTTTTTGTCGCTTAAATCCATCGGCAAAACCTCCTTTTTTAAAAAAATTGCATATATGCGTAACAATGTTACGGTCATATTATAGCGTAACATTGTTACGTTGTCAATAGCTTTTTCAAAAAAAATAAGCACGGAAAAATCCGTGCTCAGTTTTTTTATTCTTCAATTCTTTTCCGGAGAAGGTCGCCTTTCTGGAGCCTGATTGGGCAGGGAAGGCGGAGAATCTGCTGAATAAGCCTTGCGTCCTCTCTTTCGTTTCCTTCCTCGTCAAAAATCTTTGTTACGGTGAATTTTTCTCCGGTGCTGATGGGAGAAACGACTTCGAGTTCGTCACCGGGTTTAAAATTGTTGCGCTGCTGAATTGTAACAAAGCCATCGGAATAATCAAGAACTTTTCCGATGAAGGTGCATTTCTGGATATATGCGCCGGAATTTCCGTGGCTGTTCTTCATTTCGCCGAAATAAAAAGCGCTGGAATAGGGGCGGTGGCTGATGCTGTCAAGCTCCCTTTCGATAACTTCCATGGGAACGTCGCCGTCAATGGCATGGCGATAGGCGTTGACCGCCGTTGCAACATAGAAAGGCGTTTTCATTCTTCCCTCGATTTTATAGGAACAGATTCCCGCTTCTTCGAGCTTATCGAGGAAACCGACGGCGCACATATCATGGGAGCTTAAAATTGCGGTGCCTTTTTCGTCCTCAACAACCTGGAAAAATTCGTTGGGGCGCTTCATTTCAACAAGATGATAGTTCCAGCGGCAGGGCTGAGCGCAACCGCCGCGGTTTCCGCTTCGGTTAACGAGATAGGAAGAAATCATGCATCTTCCGGAATAGGACATGCACATTGCGCCGTGGACGAACGCTTCGATTTCCATTTCCTCCGGAATTCTTTTCCGGAATTCGATTATTTCATCAAGGGTCATTTCCCGGCCGAGAACAACCCTTTTTGCGCCCATGTTCCAATAAACCTTTGCGGCATTGAAGTTAAGGCAGTTTGCCTGGGTGGAAACGTGGATTTCAAGTTCCGGCGCGGATTCGTGGATTTTTGCGATAAGTCCGATATCGGAAACAATTACCGCATCGACCCCGGCGGAATAAAGAAATTTTGCATAATCTTCCGCCGCGTCGATTTCTTCGTTTTTTGCGAAGCAGTTCACCGTGACGTAAAGTTTTACTCCGTGTTCGTGGGCATATTTTACCGCTTCGGCAATTCCTTCCCGGTCAAAACCGACGTTGTCTGCGCGAAGCTGAAGAAGGGGTCCGCCGATATAAACCGCATCGGCGCCGAAATGGACCGCTGTTTCAAGACATTCCATATCTCCCGCAGGAGCAAGAAGTTCGGGTCTTTTCATCAAAAAAACCTCCGTTATTTTTAAACTATGTTTTATAATAACATAAGAGAAGGGATTTTTCAATTATCACAGGTGATATAAAAAAATGCCCGGAAAATCCGGGCAGATTTTTTTGTTATTTTTGCTCTTCTTCGTTCCAGGTTTTGTGTTTTCCCGAAAGAATATCGGTTCGGCGGTTTTTGACCATATCGGATTTTCCAACGATATCTCCGGCGCGTTTGAGAGCGCCCTTTGTGAGCATCGGTCCGAAAATTTCATAAACAAAAATCGCAAAGAGTACGATATTGCGAATAGTTTCGCCGTCACCTTCAAGAGTGGAAGCGGTTACGCACATTCCAAGCGCAACACCTGCCTGTGGGAAAAGCGCAATTCCAGGGTTTTGGGTAACCTTTTTGTTCTGGTTTGTGATTTTACATCCGGCATATGCGCCAAAATATTTTCCTGCCGCCCGGGAAAGAACATAAATGATGCCGATGAGCATTGTCGTAAATTCGCCGAAAACAGAAAGTTCAAGCTCCGCACCGCTTATTACAAAGAAAAAGATGAAAAGAGGTGCTGTCCATTTGTCCGCGCGTTCCATAAGGTCGAAGGAAAGGGGACATGTGTTGCAAAAAACCGTTCCGAGCATCATACATACAAGAAGGGAGCTGAAGCCAACGGTTACCGGACCGATTTCAAATTTAAGCGCGGAAAGGGCAACTGTCAGAAAAACAAATCCGATAGTAAGGGAAAGACGGTTGGAGTTTGAAAGGAATTTTCTTTCAAGGATCGTAAGAACATAGCCAAGTATTGCGCCGAGAAGGAGCGAAAGCACAATTTCAAGAAGAGGGTCGATTATTACGGAATATATATCAACAATTCCGCTGTCAAGTGCTTTTGCAATTCCAAAACTTACCGCAAAAATTACAAGACCGACGGCATCATCAAGAGCAACTATCGGAAGAAGAAGGTTGGTAAGCTCGCCTTTTGCTTTATACTGACGAACAACCATAAGGGTTGCGGCGGGCGCGGTTGCGGTTGCTATTGCGCCGAGAGTTATTGCCGCGGAAAGGGAAAGCTTTTCCGGAATCGCAAAATGCACAGCAATAAGTGCAATGTCGGTAACAACGGCGGCGGCAAACGCCTGAAGTATTCCGATAACGGTTGCGGCTTTTCCGGTTTTTTTAAGTTCACCAAGGCGGAATTCGTTTCCTATTGCAAAGGCGATGAAACCCAAAGCGGTTTCCGAAACAGCGGAAAGTGCGGAAATGTTTTCGGCGGAACAAAAACCCAGACCTTCAATTCCGAGGGAACCGAGAAGATAGGGGCCTATTGCAACACCGGTAAGAAGATACGCGGTTACGTCAGGAAGATGAAGAGGTTTTATAAGCCTTGTCATAACAAGGCCGGCGATAACGGCTACTGCAACGGATAAAAGTTCGTTCATTTTTTTCACTTCGTTTTCTTATAGTATTATTACAAAATATTTATTTTAGCTATGTGAGGTGCATAATGCAACAGCAAAACAAAAGTTTTTTTGAAATCTTTTATGCATTAAAAAAATGGCTTTGCAACGGGGAAAATAAAAAAATTTTTTAAAAAAGGTGTTGACTTTAGCGCTTTAGTCTGCTATACTGTGTCACATAGTTTTTAAAAACTATGTGAAAACAAAATACATATTGTTTTTGGCTTTGCCATAAACAATGGTAGAGGCGCGAAAGCTATTAGTAACGCAAAGCAGATTAAGGGAAGGCTCCCGGTTTTGTGAGAAAGGAACTTTCGCCGAAGCTTTCGGGAAAAGGCCTTGTTTTCCGTTTGCTGGGCCAGGGGAAAATATCCTTTGGACTGTCACTTCGGTGGAGAGCTATCATTGGTTAGCGGTTTATTGATAAAGAATATTCCGCAAAGCATTTTGTGTAAGAATGTACCATGAATCTTCATCCGAAAGTATTCATGGCTTTTTTATTTTTCAGAAAAAGCCGCAAAAAAATGAATTCTTAGGAAAGAAGGAAACAAAAATGACAAGAAAGATTATCGCACTCGTACTCGCAATGGTAATGTGCCTGGGCCTTGCAGCCTGCGGCAGCGAACCCGAAAATGACAACGTTCTCCGCGTTGCAATGGAATGTGCCTATGCACCTTATAACTGGACTCAGAACGATGATTCCAACGGCGCTGTTCCGATCGCAGGAACCAACAGCTTCGCTTACGGCTATGACGTAATGATGGCAAAACTTATTGCCGAATCCATGGGCAAAGAACTTGAAATCGTAAAACTCGACTGGGACGCACTTGTTCCCGCAGTTGATTCCGGCGACGTTGACCTCGTAATCGCTGGTCAGTCCATCACCGCAGAAAGACTTGAAGTAGTGGATTTCTCCGATCCTTATTTCTATGCTTCCATCGTAACCCTTACCAAAGCAGATTCCGCTTATGCTTCCGCAACTTCCGTTGCAGACCTTGCAGGCGCTGTCTGCACTTCCCAGCTCGGAACCATCTGGTATGATATCTGCCTCCCGCAGATTCCGGATGCTGATATCCAGAACGCACAGGAAACCGCACCCGCAATGCTCGTTGCTCTTGATTCCGGCGCAGTTGACCTCGTTGTAACCGATATGCCTACCGCAATGGCAGCAACCGCTGTTTATTCCGATATGATCCTTCTCGATTTCACCGGCACCGAAGGCGAATTTGAAGTTTCCGAAGAAGAAATCAACCTCGGAATCTCCATGAAGAAAGGTAACACCGAACTTCTCGAAGCGGTTAACGGCGTTCTTGCCACCATGACTGTTGAAGATTATGAAGCGATGATGCAGGAAGCAATCGCTGTTCAGCCTCTCAGCGAATAATCATCGAAATTTATAAAAAATGCCGCCCGGAAGAACTCCGGGCGGTTTGTAATGTCAACTGCCCTTTTATTAACCTTCCCAGAGAGGAAGGTGGCACGCCGGAGGCGTGACGGAAGAGGGATTATCAGGTAACCCGGAGGGAAATTGACCGGGAATCCAATATACAAAAAGGAGAATAACCTTGGCAGAATTTATCGAAGGCGTCCTCAAAGTCTGGAACGGATACGGTTCCGCATTTCTCGAAGGCGCGCTCAACACCCTTATCGTTTCTTTTGTCGGCACGGCAGTGGGCTGCCTTATCGGTTTCGGAGTAGGCGTTGTTCAGACCATTCCGATCGAAAGCAAAGACCCGGCCTGGAAAAAAATCATTCTCAAAATCGTAAACCTTATTCTTAAAGGTTATGTCGAACTTTTCCGCGGAACCCCGATGATAGTCCAGTCCGTTTTCATCTATTATGGCGTAATCATGGTTTTTGATTATAAAATGGACATCTATTTTGCCGCGCTTCTTATCGTTTCCATCAACACCGGTGCATATATGGCGGAAACCGTCCGCGGCGGCGTTCTTTCAATAGATCCGGGCCAGACCGAAGGCGCAAAAGCGATTGGAATGAACCACGTTCAGACCATGATAAACGTGATCATTCCCCAGGCTTTCCGCAACATAATCCCCCAGATCGGCAACAACTTTATCATCAATATCAAGGATACTTCCGTCCTTTCCGTAATCGGATTTGCGGATCTCTTCTTCATGCACAAAAGCGCTGTCGGCGCACTTTATCTCTTCTTCCATTCCGCAAGCATCGTAATGGTGATCTATCTTGTTATGACCGTTACCGCCTCCTTCCTTCTCAGACTTCTTGAAAAGAAACTCGACGGCGACGATAACTATGACCTTGCAACCACCGATACCCTTGCGCATACCAGCGGAATGTACACCTATCACGCAAAAGAAAAAACTTTGGAGGACTTCAAATGAGCGAAAATATCATAGAAATTCAGCATCTTGAAAAGAATTTCGGAAGCCACAAAGTTCTTTCCGATATCGATTTTTCCGTAAAAAAAGGCGACGTCACAACAATAATCGGCGTTTCCGGTTCCGGAAAATCCACCCTTCTCCGCTGCATAAACGTTCTTGAAACTCCTTCCGGCGGAAAAATCCTTTTCCACGGAAAAGATATTGAAGAAAAAGGCTTTTCCGTAACCGATTACCGCGCAAAAGTCGGAATGGTTTTCCAGAGCTTCAACCTTTTCAACAACATGACCGTTCTCCAGAACTGCATGGTCGGCCAGATAAAGGTTCTTGGAAAAAAGAAAGACGAAGCGGAGGAAAAAGCAAAATATTTCCTTGAAAAAGTAGGAATGCTTCCCTATATCAACGCAAAACCGAAGCAGCTTTCCGGCGGACAGAAACAGCGTGTTGCAATAGCAAGAGCACTTGCTATGGAACCGGAAGTTCTCCTTTTCGACGAACCCACTTCCGCTCTTGACCCCCAGATGGTCGGCGAAGTTCTTGCGGTAATGCGCCAGCTTGCGGCGGAAGGACTTACGATGATCGTCGTAACCCACGAAATGGCATTTGCAAGGGACGTTTCCAGCCGTGTTGTTTTTATGAAAGACGGCGTAATCTGGGAAGAAGGAACCCCCGAGGATATTTTCGCAAATCCGCAGAAAGAAGAAACCAAGGAATTCCTTGCAAGATTCATAAACTGATGAAACAAAAAAAGCACCCGGAAGGGTGCTTTTTTCAGTGCATAATTCAAAGTGCATAATGCAAAATATAAGCTCCCTCTGATGAGGGAGCTGTCAGCGAAGCTGACAGAGGGAGAGAAATTCTGCAAGGGTAAAATCGGGTGGACTTTCCTTTTAGCCTTCCCGGAGGGGAAGGTGGCATTTGCGAAGCAAATGACGGATGAGGGATAATCCTATCCAATTAAAAACGGGCAGATAATAT
>JAGASN010000025.1 GCA_017847875.1 Oscillospiraceae bacterium | reverse complement strand
GGTGGATTTTTCGGCTTTGCCGAAAAAGACGAAAGAGGGATAACCAAGTTTTCCGAAGGGCAGCCTTCCCAGAGGGGAAGGTGTCATCGCAGGTGACGGATGAGGGATAAACTCTGTCCCATGAATAACGGGCTTAATTAATTCCATAAAAAAAGAATCCCTCCGTCTTTTTTGCGGCACGCCGCAAAAAATCCACCTCCCTTTAGCAAGGGAGGCTTTTTCAAAAGTGGCGGATAATATCCGCCACTACAGTAACGCACCGATATCAATTTCAGCTCCGAAGGTGCCCCCCTACTTTACAGAAAACGAATAAAAAGTTATAATAAGAGCGAAAATTTTGTTTAGGAGGATAAAAATGCCTGAACTTTCCAACATAAACATTGTGCGCGAAATTCTCGGCCGCCATGGTTTCAAATTTTCAAAAAGCCTCGGCCAGAATTTTATTGTGAACCCCGAACTTTGCCCGAGAATTGCCGAAGAAAGCGGAGTGGGCCCCGGAATCTGCGCTCTTGAAATCGGCCCGGGAATAGGCGTGCTCACGAAAGAACTTGCCCTTCGGGCGGAAAAAGTTTTGAGCATCGAAATTGATAAAAACCTTCTTCCGGTGCTCAAAGAAACTCTCGCAGAGTTCGATAACGTAAAAATCCTTAATGCAGACGTGCTCGAACTGGATCTTAAAGCCGTGATCAGGGAAAATTTCGGCGATATGCCTTTTGTTGTCTGCGCAAATCTGCCGTATTACATCACCTCGCCGATTATTATGAAGCTTCTTGAGGAAAACATCGGTGCTCAAAACCTTACCGTAATGGTCCAGAAAGAAGCCGCGGTAAGAATTGCCGCAAAACCGGGAACAAGGGATTGCGGTGCAATTTCCGCCGCGATCAATTATTACAGTGAACCGGAAAAACTTTTCGACGTTTCAAAAGGGAACTTTGTTCCGCCGCCAAACGTAACTTCCGCGGTTATTCGCCTTACTTTGCGAAAAGAACCGCCGGTAAAAGTTTCTGACGAAAAACATTTTTTCAAAATTGTAAAAGCGTCTTTCAGCCAGAGGAGAAAAACTCTTACGAACTCCCTTTCTTCCGGTCTCGGAATCGGAAAGGAAGAGGTTCTTTCCGCTTTGGAAAAATGCGGTCTTGGACCGAACGCAAGGGCGGAAGAACTTTCGCTTAATGAATTTGCCGCTCTTTCCGAAATTCTTTAATCCAGTTCAGCAAGTTTGGAACAGTTTTTTGCCTTGAAGAAAAAGGAAAACAGGAGTATAATTCAGTTGTCGAAAAAAACCGCTTTGCGGAAAATTTAAGGAGGAATTTTAAAAATGAAAAAAATCCTTGCAATAATCCTTGCCCTTGCTATGGTTCTTTGCTTTGCCGGCTGCGGCGCAAAACCCACCGCAAAATTTGTAATTTCCGATGCAGTCAACGACGCAGTTCTTTACGAGTTCGAAGCGGAACTTTCCGAAGGCGCAACCGCCGGAAGCCTTATTGAAGAATATCTCACCGAAAACGGCGTTGATTACACCGTTTATGACGGCGATATGCTCGGAAGCATCGGCGAACTTGAACAGGACGCAGAAAACTGGAGCGTATATTGGGCATGCTATTATAACGGCGAATATGCTCAGGTCGGTCTTTGGGGCTATGTTCCCGCCGAAGGCGATCTTATCGAAGTTAAATTCGAAGAATCCACCTGGTAATTTTTAAAAACCGATGAAAATCCCTTCCGGAAATCCGGAAGGGATTTTTTGTTTACTTATTTTTCAAAGGGTGATAGAATAAATAAAAACCTTCGGTAAAAAGAGGAGTGCGCTAAAATGCTTTTCGGAAGAAAAAAGAAAGAAAAAGAAGCGGAAATTTCCGCCCGAAAAAAAGCGGAACTTCTTGCGGAAAAAGCCGCCCTTCAGGAAGAAATCCGAAAACTTGAAGAGGAAAGAAGAAAACTCGAAGAAGCGCAAAAACAAAAAGAACCTTTCGTCGTTCCGGAAATGGAAGCTGCCGACCTCGAAAATTACGCGATAAAACTGAAAATCGAGGGAAGAACCGAAGAAGCTTTTGCCTGTGTTCAAAAAGCTGCGGAAAAAGGCGCCTGCAATTCCCAGTATAAATGCGGCGAAAAGGCTCTCGAAAACGGCGATTTTGAAAAAGCGGCTTTTTGGTTCCAAAAAGCGGCGGAGCAAAAACATGTTTCCGGGGCATTTGAACTTGGGAAAATCTATCTTTTTGAAGAAAGCAAAAAGGACAACGTAAAAGCCTATTTCTGGCTTGAAACGGCGGAACTTATGGATTGCCGGTATTCCGAACTTCAGGAATATATAGAAAAAGCAAACGAAGAAGGGCTCGGATATGAACTTTCCGAATTCGCTGAATTTGATTATGAAGTCGGAAAAATGTTTTTTGAGGAAGGCATAGCCTATGGTTCAATCCAGGTTGCGAAGAAAAGACTTTCAAGCGCAAAAAGTCTTGGTCATAAAAAGGCGGCGGAACTTTATGAAAGCGTTGAAAGAAAACTTGAGAAAAATGACCCGTATTTTATTGTGACAAAAAAATATAAGGGCAACAACGCAGGCGAACAGGCGGCTAATGCGGCAAGGGAATATTTTATGAAAAGACAGTTCAAAGAGGCGTTTGAACTTTATCGTTTTGCGGCGGATTATATCCCCGAAGCAAAATATATGTGCGCAATGATGCTTATTGAGGGAAAGGGAATTCCGAAAGATACCGATGGGGCAATATTCTGGCTTGAAAAAGCGGCAGAATTTTATCTTAAAAAAGCATATTTTCCATTGGCGGAACTTTATTATGAAAAAAACACCCCGGAAGCTTTGGAAAAAGCAAAATTATGGTATAAAAAAGCCGCGGAATGCGGCGACCTCGACGCAAAGGCAATTCTTGAAAATAAATTCTGAAAAAGGGAGCGGGAAACCGCTCTCTTTTTATATTAATAATTTATACTTGTATATTTAATTTTATTTTGTTATAATGTAATTTACGAAAATAGGCTCCGACCGCATATAAAACAAATTCCGAAGCATAATATTAAAAAACTCCGGAGGTTTTATAAAAATGTCAGAGGAAATAAAAAACTGCCCAGAAGAAGAAAACGAAGAAATTGAAACCCAGACCGACCAGATAATCGAAACCGGCTCGGTCATAAAAACAAAGGGAAAACACTGTATCCACTGTCTTACGATAGTAGGGCAGATTGAAGGACATTATATCCTTCCGCCGCAGAACAAAAGCACAAAATATGAGCACGTTATCCCCCAGCTTGTTGCAATCGAGGAAGATCCGGAAATCGAAGGACTTATCGTGATGCTCAATACCGTCGGCGGCGACGTTGAAGCAGGGCTTGCCATTGCGGAACTTATTTCCGGAATGAAAAAGCCGACTGTTTCCCTTGTTCTCGGCGGCGGACATTCAATCGGCGTTCCTCTTGCCTGTTCCGCAAAGGAATCCTTCATCGTTCCTTCCGCAACCATGACCATTCACCCGGTCAGGATGAACGGGCTTGTTCTCGGCGTTCCACAAACTCTTTCCTATTTTGATAAAATGCAGGAGCGAATAACAAAATTCGTTACCGAAAACTCGAATATAAAGGCCGAACGTTTTCGTGAGCTTATGTTCAACACCGGCGAACTTATCACAGACGTAGGAACGGTTCTCGATGGCGAAGCCGCCGTTTCCGAAGGGCTTATCGATAATCTCGGCGGGCTTTCCGATGCGATAAAATGCCTTTATTCCCAAATAGAAAGGGGAAAGGCGGAATGATGCTTTGGACAGTTGAACCTTTCGACCGTATTTTCCCGACGGATATTCCCGAAACGGTTACCATGGATATAAAAGGCGGATTTCTCGAGGGAAGAATGACTCCTTCGGGTTTCACCGTTTCCCGACTTGTTTCAACAGATTTGAAAAATTATCTTAAAACGGAATACTCCCCCGGTTATATAAGAAAACATTGAACCGCCGCTTTGCGGCTACATATAAAGGAGAAAAAATGAGCATTTTTGACGCAGTAATTCAGGGAATAATCCAGGGACTTACGGAATTTCTTCCGGTTTCCTCCAGCGGACATCTTTCCATTTATCAGCATTTTACCGGAAACAGCGGCGAAGCCGCCGGAATTTATTCCATTCTTCTCCATCTCGGAACCCTTCTTGCGGTTATGATAGCTTTCCGGAAAGATATCCTTGATATGATAAAAGAATTCTTTTCAATGGCAAAAGAAATCGTTACCGGAAAATTCGATAAAGAAAAGATGACCGGCTCAAGAAGAATGATTTTTCTTCTTATCATAAGCCTTGTTCCCCTTTGCTTTTTCTATTTCATCTCCGATTTTTATAATTCCCTTTCAACGGATAACGATATAATCGTCGAAGGACTTTGCTTCCTTCTTACTGCTGTTTTGCTTATCGTTTCCGGAAAATGCGTTAAAACCGGCGGAGCCACCGCCGAAAATATGAGCTGGAAGCAGGCTCTCGGAATGGGCATTGCCCAGGGAATTGCTCCCCTTCCGGGGCTTTCCCGTTCCGGTTCAACAATTTCCACCGGACTTATCCTCGGTGTTTCCCGGGAACAGGCTGTTGCCTTTTCTTTCATCATGGGCGTTCCGGCGGTTCTTGCGGCTAATATCCTCGAAGTTCCGGCGGCAATTTCCGGCGAAGTTGAAATAAACTGGCTTGCCGCGATAATCGGAATGGCCGTTTCATTAATCGTCGGAATCGGCGCAATAAAAACCGTTAAACTCCTCGTAAAAAACGATAAATTCACAAAGTTCGCCTGGTATCTTGTTCCCCTCGGCGTTATAATCGTCGCAATCGGAATTTTTGAAAAAATCAGCGGAACTGTCATAACTTTTTAAGGAAGGCTGAAAAATGGCTGCAACAAAAAAGACCACCACAAAAAAAGGAACAAAAACCACCGGAAAAAAACCGACAGCGGCAGAAATTTCTTCCCGCCGCCAGCTTTATGCAATCGGCTTTTTTGCCCTTGGAATAATTTTTCTTGCAATGACCCTTATCAAAGGCGAAAGCCTTTGGGAAAGTATGCACTATGCGCTTTTCGGTCTTTTCGGCTGGTGCGCATATCTTATCGGTCCGGTTTTTATATATCTTGCGGTTATGAACACCCTTGAAAAACCGACCTTTTCAACTTCCGCCCAGGGTTACGAAAGCCTTGCGCTTATAATTCTCCTTTCCGGAATCACCACCGTTTTCAGCGAAAACATGGTTCTTGACGGAAGCGTTTTCCAAAAAATCGGTCAGCTTTATACATACGGAAAAGAATTTACAGGCGGCGGCGTTCTTTCGACTATCTATGGTCTTACCGCAATGGCGCTTATGGGAAGGCTTGCGGCAATAATCGTCGGTCTTGTTCTGATCGTTGTTGATTTAATGCTTCTCACCGGAACGACCCTTATCGGAATTGCAAGGGATACAAAAAAAGTCGGCGATAAGGTTAAAACCGTTTATACCGAACAGGTTGAACACCACAAAGCCGCAATGGAAACAAGAAAAATGGCACAGATTGATATTCCCCTTGATGACGGCCCTAAGTTTGTTTCGAAGGAAACGGAGGATTCCGTAAAACGCTCGAAGGAAAAACTCCTCGGAACAACCGCGGCGACCGCTGCTCCGGTTTCAAAAATTCCGCCGGTTGGCGCAAAACCGGAACCGCAGAAAACCGAAAAAATCATAGATATCCCTCTCGACGGAGAACCTTCCGTTCCCGTTACAACCGTTAAACAGGACAAGCCGGTAATAACCGCGGTAAGGGAAGAACCCATAAACGGCTTCAAAGCCCATATGGAAGTTGAAGTTCCGGATATGGAAAAAATCGAAGAGATAAAACCCGCGAAGGAACAAATGGCGGAAGCCGCCGAAAAAGACCCGAACCTTGAGGAACTCATAAGCAAGGCAATGGTTGACCAGGCCAACACAAAGAAAATTGAAAAGGCGGAGCTCAAGGTTCTTGCGGACGAGCAGGAAAAGAAAATTACCGAAATAATGAACGACCTTGAAACGATTCCCTATGTTTTCCCGCCCACCGATCTTCTCAAAATGCGCGATAACGACAACGGCGATATCACCGAAGAACTGCGTAAAAACGCCGACATCCTCACCAACACTCTCCAGAGTTTCGGCGTAACCGCAAGGGTCATCGATATAAACCGCGGTCCTGCCGTTACGAGATATGAACTTCAGCCCGGAGCGGGAGTTAAGGTCAGCAAAATTGCGAACCTTTCCGATGACCTTGCCCTTAACCTTGCGGCAAAAAGTGTCCGAATCGAAGCCCCGATTCCCGGAAAAGCCGCCGTCGGCGTTGAAGTTCCGAACAAAAACCGCGACATAGTCAATATGCGCGAGCTTATTGAATCCAGAGAATTCCAGGAAGCAAAATCAAAACTCACCGTTGCCCTCGGCCGTGATATAGTCGGCAACATTGTTCTTGCGGACCTTAAGGAAATGCCCCATCTTCTTGTTGCGGGTTCAACCGGTTCCGGTAAATCCGTCTGCATCAACACGATGATAATTTCGCTTCTTTATAAATCCAGCCCGGACGAAGTAAAACTTCTTCTCATCGACCCGAAGGTTGTTGAGCTTTCCGTTTATAACGGAATCCCCCATCTTCTTATCCCGGTTGTTACCGACCCGAGAAAAGCCGCAGGCGCTCTTAACTGGGCTGTTTCCGAAATGCTCAAGCGTTACCAGATGTTTGCGGACAACGCCGTTCGCGATATCGACGGTTATAACAAACTTGCGGATTCCCGGGACGATATGCAGAGAATGCCGAAAGTTGTAATCATAATCGACGAGCTTGCGGACCTTATGCTTGTTGCATCAAGCGAAGTTGAGGACGCAATCAACCGCCTTGCCGCACTTGCAAGAGCGGCGGGAATGCACCTTGTTGTTGCAACCCAGCGTCCTTCCGTTGACGTTATCACCGGCGTTATAAAATCGAACATCGGAAGCCGAATCGCTTTCAAAACTTCTTCCCAGGTTGACAGCCGAACAATTCTTCCGGACGGTTCCGCGGAAAAACTTCTCGGAAAAGGCGATATGCTTTTCTATCCCCAGACGGATATGCGCCGTGTTCAGGGCTGCTTTGTTTCCGACAGCGAAGTTGAGGAAGTTGTCCGCTTTGTCAAAAACGGCGGAACCGCTTCTTATGATGAAGGAATCCTCGACGATATCGAAAAACTTGCGGTTAAGGATAAAACCAAAAAATCCTCCGACGATTATTCTTCCGAAGGCGGCGGATTTGATGACGGCGACGATATGCTCGATGCCGCAATAGAATGTGTTATCGAAATGGGAATGGCTTCCACCTCAATGCTCCAGCGCAAGCTGAAACTCGGCTACGCCAGAGCCGCAAGAATCATTGACCAGATGGAGGAACGCGGAATCGTCGGTCCTTTTGAAGGAAGCAAACCCCGCCAGGTACTCATCAGCAAGGAACAGTGGCTTGAAAAGCAGCTCCAGAGCGATGAATAAAAGCCTCCCTTGTCAAAGGGAGGGGGACCGCGAAGCGGTGGAGGGATTCATAAATGAAGTACCAGCATAATCCAAAGCTTACAGAAAATGCAAAAGAACTCCGGAAAAATATGACCAAAGAAGAAAAACATCTTTGGTACGATTTTCTGAAAGGATATCCCGTCCGTTTTCTTCGCCAGAAAATAATCGATGATTACATTGCCGATTTTTATTGCCACAGAGCAAGGTTTGTAATCGAACTTGACGGAAGTCAGCATTATACAAAGGACGGAATTTTGAAAGATAAAATCCGTACCGAGCATATTGAAAAACGTAATTTGACCGTTTTTAGAATTCCAAACGGTGAGATAAATCATAATTTCGAGGGAATCTGCAGATTCATCGATGAATATGTACAGGAATCCCTCCGTCAGCCTTCGGCTGACACCTCCCTTTGACAAGGGAGGCTCAATAAAAAGGAGGAACAAACTTTGGGATTTTTCAGCAAAATCAGTGAGGGACTTAAAAAAACAAGGGATTCCCTCAGGGAACGTTTTGACGACGTTTTTTCCGGCGGCCACGTTGATGAAGACCTTTTTGATGAACTTGAGGAAGCTCTTGTCCTTGCGGATACCGGCGCTGTGACCGCAGGCGCAATTTGCGAAGAACTTCGCAAAAGAGTTAAAAAAGAAGGAATTTCCGATTCGGAAAAAGTCCGCGAAATGATGTACGAAGTCGTTGCGGAAATGCTTCGTGGCGGCCAGGAACTCAACATTGAAAACAAACCCGCGATCATTATGATGATCGGAGTCAACGGCGCGGGAAAAACCACAACCATAGGAAAACTCGCAAAAAACTTTATTGATGACGGAAAAAAAGTCGTTGTTGCCGCGGCGGATACCTTCCGTGCGGCCGCAATCGACCAGCTTGAAGTCTGGACCGAAAGATGCGGCGCGGAACTTGTAAAACATTCCGAAGGTTCCGATCCGGCCGCGGTCGTTTTTGACGCAATTGCCGCAGGCAAGGCAAGAAAAGCCGACGTTATAATCTGCGACACCGCCGGAAGACTTCAGAACAAAAAAGGTCTTATGGACGAACTTGCAAAAATCGGCAGAGTTATCGAAAGGGAAGCACCGGAATCCTCCGTCGAAACCCTTCTTGTTCTTGACGGAACCACCGGTCAGAACGCTCTTAACCAGGCCAGGGAATTCGGAAATGCCTGCCCCATAACCGGAATCGTTCTTACAAAACTCGACGGAACCGCCAGAGGAGGCGTTGTTATCGGAATCAGAAAAGAGCTTGATATTCCGATAAAATTCATCGGAGTCGGCGAAAAGGCGGAAGATCTTCAGCCCTTCGACCCGGAAGCATTCGCGAAAGCGATTTTTGATTAAAACACGAAACCAACAAAAAGTTAATATACAATAAGGAGAAATTTTAATGATCACTACAAAACAGCGCGCTTATCTTCGCTCTCTTGCCAACGGAATTCCTTCCATTCTCCAGGTCGGCAAGGAAGGCGTTACCGAGGCGCTTATCAAAAACGTTGACGAAGCTCTTAACGCAAGAGAAATCGTAAAAGTTTCTGTTCTCGAAACTTCCCCCGTTTCCTCAAAGGAAGCAATTGAAGAAGTTATGAACGGAATCAAAGGCTGCGAAGCCGTTCAGGTAATCGGCAGAAAATTTGTCGTTTATAAACGCAACCTTAAGGAACCCAAAATCATTCTTCCCTGATTTTAAAAAAGGAGAAACCAATGAGAATCGGCATTTACGGAGGAAGTTTTGATCCGGTTCATGTGGGGCATGTCAATGCCGCGCTGAATTTTAAGGAGGAACTTTCTCTCGATAAGATAATTGTGATTCCGGCCTATCAGCCGCCGCATAAAAAAGGGCTTGCCATGACTCCTTCGGAACACAGAATGAATATGTGCAACCTCGCTTTCGGAAAACTCGAAGGCTTCGAAATTTCCGATATCGAAATAAAGCGCGAGGACGAAGGTTATATGGCGGATACCATTGCCCAGCTTCGGGAAATTTATCCCGATGACGAATTTTTCCTGCTCATGGGCGGCGATATGCTCCTTTATTTCCGGCGCTGGTATGCCTGGCACAAAATCACCGAGGAAGCAACCCTTGCGGTTGCCGCAAGAAACTGGGAGGACGATTCCGCCCTCGAAGCGGAAGCGGCAGTTCTCCGCAGCTATGGAGCTTCTGTTGTGATAGTGCCCATCGATGTAAAGGAAATTTCATCAACTTCCGTAAGAGAAACCGTCCGGAGAGCGGACGATATTTCCTCAATGGTTCCCGAAGGCGTTGATGATTATATCTGGGATCATTATCTTTATTATAACTGACCGAAACCAGGAGGCAAAAAATGCTTAAAAAAACAGTAATCCTTTTTGCGGCAATGTTGGCGGCAACGGTTCTTTGCCTTTCCGCCTGTTCCGGCGGCTGGAGAGAAAACTATGAAGGCTTTCTCGATGACCTTATGGGAAAAGTTGACGTAACAAGGGAACTTGAAGAAATTGATACAGAAGAAGTTATCCGCGAAAAGCTGGAAGAATACAGCGAAGGCCAGACAATCTGGTTCCGGTTTGACGATTTTGACGGCGACGGAACTTCCGAAGCTTTCGCTTTCTGCGGAAAAGCAGGCACGGAATATCTCGAGGGCGTTCTTTGGTACGTAAACGAAAACTATGCCGCGGAACTCAGCGAAAGCGGAAAATGGGAAAACCCCGAAATTGTTGAAGCGGACGGAACAACTTTCCTTTTTGCGGAAAACCATGACGACGGTCTTACCTATGTTTTCGGAATTGAAAACAGCAAGGTTTATGAAACCGCCGTTTCCGGAATGTTCTCCAACCTTGAATATCAGGGCGGAACCGATTTCACCGCGGAATTCACTTCCTATGACCATTTTGAGGACGACGAAAAGGCAAAACAGGAAGAACCCACCACAAAAAAATATTGGTTCTATCTTGAAAACGGCGAATTCTTTGAATACGGCGCAGATGATTCTCTCCGCCGTGCGGATTTGAGAAAATATAAAGCCGGTTCCGACGTTATGGATACGATCTATGAACAGGGACTTATCGACGAACTTCTCGAAAAATATTATCCCGATGCAACCGAAGAGGAACTCGCATATATCGCGGAGGAAGCGGGCTATTTCCACAGCATTATGCTCCGCGAAAACGGAATTCTTAACCTCAACTTCTATGGCGCATATGAAGATTGCTTCTATATCACCTTCGCCGTAACCGAAACAAGTTCCGAAGTAATAGATTGCGGAAGAGGCTTCTATCTTCCCGCCGCTGTTGAAACTATCGCAACTTATCCCACGGAAGAAGAGGCGAAATAATGGAAACGCTCGAATTTTGCCGCCTTCCGGAGGAAGAACTTAAATCGGTGCTCAAATCGCGAATGAATGAGCACCGATATGCTCATTCCCTGAACGTTGCGGAAAGAGCCGTTTTTCTTGCGAAAAAATACGGCGCAGACCCGAAAAAAGCCGAATTCGCCGGACTTATCCACGATATCTGCAAGGGGATACCCAACGAAGAACAGCTTTCGATAATCAAAAACGCAGGAATCGAGCTTTATGAAGATACTCTTAAATCCCCTGCCCTCTGGCATTCAATTGCCGGAGCGGTATATTGTGAGCATGAACTCGGGGTCACCGACAAAGACGTGCTCAACGCGGTGCGTTACCACACTTCCGGAAGAGGGAAGATGAGCATTCTTGAAAAAGTTATATATATGGCAGATTTGACAAGCGCGGAAAGAAACTATCCGGATGCGGAATATACCCGAAATCTCACGGATTATAACCTTGATGAGGGAATTGCCTATGGTGTCCGCTGGATAGCCGGCGACCTTGAAAGGCGCGGTTTTCCGAAAGGAAAGGATACCGAAGCGCTTTTTGAAGAATATAAAAACGTTTTGATAACATTTGAAGAAAGGAAATGACCTAATGGAATCCAGAGAACTTGCACTTAAAATCGCAAAAATCCTTGACAGCAAAAAAGCAATCGGACTTCGCGTGCTCAAAATCGGCGAAATCAGCAGCATCGGCGATTATTTTGTAATTGCTTCCGCAACCAACAAAAGCCATGTCCAGTCCCTTTCCGACGAAATCGATTTCGCCCTCGGTCACGAAGACGGAATCGCACCCCAGAGAGTTGAAGGCTATTCTTCCGCAAGCTGGATCCTCATGGACTACGCAAGCGTAATCGTCCATATCTTCAACGACGAAGTCCGCGAATTCTATTCTCTCGAAAGACTTTGGTCCGACGCAAAAATCGAAGAAATCAATTTCGAGGAAGAATAAAATAAGCCTTCCCAGAGGGGAAGGTGGCATTTCCGAAGGAAATGACGGAAGAGGGATTAACAGGTAACCCGAAGGGTCGCTGCGCAAAATTTCAAAAATCCCTTGACAAAGCCCGTTTAGTCTTGTTATTATAAACACAATGTGTATATATTAAAAATGCTTTGACAAAGAACAAGTAGTTTGTTTTTCCAATCAAAGAGAGCCGCAGTTTTGGTGAAATGCGGTATTGAAAAAGCAGATGAACTCACTTTCGAGCAGCCGGAAGAAATTGCGTTTTTCCGCAAAAGTAAAACCGGACGGTTTTCACCGTTATATGATTTTGAGCCGGGCGCTTTTATGCGCCAAAGAAAGTGGTACCGCGGGTAAAATTATTGTTCCCGTCTTTCGTTTTGCGAAAGACGGGATTTTTTTATTGCCTCCCTTGTCTAAAGGGAGGGGGACCGTTGCGGTACGCACGGTGGAGGGATTCTTTAACAGATACCCTCCAAAAACTACCGGGAAATAATGAATCCCCTCGCCACGCCTTACGGCATGTGGCCCTCTCCCCTTTAGCAAGGGGCGCATTTCAATAAAACTGGAGGAACCGAAAAATGAAAGGCTATGATTATGCCGCAATTGAAAAGAAGTGGCAGGACATTTGGGACGAAAAGAAACCCTATGCCGCAACCACCGATTACACCAAGCCCAAATTCTACGGACTTGTTGAATTCCCCTATCCCTCCGGACAGGGACTTCATGTAGGACATCCCCGTTCCTACACCGCTTTGGATATCGTTTCCAGAAAAAAGAGAATGCAGGGCTATAACGTCCTCTACCCTATGGGTTGGGACGCTTTCGGTCTTCCCACCGAAAACTTTGCTATCAAAAACCATATCCACCCCGAAATCGTAACCAAAAACAACGTTGACCATTTCAAGGCCCAGCTCAAATCCCTCGGACTTTCCTTTGATTGGGACCGCGAAATCAACACCACCGACCCCAATTACTATAAATGGACCCAGTGGATTTTCATCCAGCTTTTCAAGCGCGGCCTTGCTTATAAAAAAGAGGCAAACGTAAACTGGTGCACCGGCTGCAAAGTTGTTCTTGCAAATGAAGAAGTAGTAAACGGCGTTTGCGAACGCTGCGGAAGCGAAGTTGTTCACAAAGTCAAATCCCAGTGGATGCTCAAAATCACCGAATATGCCCAGCGCCTTATCGATGACCTTGACGAAGTCGATTATATCGAAAGAGTCAAAACTTCCCAGAAAAACTGGATCGGACGCTCCACCGGCGCGGAAGTTAACTTCAACACCACCCTCGGCGACGTTCTCACCGTTTATACCACCCGCTGCGACACCCTTTTCGGCGCAACCTATATGGTAATGAGCCCGGAACACGCATATATCGAAAAATGGGCCGATAAACTTGAAAACATCGACGAAGTAAGAGCATATCAGGCAGAAGCCGCGAAAAAATCCGACTTCGAGCGTACCGAACTTGCAAAAGACAAAACCGGCGTAATGCTCAAAGGCGTTAAAGGCATCAACCCCGTTAACGGAAAAGAAATTCCGATTTTCATTTCCGACTATGTTCTCACTTCCTATGGAACCGGCGCTATCATGGCTGTTCCGGCACACGATACCCGCGACTGGGAATTTGCCAAAAAATTCGGTCTTCCGATAATCGAAGTCGTCAAAGGCGGCAACGTTGAGGAAGAAGCATATACCGACTGTGGCGAAGGCATTATGGTAAACTCCGGCTTTGAAGACGGAATGACCGTTGAGGAAGCCAAAAAAGCAATGATCGAGCACCTTGAAAAAGAAGGCATCGGCCACGCAAAAGTAAACTATAAACTCCGTGACTGGGTTTTCAGCCGTCAGAGATATTGGGGCGAACCTATCCCGATGATCTACTGCGAAAAATGCGGCTGGCAGCCCGTTCCGGAAGACCAGCTTCCTCTTCTCCTTCCGGAAGTTGAATCTTACGAACCCACCGATACCGGCGAAAGCCCTCTTTCCACTATGACCGATTGGGTCGAAACAACCTGTCCCTGCTGCGGCGGTCATGCACACCGTGAAACCGATACCATGCCCCAGTGGGCAGGTTCCTCCTGGTATTTCCTCCGCTATTGCGACCCGAACTGCGACACCGGAATCGCTTCCAAGGAAGCTCTTGATTACTGGATGCCCGTAGATTGGTATAACGGCGGTATGGAACACACCACCCTCCACCTGCTTTACAGCCGCTTCTGGCATAAATTCCTCTATGACATCGGCGCAGTTTCCACCAAGGAACCTTATTCCAAACGTACCAGCCACGGAATGATCCTCGGCGAAAACAACGAGAAAATGTCCAAATCCCGCGGAAACGTTGTTAACCCCGATGACGTAATCCGTGATTACGGCGCAGATACCCTCCGCCTTTATGAAATGTTCATCGGTGACTTCGAAAAAGCCGCTCCCTGGAACACCAACTCCATCAAGGGCTGCAAACGTTTCCTCGACAGAGTCTGGGCTCTCCAGGATATTATGTCCGGCGAAGGAATCCGCTCCGAACTCGAAAGCAACTTCCATAAGACTATCAAAAAGGTCGGCGAAGATGTCGATAACCTCAAGGCAAACACCGCAATCGCCGCAATGATGAGCCTTATCAACGATATCACCGCAACCGGAAGCATCACCAAAGATGAATACGAACTCTTCCTCACTCTTCTCAATCCCTTTGCACCCCATATCACCGAAGAGCTCTGGAAAGTTCTCGGCCATGACGAACTCCTTTGCAAACAGGATTGGCCCGCTTATGATGAAGCAAAATGCGTTGACGCAACCATCGAAATGGTAGTTCAGATTTGCGGAAAAATCAAAGCAAGAATGAACGTTGCCGCAGACGCAGATAAAGATACCTGCATCGCCGCAGCAAAAGAAGCCGCCGCCGCAGAACTTGAAGGCAAAACCATTCTCAAAGAAATCTGCGTTCCCGGAAAACTCGTTAACTTCGTTGCAAAATAAAAATGCCTCCCTTGCTTAAAGGGAGGGGGGACCGTTGCGGTACGCACGGTGGAGGGATTCCTTCCCGAGCAAAGCGGTCTTTAAAGAAAAATCAAAGGGTGGAATTTTTTAAACTTTCCACCCTTTCGTCTTTTGCCTTCGGCAAAATCCACCTCCCCTGATAGGGTAGGCTTCTTTGAAAGGAGAAACCTTATGAACCAAAAAATGCTTTGGCAATATGCAAGACTTATCGTCGGGGTCGGAATCAACCTTCAAAAAGGCCAGACCCTTGTAATAAACTGCCCGGTTGACCGCGCCGATTTCGGAAGACTTCTCACAACCGCCGCCTATGACCTTGGCGCAAAGGACGTTGTAATGCTCTGGCGCGACGATTACTGCACACGCGAACATTGGCTTCGCGCCGATGACAGCCTTTTCGATTCCGTTTACAGCTGGGACGCAAAAAGGCTCAACACCCTTGCAAAAGAGGGCGCAGGCTATATTTCCATCGCCGCCGCAGACCCGGAAAACCTTAAAGGAGTTGACCAGGAACGCCAGCGCCGTTACAGCATTGCTTCCAACCGTGACCTCAAGGATTTCTATAACCTTGAAATGACAAACGGATTCCCCTGGTGTGTTGCTTCCGTTCCGATAACCGCCTGGGCGGAAAAAGTTTTCCCGGAACTTAAAGGGGAAGAAGCCAACGAAAAACTTTGGGAAACAATTTTCAAAATGGTCCGTATAACCGAAGACGGCGACGCCGTTGAAGCCTGGAAGGAACATTGCGGAAACCTTGAACGCAGAGCAAATATCCTCAACGAAATGAACCTTGAATCCGTTCACTACAAAAACTCCCTCGGAACCGACCTTGTTGTTGAGCTTCCGGAAAACTGCCGTTGGCTTGCGGGCGGAGATACCAGCAAAGCCGGTTTCAAATTTGTCGCAAATATGCCCACCGAAGAAATTTTCTCCGCACCGAAGCGCGACGGAGTGAATGGCGTTCTTTATTCCGCAAGACCTCTTGTTCTTAACGGAAACATTGTCGATAAAATCCGCTTTGAGTTCGAAAACGGAAAAATCGTTAAAGCAACCGCGGAAAAAGGCGAGGAAGTACTTAACAAGGCTCTCGATACTGACGAAAACAGCCGTTATCTCGGCGAAATCGCCCTTGTTCCCTATGATTCTCCAATTTCAAACAGCGGAATTACCTTCTTCAACACCCTTTTCGATGAAAACGCTTCCTGCCATTTCGCCTTCGGTGAAGCCTATCCTTCCAGCATTGAAGGCGGCGACGATATGACCGAGGAAGAACTTTTCGAACGGGGAATCAACGCCACCGCCGGTGTTCACGTTGACTTCATGGTCGGAACCGCCGACCTTTCCATAACCGGAAAAACCCGCGACGGAAAAGAAGTAACCATCTTCGAAAACGGAAACTTTGTTTTTTAAAAGCCTTCCCAGAGGGGAAGGTGGCAAAACCGAAGGTTTTGACGGATGAGGGATTTCCAAGAACCCGGAGGGCAAACAGCTTTCCGTGCTCAGCCCAACAACAAAAAATTCCCCGTGCTCAAATTTTGAGCACGGGGCTTTTGACTGTTTTTATTCCGAAAGCGCCAAACCTTTTTTACAGAGATACCATGTTTTTCCGCCCTTTTCCTCAATCAGAAGTTCGCCATCAACAAAGGCGTATCTTGCGCCGAGGAATTCGGTGCTGTTGCCCTGGCCGTTTTTCTTTGGTCCGGTTGAAGGGTCGCACCAGGCGGAAGTTATTTTTCCGGAAATCTGATGTTCGGAAGGGGTAATTCTGCTGTCCTCGTGATAACAGTAATAACCAAAACCGCCGACGGCAACCATGGAAGGCGCCATGTCCGCCGCTTCCGCCCATTCAAGAGGTTCTTCGCCGCGTTTTATTGCAACGGAAACAAATTTTTCTTCAAATTCCTCGCCGCCGTTTTTAAAAACCGCAATGTCTTCCGAAGCAAAAACCATTTCCAAGCCGGAAAATCCGTAATATTCCCCCTCGCGGGATTTATCTATCCGGTAATTTTTAAGTTTTCCGTCTTCGTCCGCCCAAAAGATAAAGTTCCTTCCGAGAAGGGCAAATCTTCCGCCTTTTTCGCAAAGCTGAATATATTTTCCGGCGGAATTTTTAAAATAAATTCCGCTTTCGGTGCTCCAGACAAAATTTTCTCCGTCAAATGCGGAAAAAAGAACTTTTTCCGAAAGGGAAGGACCTTTTCTTTCACGTTTTTCGTTTTCCGGCTCAATCGAATAAATTGTGTAAAGACCGTTCTTTTCCTCGGCGTATGTTATATATCCGTTTATGGGAATGGTTTCGTGACCGGAAATTGCGGAATTTTTGTGGTGTTCAACAATTTCTCCGTTTTCGGTATTGTAACAAAAAGTGCTCAAAGAGCCGCTTTCGTAATTTTTTATAAGAATTATTTTTTCGCCGGAGCGGAAAAATTCAAAATCAATTTCCGGCAAAACGTAATCTTCCGGATATTCCGGCTCTTCCGTTGTTGTGCGGATTTTTTCAATTGTTTCTCCGGCGGAATTTTTGTGAACAAGGATATGTTCATATCCGTCTTCTTCAATATAATAACAATCCTCACCGTCAAAAAGAACGGAAGATGAATGGAAACCAAGATTTTTCGAAAGGTTTTCCGTTTTTCCGTTTAATAAATCGTAGGAAAGAAGGAAGGCTTTGTCGGTTCCGGAATCCATTATAATTTTTGTTCCGTCAAAACCAAGAAACGAAACTTCCCCGCCTGTTTCCGGAGTGAAAATGTCGATAACCGGAGTATAGATAAAATAATTTCCCGGGAAAGGTTTGTCCCGGCTTTGGTTACCGACCATATCATAACCCTTGATTTCTTCGAAAATTTCTTTTTTATCAAATTGGCAGGAAGAAAAAACCAGAACAGCCGCAAGCAAAATTAAAAACAGTTTTTTCATAAAAGCCGCTTTCCTTTCCGAGATATTTTATCCTTACATTATAATAGTAACATATTTTTACGTTTTCGTTGCATAAAACCGGAAAAAATCCGGAAATTATATTTTTGCAAACGAAGCCGGGTGTTTCATCGAAAGGTTTTTTGGCGGAAAAACCGCACAGCGAAGCCTTTTATTATAATATAATGTATTAATATGTTAATATAAATTTAATAAAAATATAGATAAATTTATACTTGACACTTGGGGACTTCAAGTATATAATAAGACTGTTACATTTATGTACAAAGAACAAGATTGTTCTTAGCTCCAGCCCAATGGCGAAGGAGGGAAACAGATTATGGCAGAAATTCATGTAAAAGAAAATGAATCTCTTGACAGCGCTCTCAGACGTTTTAAACGTTCCTGCGCTCGCTCCGGCGTTCTTGCAGAAGTCAGAAAGCATGAGTGCTATGAGAAGCCTTCGGTAAGACGTAAAAAGAAATCCGAAGCAGCTCGTAAGAGAAAGTATTGATTTCTAACAGAAAAAGAGGATGGCGGACGGCTTTTTGCTGTCCGCTTTCTTGTTTTTCCGAAAAAACCGGAAAGGGGGGAAAGAAAAAATGTCCGTTTTAAAAGCGGATTATCGGTTTGAAAAAATAACTGATATCACCGCGGAAGATTTGAAAAAAGCCGGAGCAAAACTTGTTTTGCTCGATGCGGACAACACCCTTTCGCTCCATGGTTCCCAGGAACCTTTTTCCGGCGTTCCGGAATGGGTTTTTGAAATCAAAAAAAGCGGCTTTGAACTTATAATAATTTCCAACAACAGCCGCGAAAGAATAAAGCCTTTTGCGGAAAAACTGGGTTTGCCTTTTGTTTATAAAAGCGCAAAACCCCTTCCGAAGGGTTTTAAAAAAGCAGCGGAAAAATTCGGAATGAAACCGGAAGAAACGGCGGTGATCGGCGACCAGCTTTTTACCGATGTTCTCGGCGGAAAAATTTTCGGTTCAAAGGTTTTCCTTACGGAACCCCTTGGTCCGGAAACCGATTTTTTTATAAAAATAAAACGCAAATTTGAAAAATTCATAAGATAACGAAGTGGAGGAAATAATAATGGACAGAATTAAAAGACTTTCTCAAATGCTTCCCGAAGATATTGATGCCGCTCTCATCACTTCGGTCGTCAACAGACAGTATTACACCGGTTTTGAATCCAGCGCCGGCGCTCTTCTTGTAACCAGAGAAAAAGCCGTTCTTCTTCTCGACAGCCGCTATATCGAAGCAGGCACCAAAAAAGTTACCGATGCAGAGCCCGTTCTCATGACCGATATGGCAAAACAGCTCAACGAGCTTTTTGAAGAACTTAAAGTAAAAACCGTCGGAATCGAATCCGGCTATATGACTGTTGAAAGTCTTTTCAGCCTCCGCAAGGTTCTTAACGCAACTCTTCTTGATGACCCCAGACTCAACGAAATTATTCTTCACCAGAGAAGAATCAAATCCGAAGACGAAATGAAGGAGATCCGCGCAGCCCAGGCAATTACCGATAAGGCTTTCCTCCATATGCTCGAAATCATCAAACCCGGCCTTTGCGAAAAAGACCTTCAGCTCGAACTCGACTATTTCATGCTCAAAAACGGCGCAACCGGTCTTGCTTTCGAAACCATTCTTGCCGCAGGCGCAAACGGTTCCATGCCTCACGCAGTTCCCAGCATGAACGTAATCAAAGAGGGCGACTTCGTAACCATGGACTTCGGCGCTGCACATAACGGCTATTGCTCCGATATGACCAGAACCGTTGCCGTCGGCAAAATTTCCGAAGAACAGGAAAAAGTTTATAACCTCGTTCTCAATGCACAGCTTGCCGCAATCGACGCGGTAAAAGCAGGCGTTCCCTGCAACTCCATCGACGCTGTCGCAAGAGATATGATCTACGGCGCAGGTTATGAAGGCAGATTCGGCCACGGTCTCGGCCACAGCCTTGGTCTTGAAATCCACGAAAACCCCAGATTCTCTCCCCTTTGCTCCGATCTTACCGAAGCCGGAATCGTTATGTCCGTTGAACCCGGAATCTATCTCGACGGTCAGTTCGGCGTCCGCATTGAGGATATCGTTATGGTAACCGAAGACGGCTGCGACGTTATCACCAAGAGCGAAAAGAAACTTATCACCCTTTGATTTTTTTAAAAAAGCCCCCCTTGTCAAAGGGGGGTGGCTTTTTTGATGAAAATCAAAAAAGACGGGGGATTCATCCCCAAAAAACCGTTGAAAGAAAAAGAATCCCTCCACCGTGCGTACCGCAACGGTCCCCCTCCCTTTAAGCAAGGGAGGCAATATAATAAAAGGAAGTTTATCCATGAGATTGTTCATTGCCATCTGCGTTTGCAGAGTGCTCTATTTCATCGGCCGCCTTATCGGAAAAGGCACCGCAAAACCCGGCGATATCGCAAGAATTTTTTGCCCGAAGGTTCTTAACCGCCTTAAATTCGACGGAAAAATAATCTGCATCACCGGAACAAACGGAAAAACCACCACTTCCAATATGGTCACCCATATTCTCCGTAAAAACGGTTTTTCCGTAATCAACAACAGCTTCGGCTCCAATATGCTCGGCGGAATCACAACTTCGCTTCTCACAAACTGCACCTTTGGCGGCAGGGTTAAAGCGGATTATTCCGTTCTGGAAATTGACGAACGCTGGCTCCGTTTCCTTGTTAAGGAAATCAAGCCGGATTATCTTCTCATAACAAACCTTCTCCGCGACCAGATAGTCCGCAACTGCTGTCCGGAAATTGTTCTTGAAAAGATAAAAATGGGAATCACCCCCGGAACGACCCTTATCCTCAACGCAAACGACCCGGTTTCTCAACAGGTAAGCTGGGGAAACGAAAACCCCGTTGTCTGGTTTGCCCTTGGCGAAAACGAGCGTTCCACAAAAGAATGTCACAGCGGAACCAACGACGCAAAGGTCTGCCCCAAATGTATGCACAGCCTTTCCTATGATTATTATCATTATAACCACGTCGGTTCCTTCCATTGTGAAAACTGCGGATTCGAAAGCCCGAAGGCGGATTTTATCGGAACCGATATGGATTTTTCCGAACCTTCCCTTGCTGTCAACGGAAAACGTGTCAAACTCGGTTTCGACGCGACCTATTTTATGTTCAACACCGTTGCCGCTTCTGCAATCTGCGTTACCGCCGCCGGAATGGAACTTGAAAAAGTTCTTTCTTTTGCGGAAAGTTTTGATATCGGCGTAACAAAACGTTACGAAGAACTCACCGTTCTCGGAAGAAAATGCCAGCTTATCCTCACAAAACAGAACCCCGCTTCCGTTGACCAGAGCGTGGATTTTGTTTCCGAAAAGGAAGGCCCGCGAACCCTTATAATGATTTCCAACAATATGTTCCACACCGAGCATAAGGACGTCCTTTTTATGTATGACGTCGCTTATGAAAACCTCAAAAATGTTGAACACATCATAATCGTAGGAAAACGCCGCTATGATATGGCCGTCCGCCTTAAATTCGCCGATATCGACATGGAAAAAGTCCAGATCTGCGATAACGACGGCGACATCCGTTCCTGCCTTGAAAAAACCGAAGGAAACATCTACGTTATGACCTCCTCCGTTTTTTCAAACGAAGATAAATTCCTGGAGGAGCTGAGAAAATTATGAAAAAGATAAATATACTCAACCTCTACGGCGAGGCTCTTGACCTCAACGGCGACGGAAAAAACATCACAGCTTTTGAAAAGCGCCTTTCCGAAATGGGATATGAATTTGAAACAAAAACTCTCGGCGTGGGCGATGAGATCGAACTTTCCGATTTCGATATCGTTTTTATGACCCACGGGAAACCCTATAACGTTTCCGCGTTGAGCGAGCATTTTATTAAATATAAGGATAATATATTGAATTATATTGAATCCGGAAAAACTTTTGTCGCAACCGGAAGCTCCAATATGCTTTTCGGAAAAAGTTTTTCAATGCTCGACGGGAAAACCTATAACGGAATCGGTCTTTTTGACTGCGAAGCGGAAGAATTCGACGGACTTTATGTTTCCGATGCCGTGATTGTTCCGGAATTTGCTCCGGAAGAAAAAATGTTCGGAATTTATTACCGCTGCGAAAGCGTTAAATTCAACACCCCCAACGAACACAGACTTTTTAAAGTTCTTAAAGCCGACGAAGGAAAAGGTTCCGTGGGCGAAGGCGAAGGCTGCCGCTATAAAAACCTTTTTGCAACCTGGTGCCTCGGTCCGGTCCTTGTTCGCAACCCGCTTATGATGAAAGAAGTTTTGCATTGTGTTTTGGGTGAAGATTACCGCGAAACGGACTTTTCCCTTGAGGAAAAAGCGGTAAAAATGACAATTGAAGAGCTTCTTTGATACCTTTTTTGGGAGAAAAAGAATCCGAAAAATTCTTAACACCGTCTTTTTTTACAAAAGACGGTGTATTTTTTCAACATTTTCTACAATTTTTGCAGGAATAAGAATATTTTCCTGCAAATTCGCTTTTACGCGGTAAAACGCTGTAACGATTTTGTAACATTCAATATTTATGCAAAAACATGAAAAAACATACAGTATTTTTGTATACAAAAGCGCAGGGTTTCAAATTCACAAAAAACACTAAAAATAAGCTGTATTTACAAAATTTATATCAAAAATGCTATTAATATTTTATGTTGCTAAAGTGAAAATACGTTGCATAAAAACAACTGTATTTCTGATAAAAACAATCATCTTTGAAAAAGTTTCAATATTTTTGCATTTTTTACTTGACATTTGAATAAAATGGGTGTAATATACGAGTTATCACAATGAAACTTTGGTTGCTAAGAATTTCATTGACGGTGAAATTAACAAACTAAATGAGGTGAAACGTAATGAAACTTAACAAAATCCTTGCTCTGATCCTTGCACTTGTTATGGTCCTCAGCCTTGCAGCTTGCGGCGCAGAACCCAATGAACCTGCAAATCCCGATGAACCCAACGCACCTGTTGAAGGCGGCGATGAACCCGCTGAAGCAAGAGTCCTTAACGTTCACGTAACCGCAGCAATCGATTCCATCGATCCGCATCTTACTTCCGCAGGCGATGACTTCGAAGTAATCGGTACCATGGTCGAAGGTCTTTTCCTTTGTGATGCTTCCGGTGCAGCAATCCCCGGTATGGCAGAAAGCTATGAAAAATCCGATACGACCTGGACTTTCCATCTCCGTGACGCACAGTGGTCCAACGGTGCTCCCGTAACCGCAGACGACTTCGTATATGCATGGCAGAGAGCAATGTCTCTTCCGGCAGAATATGCATCTCTCTTTGAAACCGCAGGTATCAAAAACGCTTCCGCAATTTATGCCGGCGAAATGGATGCTTCCGAACTCGGCGTTTACGCTCAGGACGAAAAAACCCTTGTTGTTGAATTCGACGTTCCCTGCGCTTTCTTCGATACTCTTATGTTCTTCCCGGTATTCTACCCCATGAACAGAGAATTCGTTGAAGAATGCGGCGACCTCTATGGTTCCGCTCCGGAATATTATCTTTCCAACGGTGCTTTCGCTCTTTCCGAATACACCCCCGCAGCAACCGAATTCAAAATGGTTAAAAACGAAAATTACTACAATGCAGAAAACATTGCAGTTCCCGGCCTTACTTATAAAGTAATCCTCGACTCCCAGCAGGCATATCTCGCATATCAGAACGGCGAACTCGACGTTTGCGTTCTTTCTTCCGAACTTGCAGACCTCCTCAAATCCGATGCAGAATTCCTTGCAACCGAATCCGGTTACCTCTGGTATATGTCTCCTAACGTATCCAAAGGCGGCGCAATGGCAAACGTAAATATCCGCAAAGCAATCGGTATGGCTTTCGATAAAGAAGCAATCTGCAACAACATCCTCAGAAACGGTTCCATTCCTGCTGATTTCTGTGTTCCTGTTGGTCTTGCAACCGGCCCCGACGGCCTTGATTACCGTGAATCCTCCGGCATTACTTACAACGAATATAACGTTGAAGAAGCAAAGAAACTCTGGGATGCAGGTCTTGCAGAACTCGGCACCGATTCTGTTGAACTCACCCTTATCTTCGATGATGAAGAATCCATCAAACTCGTAGCTGAATTCATTCAGCAGCAGGTTCAGGAAAATCTTCCCGGCCTTACCATTACCCTCCAGCCTTATCCGAAGAAACAGCGTTCCGACCTTATGAAAGCTCACGATTATGACATCGGCCTTTGCAGATGGGGACCTGACTACGCAGACCCGCTTACCTATATGGATCTCTGGACCGACGGTTATACTCATAACTACGGCGCATGGCATTCTGACGAATATATGGAAATCCTCAACAAGATCAAAACCGTTGAATATGCACTTGATGCAGAAGCACGTTGGGATCTTATCAAACAGGCAGAACAGATTATTGCTGACGAAGCAGTTATCCTTCCTGTATATCAGAACGCAAACGCATCTCTTGTAAAAGCAGATGTTAAAGGCATCGAATTCCACGCTGTTGGTCTTAACCGTGTATATAACAACGTAACTTTCGGCTGATATCAATTTAAGTTAATTATTTGATAATTTAAGGCCTTACAGTGGCCCGTCTATCACGGGCCACTGTATGCTTTTATATAAGGAGGGGTAATCCTCAGTGAAGAAATACATATTTAAGCGAGTTTTATACTCGATTGTTGCAATTCTGGTACTTCTTCTTCTCCTGTTCCTTATGCTTGAACTTATGCCCGGTTCACCGTTCAACGATGATAAGCTTTCTCAGGAGCAGATTGACGTACTCTATCAGAAATATGGTCTTGACCAGCCGATAATTGTCCGTTATTTCAAATATCTCTTCAATATTATCCAGGGCGATTTCGGCGTTTCCTATAATATAGCCTCGAACGTTCCCATTACGGACCTCTTGCAAACAAGGGTTCCTACCTCTATCCGCCTCGGCGGACAGGCAGTTTTCCTCGGAGCGGCCATTGGTCTTGTTCTTGGTCTTATTGCCGCCCTTAAACACAACACAATTTTCGATACCATCGCAACCATAATCTCGGTTCTGGGTGTTTCCCTTCCGTCCTATGTTTTTGCGCTGGCCCTTTCCTACACTCTCGGTTACCGCGCAGGCTGGTTCCCGCTTCTTTATGATTCCGCAACTCCGCTCATTTCCTCCGTTCTTCCTACGGTTGCGCTTTCAATGTTCTCCATGGCGAACATCGCAAGGTTCACCAGAACGGAAATGCTCGAAGTTCTCCGCAGCGACTATATGCTCCTTGCGGAAAGTAAAGGTATAAGCGGTCCGAAGCTTATAATCCGCCATGCTCTCCGCAATGCGCTTATCCCGATCATCACCGTTCTTGGTCCGCTGATTGTTAACACCATGACCGGTTCTCTCGTAATCGAGAAAATCTTCTCGATTCCCGGAATCGGCGAGCTTATGGTACGTTCAATTCAGCAGAACGACTATAACGTAACCATAGCTCTTTCTTTCATCTACAGCCTTATGTATATCACCATAATGCTGGTGGTCGATATCCTTTATGGTGTAATCGACCCGAGAATTCGTCTTTCGAAGGAGGATAATCATGAAAGCTGAAAATTTTGATTACTCCAAACTTCCGGCAGACGCATTTGAGCTTACCAATAACGATATCCACGCTCATGTTGACCGCAACTTTGCCTCCCAGAACTATTGGAAGGATGCGCTTGTCCGCTTCCTCCGCAACAAAGGCGCAATTTTCGGTCTTATCATGATCGCAATTATAATTTTCTTTGCGGCTTTCGGCCCTTCAATGACCCCTTATACCTATGAAAGCCAGGTCATCTCCCAGCAGAACCTTGCCCCCAGAATTCCCGGTCTTGAAAATATGGGAATTTTCGACGGTACCGAAAAAATGATTCTCGGCGAGATCGAACTTGAGGTAAACGGTTATGAAAGAGGCGGATTCGAAGACGTTTATTATTGGTTCGGTTCCGATACCCTCGGCCGCGATATCTTCACCCGTGTTTGGGAAGGTACCAGAATCAGCCTTTATATCGCAATTGTTGCGGTTGTAATCGACGTTCTCTTTGGTCTTTCCTATGGTCTTATTTCCGGTTATTTCGGCGGAAGACTCGATGCTGTTATGCAGCGCTGCGCTGAAATCCTCAACAGTATCCCCAACCTTGTTATCGTAACCCTCATGATCCTGGTGCTCAGCCCGGGTCTTGGCGCAATCATCGTTGCTCTTATGATAACCGGTTGGATCCCCATGAGCCGAATTGCCCGTGCTCAGATGCTCAAACTCAAGGAGCAGGAATTTGTTCTTGCTTCCAAAACCCTTGGCGCATCTCCGCTCCGCATAATTTTCAAAGAAATTATGCCCAACATCATCGGTCAGATCATTACCCAGACCATGTTCTCCATTCCCCACGCAATTTTCACCGAGGCATTCCTTGCTTTCGTAGGTCTTGGTATTCCCGCACCTATGGCATCTCTCGGTACCCTTATTTCCGACGCATATAAGAACTTCACAACTCACCCCTATATGATTCTTTCTCCGCTGATTGTTCTTGCGTTGCTTATGCTCAGTTTCAACCTTGTTGCGGACGGTCTTCGCGATGCTCTTGACCCGAAGCAGAAAGATATGTAAAGGAGGGACAGATTTATGGAAGAAAAAGGCGATTTTATCCTTAAAGTTGAAGGTCTGTCCGTTTCCTTTGCTACCACCGCGGGAAAAGTTCACGCTCTCCGCAACGTTGATTTTGCGGTAAGGCGCGGCGAAACCGTTGCAATAGTAGGCGAATCCGGCTCCGGAAAATCCGTAACCGTTAAAACTGCTATCGGTATCCTCGATACCAACGGAAAGGTTGAAGCGGGCAAAGCCCTTTTCACCTTCAAAAACGATAAGGGCGAGGAGGAAACCATTGACCTTCTCAAACTTACGAAAAAACAGATGCGCCAGACCATAAACGGAAAACGCATCGCAATGGTTTTCCAGGACCCCATGACCTCCCTTAACCCCACCATGACCATTGGTGATCAGATTATGGAAGGTATGATCTGGCATTTTAAAACCCCGAAAAAGGAAGCCTGGAAGCGCGCTGTTGAGCTTCTTGATATGGTAGGAATCACCGATCCGGAAAAACGTATGAAGAACTATCCTCATCAGCTTTCCGGCGGTATGCGCCAGAGGGTCGTTATCGCAATTGCTCTTTCCTGCAACCCGGATCTTCTCATCTGTGACGAACCTACCACCGCTCTTGACGTTACCATTCAGGCAAAGATCCTTGAACTTATCAAGGAAGTTCAGCAGAAACTCGGAATTTCCGTAATTTATATCACCCACGACCTCGGCGTTGTTGCAAAGGTTGCGGATTTCGTCAATATCATGTATGCCGGAAAAATTGTTGAAAAAGGCAGAGTCGATGAGGTCTATTATGACCCGAGACACCCCTATACCTGGGGTCTTCTTTCCGCTCTTCCGGACCTTGAAACCCATGACGAAAGACTTTATACAATTCCCGGAAGCCCGCCCAACCTTCTTCACAGCATCAAAGGCGACGCTTTCGCTCCGCGTAATGAATTCGCGCTCAAAATCGACGAAATTGCAGAGCCGCCGATGTTCTGGGTTTCCGACACCCACTGTGCCGCAACCTGGCTTCTTGACGATAACGCTCCGAAAGTCGAAATGCCGAAGGAACTTCGCACAAGAATTGACCGTATGCTGAAGGAGGCGAAATAAATGGAAGAAAGAGTTCCGCTTCTTAAAGTAGAAAACCTTAAACAGTATTTCCCCATCAGCAAAAAGTTCACCGTAAAAGCCGTCGATGATGTTTCTTTTGAAATTTATCCCGGCGAAACCTATGGACTTGTTGGCGAATCCGGTTCCGGAAAAACCACCATCGGCCGTTCCATAATCCGTCTTTATGACCCCACCGCAGGAAAAATCACCTTCGACGGAGTCGATATCACCGGAAAAATGAGCTCTGCGGACGAGAAAAAACTCCGCACCGAAATGCAGATGATTTTCCAGGATCCGATGGCATGCCTCAACCCCAGACAGAAGGTTGCGGATATCATCGGTCAGGGACTTGACATCCATCATCTTTATACCGATAAAGCAGACCGCGACGCAAAAGTTGCAAGAATACTCGAAAAAGTAGGTCTTGCTCCGGAACATGCTGAACGTTATCCTCACCAGTTCTCCGGCGGTCAGCGTCAAAGGGTCGGTATCGCAAGGGCTCTTATCATGAACCCGAAGCTCATCATCGCCGATGAATGTATTTCCGCTCTGGACGTTTCCATTCAGGCGCAGGTTGTTAACCTTATGCGTGATATCCAGAAGGAAACCGGCGCGGCATATCTTTTCATTGCCCACGACCTTTCGATGGTAAAATACATCTCCGACAGAATCGGCGTTCTTCATCTCGGTCACCTGGTTGAAACCGGAACCACCGAAGAAATTTTCGCCAACCCTGTTCACCCCTATACCAGAAGCCTTATTTCCGCCATTCCTCATCCGAACCCCGCCATTGAAAGAAAACGCACTTCCATGCATTACGATTATTTCACCAGCGGAATTGATTATATGGCAGGCGAGCTTCGCACCATTGAAGGTACACACAAAGTTCTTGCAACCGAAGAAGAATTTGAAAAGTGGACCAAGGCAGAGAAAAATTACCGTTAATTTCACCATAAACCGTTGCCGAAAGCCCGTGCTCAAATTTGAGCACGGGCTTTCGGTTTTTTGTTTTGTATGAGCATTGGAAGATATAGAAAAATATGGGAAAATGGCAAAAATTTCTTTAAGAAAAAGGCAAAAAAGGTTAATTTATGCTGTGAGCATACTTGTAATTTAAAGTGTTTACCTTTATAATTATATATGTATAAGTATCACTATGCCTTTTGCCGGCTTTCAAAAAATGCCGGTTTGGAAAGGTGCGCAAAAAAACGGGGAAAACGAGGAAAAAGCCTGATGAAAAAACGTATTCCGCTTTCAACTCCGACAATGCATGGAAATGAAATTGAATACATAAACGAAGCTTTTGAACGCAACTGGGTAGCGCCCCTTGGGTTCAATTGTGACGGATTTGAAAAGGAAATGTCGGAATATCTTTCCGATAATTCCGGTGAAGAATATCATGCTCTTTCCCTTGTTTCAGGAACTTCGGCACTGCATCTTGCGGTAAAGCTTGCGGGAATAAAACCCGGCGACATTGTTCTCTGTTCCGATATGACTTTTGCCGCAACGGTGAATCCGGTTTCCTACGAATTCGGAAAACAGGTTTTCATCGATTCCGAATATGAAACCTGGAATATGGACCCGAAAGCTCTTGAAAAGGCTTTTGAAAAATATCCTGATGCAAAAGCTGTTATGCTCGTTCATCTCTATGGTGTTCCTGCAAAAATGGACGAAATTGAAGAAATCTGCAGAAAGCATAATGCGGTTCTTATCGAGGATGCGGCGGAGGCTCTTTGCGCCGAATACCACGGCAAAAAATGCGGAACTTTCGGTGAACTGAGTGCCATAAGTTTTAACGGCAACAAGCTTATCACAACTTCCGGCGGCGGCATGCTTATTACAAAGGATAAAGCCGCAAGAGATAAAGCCTTTTTCTGGGCAACTCAATCCAGGGAAAAGGAAATCTGGTACGAACACAGGGAAATCGGCTACAATTACCGAATGTCCAATATTGTTGCGGGAATCGGAAGAGCGCAGCTTAAATATGCTGGAAATCACCGTGACCTCAAAGAAAAGATTTACCGCAGATATGCGGAAGGTTTTAAAAACCTTCCGGTGAGCATGAACCCTTATGAAGAAAACACAAAGCCGAACTTCTGGCTTTCCTGCATGCTTATTGATAAAGAATGCTCCGTTGACCCGATGCATATTATAAAAGTGCTCGATGAGCACAACATCGAGGCAAGACCAATTTGGAAACCCATGCACATGCAGCCGGTTTACGCGGAAAACGATTTTGTTTCCGCCGGCGAAAACCCTGTTAATGAAGATATTTTTGCAAGAGGGCTTTGCCTTCCGTCCGATATAAAAATGACAGAGGAAGAACAGGATTACGTTATTGAAATTATCAGATCCTGCTTTTGAGGTACATATATGTATGCGAAATTCTGGAAAAGAATAATAGATTTTGTACTTTCTCTCGGAGCTTTGATCGTTCTTTCGCCGGTCATCCTTGTTTTGGCAGTGGTTGGCGCAATCAAGATGAAGGGCAACCCGTTTTTCACCCAGGTTCGTCCGGGAAAGGACGAAAAGCTTTTCAAGCTCATAAAGTTTCGTTCCATGACTTGCGAAAAAGACAAAAACGGAAATCTCCTTCCGGACGAAAAACGCCTTACAAAGTACGGAAAATTCATCCGCAGCACTTCCCTTGATGAACTTCCGGAGCTTATAAATATCATCAAGGGTGATATGTCCATCGTCGGACCGAGGCCGCTTTTGGTAAAATATCTTCCCCTTTATAACGAAGAGCAGAAGCATAGGCACGATGTTCGCCCGGGTCTTACCGGACTTGCCCAGGTTAACGGAAGGAACGCTGTTTCCTGGGAAGAAAAATTCCGCCTTGACGTGGAGTATGTTGAAAACGTTACCCTTTCGGGTGATATAAAAATTATAATCGATACCGTGAAGGTTGTTTTGAACCGGAGCGGGATCAATTCCGAAACATCGGCGACGATGGAGGAATTTAAAGGAAGCGAGAAGAAAGAGTTGGTCGAAGCATGAGCATCAAAGAGAAATTGATAATAATTGGTGCCGGCGGCCACGGAAAAGTTTGCGCCGATATCGCAAAACTTTGCGGATATGAAAACATTTCTTTTCTTGACGACAATACTGAAGGCTTTTTTGGCGGATACGAAATAATCGGAAAAGTTTTGGATTATAAGGAGTATCTTCAGGATTCCTGCTTTTTTGTTGCAATCGGGAACGGAGAAATCCGCAGAAAGTTTTTTGAAATGCTTGAAAATGACGGTGCTAAAATTGTTTCTTTGATACATCCGTTCACATCGATAGCTGAAGATGTTCAAATCGGAAAAGGTTCTGCGGTAATGGCCGGAGCGGTTATCAATTCCGGAACGGTAATCGGAAAAGGTTCGATAATCAACACCTGCGCTTCTGTGGATCACGACTGCGCTTTGGACGATTATGTTCATGTTGCGGTCGGTGCTCATGTTTGCGGAACCGTGAGCATTGGTAAAAATGTTTGGGTCGGTGCCGGGAGCACTGTTATCAACAATGTGAGCATCTGTGATGATTGTTTTATAGGAGCGGGCGCGGTTGTTGTTAAAGATATTGATGTTCCGGGGAAATATGTTGGGGTACCGGCGAAAATAATAGAAAGATAAAATTTAGCAAGGAGGGGCAATGTGAATATTCTTTTTTTATCGTTGTTGGATTTTAATTCTTTCAGCGAAAGAAACATATATTGCGACCTTCTTCGCGAATTTATAAAAAACGGACATAATGTATATTGTGTTTCGCCGACAGAAAGAAAAAATAAAATATCAACCCATTTTGAAGAGAATGGCAAGCTCCTTAAACTCAAAATTGGGAACATCCAGAAAACAAATATTATAGAAAAAGGATTTTCTACTTTGCTTATTGAACCTCAGTTCATATGTGCAATTAAAAAATATTTTTCAGATGTTAAATTTGATTTAGTTCTATATTCAACTCCTCCGATAACTTTTTGTAAAGCGGTCAAATTTGTAAAAAAACGCGACAATGCAAGATCTTATCTTATGCTGAAGGATATTTTCCCTCAGAATGCGGTTGACCTTGGAATTATAAGCAAAACGGGATTAAAAGGTATCATATATAAATATTTTCGTAATAAAGAAAAGAAGCTTTACTCTGTTTCAGATAAAATCGGCTGTATGTCACAGGCAAATGTTGATTATATTTTGAAACATAATCCAGAGATTCCGGCAGAAAAAGTTGAAATCTGTCCGAACTGTATTGATGTTCAAGATTTTAGTATTTCCGACGAAGATCGCATGAAAATGAGAGAAAAATATGGTTTGCCGAAGGACAAGAAGATTTTTATTTATGGAGGAAACCTTGGAAGACCTCAGGATGTTCCTTTCATAGTTGAATGTCTGAAAAAATGTTCCGGAATTGAAAATGCATATTTTGCAATTGCCGGAAGCGGAACGGACAGGCATTTTCTTGAGGAATATGTGGAGAATGAAAAACCGTGCCTTGTAAAACTATTTTATCAAATACCGAAAGAAGAATATGACAGAATGATTGCTTGCTGTGACGTTGGTCTGATCTTTCTTGATCACAGATTTACAATCCCGAATTTCCCATCAAGACTTCTTTCATATATGCAGGCGGGACTTCCGGTTTTGGCCTGTACTGATCCGAATACGGATGTTGGAAAGTTTATTGAAGAAGGCGGTTTTGGTTTGTGGTGCGAAAGCGATAATGCAGATAACTTCTGCAGTTTAATAAAAAGGTGTTGCAGGGTGGATATTATCGAAATGTGGAAAAAAAGTTTTGAGTTTTTGAAAGAAAACTTTTCTTCTGAAAAAATTTTTAAGAGTTCCAAATGGGTTTAATTAAAAAATGAAAATCTTATTTATTAATTCCGTTTGCGGAATACGCAGTACAGGAAGAATTTGCACTGATCTTGCGGAAAAATATATTAAGCAAGGCCATGATGTTAGAATTGCCTATGGCAGGGAAAGCGTTCCTGAAAAATACAAAGATATAGCAGTGAGGATCGGAAAAAAAGCAGATGTTTATTTTTCCGGATTTTGTTCACGTGTTTTTGATAACGAAGGATTTAATAGTGTTCGCGCAACAAAAGAATTTCTTGCATGGGCGGAAAAATATGATCCTGATATGTTATGGCTCCATAACCTTCATGGATACTATATTAATGTAAAAATGCTTTTTGACTGGATAAAGTCGAGACCTGACATGCAGGTAAAATGGACTTTGCACGATTGCTGGGCTTTTACTGGACACTGCCCGCATTTTTCCTTTGTAAAATGTGAACAGTGGAAAAAAGGATGCACCAGATGTTGCCAGAAACACGGATATCCTAAAAGTATCTTTTTTGATAACTCAAAAACCAATTATGAAAAAAAGAAAAAGACTTTTTGCTGTGTAAAAAAAATGACTATAATTGTTCCGTCATATTGGTTAGCAGATCTTGTTAAACAAAGTTTTTTGAGAGATTATCCGGTCGAGGTAATACACAATACAATAGATACAAGCGTTTACAAACCAACACCGAGCAATTTTAGAAAACGTTATGGCCTCGAGGACAAAATAATTGTTCTTGGTGTAGCAAGTGCTTGGAGCAAAGCAAAAGGCCTTGATGATTTTATCGAACTTTCAAAAATGCTTGATTGTAAATATAAAATAGTTCTGGTAGGAATACCCCCAAAAATGAAAAAAAGACTCCCCCAAAATATAATAACAATAAGTAGGACGAACAATACGGTTGAACTTGCGGAGATATATACAGCAGCAGATATTTTTGTCAATCCAAGTAAAGAAGAAACTTTTGGACTAACAACACTTGAAGCTGTTTCGTGCGGAACAGAAGCAATTGTTTATAAAAATACGGCATGTGAAGAAGTAATTGATCTGTGTGGAAACGGGGTGGCGATAGACGTTTCGCAGCAAGCGCTTTTGGATGAAATAAAGGCACGTACAGAAGTTAAAAAGGATTTTAAAAAAGAGTTGAATGGAGTTTCAAAAAAATGAAAGTTGCGTTTCTAACAAATATTCCGTCGCCGTACCGAGTAAGTTTTTTCAACGAACTTGGAAAATATTGCGAATTGACTGTTTTTTTTGAAAGAAGTATGTCTGACGAACGTGACAAAAGTTGGGGAAATTATGAATTTAAAAATTTTTCTGGAATTATTCTTAAAGGAAAAAATATATCAACAGACAAATCTTTTGCTCCGTCAATAAAAAAATATTTAAAAAGCAATAAATTTGACCATGTTGTCGTTTGTAATTCTTTTACTCCAACAGGGATATATGCAATATTTTATATGAAAAAAAACAACATAGATTATTGCATAGAGGGCGATGGTGCTTTTGTAAAAAAAGAGAACTTTTTAAAAAAGCTCTTTAAAAAAAGTATTATAAAGGGGGCGAAAGGATATTTCAGTACATCGAAAACGCACGATGAATATTATTTGACCTATGGTGCAGAAAAAAACTTGATATTCAGATATCCGTTTACTTCTGTAATGGAAGAAAATGTTTTGGATAGCCCATTGGATACAGAAGATAAAAACAAGATAAAAATAAGTTTGGGTATAAACGAAGAAAGAATGATTTTATCTGTAGGGCAGTTTGTTTACAGAAAGGGTTTTGATGTTCTGCTTAAAGCAGTAAGAAATCTTGATAAATCAATTGGAGTTTATATCATTGGAGGAAATCCAACATCGGATATGGAAAGCTTTGTGTGTAGTCACAACCTTTCAAATGTGCATTTTTTATCTTTTAAAAAACCGGAAGAACTTCGTCAATATTATAAAGTGGCAGATGTGTTTGTGTTACCAACACGTGAAGATATTTGGGGACTTGTTGTAAACGAAGCGATGGCTGTGGGGACACCTGTTATAGCAACAGATAAATGTGTTTCCGGACTGGAAATGATAAAAAATGGTCTGAATGGCTATATAGTTCCTTCGGAGAATGAAGTTGATTTGAGCAACACTATTAATATGCTGATGGATAATAATTTTAAAAGAATGTCAGAAGAATCGCTTGAAACAGCAAAAAAATATACGATTCAAAATATGGCAAGAACTCATATAAATATATTGAGTAAAATTTGAGGTGACTATGGATATAATATATCTTGGTTTACTGTTTTGTGAAAAATCATTGCAGGAAGAATTCGGAACTATAAAAAGAAAAATAAGTATGGCACCTCACAAGTTTCAATCGAACCTTATTAGAGGAATGGAAAGTCAGGAAAATGTGAATTTATCTGTTGTCAATGTTCCACCAATAGGAAGTTTTCCGATTAATAATAAAAAATTTATTTCAAGAGAGTATATCTGGGGAAAAGAAAACAAACAAATAGGTTATGTGAATTTACCATGGTTTAAACATATAATTCAGGAATACAAGCTCTATTTTGAAATCGAAAGAAGGATTTTGAATGAGAAAACAACTTGGATTATGATTTATAGTTTATATGAACCTTTTCTGAAAACAGTACAAAGAATTAAAAAAAGACATCCTGAAGTCAATATTTGCCTTCTTCATACGGATGCGGTTCCGGGAAGAGACGACATGGAACAATATATGACAAAAGCTGCAAAAAGACGCGGTAACAAGGCAGTTAAAATTGCGAAGTCATTCAATCGTTTTATATTGCTTACAGAGAATCTGTTGGGTCCTTTGGAAGTTGGAGATCGTCCAAGTTTGGTTGTGGAATGTCTGTGTGATGAAACTCAGCAGCAGGCAGAGACAAAAGAAAGAGTGGGAGGGACATTTTTATATACAGGAGAAGTTTGCAGGGCTTTCGGAATATGCGAACTTGCCGAGGCGTTTAAAGGAAAAGAAAATCTGCAGTTATGGATATGCGGAGATGGGGATGCACATGATGATATTACAAAGCTTGCATCAAATTATCCAAATATTCAGTATTTCGGCTATGTAACTCAAGAAAAAATAAAAAAATTGCAGGATAAATGCTCTTTTTTGATTAATCCTAGACAACCGGCAGGGACTTACACAAAATATTCTTTTCCATCGAAAACGGCGGAATATATGATGACTGGGAAACCGGTTATAATGTATAAACTTGAAGCTATACCGGATGGATATGATAAATATTTGAATTATCTTAAAGAGACAACTCCTAAGGGTATTGCCGAAGAAATCCAATTGATAGCGGATTCGGATTATAGTGTTTTGAAAGAAAAGGCTGAAAACGGTCGGGAATACATGCTCAAAAATAAAAATTCAAAAAAAATCGGTCAGAGAATCGTAAACTTTTTGTGTGAAGAATGAAATTTAAGCTTTGATTTTGCAAGCAAACAAGAGGAGACGAAATGTATGTTACAAAAAATAATTATTTGAGTCTGGTTCAGTTAATAATACTGGGTTTGATGTTTTTTGCGGGAATGAATTTTCTTCAAAAAAGTTTTTATTTCATATATGCAGCTTTCTTTATCACAGTTCTTTACAACTACAGAAAATTCATAGTGGATTTATCAGCGGCAATCCTCATTCTGTTCTCTTTTAGCTATTTGTTTTTTTATCCGGAAGCACGAATGAATTTTATGCAGATCTTGAGACAATTTGCTTATTTTATGTGTTATTTGATAGGTATGAACTTTATGGATAACAGAAATTTAATGCAAGAGGAAAGAAAAAAAAGAGAAGTAGCACTTGCTATACCTATTGTATTCGTTGGAATGGGACCATTTCTTCATTATGTATTGAATATGACAATCAACATAGGAAGCACTAGTAGAAATACTGTTGATATTTGGACAAAAGAAGCAATGAGCGCAACAGGACAGGCAATGATGGCAGTAATTGCGATGGGGATTTTCACTTCGCTGATTTTTACGGCCGGATCGCAGAAAATGCGCATAGTTGCAATAGTGGGACTTGCTCTTATTATGGCTTATAACATGGTGCTTGCAGGAAGAACCCTTCTTATAGTGTTGTTTGTGACTATTGTTGTAGCTTTTTTATATACCAGGAAAAACAAAAAAGGGATAAATTGGAAAAATGTATTTTTAATAGTAGCTATTGTCTGTCTGATAGTATTGGTTTACACAAATGATATTTTCGGAACGCGTACATCCATATTAAATTCAAATTTGCTTATACGTTTCAACAAACTTGGAGAAGGCTATTTTATGGATGCAACCCGAATAGGTGTAAAATTCGAATATTTAAAGATGGCTCCTCAGTATCTGTTTGGAGGAGGAAAAATACGCGAAAGCATAAAATATTATGCTCATGATATATATTTGGACACTTATAATGAGGCGGGTATTATAGGCTGGGGCTTTTTGGCTTTATTTGTTGTTTGTTCTGCTGTTCAATTAGCCAGAGGATTAAAAAGAAATGTGTGGTCTATAAAATTTAAAACGATGCTTTTGTGTGTTTTTATTTGTATAAACATAGTTTTTTTTGTTGAGCCGATTCTGAGTGGAATGCCGTGGATGTTATGTATATTCTGTTTTTATCAAGGCATTATTAACAGAGAAAATTTTGTGATGAAGGGGAAAACATGAAAATACTGCAGATAAACACTTTATATGGAGCTGGAAGCACAGGTAAAATTGTAAGAAATTTGCAACGGTATGCAATAAAAAGGAACCATGATATTCTTGTAGCGTACAGGTTTGCAGAAGGTAAAATACAGAAAAACTCTTTGCCTATAAGTTCATGGTTGGATTGCCATATTCACAACAGACTGGCAATGATAACAGGACTGCAGGGGTGTTTTTCGCTTTTTAAAACTTGGTTTTTCCTGAAAAAAATAAGAAAATATTCTCCTGAGAGGTAATATGTAAAGGGTGGTTTCTCCACCCGAATACATATGACTGCGGCTCATTTGTGGTGAATTGAAAAGCAGTTATAGGAAAGGAGTAGAAAAAGCCTTATAACCGCTACAAATTCAACACAGAAAGGAGCTGTTGTTTATGAAATCTCTATTTGAGGAAATGGGCGGTACATACCGTCAAGTGGGCGATTATTTCATCCCCAACCTTGTTTTGCCGGATGACGGCGATTATCAGATCGGCAAATACGGGCGTATGCGCCGCTGTTATCTGAAAGAACACCGAAAAATCCTCTACACCAATTATGTGATGGAGGGTACGCTGTTCAAGCATCTGTCCGAGATCGACCAAGCCTGCAATGAGCGTATGGAAACCATCGTTTCCGCTATGGCAAAGCAGGAGGGCGTGACCGAAGCGCTCAAAGCGACCGACCAAATAGAATGGGTACGACGCATGAACAATATCCACAACCGTGCGGAGGAAATCGTTCTTCACGAACTGGTCTATGAGGAGAGTGTCGGATGAAGATTTTGGAAGAATTGTGGTACGGCAATATCGAGCCGACTGAGTACGACACGTCTTCCAAGGAATACAAGAAGTTGCAGGAGCTGATCTGCAGGAATGAAGAAAAACTCCGTGTCACCATGTCGGATGAACAGAAAGCGTTGTTTGAGAAATACACGGACTGTATCCGGGAATATCAAACAATGACGGATTGTCTGATATTTCAAAACAGCTTTAAGTTGGGTGCCAGAATCGCATTTGAAGTGATGGCAGAACCGTAACATTGAATATGATGGAAGCAACGAGCGTGTGGAAACCATCTTGACCGACCTTGTATATGCTTAATCGAATGCCCGTTATCGGCTGTATGGCTGATAACGGGCATTATCTTTATACTTTAGGTGATACGAACTTATACTTACCTTTTCCGAAACCGCTGACAGGCTCAATCAAATCTGCATTTTTTAGTTTGGTAATGAGATTACCGGCGGCAGTAACAGAATCGTTTGTGATGGCAGCTATGTCGGAACGACCAAAGATGCCGTCAACACCCATATTTGCAAATACCGCTTTTGCCTTTGCAATCGTAGCTTGGCTTGCGTTCAGTTTATCAATCGCAACCTCAATCGCAAGATGATCGGGGGCAATCGCAACATTTTCATCCTCAATCGCAGCCTTAGTTGCGTTTACTACTGTTCCATAATTCAAGTTATACAGAGTAACTTGGAACGAGCTTGCATCGGAATAGAACTTCGGCTCCAGTTCGTCACGATAATTGTGGGCAGCACGGTAGGATTCCGTGATCTTCTTAAATCCGCTGCCTTGACGCTCCATATAGCCCAATCTGCCGAAAATGTCAGCAAGGACGGGATTACGGCGAGTGGAAGAAATGTTGGATATATCTCTTTCCTGTATCCGTGTGCCGTCTGCCATACCACCGGGAGAAGTAATGGTAAGACGGTCATCGTAAATGTCGATATGGACTTCGCTGCCTAAAATCAGATAGTCACGATGGATCAGTGCATTAACAAGGGCTTCAAAAACGCTTCGCTCACAGTAATCGGGCATTTCAATACGGGAGTTGGCAGTTTTCTTCCAACGTGTTTTCATATTCCGCTTTACGAAGCTTACGCCCTCATTGAGCAGAATAATCAAGCTGCCGGAATACTCTGCGCTGTCGAGGGCATCCACCATACCGCCGCTTTTGTCAAGACCGTTCCAACGGGTACAGAACATACGGGAGTGCTTGATGGGAGCATCGTCTGCAAGCAATGCGCCTGCATTGGTCAGCTTGCCGTGGTCATCCCGCATTTCAAAGGAATCAAACAGCTTTTCCTCCATGCTGTTGCCCGTCCAAGCCTTGTAGCGTTCACGAAGCTTGGAAAAGGCGTAGTCCTTGAAATCATACTCGGAGTCCAGCGCATCATAGGTGCGGTTCATGCCTTTGAGAAGAAGCTGATTCAATACATACGACGGAGCAATCACGCTTTCGTTGCCGATACGGATATACGCTTCCGAAATGCCGTCTGCTTTGTAGTAATAAGGCGTGGAGCGTCCTGCCGAAACGGACAGCACAAGAATATCCTTGCCGTTCTCCCGTTCGGGAGCAAGGATAAAGTTCGGGTACGGCGTGATACGCTCCTTAATCAAGCGGCTGATCGTCTCCGCATCGGTCTGTGCGTCAGCCAAGCCGATTACGTTTCTGTCGTTATCAATGCCGAAAAAGAGTGTGCCGCCGATACCATTGGCAAAGGCGCTGACACTTTTGAGCCAGCTTTTCGGCTTCTTTACTTCCAAAGCAACCTTGAAATCACATTCCGTTGCTTCTGCAATCCATCTGTCTATCATAAAATCGTTTCCTTTCCCATCATTCCTTCTTTTCCTTCGTTCTGCTTTTATAAACATTATACTTATTTTTACACTGCGGGCTGCAGAAGATCGCACTCGGTCTGCTTGCCACAAAGGTCTGCAAACAGTGCTTGCAGATACGGATAGGCTTTTCTGTGTCGGTCAGCATGAAGCTGAACATCATCTGAACCCCAAGCATAAGGGAGTGGAAATCCCATACAATTGTCGGTTTGTCAAGCAGAGCGATACGGTAGGTCGGTGCAATGCCGCCAAAGGCTTCCATGCCCTGCTGCATCAAAAGACGCTGCTCGGGAGTCATGGTATCATAGTCCTCATAGAACAGCACGGAAGTCAGATAGGTAAAGGCAATATCAATGAACTGCTGCTTCATCCACTCATAGCGTTCGGCATATTCACGCTGAAAGCTCATATTGACCGCCATCGGCTTGTCTGTCATCGTCATGGCAAGCGCCATCATCACTCGGTCATTGCTGATATTCCACATGGATTCCACGCCACGCTTGACCACATC
>JAGASN010000024.1 GCA_017847875.1 Oscillospiraceae bacterium | reverse complement strand
TGTTTGTCATTTTTTTCACCTCGTTCAATTTTTTTTGAAACTTCTCCATCAAGATTTTCAGACGAACCTCTCGTTTTTTCTTTAATTCAGGGGTTGTCATCGGTTTTTCTCCGCGCTTTCGGATTGACAAGATAGTTTACGACTTTTGATCCGGGAACTTTTATCGGTTCGCTGATGAGGTTTCGTTCAATCAGAATTTCCAGTCGCTCTTTGATTTGATCCGCACAAAGTTTATGCCGGAACGCATAAACGATCTCCCGTTGCGAAACAACGGGCTTTTGAAATCCTTGTATGGTCGCCCAGATGACAGAGGCCTCTTTAATTCTTAAATCCGATGAAAGCATGAAATTATCAAAAATTTTTGTCGCGTGGCTGATAAGGCGGGAAGAAACTTTTATCGCGTCGCGCATCGTATCTCCGTTGATCGGAGTCGAATTGCCTTTATATCGTGCCATATGCAATAAACCGGCAAGGCGCAAACATTGTCCGCAAAGTTTTCCGCCCCAACCCTGACATATTTCCATTTTCCCGCCTTTCCGTAAATCCTTTTCAACCTTGTTTTGAAAGTCCGCCCAAAGAGAACGGGCGACTTTTGACAATCTGATTTTTGCCGCGGAACGCGGGGTCGGAATGTTCAGAAGATCGGTAACGGCTTCTTCGTAGGATTCAGTCAGTTTTAGTGGAACGGCTTGCCCTTGATGCGTTCTGTATCCTATTTTAGAAGACGGTTCGCAAAACAGAAATCTCTCGTAAAATCCTTTTCCGATAAAGTTCCTGTTCTTGGCCATATTCTCGAAAATGACCGGCTGAACAATCATAAATATTGTGATGAGAGGGGAAAGATAGACTTCATGATCCCGCCGTTTAATGCGCAAGTTACCGCCGTCCCAGCCCTTAAGCAGAACGTCGATGTTTGATGTCCCGCCGGTGTAAAGTCCCGAGCAGGTGTCTAAAATACCGCCCTCATCGGTAATGATCGAGATTTTTCCTCCTTGTTCGCATAACGCGCCGGCCAAACTCTCCGTTGTCGCATCGGTCAAAAACAACTTTGGCAACGCCGGAGGTTCAAACAAAAGAGCTTCTTTTTCCGCAATGGCTTCTATGGCTTCCTGATTGTCCGCGGAAAGTTTCTTTCTTTCGTTTTCGATCATTTTCTTTTGAGACAGAAAGATTGACAAATCTTTTTTGTATTGAGGTTCCAAGATCTCCCTTTGTTTTGTCTCGTAAGCGACAATCGGTTTTATACAGCTTTTCAAGATGGCGGATTTTCTGTTCGCAGGCGGCATCGCGACCATCATATAAAGATTGAGCGGTTCCGCGTAGTCGTTTTCAATCTGAACGACAAACTTATTTTGCAACGCTGTTGCCAACACGCTTAAAATACAAAGGATCGTTGCGCTTTGCGGCGTTTCCAAGCGCTCGGAAAGAGCGCGAGCAAACTCTTTGAACGGACTGGGTAAAACATCGTCGGGAATTTCTTCCAACATAAAGTCGTCAAAAAAGACCGGATCGTCCCATTCTTGAGTAAAATCCACAATGTTTCCGTTTTTTCCCGATGTTTCCCGATTGCCATATCCGTCGAACTCTTTGCTTTCTTTTGATTTTTTTGCAATATTTCCCATTTTTCCCATTTTTCCACCCGCTAAGAGTCATTTACAGTCCCAATGAGGCGCTGATTTGTTGACGGACAAAGTCCAAGCCGTACCAACAATGAAGATCGTTGAAATCGGTTGATTGCGTGTCGTTTTCATCAAAAACGGGGAAAACGACTTTCGCTTTAAGCTGTCGGGCTGCTTTTTTCGCTTTTTCAATTCCGGTGTTGATGGCGTTAAATCTGTCATTGTCCGCGCAAAAGATCAGTTCGGAGTCAGGATATTTTTGAGCCAAAAGCGGAGCGATATACGCGAGATTGCCCGCATCGAAGCAACAAACGACACTTTCTTGCATTGCCAGAAAGATACTGCTTCCCGTTGCATATCCTTCGCAAATGAAGATATGTTTCATTGATTGTTTGAACATAAAGAAGTTTCCCGATTTCTTTCCGTTTCGCAAAAAGCGTTTTTTCCCGTGAATATCAATGAATTGAAGCGTCCAAAGCTCGCCGTTAATATCCGAAAGAGGAATGATTAAAAAGCCTTCTCCGGCAACCTTTAAGCCGTAATTCAAGGCTTTCTTCTTTTTCAAATATTCGTGAGAAAAAGTTAAATAAGGGGTGCTTTCCCAAATGTTCTGCGCTCTTTGTCGGCTGGCCTTATAGAAAAAGGTTCTTTCCGCTTCCATTTGTTCGATTAAATCCTGAACTCTTTTGGAATAACGTGTGCGATCGAAATCACCGACTTCCTTTCCGGGAAAGACGGCGGTGGAAAGATCGCTTGCGAAATCTCCGAAAAAATAACCGTCATCGACAGGAATGGCCCAATATCTTTGATTTTTTCCCCAACGGATAAAACCGTTTGAAGAAGCGCGGTTTTGCGGATAAGGGATTCTGTATTCGTGTAAAGCGTTTTCTAAAACAGGATCATAGCGCATTGTTTTCGTTCTCCCATTGATGCTTTTTTATAAACTCCCGAATATCGCAAAGTTTGTATAAAACCCTGTTCGAGAATTTGACGTACGGGAGATTGTAGCGATTTTCAGCCCGCCACCGGCACATCGTTGCTTGCGTGACGCGAAGCATTCTTGCCGCTTCTTTTGAAGTGATGTAGTCATTTAATGTTTCCATGGAAAAATCCTTTCCTTTGTAAGTGAACAAAGGAAAGGTAAATTATGATTTCATAATTTTCATCTTCTTCAAGGGCTACAAATTCTTTGTGGCGCTTGAAGTTTTTTTTAAGGGATCTTTCCGTGTTTTTTCAGACTCGAAATCCAACTCGCCAAAAGGTTTCGAATGTTCGTTTCCGTCAAAGGAAAAGGAGTGTATTTGCCTGAAACCATCTTTTCTATTCGGGACGCCGCCACTACGTTTTTAATATCAGGTTCCAACTCGGCAATTTCCAGATACCTCGCTGTTACGAACTCTTTAACCTCAATAAAATTTGCGGAACGACGCCTGCCTCCCAATGATCCCGCGGTCGCTGTGGTCGTATTCCGACTTGTCAGATTCAGATATATCAGAACACCCAGCTCATAGGCTTCAAGAACATCTAAAGCGTCAATCTTGAATTTTCCTCTGAGTAAGGGATTGTGTTCATATTCTTTCAATTTTGAAAAAAGATTGATGATTTCGGTAAAAAATCGAATGTCGGCCAATTCCTTTTTTGTTTCGTCCGTGGTTTTGACTGCGCTTTCCATATTTATTAAAGCCACTTCCATTTGTTCAATTAAGAAACAGAATGTTGCGGCATACTCTTCCGATAACATTTTTTTTGCTTCTCTTAAATTTGTTAAAATCTCTGCCGTTTCAGTCATAGCATTCCTCTTTT
>JAGASN010000023.1 GCA_017847875.1 Oscillospiraceae bacterium | reverse complement strand
GAATTATAATTATGAAAAAATTCATTTCACTTTTGCTTTCGATAATTCTTATTATGATTGCATCTGTCACGACAATGGCTGATGATAGTAACCTTTCAAACAGCTCCTCTTTAGGATATGATTCGTATGTTCAAAACATTGTTCATTCATATTTGGATGTCGCAATAGATGTTGATAAAAACGATGTTATTTATTTATCTCAAGGTTTTCCTATAAGCAACTCCACTTCTAGCATACGTATTTATTTTCTTTTTAAGAATGATATATGCATAGGATCCATTTATGTTGATTATACGGGAGAAAGATATGCATCTACTTTTTATGAATATAATATTTCCGAAGTAACCAATGCGCTAAAAGGGAATAAAGGCTTTGCCATTGCAAATTCCGGTGAATCACTTTTGTTTATATCATCTGAAAAAACAGCAGTTATTTATGGTCCAGAATCAAATTCTGTTATTATAAGCAGATATGATGCATCTAATAATTTATTAGAAAAGCTTACACTTTCGCCCATAAAATATACAGTAAATCAAGAAAACAACTCAAGAGTTTCTGATGAATTGTTTTTAGATGTTAAACAAATCGACAATTATACATTAAATGGAGTCGGACTCTGTTGGGCTGCTTGTGCTGCATCTCTCGGTGAATACTATACTGATATCGATTTGGAAGCAATTGATGTATATACTGGTTTGCAGGGAATTTACGGTGGAACTCCGGTAGGAAGTAGAGATTGGTTGCTTAGATCCGCACAATATTATGGACTTACTGGAAACTATGAAACTTCTGGTTATTCTTTTGCAACTGTTAGAAGCTTTCTTCGCAATGACAAACCAATTTATGCGGCAATACGTCGTATAGATAATAATAATAATACACATGCGCATGCCGTTGTAATTGATGGTTATGCCAATGTTTCTGGTTCGACAAATTATTGTTACCGAATGATGGATCCAAATGTTGATGGCCATGCCTGGTCTGAACCTATTTCGCAATCTGCAACTGCATCAGATTTTGAATACATCTACGATAACTCAACAACTGGAATAATAAGGGATTATACGAGTTGGTATAATTCAATGACAATTATTTAATTTTATAAAATAGTGATTTAAAGGTGTTACAAAATGATAAAAAAATGTTCAATATTATTTTTAATAATTATTTTTGTCATATTAACCGGTTGTTCTGAAAACAAGTATGACGCACTTCCTCAGATTGTTATAAATGATATTAGATATTGTTCATCTTTTTCACTAAATTATGTTGATGCTCCTGAACAATCAGCAATTTGTGGTATTATAAAATCCTGTGTTAGTGACGGTGAAATTCCAACAGAACATGAACAATCAAATTTTATTACATGTTATAACCAACCGTACGCTATTGTTGGCAATAATTTAATTGTAAGAATAGTATATGAAATTAATGATAAAGATGTAATTGAAAAATGGATTTTGCTTACCCCTTCGTCTTGATACTTGATTAAAGGCGGCTCATTCGAGCCGCCTTTGTTATTTTTCTTTACCTCCTACCATTTTCCTTAAAGAAAACCGCTGCAGCAAGAACCACGGCGATAAGGCAGAGTATGAGGATTATCTCAGATTCCATCATCTTTCATTTCTTCTTTTCTTGTTGGAGAGATAGAAGAAGGTTGCAGCACCAAGAGTTGAGATTGTTGTGATGCCAAGCCAAAGTCCGGGCATTCTGGTGTCACCGGTTTTCGGAGTCTCACGGAGTACGTTGTGCATCTCTACTACAGTGGTTGCGTCAGCAGTTACGTTTGCGGTTTTGGCTGCCGGCATAATGTAGTTGGAAGAAGCGCCGTTTGCAATTTCGCTGATGGTATAGGTTCCAAGACGGATATCTTCAATGAAGATTTCACCGTTTTTGTCGGTGGTAAAGGTTTCATCATAACCGTTTTCAGAGGTTACTCTGAAGGAGAAACCTTCAACTTTTCCATCGGAAGAAGTTTTGACAATCTTGAGAGAACCGGACTGAGATACGTTTACAAAACCTTTGCCAGCTTCATTTTCAACTACTACGGTTTTGCCGTCTTCGGCAATTTCAAAGTAGTATGCGTTGGAATCAAGAATGAAGCCTTTAGGTGCAACAGTTTCTTTTACAAAGTATCCGCCATATACAAGACCGGACATGCTGTAGATACCTCTTTCAGCTTCGGTGAGTTTACCGAGAAGAGTATCATTTGCATCGAGTTTCTTGTCGTTGTTGGTATCAACATAAACTTCAAATTCTGCACCGGTGAGTTTGTTTTCGGGGAAGTCTTTATCAACTTTGGTAAGCTGGACAGTACCTTTGATTACCTGTTCGGTTACTGCAAGGGTTTCGATGTTTTTCTCAATAGAGTAATTGTCAGCTGCTACATCGAGAGTGTAAACAGTTTCATCAAGGAGATAACCTTTGGAAGGAGTGATTTCTTTTACGGTATAACCTTCACCGCATACGAAGTAATCGGTAGTGAATTTGCCGTTTGCATCAGTGGTGTAGGATTTAAGAAGTTCACCGTCTTTGTAGATGCCATATACAGCACCTTCAAGGGTTGCATTACCCTGAGCACCGCCTTTTTCAGCGTCAGTTTTGGTGAGCACGAGGTTGAATTTCTTGAGCACGTTATTGAAACTTGCTTCGGTTACATATTCCCATTCAACTTTTACATTCTGTTTTGCGGGAACAACATATCTTTCTGCGGTTTCAACTTCTTCAAGAACATAGTTGTCACCTACGGGGATATCTTCAAAGAGTGCAACACCTTCTGCATTGGTGATTGCATATTCTTCTACTGAAATACCGGTGGTGGAAGTACCGGAGAGTTTGAATTTAACGCCTTCAACGAGTCCGTCTTCGGAAGTTTTGGTAACTTCGATATCGCCTCTCTGGAGTTCGTTGTGGAAAGATATTTCGGAAGTCATGCCGTATTCTACACGGATGGACTGATATTCTTTTTCAGTATGGTAGCCTTCAGGTACCACTTCGGTTACGCCATAGTAATTTGCGAGAAGTCCTTCAACGATTGCGACACCGTTTTCATCGGTGAAAACATGAATAGGTTCAAAGCTGTTTTTATCGTCAAGCGCCACTGCTTCGGTGTTGGGTCCTACGATAAATTCAATACCTTCAACTTTGCCGTCTTCGGAGGTTTTGATGATTTTGATTCCACCGTAGTTTACGACGTTGTGGAACTCAACGGTTGCGGTTTTGTCATATTCAACTACAACAGTTTTTGCTTCCTGTTTTACATACTGATCATACTGACCTTCAGTTACGGTGTAGGTTCCGGGAACAAGTCCTTCAACAAGAACTCTGCCGTTTGCATCAGTGGTTACGGATTTGTTTACGCCGTTGCCAGTGATGGTGAAGTTGATACCTTCGATATTACCGTCTTCAGAAGTTTTGATGATTTCAAGATTTCCTTTTTTGAGTTCGTTATGGAACTCTACAGTAGCGGTTTTGCCGTATTCTACAACAATTTCTTTAACTCCGGTTCCGATATATCCTTCTGGAACAGTTTCAAAGACCATATACAGTCCCGCATGGAGATTAGGAATAATGACTTCACCATTGGCGTCGGTGACTACAGTGACAGGCTCAAAGTAAAAGGACTGTTCAGCTCCGCCGTTGATGGTGAATTCGATTCCTTCTACATTACCGTCATCTGCGGTCTTAACAATCTTGAGTGCGCCATAGTTCATTTCATTGTGGAACTGTGCAACTGCGGTTTTGCCATTTTCAACGATTACGGTCTGGGGCTGCTGTTCTTTATATTTGGAATAGCTTGCTTCGGTGATAGTGTATTCGCTGGGTGCAAGACCTTCAAGAAGGATTTCACCGTTCTCATCAGTAAATGCTGTGGTGTTGAGTCCTTCACCTTTGATATTAAATTCAATGAAGCTTACGTTGTTATCTTCTGCGGTTTTGATGATTTTGATATCACCTGCTGCAGCGGAGGTAAGGGTAAGATTGAGATAACCGGTAAGGGTTTCGTTTACTTCCTGGCCAAAGGAGATTACGTCCTGATCTCCTGCACCGGTGTTACCGTCAGTCCAGACAAGGAAGTTGTTAACGCTTGCTTCTTTTTCTGCAACTACAAGGATTTCAGAAACATCGGGGTTGGTGGTATAGAAGGTGATTTTGTTTCCGCTGATTTCACATTTGAGGTCGGTGGAATCGGTTTTAAGTCCGCATTCACGAATAACACCATTGGTATCAGTAAGAGTGATTTCATATCTGGAACCATTCCAGACAAGTTCATGGGTAGGAGCGGTAGCTTCGTTATCACTCATAAAGCTAGGAAGCAGCGTATGCTTCTGTACTGCGTACTCAATGGAATCGTATGCGTCCCAGATGTCATCATAGAGAGGATTTCCGGAAGAGATACTGTCCATTACGCTGTCATAACCTCTTCTGCTTGCATCTACGTGGCTGAAAGAGAGAGTTCTTTCACCAACTACTACTTCCCAAACAAGCATCTGGGTTGCAATGAGTTCTGCGACTTCCTGTCTATGGGAAGCATTAGTAGTGTTCCAGCTTGTATTGCCGTTACCTCTCCAACCATACTGAAGAAGTCTTCCGAGAACGGTTTTGATACCGTCCGGAGAAAGTGTAGGATTCATATTGCTGGGGTAGTTGTTCCAATAGGTGGAATCATTTGCCTGAGAGAGAACATTTCCGGTTCTAACTCCATAACCAGGTTCAATGCAATAGACTACTGGACCGCTGTGGGAATCTTTGCAATAGACCAGGTAGTTATCGGTTTCAATCGTTTCCCATCCGCCCATGAGGTAGAGTTCTGCAAGGCCCCAATCGCCTTTATTGGTATCGGCGGATCTCGGAAGTGCGATAACCGCCATGGTCATCTGGGTGGCTGCGAAAGCCTGTACAGCGCCGGTGAAAACCATCATCAGCGCAAGAAGAAGTGCTGCTGCTCTTTTTGTGTAAGTCATATTTTTGCCTCCTTTGGTGCAATAAAAAAAGACCCACATAAACTTGTGAGTCTTTAATCTGCTTTTTCTTTAATATTTAGTTTTGTCTTGATAATGATTAGCTTCTCTCTTTCAGCCGGTAAACAGCCGGTAATTAAAGGGGAGAGGTATGGAGAGGGGGAACAAAAAATGAGCACCGGCACAAATTGATCTTTCGTGATTGTGCTCAAACTATCTAGTATCCCCTTGTAAGTGGATATTTTTTGATGACCTCCTTTACTTTTGGATTTTAGAGTTTGTTTAACTTCTTAAACACCTTCTTTCGGAGAGATATTTGGATATAAAAAGATTGCCCAAACCTTTTTGGTTAGGGCAATCTTTCTCATTTAAAAAGTAACATATATATTATATCTTTATGCACACTTAAAAGTCAATGCTTTTCTATCATGTTTTACGTAACGCATATAAAGATGGGATGAATTTCGTCAGTATTGTTAATTGAAAAACACTTAAAATAGTGATATATTTAAGCTAAAGAAAAGAACATAAAGGAGAACTTTAAATGACTCTTATTACTGTTGGAAAAATCATACGACTGCATCTACAATAAACATTTTATGTAATGAAGTTACATTACATGTAGTGTGTAGGTGTTAAAAAATGCCTACACACTTTTTTATTTGGAGGTTTAGAAAATGAGAAAAAGTTTTGTGTTGAAAACAAAATATTTGTTGTTGTAGCCCAAGGGGATACCCTTGTTTATATACAAATTACGGCTGCAAGTTTTGCAGCCTTTTTTATTGGAGGTGATTTTACGAAACAAAAAATACCTTACCTTTAGTTAGGACATGATTAAATCTCTTTATAGAGAATGTCACTATGGAGGTAAGATAATCTTGTAAATTGTACGATATAGTTTTGATTTTTTTAAGGGGGTTTTATTATGTTTTTCAACAAAACAGCATATCAATTTATCTACCTCTGTTTTAATACCCTTTTTGGGGATTTTAATGAATTTTTCATTTCCCTTGTCGTTTTTATGCTCATCGATTTTGTAATAGGGACAACAAAAGCTTTTATCAAACATGAATTTGAGAAAGCTACGTTCAAAAAGGGCTTGGGCAAGAAAATATGCATCCTTCTTCTCGTCTGTTGCTGTAATCTTATCGAAATACATCTTTTTGAATCAGATTACCAAATTCGTAATTGTGTAATGGCTGCTATTATTCAATATGAATCCATCAGTATTATCGGTCATATATAAAACCTATATCTAATATATGACTATAGCCTAACCTCCTATAAACAAGCACTCTTATTGAGTGCTTTTTCTTTTATCGTTCTAAATCTTTTTGTCGTTTGCGATAAAGTTCCAATGCCTTGATGATAGTTTCTTCAATTTTCTGGCTACTCGTCCCCGCTGCAAAATATTTGGAAATGCGGTCTTTCGGCATGCGGAACTGTTCCTTTTGATTCGGTTTTTCTTCTTGCAGAATTGACTGGATTACTCCTTCGTTTAACTTTCCTTCCTGTGAAAACTGGCGCATTTTAATTGCTTGCACATGTGAGGGAGTGCAATCTTCCCACTCCATAGTGTTCAGCAATATTTCCTGCTCGTTTTCGGTAAGGTACGAAAGTTCCACGGCCGGACGCATGGCAATTTTGTTTTCATCCACCATATCAAGAAGCGGTTGTGAAAGATGGGTAAGACGGATATATCTTTGAATTTGGGTGTTACTATCTGGAGAATTATCCGCTAAAATCTCTCTTGATTTTCCTTCTAAAAAATGGTGTCCCAGTGGGACACCATTTTCTTTTGGCCGTCCTCCTTGCCGTTTCATCGCATCAAGTTTCATCTTATAAGCAAAAGCTTTCTCGGAAGGAAGAAGTTGTTCCCTCTGTAGGTTGCTGTCAACCATGAGAATAATTGCTTCATCATCGGTCACATCCTGAACAATACATTTGATACTGCCTTTTCCTGCAAGTTCACTTGCTTTTTTGCGCCGATGTCCGGCTATCATTTCGTATTCTCCGCTATCCTTTGGCCTTACAATTACGGGGGAGAGGACACCGTATGACTTCACACTTTCGACTAAATCCGACATGGATTCGTCCATTTTGACTTTGAAAGGGTGATTTGGGAAATCCGATATTTGTGATAAAGGGATTTCCATAATCGTTTCTCTCTTTGCTTCATCACGTTCCTCTTGGGTCGTGAAAAGGTCATCTACTGATGTTAGAAGGCTTGCTGAGCTGTTTTTCACCAATTTCCATCACCTCCTTTACAAGTGTTCTATAGCTTTCAGCAGCACGTCCGGTTGGTTCGTGTCGGAAAATACTTTTGTTGGCGGTGCTTATTTCTGCAAGACGCACCGTAGAAGGAATTACAGATTTCATCACCGGAAGATGTTTGCCGTAGTTTTCTTTTACTGACACTACAATGTCTTTTCTGAAATTGGTTTCATTTGCCATCGTCAGAAAGATTCCACCGACTTTTAACTTCGGATTGATTTGCCGTTTGATACTCTGGACAGTACCTATAAGTTCAGTCATATCCTCGGCAGCAAGATAATCAGCCTGTACAGGGATAAGAACATAATCCGAAGCGGACAAGGCATTAATAACCAGCATACCGAGAGAAGGTCTGCAATCGAGCAGTACATAATCGTAATCTTTCTTTACTCTATTAATGTACTGCCGCAGGACAGTTTCTCTGCTCATTACGTTTACTAAACCCACCTCCACAGCGGACAGGGTTCTGTTTGCAGGGATAAAATCAAATCCCTCATAGTGGTGCTTAATTTCCGGATGTTCATCATTGCCGCCAACACCGGACACAACATCGTTCATGACATTACTCAGTGTCAGCGGCAACTCATGGGGTTTCCGAAGACCCAGCATTTTTGTGAGATCTCCCTGCGGGTCAACATCCACAAGAAGAACTTTTTTGCCGTTCATCGCAAGACCGGCACCGAGGTTATACACTGTCGTGCTTTTCCCGACGCCGCCTTTTTGATTTGCAACGGCAATTACTTTTGGTTTCATGGGGTTACTCCTTTCATTTGTATTAAAAAACGCCCGTAATTCACGGACGCTTTTTTCGTATTCTAATTTAAATTAAATAATTATTTGAAACACAAATTTTTAGTCGATTTTACTAATTATTAGATGGAAATATTGTTAAATCGTAGAATTTACAAACAATATGTAACATTTTATATTCTTGTTTGTTATTAATTTAATAGGAGGTGGATTGCATGTGTTCTACTAAACAAGTTGATAACCCTGAAACTAAAATTTCTTTTCCTGAAATGCCATCTTACAAAATTATAGACCATCTTTATGATGCGCAAAAGGATTTTATTATTCTCGGTCTTTGTGGTAAAACCGGATCTGGTGTTTCTACTACTGCATCTTTACTCGAAAACACATTCAATGATTTAAATCTCCCTGTTCCCGGGTATGGAAATACGAATTTAATAGAGAACCACGAATACCGTATACTTTATACTTTTGCAAAAGAAAATTGGAAAAATTTTTATAGAATAGATGTAAGTTCACTCATAACTCGCAATATTTTACTGCATGAAAAAAATGATTTCATCAATTATACAGAAAAAATAATAGATAAAAAATATACGGAAGAAGAAATAAAATATATTAATGATTTTTACCAAAAAACTTTTTCTTTTAAGCTAACAAAAAACGCTGTGTCTAATTTAAAATCATTTAAAAATGAACTATTAGATTTGGGACTAAAATACAGCATAGCAAAAAAGAAGCCTGCTTCAGGTGATAACGAAATAGTAGTCAAAATAAATAATGAAAATCTCGCTGGTCTTTTTGACAATTATGTTAAAAAAAGAAAGAAAAAAAACGGATTTAAAAATCATATAATTTATACCATTCTTAAAGAATATATATATGATTTTTTGCCAGACACAGCAAAGGAACTTTGGACTAATCTTAGCGAAGAAAATAAAAGTTTGCCCACAAAAGCTTTGCAATGTTTAGGAAATAATTTAAGAATGTTTAAAAACCCTTTTGGGGAAGGAGATTTTTTAGAAGATGCTTATACATATATAGCAGAAGAAATCAATTCCGCAATAAAATTATTAAGTGCATTTAATTATTATAAAAATTTTCAAGATAATACAGAAACAGTTTCTAAAAAAGATAAAATGAGAACAATGATTACAGTTGACTCTATAAAAAATCCTTATGAATCATTTTATTTGAAACAGCGTTATAATAATTATTTTTTATTAGGTATTTATACGGAAGAAAATGAACGTAGAAAGCGGCTTCGTGAAATAAAAAAATGGAATGATAACGAAATAAATGAAGTGGATTCTGTCGAACAAATTTCCAAATTAAAAAAATATATAAAAAACAAACTCGAGAAAGAAAATCAAGAAGATCAAAAGCATCAGAAAAAAACAGAAAACAAAGAAAAGGGATCTGACAAATCAATTTCTTTAATAGATGTTTTTTTGAAATTATCTAATGGGAAAATTGCCCCAAAGGAATTTTTGTGTATATCTCCGTTTATTTCACAAAACATTTCAAAATGTTTGGAATCTGCGGATATATTGATTAACAATTATAAAGATAATTCGTCTTTTCACATTTTGAAAAAAACTTTATTAAGATATGTTTCTTTGATTATGAATCCTGCTATTGTACTTCCAACAAATGTGGAGAGGTGCATGCAGATTGCGCAAACTGCTAAAATTAATTCAGGCTGTATTTCAAGACAAGTGGGTGCTGTTCTTACTGACAGCGAATATCATCTTCTTTCTATAGGATGGAATCAGCAACCCGAGAATCAACTTCCATGCTCATATAGAGACCTATGCGAAGTTCGTCACCATTGGTCAACTATGTCGTACAGCGATTATGAAAATGACAATTCTGATGAATTTCAGAAAGGAATAAATAAGCAGGTGGAAAAAATTTTCGATTCCGAAATTTCTCCTTTTAAATATTTCGGAAAAACGCCTTGCTATTGCTTTAAAGATTATCAAAACTCCATTGATGAAAATTCAAATCAAGTACACACCCGTGCGCTTCATGCAGAAGAAACTGCCTTTTTACAGCTTGGTTCAAACAATTTTCGCGCAAATAATGGTTTTTTATTTACGACTTCAAGTCCGTGTGAACTTTGTTCAAAAAAAGCTCGTTTCTTAAATATCGCAAAAATTTACTATATTGAATCCTATCCCGGAGTTTCACAAAAACATGTAATTAATATAGGTGAGGAGAAAACACGCCCTGAATTAGTGCTTTTTACTGGAGCCATAGGAGCAGCATACACAAAGCTTTATACGCCACTTATTGCCAGGAAAGATGAAAACGAAATGCTTTTAGGACAAAAAATGAGCACTAAATTAGGTGAAGAAAAGGAAAAAAAGAATAAAAAGGAGAAAAAGAATAAAAATGAGAAAACAGAAGGATATTCTACCGATTCAAAGAATAATTAAAAAACTAATAACTAAAAAGGAAGTGCAAGAAAAAAGCTCTTCAGATCCTTTTCCTTGTGGAAAACTTTCGTCTGAAGATATAAAAAATTGTCGCAAAGAACTGCGCGATATAGTCATAGCTCCTTTTAATGAAGAACATGCTAAAGGCGTCGGATACAATTTTTCGTTATCGGAAATGATATATTCCACAAGGAAAAAACGTCTCACTACTATTCATCATTCAAATGATAGCACATATTTTTATATTGCCCCACATGATACAGTTCTTGCTCTATCTTACGAGTACTTAAAAATCAGCAAAAATATATCTGGAGATTTTCATTCTAGGGTAAGACATTCAGCACAAGGCCTCGGCAACATTTCTACTACATTGGATCCCGGTTGGACTGGTATGCTTCTTTTTTCGCTAAATAATCCTACAAAAAAAAGAATTAAAATCACCTTGGCAACAAGTAGAAATGGTCAAATTGAAACAAATCCTGTAATTACATTAGCAACCTTCCGAACTAAGTGTGATCATACAAAATCCAATGTCGATTTAGGGTTGGATAATCCTCCAATGCGTACCGATATCTGGAATGAAACTTCCCAAAAACCATATAGATTTTTGGGATATAAAAAGTATGAGGAATTTCAGAAGCTCGTAAAATATCTATCAGAGAATGTTTACAAGCCTTCGGAAAAGGTATCTTGGGTCGATAATCTTAGTGAAGATTTGAACAACCTTAAAATAGCAATACAAGCTGATAAATCAAATAAAAAAATACACGCAATGCTCATAAAAATAGCATCATATAAAAATTTGCCAAAAGAAGTTTGTGAAAAAGTTAATAGTCTTACAGAGGAATTAAGCAAAACAAACAAAACAACAAATATTTATATTTGCTGTTCGGATGAAAAATATTTGCAAAAAATTGATTTGCTTGACAAAGAAATCCAATATCAAAAACTTTGTGACCAAGTATCACAGATTCATGTCGAAATAGACAAACATGTGCCACACCGCTGGAAAAATATGTTTTTGGCAAATTTAGGACACTTTTTTAGAAAGAATGCTTTTGTTATTTTGGCTACAATCATATCCGCTACACTGCTTGTATATGGTTTTGTAAAACCTTCGGATTCTTTAAATACCAACCTTATTAATTTATTTGCTGCCATTGTTCCTTTAATTACTTCAATAATTGCAAGCATCTTTGACAGTATAAAACCAACTTATAAACAAAATGAGGAGAGATAATAATGCCTACAAAATCATGTAGAGACTGTGAACACTGGTATCCTTACAAAAGTAATGATGGAAGAACCGGAATGTGTGCTGCAAACTATAAACATAATCAACCAGCTTCAATGTGGACTTGTCGTGACTATGAAGAACGCGAGGGTTATACATATTATGTAGATGATGATGGCAAACAAATAACTCCTCCGATTTATCGTTAAACAGAAACGATCCAAACCATTTTAGTTCGGACCGTTTTCTTCAACAAAAAAGTGTTGTAAAGAATAATTTAAGTAAAATAAATATTTACCAAAGTATTTTTTATAATATCATCAACAGCAGATGTCCACTTATAATTTTCAAAATGCCCTCCGAATGCCCTCCGGAGGGTTTTATTATTGGAAAAGTTCTCATGCTCAAATTTTCTTTTATTTAATCTACCTTGTCAAACAAAGTTGATGCTCATGCGATTTTTTTGGGTTATCATGTTCTATTATCTTCTGCTATATAACCCCATCTTCCACATAGCTTCTATAACTCAAAATCCGTTGATAGCGATATCGTGTGGGTTCGACCCCCATCACCGGCACCAAAAAATACCGTCCCTTTTGGGGACGGTATTTTTTTATGTTTGTTGGGGTCGAACCAAACCGGACGACGGCGTTAAAAAAACGATTCGGTGAATCGTTTTTAGCCGGAGAGGTTTGCGAGTGTAAACGAGGCAGAGATTTTTGTTTTTTGTGAGAATAAATTTTAAACCTGCCGAGTGCCGAGCAAAGCATTAAGATTTTGCGAAGCAAAAGCTTATCGACCCCCATCACCGGCACCAAATAAAAAGGGACGTCTTTTGACGTCCTTTTTTATCTGGTGTTTTAATTGAATGGGGTAGAAAACCCTGATGGCTTTTTGCAAACAAATTTTATTTAACCTGTTTGCCATTTTTCTTTACCTGTGGTAATATGAAAACATAAAGCAAAGGAGGTTTTTGAAAAATGATTGACGAAAAGCTTAAAAAAGAACTCACCGAAAAAGGCAGAAGATTTATGCACGGTTATCACGACGACGATCTTACCGCCGACAGCGATTTTAACCCTTCCGACCAACAGCTTCGCCTTCCCCAACCGCCCCTTTGCAAAGCGCAAATGGCGGAAGATTCCGCAAAAACCGCCCTTTCGCTTGATTTTTCCGGTCTTTCGCTCAAAAACGATATAATCTCCGTTATCCGCGACAGAAGGAGCGCAAGAGTTTATACCGAAGAAAAAATGAGCCTTGAGGGACTTTCCTTCCTCCTTTGGGCAACCCAGGGAATAAAAAGCATACGCGGAAAAAGTTACGCAACCATAAGAACCGTTCCCTGCGGCGGCGCAAGACATGAATTTGAAACTTACCTCATGGTAAGAAAAATCGAAGGACTTGAGCCTGGAATCTATCACTATCTTCCCATGGAACACGCGATAGAATTCCTTGGAAAACCGGAAAACATTGAAGGCGCAATTTCCGAAACCCTTTGCGGACAGAAATGGGCGGAAAAAGCCAACGTTGTTTTCTATTGGACCATGGTAGCTTACCGCGCGGAATGGCGTTACGGAACCCATTCCCACCGTGTTGCGCTTCTTGATGCGGGTCATCTTTGCCAGAACCTTTATATTGCGGTAACCGCCCTTGGGCTCGGAACCTGCGGAATCGGCGCTTTTTCCCATGACGAATGCAACAGAGTTTTCGAAATCGACGGAAACGAGGAATATATGGTTTACACCGCTCCCGTCGGAACCATCCGCGAAGAGGACAAAGCCGCCGAAGCAGCTTTTTATAAATTCGTCGAGGACGAAGGGCTTTAAGTTTTATCCCCTCATCCGTCTTTTTCGCTTTTCCCAAATTGGAAGGCTCAAAAAAAGACCGGCAGTGCCGGTCTTTTTTTTTTTTATCTGTAATCGAAGGTATGGATCCAATCGCCTTTGAAATAATAAATCGCGAAAATTATGCAGCTCAAAAACCATGTGAGCGGATATGCCCAATAAACGGTTTCGATAACCGGGAAGAATTTTACCGCGACGGTTATATAGGTAACGCGGATTATGCACCAGCAAAGGAGCATTGTGTACATGGGCATTTTTGCTCTTCCGGCGCCGCGCATTACCGCGGAAACCGCATGGGCAAAAGCCAGCAGGCAGAAGAAAAGGGATTCCGTTCTCATCTGGTTAACGCCGATTGCGACAACGGCGGGGTCATCATTGAAAAGCGGGATTACCCAGGGGCAGATGAGCCAGAGAATTGCGCCGAGAACTTCCGCGGAAACAACCGCCGCAAGAATTCCGAAACGTGAACCTTTAAGCGCCCTTTCGTGATTTCCCGCTCCGAGGTTTTGGCCGATGAAAGTTGTTATTGCCATTGCGAAGGACATTATCGGAATGAAAATGAAACCTTCGATTTTTGAATAGGAACCACAGCCGGCCATTGCGGTATCGCCGAAAGCGTTGATGTTCGACTGAACAACGACGTTTGCTATCGAAATAATGGAGTTGTTTATTCCGGAAGGGATTCCCTGATGAAGAATCTCTTTGAGCCTGTCAAAATCGAAACGGATTTTTTTCGGGTGAAGCTGATAATAGCCTTCGCTCCGGAGAAGTTTTCTGAAGCCCATAACCGCGGAGAGCATCTGGCTTATAACCGTTGCAACGGCGGCACCCGCAACGCCCAAATCGAAAAGACCGACAAAAACAAGGTCGAGAATTACGTTTGTGACGGAAGCGATTATGAGAAAACGGAGAGGGCTTTTTGAATCGCCAACAGCCTGCAGAATTCCGGCGCAGACGTTATAAGTCAGCGAAAAGAAACTTCCGAAAAAATAGATTCGGAAATAAGTCGTTGAAAGCGGAAGAACGTTTTCCGGGGTTTTCATAAGGATAAGGAGCTTTGGCGCAAGCCAAAGGCCGAGAACCGAAAGGGTTATTCCGCAGCAAAGGGCAAAGGCAACGGCGGTATGGATAGCCTTCTGCATTTTTTCATATTCCCTTGCGCCGAGATAGCGGCTTATGATAACGCCGGCGCCCATGCAAAGACCCATAAAAAAGCCGGTCATCATAAAAATAAGGTTTCCGCTGCTGGAAACCGCCGCAAGGGCTTCTTTTCCCACGAAGTTGCCGACAATTATGGAGTCGGCGGTGTTATAAAGCTGCTGAAAAAGGTGACCGATAAAAACCGGAATTGCGAAGCTGACCATACATTTCCAGATTGAACCGGAGGTCATATCAATTCGCTTTGCCGAAGTTTCCGAAGCCAAAAAATTCCCCTCTTTCTTAAAAATTAAAAAAAACCGAAGATTATTATATTATTTAAAAACGGCTCTGTCAATTGTAGCATTTTTCTACAAATTTACGTTGAAAAGAATTTTGTGCGGTGCTATAATTCAGCTAAAGAATATTTGAAACAGGAGGTAAAACCAATGGCAAAAGATTTTTTACAGAGCAAATATCAGACAGTTGATACCAACGTTGAAATTCATTACATCGAAAAAGGCGAAGGCGACCCCATAATCTTCATTCCCGGTCTTACTTTCTCCGGCGATATTTTTAAGGCGCAGGTGGAATATTTTTCTCAAAAATACCGCGCCATCGCCATTGACCCCAGAGGACAAGGACTTTCCACCAAAGGAACTTCCGGCAACAACTACGTTACCCACGGAAAAGACCTTGCATCTTTTATAGATGCCCTCGGTCTTGAAAAAGTTATCCTTGTTGGCTGGAGCACCGGTAACCTTGACACCTGGTCCTATATCGAACAGTTCGGCACCGAAAAACTCAAAGCCGCCGTTACCATTGATATGTCGCCGCTTCCGCTCCACCCGAACCCCAACTGGTGGACCGAAGGCACCATTGAGGAACTTTCCGAAGTTGCAAGCCGCGTTCTTATAACCCCCGAAGGCACCCGCGAATTCTTTAAGGAATATGCCGAAGGCACCATGATTCAGCACCCCATGAACGAAGAAGAGGTAAGCTATCTTCTCGATATATCCGGAAAAACTCCTTACTGGATCTGCGGCGAACTTTTCGCCAGCGCAATTTTCTCCAACTATTACGATACTGCCCTTTCCGTAAGCCAGAATCTTCCGAGCCTTATGTTCATTGCCGAGCATTGGGCAGAGGTTGCGCAGCCTTTTTATACCAAAAACTTCCCCGGAACCGAAACTTACGTTATGGGCGGACACCTTATGTTCTTTGAATATCCCGCAAAATGGAACAACGTTTTCGAAGAATTTATCGAAAGAATCTGATTTTAATGCGGATAAAACCTCCGTGCTCAAATTTGAGCACGGAGGTTTTTTTGAGCACGCAAAACAAAAAACGGAGCAAAACTGCTCCGCTTTTTGTTTTTTTAAAGTGTGTGCTATGAAAAAATTATTTTGTGGTCTGTTTATTTTTCGGAAGGGATTCCTTCCGCGCCGATTCTCTGAAGGTTTTTATAGAGGGCATCGAGAGTCTGATAAAAAGTTTCGCGGTCCTTTTCGGTCATAACTTCGCCGGAAACGGCATAAACGGCTTCTTCGGCTCTTTTTTTGACAAAATCGGCAATTTCTTTTCCCTTTTCGGTAAGGGTGATTTTGGAACGATAGGTTCTTACAACCTTTTTCTCCCTTTGGACAAGACCTTTTTCTTCCATTTCGGCAATAATTCTTGAAACGGCGGCTTTGTCTTTATCGCAGATTTCGCAAAGTTCGGAAGAGGTAAGACCTTCCTCATATCTGCTGAGGGTTGCAAGATATTGGGCAAAAGCGCCTTTATATCCGTGTTTTATCATTTCCGCCTTTTCAATTTTCTGAAGTCTGCGGTAAATTCCGGATATAATCATGGTGAACTGTTCAAAACGGCTTATCATAAATTTAAAATTCCTCTTTTTTTAAAATTGACTTGTCAACAACATAAATTAAATAATACCGCAAAATTGTTGATTTGTCAACTTTTATGTTAAATTTTTGAACTTTTTTACCGCAAAAGGCTGTTTTTTCCTTTTAAATATGCAGTTTTTACACTTTATTAACTACTTTGGGTCAGAAAAGGTGTAGAATAATCACATAACAAAGAAGGGAGGGAGCTTTTTGTTCGGCTATATAAAACCTTTTCGTCCGGAACTTAAAATCCGCGAAGCGGAAGATTATAAAGCGGTTTACTGCGGGCTTTGCAAGGAACTTGGAAGAAGCTACGGGCTTTTTGCAAGAATGACGCTGAGCTACGATTTTGCTTTTATGGCAATGTTTTTTATGTCGCTGAACAGCGAAATCTGCCCTTCTTTTGAAAAATGCTCCTGCATTGCGCACCCTTTCAAAAAACAATGCCGTTGTCTCGAAAACCGGGCAGTTTCCCTTGCGGCAAAAGCCGCGATGATCCTCACTTATTACAAAATCAAAGACGACCTTTCCGACAAAGGTTTTTTGGGCAGGATAAGAGCTGTTCTTCTTTTGCCTTTTGCTTCCTCCGCAAGAAAAAAGGCTCTTTCTTCCGGAGAGGAAGCGAAAAAAATCGATCTTTGCGCCGCAAAAATGATTGAGGAACAAAGGGCGGTTGAAGCGAAAAAATCTTCCCTTTCCGACGAAGCGGCAGAGCCCACCGCAAAATTTCTTTCGGAGATAATTTCCCTTGGCGGAAACGAAGAAAACAAGCGCATACTTGAAAGATTCGGCTATCTTCTCGGGCGGTATATCTATCTTTGCGATGCTCTTGATGACCTTGAGGACGATATTAAAAAAGGGAACTATAATCCTTTTATCTTCGGCGGAGAAAAGGCGGTTTCGGAAGCAAAGGCCGTTCTTTTTATGACAACGGCGGAACTTTCGGACGATCTTGAGCTTCTTGAACTTGACAAATATAAAGAAATAGTGGAAAATACAATATGTTTGGGTTTAACTGCGGAGGTTGAACGAATAATAAGCAAAAAGGGAGGGGAACAAAACGGATAATCCTTATAAAGTTCTCGGCGTTTCCGAAAACGCCAGCGACGAAGAAATTAAAAAAGCTTACCGCGAACTTGTTCGCAAATATCATCCGGATAAATACGTTGATAACCCTCTTGCCGATATTGCGGCGGAAAAAATGAAAGATATCAACGCCGCTTATGACCAGATTCAGAAAGACCGGAAAGCCGGAAAAACTTCCTACGGAAACTCTTCCTATGGCGGAAGCTACGGCGGATATAACCAGAACTACGGCGGTTCAAGCTATAACAGTTACGGAACCGGTTATTCCGCGAACAGCCAGTTTTCGGACGTCCGCAGACTTATTCAGCAAAACCGCATTGCGGAAGCGGACGAAATCCTTGACGGCGTTCCGGAATATAACAGAAACGCGGAGTGGTATTTCCTCAAAGGAAGCATATATTACAGAAGGGGCTGGCTTGGCGAAGCTTCGAGATGTTTCCAGCGGGCATACCAGATGGAACCCGGAAACCGGGAATATGCCGCGGCTTATCAGCGAATGGCTTATCAGCAGCAATATGGCACTTCCCCGGGAAGAACCACCCAGACCCAATGTTACGCATGTCCCTGCGACTGCTGTGACTGCTGCACGGCGATGATGTGCATGGACTGCCTCGGCGACTGTTTTTGCGGAAACGGGTGCTGAGATAACACCCTTCCGTCTGCTTCGCAGACATCTCCCCTCAAGGGGAGGCAACACCAAAAGAAAGGAGAACGCATTATGACAAAGAAAAGCCAGAAGGTTGCCCTTTGCGGAATGGTTGCCGCGCTTTGCACCCTTTTGATGTTCATGACGGGCGTTTTTCCTTTTGCAACCTATGCAATGCCCTGTCTTGCGGGACTTCTTATGGTAACGGTTGCGGTGGAAACCGGAGCAAGCTGGGGGTTCACTCTTTATGCGGCGGTTTCGATTCTTACCATAATCCTTACGCCGGATAAGGAAGCGATGCTTATGTTCGTAATGTTCTTCGGACATTACCCCATAACAAAATTCTGGCTTGAAAAGATAAAATTCAGACCCCTTTCGCTTCTTCTTAAACTTATTGTTTTCAATGTCTGCGTTGTTCTGGCTTATATGATAATAATATTCGTTTTCCAGATGCCGGATATTCTTACGGAATTCGGCGATTTCGGAAAATATTCCGTTTATATAATGCTCGGGCTCGGAAACGTTCTTTTCTTCGTTTATGATTTCGCTCTTACTCAAATTATGAACGTATATATTTATATTTTCCGTCCGAAATTTTTGCGGAGAAGCGCAAAATAAATTTTATCCAAACAAAAAAACACCGCACTGCTGTGCGGTGTTTTTTTGTTATGGCGTCCCTAGCGCGATTCGAACGCGCGGCCTTTCGCTTAGGAGGCGAACGCTCTATCCTGCTGAGCTATAGAGACATTACCTGATATATTTTACTTTCTTGTTTTTGTTTTGTCAACAAAAACGGGTCAATTCTCCGGAAGTTCCTTAAGCATATTTATGGTGCGGAAAATTTCGCCGCATTCCGGACATTTCCATTCGGTGTCGCTTTTCTTTGCTTTTTTGTGGAGATGTTCAAGAAATTCTTTTCCACAAACGGGACAGGGAACTTTTTCGCCTGTCCAAAGTTTTTTGAGGAAGATAACTTCCTCCTCACGGGTTTTGAAATACATAAAAAACCTCCGCTTAAAAAATCGGTTTTCCGTTGAGCACCGCTTCCCGAAGATTTTCGCCTTCATAGCGAAGCTTGAGCGAAAAGAAAGGTTCGTCTTTTTGCAAAAGTTCGAGGAAAATTTTATCTCCTTCCCATTTGGGGATAGAATCCAGTTTTTCACGGCTTATCCATTCAAGTTCGCCTTCATCGCAGTCGATAAGTTCACCGGAAAAACCCGTTGCGGTGAAAAGGTGCATATATTCCGTTTCCCATTTATCGGAAACAAAAGTCACAATTCCGCGGTAGCGGTATTCCGTAAGGGTAAGACCGGTTTCCTCTTTTGCTTCGCGAAGGATGCAGTCCTCCGGACTTTCCTTATCCTCAAATTTTCCGCCGATTCCGATCCATTTATCCTTGTTGGCGTCGTTTTCTTTTTTGACCCGGTGGAGCATAAGATATTTTCCGTCTTTTTCAATATAGCAAAGGGTCGAATTTATCATAAAAACCTCTTTATATATTTTATCGTATAATACTTTAAAGTTTGTTAATTGCTTCAATGTCCGCCGGACAAAACTCAAAAATGGCTTTATCATGCGGTTTTATCCACCGCGCATCTTTGTGGAAATTCAGCGCCATTTCGCCGGAAACGATTTTTGCCCGGATAAAATAGAAATAGATATCCTTTTCCGGATAGGAAAAAGGATATTCGCAAAACAGCTCCGAAGGTTCAATTTCAAGGCAAAGTTCCTCACGAATCTCGCGGATTATTGCCTCAAAAGGGGTTTCGCCGGGTTCAATTTTTCCGCCGGGAAATTCCCAAAGGAAAGGGCAGTTTCCGCCGGGGCCGCGCTTGCATATCAAAAATTTTCCGTCTTTTTCAATAACGGCGGCAACAACTTTTATCATACGGAAACCTCCCTTCCTCAATTACAGTTGCGGCGGGAGCAAGCCCCCGCCCTGCCTTTTTTCAGCCCAAGGCAATATCGAGGATCATCATAAGGGCGAAGCCGATTGCAACGCCGACTGTTGCGATGTTGCTGTGGTCGCCGTCCTGGGATTCGGGAATAAGTTCTTCCACAACAACATAGATCATTGCGCCCGCGGCAAAGGAAAGAATGAAGGGAAGAACGGGTTCGATTATTGAAACAAGCGCAAGGGTCAGAAGTGCGCCCACCGGTTCAACAACTCCGGAAAGGAAGCCGTATTTGAACGCTTTTCCTTTTGAAAGACCTGTTCCCACAAGCGGCATTGAAATGATTGCGCCTTCCGGGAAGTTCTGGATGGCAATACCTATCGCAAGAGCAAAGGCGCCGGCTGTTGTGACAACGCTTTCGCCGCTCAGCATTGCCGCAAGAACAACGCCCACCGCCATTCCTTCCGGAAGATTATGGAGCGCAACGGCAAAGACCAGCATAAAGGATTTTCCGAGGGTGGATTTTCTGCCTTCCGGTTTGTCGGAATTGATGTGGAGGTGGGGAATGAAACTATCGAGCAGGAGAAGGAAGAACATTCCCGCAAGAAAACCCGCCGCCGCAGGAAGCCAGGCAATTTGTCCCGCTTCTTCCGCCATTTCGATTCCGGGCATGATAAGCGACCAGACCGAAGCCGCGACCATTACTCCCGAAGCAAAGCCCAAAAGCGCTTTCTGGAGTTTTGGGTTCATTTCGCCTTTCATAAAGAAAACCGCCGCCGCACCGAGGGAGGTTCCGAGGAACGGAAGCAAAACGCCGATGATTACTTTCATTGTATCTGTCATTAAAGGAGATCTCCTTTCGTAAAAAAACATTCTTTGAAAGATTATTGTACCATATATCATATTTCTGAACAAGAAATTTTTTATTGCTGCAACAAAAATTCCTTAAAAACACACTATATAGATATAAGGTATAAATTGACAATATCAATATAGGTATTATAATTGGAATCAGAAAAGGCGGTGGTTTTTATGAAAAAACTGTTTTTGATTTTGCTTCTGGCTCTGGCGTTTTGCGCCTGCGGCGTTTCGGAAGAACCGGATTTTGAAGAAACCATTTTGGTGGAAACAAACCCGGGCGAAAACTGCACTCTTCCGGAGGAAGAGGAAAGCAATGAACCCGAAATTTTCGAAGAAAGAATGGAATATGAAGATTTTTACACCGCCCTTGTTGAGATAAAAGGCGGAATACTTTCTTCCGTCCAGGATTCTGTTCTTGAATTTTCCGAACTCGGAAAGGAAGTTCTTTGGAACGAATATCATCTCGAAACTTACGAAATTCCAAAAATTTTGAGCACGGAAGATTTTTCAATAAGAAAAACCTACGAGCAGGACGGAAAAACCGGATATTATGCGGCTGTTCCGGTTAAAAACAACCTTGAAATCCGCCTTGAACTTCTTGAAACGGCGGAAAACAAAATTAAAATCTGGGAACCGGGCGAAACAAAAATTGCCGCGCTTTCCGGCGAAGAAGAATTTTATGATTGGGAACTTTCCGATATTCCGACCCCGAAAAACTACCCGACTTCTTTACAGATTGGAAAATGGAACACAAATTATACGGATTGGTTCGGTCAAAGCAACCCCTTTGACGAAAAATACGGCCGTTTTGACCACCTTGAATGTCGGAACTGGAAAAATTATGACGAATATATAACGGCTTTTGTTGCGGTTCCTTTTGCTTATATGCCGGATATCGAAAGGGCATTCGGCCAGATTGAGATGAAAATTCCCGAAAGAATTTTCTTCAGCGGAAGCATTATCCATTGGGACGGAAACTTCGGCGAATATAATTTTTGGGGCGGACCTGCGGCAATTAAAATCGGCGAAATGCGTTTTTTTGAACAATATGAAGAACCGGAAGAAAGCGTGTTTTCCGGAAAAACAGAATCCGAAGAAATCGGACTCGACAAGATAAAAACAACCGAAAAATACATCCGCACTTTCGGCGACATTTATTCAAGCGGAAAGGTTGAACTGGTGGATTACCGGGTAAATCTCGGCGGCGGTTTCGGAGTTTCGGTATATTTCTATATCTCCGAATCTCTTACGCCGGAAGACATTGAAATTTATGACAGAATTGTTGAAAGCATGGTTTTTGTTGATATGCGGTAAAAAGGACGGTGGTTTTTTTATGAAAAAACTGTTTTTGATTTTGCTTCTTGCTTTGGCGCTTTGCGCCTGCGGAAAAACCGAAGTTCCGCCGGAAATTTCTCCGGAAGTTTCGCCGGAAAGCGAAAGTTCTTCTTCCGAAGAGGAAATTCCGGAAAGTTCCGCGCCGGAAGAAATTCCCGAAGAAAAGCCGGAATTTATTTTTGAAAAGCCGGAGATTCTCTATCCGGAAAATGTTCCGGAAGAACTTTTTGAATCCGAAGCTTTTAAGGAAGCCATGGAGCGCCCTTCGGTGATTCTTTATGATTATGAACCCATAAGCGATTGCCTCGCGGCGGTCAATTTTGTTGAAGCGGCGGAAAAAGGAGAATATGCGGAATTTTATATCTATAAATTCAATCGCGATGAAAAATACAGCGGTGACACTCTTTATTTACAGCATTTTATTCTGGATAAAAATTATGTTCAAAGAAAAGCGGACAGTTGGCAGGGTTGGGAGAAAAGTAAAGATCTCACCGAAAATACTGTTTATGCCAGAGCAAAAATCAACGACTTCGGATATTTTTGTCTTCTTGATTGGGACGGCTGCGAACTGTCATATACAAAAGTTATAAGCGATTTTGCCCTTTATGAAAACGAAGCGGAACACCGCGCCCTTAAGGAAAAATATATCGACCCGATTTTTACAATTACGGTGAGCCCGCAGGAATTCAGTTCCGTTTCGGACCTTTCGAGCGATTTTGTCTGGCTTTTTGAAGATATCTATAATTACGAAAACGGACATTACCCCTGGCAGGAATTTGGAAACAACTGGCCGCTTTCGGAAATTCTTTCCCTTCTGAATCGTTATTTTGAAGGCGTTACGAAAGAAATGGTCCTTATAAGCCGCCGCATCGAATATGACCCGGAAACCGATACGATTTTTTATGAAGGCGGAAGAGGCGGCGTTCCTCCCGAAAGAAGAGTTTTTGATTTTGAACAGAACGGCAATATCCTCACCCTTTATTACCAGCTTTATAACGAAGAAAACGGAACAATTTTTGAGGACAGATATTATGTTCTTGAAATAAAGCTTCTTGAGGACGAGAGCTTTCGCTATCTTTCCCAGAAAATTATAGAAAGGACGCCTTGAAAAATGAAAAAACTTCTTTTGATTTTGTTTTTGGTTTTGGCGCTTTGTGCCTGCGGAAAAACCGAAGTTCCGCCGGAAGTTTTGCAGGAGAGCGAAAATTCTTCTTCCGAAGAGGAAAAACCCGAGGAAAATCCGGTAAAACAGCTTACCTCGGAACAGGTTAAAGCGATGGGAACTCTCGGAAGATTCCCGGATTACCAGCTTTATGAGGAAGAGCTTTATGCCTGGGGAATCAATGCTTCCATTATTGAAAGCGATTTTGTCAGCAGGACGGATTTTGAGGCGAAACTGAAACTCACTCTTGGAACAAAAGAACTTTTGATTCCTTTCAGCGGAATTTATGATAACAACGGAAACGTATATTTCGGAACAATTTTGTTCCCTGCGGAAAAAATTGCCGCTTTTTGCGGAAGAGATAAAATTGTCTTTTTCAGCACCGCTAATCTTGAAATAATCGAATATTCGCCGGAAATTCCGGATTTTGAAAAGGACGATACATGGATAAACGGCGTTGCTTTTGACCGCAAAAACAAGGAATGCGTTGTTTTTGCAACCCCGATGGATCACCGCTCCGGCGAACTTGGAAAAACTTTTGCTCTTTATTACGGCGAGGACGCAAAACTTATCCGAAGCGAAGAAATAAACATTGGCGGAAGCCGCCACGCACTTAATTTTTATGTTCCGAAATTTTTCTCCGAAGCGGAATTTTTTGAAATCGACGGAAACCGTTTTTTTATCACCGACAGTCAGTTTTTTGAAGAAAAATACGGAAACGAATATCTTCTGGGCCACAAAATTTCCGTTTCAAACGGGAATTTTGAACTCGAGATGATTCCATATACGAAAAACCTGGACTATTTCGAAAAAACATGGATTGCCCTTTTGCGCGAAAACGGAATTATTAAGGAAAGCCTCCTTTTTTATGAGGAGGAAAACATAAACATAAATTACGATTCGGAATCCGCTCCGCCTTCCCTCGAAGTTTTTGAAGACGGAAAGAAGGCGGTCTATAAGGACGATTATTTCGCCATGGAGCTCACTCTTGATTTTGAAAACCGCAGCGAAAAACTTGAATATAACATTACGGACGAACATATTGACGGACGTTTGAACACAATAACCAGCGCCGACGGAAAATATTCTCTCCAGAGCTTCGGTTCCCATGGCGGCGGAGATATTATGTATTCACATATTTCCGTAAGAAATAACGAAACCGGAAAACACAGATACTTCGGAGAAATCGGCGGAATGTACGGCGGATATAACGGAATCGGATTCCTCAAAAACAGCGATATTTATCGCTATGATATGTATAATCTTGAAATCGTCGACCCAAAAACTCTTGAAGTCAAGTTTGATATAAACGATAACTTCCCGCTCTGGTATGATGAAGAAACCGACAGCGGAAGACGTCTTCTGACCTTCCGCCGGAATCCGGAAGATTTCAGCTATATTGTGGTCTATTTTGAATATGAAAACGGAATAGGCTGGTATGATATAGACGGCAACCCCACCGGTCACGACGGAATCGCGAACTGCAACTATAAAATCGGGTTCCTCGACCCGGAGGGAAAACTTGTTGAAAGTTACGACACCGGATACGGAATCCGTTCCGACCCTTTTGGAATAAACAATGTTGAGATGAGATATTCCGAAGATAAGCTCACGATTTTTGCCATCGGCGGAAAAGGCGGGGTTTCTTTTGAGGGAACTTTCGACATGAAAACAAAAAAATTCACCAGCGAAAATATTGAACCGGAGATAAAAGTTCCGGATATCTTTGGTTTCAGAACAATGGTTATTTCCGAAGGTGAAGAAATTTCCGAAGAGGATTATGTGGAATTTTCCGAAGAGGACTTCCATGAATTCATGGCTCTTCTTCAAATCGGCGCCTGGCAGGAAGTTCCGGAAGACTGGAAAGGAAAAGGAAGCGTTCTTGAACCGGCGAACATCCTTATAAGTTCCGAAAAAGGCAAAAACGCGACCATGTATATAAGCCCCGAAGAGGGCAAAACCCTTATTATGATAAAATGGGGCCACGGTCAGGAATTCAAAAAATATTATTTTGCCGATAAATCGATTGCTTTTGAGGCGGAGGAATTCCGCAAAGAACTTGCGGCAAAAAACGCCGGATAAATTCTATAAAAAAAGCGCCGCGGAAATTTCCGCGGCGTGTTTTTTTATCCGTTTTATTCAAAACTTATTTTTTCGATAATTTCCGGAAGTTCCTCTTCCCAAAGGCTTGCGCAGGTTATGACTCCAACCCAGTTTTCAACCTTTTTTACTGCGATTATTTCGTAAATTCTGGTGCCGGAAAGTTCAAGTTCAACAAAAAGGCAGGGGACTTCCTTTCCGGAAATTTCTACCGTTCCGATTTCGTTTCTTGCAAGACCGATTCCGCCGCCCACCTGGGCTTCAAGCTGTTCGCTTGCAACTTCGACATAGGTTTCTTCATCAATGATTCCGCCATAGACAAGCCCTGTGTTTTCATAGTTTATGTTCACCGTTGCTCCGCTTTCGCTGACGCAATACATATCATGTATCATTTCCACTTCTTCCAGAACGTTTGCATAATCTTCCGAAAGAAGTTCTTCCGCTGTAAAGCCCATGGTTTCTGCGATTTCCGAATCGGTGAAATAATACCAGCTTTCGTCGGCGGAAAAGCTTATGCCGAAGGCGGAGTTTTTATAAATTCCGTTTTCGACTTTTCCCCTTTCGGGAACAAATTCATCTTCGCCGGAACAGCCGGCAAAACAAAGCATTAACGCAAGGAGAATTACAAACAGTTTTTTCATCAGAAAATCTCCTTTCCTATTATCCTTTATATTCCAAATCAATATACGGAAGGAATTCTTCGAGTGAACGGTCTTCTTCATAAGCTATGAAAATCAAAACAGCATAAGAATCTTTTTCAACAAACATCGTTACACAATGAACTATGGCTTTACCAAAATCATAAACTTCCTCTTTAATCGGAATCTCCATTCCGCAATGTTCAACGGTTCCCATTTCTTCCGAAACAAGAATTATGCCATATTTATTATCGTCCTCATATGATCTTATTTCAAAAATACTTTCTTTTGTTTTGGCTTTTCCGCCAAAATAATTGTATTTTTGATAATCTATTGTAATTGTTTCAACTCCTTCACCCATACAATATACATCCTGGAAAAATCCGGATTCATTGTTTTCTCTGTAAAGTTCTTCTTCCGGAATATACTTCCATCCTTCCGGAGTTGTAAAACAAATTTCTGTTGTTTCATTGCAAATTTTTCCATCAATCAATTTTCCTGCAACGAAATCGAATTCATAGGCTTTATTAATTTTATCCGCTAATTTTTCTATATTTTCAACATCCCAGGTCAGTCTTTCAGCATATTCGAAAAGAGTATCTTTTGAATCTGAAGTCAGCCTGATTGCACAGGCCCATCCGCCTGTTTTGTCTCTTATAATTTTGGGAATATAAAGAGTGTATTTTAACGAAGAACGTCCGAAAACACATTTTCTCTCTTTTCCGTCAATGGTGACATTATCAATCCAATGTTCTTCAAAATCCATATCCGTTCCAAGACTTATCATCATTTCTTCGGTAACACCATCATCTTCCGAAAATTTCATATAAAACAAAGACAATCCTTCAAAACCTTGTTCTGCTTCAAATTCCCAATCCCAAAAATGTTCTGTATCTTCATTAAAATAATCTTCAGGTTCATAGTATTCCCAATCTTCAGGAACAACAAAACCTATGCCAAAAGTTTCATTTTTGAAGATATTATTTTCAAATGTTCCGCAGGCGGGGGTAATTTTTTCTTTTATTTCATCTTCAATTTGTTCTTGCACTATTTCTTCTGTTTTAACTTTTCCGGAAGTAACAGTTTCTATTGCATCTATAACTTTTTCTTCATTTTCAAAAAGGAAGCTTTCCCACATAAACCAATTTTCGTCTTCATAAACGGCAAATTTTTCCAAAACTCCGACATAACATTCAAAGCCGTCTTCTTCAAGCTTAAGCAACACAAAATCTTTTTCTTCGCCGTCTATTACAACTGTTTCCACTCTTTTCTCAACAATGGCTTCGCCGTAAATATCATTGACAAAGTCAAACATATATTCGTAAGCGTCTTTCGCGTTTTTTATATCCATTATGCAGGCCGAACATATATCAAATGAGCCTATGCCGTCTTTTTCTTCGAAAGACCAGTCGTCTATAAAGCCTTCTTTATTCTCGGAAAAATCCGGAGCTTTTGCTTCCCAATTTTCCGGAATTTCAAAAGCTACATCAAACAATTCGTTTTTATAAATATTTCCCTCAACAATTCCACAAATGAAATCCGTTTTTTCATTACCGGAACAGCCGGCAAAACAAAGCACAAAGGCAAGCAGAACCGCAAAAACTTTTTTCATCAGAAAACGCCTCTTTTCCAAATAAATTTTTATGTTTTCAGTATAGCACTTTCTGCGTTTTCGGTAAATATTCTTTTGCTTTGAAAACTTTGTAAATATTTTGCGTTTCCGGGGCAAATTTGCATTATTTACACTTGAAGAACTTGCATAAAGGTGATATTATTGTATTTAGTGAAAGTTTTGCCAAAATAGGAGATTTTTAAGATGAAGCATGAAAAATCCTGTGGTGGCCTTATTTATCGTGAGCACGAAGGCGAAACCCATATCCTTCTTTTGAAACACCGCTGCGGCGGCCATTGGTCCTTCCCGAAAGGACATATGGAAGCCGGCGAAACCGAGATGGAAACCGCCCTTCGCGAAATTCGCGAAGAAACCGGTCTTCGCGTTTTCCTCCGGGAAGGTTTCCGCGAAGCGGTTGAATATTCGCCAAAGCCCAACGTTAAAAAACAGGTCATTTATTTTATCGGATTCACCCTTAACGAATCCACCCTTCACCCCCAGGAAGAGGAGGTTTCTGAGCTTCAGTGGATGGAAATTCACGCAGCTTATGAAGCCGTTACCTTCCGCAACGACAAAAACCTTATCGCAAAAGCGATGGATTTTATCGACCGCAGAGGAATGTAAGAAAAAAACGAGCACGGAAGTTTTTCCGTGCTCATTTTTTATTTTATCGCATGCTCATGCGGTTTTTATCAGTTATATGCGTCAAGAATTTTCGTCACAACATTGCGGACGGATTCCTTATCCTGTCCATAAACCATTACGGAAACAAGGACTCTGTTAACTTCCGTAACCGCCATTTCCTGATAATCATATTCTCCTTCTATTGAAACAATTCCGCATTCCCTGCCGGATTTGTTGATATATTTTTCACTTTTTGAAAGTTCATCTTCAAGGACGTAACCGAAACCGCCGCCGTTTTCATAAGGATTCTGTTCACAGATTGTATGATAGCTGACGTTGACGGTGTTTTCGCCAAAGCTGTGCCATATATCCGTATGTGTTCCGAGAAGATTGCCTTCGTTTTCGCCGACGTAAACGCTGCAGTGAACTTCCCGCTTAATTCCGCTTTCCATAAATTCCGTTTTTACGAATCTTTTTTCGGATTTTTCAAGAACGGCGTTATCCGGAAGATCTATTCCGAGAAATTCTTCCGCCTCGAAAATATCCTGCATCACAAAATATTCCTGACCTTTTACGCTTTTTACTTCATCGGAATATTCCTCAAGGGCAAACCTTGCGTTTGTGTTTGCTTCCCAGTGGTTTTTGTTTACGTCAAAATCAAGGGTGAAGCCTAAAACTTCCGCCATAACGGGAACAGCCAGCAAAAGCGCAATGCAGGCGGCAACGGCGGTCCAACGGAGTTTTTTAAGCGGGCGGATTTTTGCCTTTGGTTCTTCCATTGCGGAAAGAACGAATTCATCATCAAGGGCGTTTATCATTTCAAGAGCGTTTTTTGTCATATAAGTTCCTCCTTTTCAAGCTTTTTCCGGAGTTCCTTCCTCATTCGGAAAAGGGTGGATTTGACCTTACTTTCGCTTATTCCGTAAGTTTTTGCGATTTCCGAAACGGAAAACATATACCAATAGCGGCGGACAAAAATGTTTCGTTTTTCCTTTGGTTCGCTTCGGAGAAAATCTTCGATAGATTTAAGCAAAACCGCTTCGTCGATTTTTTCCTCAACGCTGTTTTTTGATGGGATACATTCTTCCAGTTCCGAAAGGGCAATTTCCGCATTTCCCTTTCCGCGCTTTTCCGCGGAAAGATATTCAAGGCGGTTGAGCGCAAGGTTCCTTGCGGTTTTGCAAAGCCAGGCTCCGGGGTTTTCCGGAAAATCCGAAAAAGCGGAATTCCAGAAGGCGAGCAGGGAATCGTTAAGAATTTCTTCCGCATCTTCGTCATTCCGAAGAATGTTTTTCGCAACGGTTCTGCAGATTTTTCCGTATTTTTCGGAAAGTTCGCCGAGGATTTTTTCCTTTTCCAAAATTCCGCACCTCCTTTTTTGCTTTTTTTAAAAAGGCCTTTCGATAATACAGACAGATTATAACACGGTTTGGTTGCGCGATAATAAAAAATTTTGGGTTGGACGGGGTTACAATCCCTCAGTCTTTTGTCTCCAGCAAAAGACTGCTCCCTGGAGTCTTATATTCGGTGGAGGCCATAAAAAAATCCCGCAGAAAGCGGGATTTTTTGTTTTTATTCTGTTTTAAGCGAAACCCGAGGCTTTGCAGGATATGCAATCGGAACAAGGTTTCCGTTGACCTGGCTTACGCTGAAAACAACATCGCTCTCTTCTGCGCAGACGAAATAGGTAAGACCCGTATCTTCATCTCCGCTGTAAAAAGAAATAAGATAATAGGCTTTTCCGTTTATATCATAAATCCCTTTGCATATTGGTTCAAGGTTTACATAATATTCGTCGGCGTATTCTGAATAATCTTCCGTCAGAACGTTTCCATATGAACCATAAAGCACTGTTTCTTCATCTTTCGTAAGCTCGGCATATCCTGTTCCGGAAAGCATGGTTTTTTTCGCTTTTTCTTTTGCTTCCGAAAGAGTTACGGGCATTCCGGGAATATCCTGCTCCGGTGAAAATTTAAGTTCTTCACGCTCATAAAGGTCTTCCCTTAAAAGAGAAAAATTTTCTCCGTCTTCATTTGTAAAGCAGCAGAAATTTTCGTATTCATAAATGTTTGAAAATTCCTGGGTGCGGCTTCCGAGAGCTTTGGAAATTTGCGTATGTTTTATCATTCCGCCCGGTTCAAAAGAAAGTTCAAAATAATACGGCATCGTATGACCATACATCATTCCGCAAACTTCCGCGGCTTCATTTTTTTCCACGGAAGCGACAAAGCTATCTATAAGTTCGATACGGTCCGTTCCGCTGTTTCCGCTTATTACAAGTTCTTTTGTGTCTTTATCGATTCCAAGATCTTCAAGCACGGAGCGGACATAATCCGCTTCATCATTTTCTTCGTCCTGAAAAATTTCTTCCGGTTCTTCCAAAACAGGTTCGGAAGGTTCCTCCGGAACAGATTCTTCCGGTTCTTCCGGAACCGATTCGGAAATTTCGCCTTGCGAAATTTCTGGAATATCCGGAACTTCCGGAACGATTTTCTCCGGTTCTTTTCCGCAGCCGGAAAGCAAAAGGGCAAAAACAAGCGCAAAAACAAAAAGCTTTTTCAAAAGGGAACACCTCCGTTTTAAAATATTCCTTATATATAAATAGTAACATATTTCCACGGTTTTGTTGCAAGGAAAAGAAAAATTTTTGGATGTTTTTTGGTTGGACGGGGTTACAATCCCTCTGTCTTTTGCCTCCGGCAAAAGACAGCTCCCTTTGCACAAGGGAGCCTTATATTCGGTGGAGGCTATAAAAAAATCCCGCTGGAAAGCGGGATTTTTTGTTTTTATTATATGGCAGGATTTTTTTAAAGAATCCCCTTTCCACTTTAGCAAGGGGCGCTTAAGAGGTTACATAGATTCCGGAACGGAAACTTTGAGCATTGTGAGGACGTTTTTGATAACAACCTTGGTTGCGGAAGCAAGGGCCATTCTTGCGTACATTCTGTCCTCTTCTTCACAGCGGCAGCGGCATGCGTTATAGAATTTGTGGAACATTGTCGCAACTTCGATAGCGTATTTGGTGATTCTGGAAGGATCGTAAGTTTTTACGGATTCTTCGATTTCGCCGGGGAATTTTGCAAGCTCGGTAACAAGGGCGAATTCTTCCGGTTCGGTATAGGTATAGCAGGAAATATCCTCTTTTACCTGAACTCCTTCTTCAGCAAGAGCGCGAAGAATGGAGCAGATTCTTGCGTGGGCATACTGAACGTAATAAACGGGGTTATCGTTGGTGTTCTTTACCGCAAGACCGAGGTCGAAGAGAAGGTGGGTGTTGGGTTCGCGCATATTGAAGAGGAAACGTGCCGCATCGATCGGAACTTCGTCGAGAAGGTCGGTAAGAGTGATTGCCTTACCGGTACGTTTGCTCATTTTTTCGGGTTTTCCGTCGCGCATAAGTTCGACCATCTGCATAAGAACAACGTCGAGCTTGCTTCCGTCAAGACCAACAGCGTCCATTGCGCCCTGAAGTCTTGCAACGTGACCGTGGTGGTCTGCGCCCCAGACGTTGATAACTTTATTGAATCCGCGTTCGGCGAATTTGTTATAGTGGTAAGCGATATCGCCCGCGAAATAGGTGGGGTTTCCGTTTGCGCGGATAATTACGTCGTCCTTGAGTTCAAGGGCTTCGATCTGTTTATCGGTTTTGCCTTCCGCCTTGAATTTTTTGGTGAGAACTTCGGCGTTTTTATACCAGAGAGCGCCGTCTTTTTCATAGGTAAGACCTTTTTCGGTAAGGATCTTTACAACTTTTTTGATGGAGCCGTCGTTATAAAGGCTGCTTTCGCGGAACCAGACGTCATAGTTGATGCGGTATTTTCCGAGGTCGCGCTGAAGTCCTTCAACGTTTGCGGGAAGGGCATAGGCAACGAGAGCTTTTTTCCTTTCAGCGGAATCTGCGTTAACATATTTGTCGCCGTTTATTTCGGTGAATTCCTTTGCGCGGACTTTGATATCTTCGCCGTGATAACCGTCTTCCGGGAATTCGATTGCGTCTTCGCCGAGATGGAGCTGGAGATATCTTGCCTCGAGGGATTTTCCGAATTTTTCAATCTGGTTGCCGGCGTCGTTGATATAGAATTCGCGGGTAACGTCATAGCCGCACCATTTCATTGCTTCCGCAAGACCGTCACCGATTGCGCCACCGCGGGCATTACCCATATGCATCGGTCCGGTGGGGTTTGCGGAAACAAATTCGACCATGACTTTTTCACCTTTGCCCATATTGCCGGTTCCGTAGGTTTCTTTTTCGGTAAGGACCGCGGAAACGGTTTCTGCAAACCAATGGGGAGCATAGAAAACGTTGAGGAAGCCGGGACCCGCAACTTCCGCTTTTTCAAAATAAGTTCCGTCAAGGGAGATATGGGAAACGATTGTTTCCGCAATCTGGCGGGGAGCTTTTCTGAAAGCTTTTGCGGAAACCATTGCAACGTTGGAAGCAAGGTCGCCGTTTTTGTTATCTGCCGGAATTTCTATATTGAATTTCGGAATTTCACCTTCCGGAAGTTCGCCTGCGGCAATTGCTTCGTTCACCGCTTTTTCGATAAGTTCTTTGTACTGCGCTTTGGCTTCCGCCACTAAGTTACGCATTTTCCTCACACTCCTTGACTACTATGTTAACTTCATTTTCGCTTGCAAACATGGCGTTTATATCCATGGAATATTTAAAATTAAGGGTTCCGCCGTTATCTTCGAGCCCGTTTTCAATTCCGTAACCCTGGATTCCCATTATCCATTCGGCGTAACCGTTATCGTAATGGCACTGGTGGCGTTCGCCTTTTTCAATTATAAGCTGCTGGTTTCTTTTTCCGCTTCGGGTCATGGTTACCCGGTTGTCCCCCTCAATTTTAAGAAGAGTTTTCATGGTCGGTTCCGTATCTTCCTCGTCCATTTCGTCATAGGAAAGATAGAGAACGTCACGCCTTTTATAATATCGGCCCTTGGTCATAAGTTCGATGGTATCTTTTTCGCCATCAACTTCCTGGGTGCCTTTTATGAAAATCATAACGTCTTTTTTCATTAAACTATCCTTTCAAATCAGGCTCCCCTGTTTAAAGGGAGCTGTCAGCGAAGCTGACTTGAGGGATTGTAACCCCCTGTTTAATTTTAAAATTATGGTTCGGAAAGTTTTTGCCCTCCGGGTTACCTGAAATCCCTCATCCGTCACGACTTCGTCGTGCCACCTTTTCCTCGCCGGAGACGGCAGACCCCTCTGTTTCGCTTCGCTCAACATCTCCCCTAACAGGGGAGTCTCCTCCGGGAAGGCTTTCAGAGTTCTTCGATTTCGAGCCTTGTTACGTCGGAAAGTTCTTCGCCCAAAAATTCTTTTCCAAGCCTTGCGAAACCTTCTTCCTCGTCCGTTACAAAAAACTTCATTCCGCCGATTTTTCTCCAGCCGGAAAGCATATCTTTTTCTTCAAGAAGAGCTTTTGCGCCGAGAGCGGCTTCCTTTCCGGAATCGATGAGGTTCAGTTTGTGTTCGGTGATGGAATCCAGAAGATTATAGAGCAAAGGATAGTGGGTGCAACCCAGAATCAGGGTATCGATATCCTTTCCCTCGAAAGCGGAAAGATAATCCTTTGCAACAAGCCTTGTTACTTCGCAGTTCGACGCAAAATAGCCGTTTTCAACAAGCGGAACAAAAAGCGGGCAGGCTTTTCCGTAAAAATTTGCTTCCGGCAAAAGTTTTTCCGTAAGCTTTTCGTAAGAACCGCTTGCAACGGTGGCCGCGGTTGCGATAAGCCCGATGTTTTTGTTTTTGGTTGCGGAAACGGCGGCTTTTACCGTTGATTCAAGAACGCCCATACAGGGAATTTTTCTTCCTTCGTTCATTTTTTCGCCGAGAACGGAACTTACGGTTCCGCAGGCGACAAGAATCATTTTAACGTCCTGTTTTTCAAGGAAATCCATGCACTGGGTCGCATATTCTTTAATTATACGAGGGCTTCGGCTTCCGTAAGGAACCCTTCCGGTATCGCCGAAGAAAATTATATCTTCTCCGGGAAGAATGCGTCTTAATTCCCGAACGGCGGTCAAACCGCCGAGACCGGAATCGAAAACGCCGATTGGTCTGTTATCCATAAAATCATAACCTCTTAATGCTTCCATAAAAGGAGAGCGGAATTTTGCCAAAGATAAAAGACTGGCGGGCTTTAAAACAGGCTCCCCAGAGGGGGAGCTGTCAGCGAAGCTGACTGAGGAGGGATAATCCCCCGACAGGATATGATAAGCGCTCCGCGTTATCTGTTAATCCCTCTTTCGTCATTTGCTGCGCAAATGCCACCTTCCTCTCCGGGAAAGCTTTTTTTATTCGCAGGCAAGTTCGAGAAGCTTATCGATAAGTTCGGAATAGGTCATTCCGGTGCTCATGATGAGCTTCGGATACATCGAGATGTTGGTGAAACCCGGAAGGGTGTTCGGTTCGTTGAGAACGATTTTTCCGGAATCGCCGTCGATAAGGAAATCAACACGGGTAAGACCTTTGCAGCCGAGGATTTTATAAGCTTTTTCAGCGGTTTCGCGAATCTCTTCCGCAACGGAATCCTCGATTCTTGCCTTGATGAAAGTTTCGCTTTCGTCGTTATAATATTTTGCGTCGTAGCTGTAAAATTCGTCCGCCGGAACAATTTCTCCCGGTCCGCCGACCATAAGTTCATCGTTTCCAAGCACGGCACATTCAACTTCTATGGGGTTGAGCACCGCTTCTTCGATGATAACTTTTACGTCGTGCTCAAAAGCAAGTTCCATGGCTTCTTTGAGCATATCTGCGGATTTTACCTTGCTGATTCCGACGGAGGAACCTGCGTTGGCGGGTTTTACGAAAACCGGCCAGCCGAGTTCGGTTTCAACGGCTTTTTCCGCTTCGGAATAATCGACATTTCCGCGGAAATAGGTGAGCCATTTAACCTGGGGAACCCCCGCTCCCTTAAGAAGGGTGTGGCAGACGTCCTTATCCATACAAGCGGCGGAGGCAAGAACTTTGCAGCCAACATAGGGAAGGCCCGCAATTTCGAGAAGACCCTGCATGGTTCCGTCCTCGCCGTTTTTTCCGTGGAGAACCGGGAAAACGACGTCGATATAAAGTTCTTCAAAGCCGTTCCCGCTTTCGACCATTGCGCCGTGAACTCTTCTGTCCGGGCAGATGAAAGCTTTTTTAAGATTTTCGGAATCTTTATCCCATTCGTGGTTACGGACTTTTTCGATATCGCCGGAATAGAGATACCATTCGCCGGTTTTTGTGATTCCGAGGAGAACGGGTTCGAATTTTTCCCTGTCGATGTTTTCCCAGACGGAGGAAACGGACATACAGGAAACGTCATATTCGCTTGAAACTCCGCCAAAAAGCAGAGCAACGGTTTTTTTGTTCATTTATATAAAACCTCTTTTCGAGTCATATTTCAAAATTTTTAAGGCGAAAAAAGGGGGATATTCGCCGCTTCGCGGCGAATATGGAAAAGCAAAAACCTCTTTTCGGTTTTAATCTGGAATAAGCCTTCCCCTTGAGGGGAAGGTGGATTTTCTGCAACTTGTTGCAGAAAAGACGGATGAGGTGTTTTTTTGCATCCGATATAAATTTGATGGGATTACAATCCCTCAGTCAGCTTCGCTGACAGCTCCCTTTGCACAAGGGAGCCTTAAAATTCTCCGGCAAGGCTTTCGAGAACGCCCATATAGGCTCCGGCAGGATCGCCGAGGAATTTTTCCTTTACCGCAAGGGCCTGTTCAATGGTAGGCATGAAGAGGGAAAGATCCATAAGGTCGGTTCCGATATCGGTTACTCTGATATGGATCATATAGCCGTCCTCGGTTTTTGTTATTGTAACAAGGTTTTCCTTTTCTATGCGGCGGCGCTGGATTATATTCCTTGCGCTTTCGGTGGATTTTTCCCTTACGGAAAGGGGAAGATCGTTTTCAAGGGTTTTTGCGGCGGCTTTTCCCTTTTCGGTAACGGCATATTCGTTTATTCCGGAATCGGTTTTAAAAGTTACGACGCATCCGGTTTCGCGAAGTTCCGAAAGGGCATCCGCAAATTCAAAATAATTTGCGGTTCCGTCCGCAAGAATTGCCTCGGTCATTTCATCAAAGCCCATGGGTTCGCCAAGTTCCGAAAGGATATGGCAAATAAGTATTCTTATTTCTCTTCCGCCGGTAAGTCCGCCGGGGCGAATTCCCGCGGTGAAGGTTTCTTCCATTTGCTGCCTCTCCTTTCAGAAAAGTTCTTTTGAAAAAATTTCGGTATATTTAAGTTCGCCGTTTATCCTTTCGGATTTCATAAGGCTTATGCGGTTTATCAAAGCCGGTTTTTCCGGAAGATTTTTTTCGATTTCATCAAAAGAAAAATTTTCCGCCGGTCTGAATTTTTTCGCAAGGGTTATATGGGAAACAAATTCCCTTTCTTCAGGTTCAAAACCGAGATTTCTGAGTTTTTCAAAAACGGTTTTCCGAAGATTTTCAAGTTCCCTGTTTTCAGAGGTTCCGACCCAGAAAATTCCTTTTTCGAAGGTTCCAGTTTTGGAAAAATCAACGCTGAACTTCGGAAATTCAATTTCCGAAAGGGCGGATTCAATTTCGCTTTTTCTTTCGGTTTCGCCGATGAAAACAAGGGTGAGGTGAAGGTTTTCGCGCAGGGTAAAATTCCCTTCCGCAAATGTTTTTGATTTTTCCGAAAGGGAAAAAAGAGCGTTTTTTGTTTTTTCATCAAAGCAAAGAGCGGTGAAAAGACGCATTTTCCGCCTCCGTAAAACTCACAAACGGAGGGACCTTCAGAAAAAGTCCCTCCGCAAGGAAATATTTTTTATCAGTCGGTTTTTACGCATTTATGGGGAATTTCGTGTTTCTGGAAAAGCTGGCCGCAGCGGGTACATTTCCATGCCCAGGGGTGTTCGCCGGTGAATTCGAGCGGACCTTTGCAGTCGATATATTCCGGCTCCGCGGCTTTTTCTTCCTCTTTATGTTTTGCTTCGCCGGCTGCTTCCGCAATTCTGCGTTTGCGTTCCTCGTTGCGTTTGCGGTAAAATTCCGGGTCATAGGCGGTCATGCCTTCTTCGTCCATTTCGGGTTTTACCATGTTATCCGGTTTGCGTTTTTCTTCGCGAACAGGGGGAACATATTCGGTTACGGTATATTCTTCCTCTTCCTCTGCCGGTTCTTCGGAAACTTCTGCGGCGGGTTCTTCTTCCGGAACTTCCTCCGGAGCGGGTTCTTCGATGATTTCTTCCTCGGGAATTTCTTCCTCGATCGGTTCTTCGATTACTTCCTCGATGATTTCCTCAATAACCGGTTCCTCAAATTCGGAACGGTCAAGAACGTTCCCTACAGTTTCCTCAACGGGTTCTTCAACAACCGGTTCGGCGGGTTTTGCGCGTTTCGGTGCAAAGGGGTTTACCCATTCTTCGTCCGGAATGGATTTATAGGGGTTCGGTGCGGGAATGGGTTCCGGCTGGGGTTCCGGAATCGGTTCGGGACGAACGGGTTTGTAAGGATTTACGTAAGGCGCAGGTGCGGGAGCAGGCTGCATAGGCGGCTGCTGAGGCATTGCGTAAGGATTCTGCTGGGGCATGCCATAGGGGTTCTGCTGATACTGCATTCCGTAAGGATTCTGCTGGAACTGGGGATCCTGAGGATACTGAGGCATCTGCTGAGGCATTGCATAGGGATTCATATAGGGGTTCATATAGGGATTGGGCATCTGCTGCTGAACCGCGGCAACACGCTGTGCGATAAGGGTTTCCATTTCGCCGCGGAATGCGGAAAGTTCCGCTTTGATGGATTCTGCGGTATCGTCCGCGATTTCCGCGCGGAGTTCATCAAGACCCGCTTCCTCTTCTTCGCCTTCGGAAAGAGCGGCAAGCTGAACGGCGGTTTTTGCGGCGAGTTTTGCGTTGTTATAAACAAGTTCGATGTTGGAATCAAGGCTCATTCCGCCGGTCATCTCTTTTACGAGAGTGAGAAGGAAGGGAGTGAGTTCTTTTCCTCTGATGTTGTTTTCTTCGGCTTTTTTAACGGCAATTTCGATAGCTCTGTCCGCCATTCCTTTGGACATTGCGTATTCCTTCGGAATGGGGTTTCCGACAAGCATACCGCCGTGGATTCCGAGATCGAGTTTTGCTTTGAATGCGGCGGCAAGTTCGTTGGGGGTGTTGATTCTGTAATCAACGCCGAAGCCGCTTTCTCTGCAATAGAATGCGGGAAGTTCATCGGTGCCGTAACCGATTACCGGAACGCCTTTTGTTTCAAGATATTCAAGGGTAAGACCGATATCGAGAATGGATTTTGCGCCTGCGCAAACGACCATTACGTCGGTTCTTCCGAGTTCTTCAAGGTCCGCGGAAATATCCATTGTTGTTTCCGCGCCGCGGTGAACTCCGCCGATTCCGCCGGTTGCGAAAATTTTGATTCCCGCCATTGCGGCAATGATCATGGTGGAAGCAACGGTGGTTGCGCCGTCCTCTTTCATTGCGGCAAGAATAGGAAGATCGCGGCGGCTTGCCTTGGCGATTTTGGTTCCTTTTTTGCCGAAATATTCAATTTCCTGTTCGGAAAGACCGACTTTGAATTTACCGCCGATTATTGCGATTGTTGCGGGAACAGCGCCTTCCTTGCGGATAAGTTTTTCAACGTTCCTTGCGGTGTTAACGTTCTGGGGATAGGGCATGCCGTGGCTGATGATGGTGGATTCAAGAGCGACGACGGGTTTTCCGTTTTCGAGAGCGGATTTTACCTCGGGTGCGATATCAAGATACTTTGCAAGATTCATGAAATCTGGCTCCTCCTTTATAGGCGAACTTTTACATATAATATAATAATAAAAATAAGGCGCTTTGTCAAATAGTAATTGCGGAAACGGGGAGAAAAGGGTATAATAATTTAAAAACCTCCCCTAACAGGGGAGGTGGATTTTGCCCAAAGGGCAAAAGACGGAAGGGTTTAAAAAATTGTTCCGCAATTTGTTCTTTTTAAATCGAATCCCTCCACCGTGCCATACGGCAACGGTCCCCCTCCCTTTAGGCAAGGGAGGCACTTTTGAAAGGAGATTTGTATATGAAAATCGCAAAAAATTTCAGTGAACTTATCGGCAATACCCCGATGCTCGAACTTTGTAAAATTGAAGAGGAACTCGGGCTTGAAGCAAAGATTTTTGCAAAGCTCGAAGGGCTCAACCCCGGCGGAAGCATTAAGGACAGGGTTGCGTGCTCAATGATAGATGAAGCGGAAAAAAGCGGCATGCTCAAGCCAAATTCTCTCATTATTGAACCCACCAGCGGCAACACCGGAATCGGTCTTGCGGCGGTTGCGGCGGAAAGAGGTTACCGCTGCATTATCATAATGCCGGACACCATGAGCATTGAACGCAGAGCGGTGCTCAAAGCCCTTGGCGCGGAACTTATTCTTATCGACGGCGCTCTCGGAATGACCGGCTGTATTGCAAAAGCGAAGGAACTTCTTGAAGAAAACCCCGGTTCGTTTATGCCCGCCCAGTTCAAAAATCCGGCGAATCCTCTTGCGCATATCCTTACAACCGGCCCGGAAATGGTTGAACAGACGGACGGAAAAATCGACATTTTTGTTGCCGGAAGCGGAACCGGCGGAACAGTCAGCGGATGCGGAAAATATCTTAAAGACCATGTTCCCGGAGTTAAAATTGTTGCGGTGGAACCTGCTTCCTCCCCTCTTTTAAGCGGAAAAGGTCCCGCTTCCAAACACAAAATCCAGGGCATAGGCCCCAACTATATTCCGGATAACGTTGATTTTGAAGTTATCGACGAGGTTATTTCCGTTTCCGACGAGGACGCTTATGAATACGGCAGAATGATTGCCGAAAAGCAGGGTTATCTTGCGGGAATTTCTTCCGGCGCCGCTCTTTGCGCGGCAATTGAACTTGCCAAACGCCCGGAAAACAAAGGCAAAAACATTGTTACAATCTTCCCGGATACGGGCAACCGCTATCTTTCCGGAGATTATCTCGGATAAAACATTAGTTTTTTTGCATCACATACAGGAAGGATGATTTTGGTGAAAAAGATTTTTTGGGGGCTTATTTTTACCCTTTTTGCTTTAAGATTCAATCTCGGATTGGGAAACATTGACTTTCTTCCGGATTTTATAGGTTTTTATCTTCTGCTGAAAGGTTTTAAAGAAATCCACCCTCTTAATGCAAGCATTTTTAAGGTTTTTTCACATATGAAAATTGCCTTTGCCTTCTCGGTTTTTTCTTTTGCTTTCAGCATTTTCGGAATTTTTTCCATGATGGGACCCATTGTCGCCGCGTTTTTTGAACTTATCGGAATCGGACTTCTCGTATATATCGTATATGGTTTGATTGATGATTTCCGCAAAACGGAAAAAGAACGCGGCATTGAACTCAACACCAAAAAGCTCGAACAACTTTGGAACATAAACGTTTGCTGTATGGTGATAGCCGCAATTTCCGGTATGATTCCGAACCTTCCAGTGATTTCGCCTCTTTTGTTTTTCGTAAGTTTTGTTGTTTCGGCAGTCTTTATGTTTGAATTTAACAAAACAAAAAAAGCATATGTTTTTTCTGGTATTAAATAGATAAATTAAAAAAAGACACCCGGAGGGTGTCTTTTTTTGTAGGGGCGAACCTATGTGTTCGCCCGTTTTTAACGGAACAGGGTTTATCCCTATTTCGTCACCTGCGGTGACACCTTCCCCTTTGGGAAGGCTGCCCTTCGGGAAACTTGGTTATCCCTCATCCGTCTTTTTCGGCAAAGCCGAAAAATCCACCTTCCCCTCTGGGAAGGCTTACCCTACGGGAAAATTTTTCAGCTTTTCATGCGCTCCTTTTAAGTTCTGCGGCGCTTGTTTTTATCTTATGTTCAATGGGTTTCCATTCAACCTTCATAAAAATCGCCGCGATGGAAATGGGGATATAGGTGAACATAAAAAGCGGAAAAGTGAAAGCATAGAAAATCTTTTTAACCGGGGAGGTGTGGATCTGTTTCCATTCGGAAACGGTTGTTACCGCGCCGATTCCGAAAAGGGTGAGATACATATTGAAAACGCTTTCCAGAAGGGAAAGGGCAACCGGCAGAAGGCTTTCGCCGGAAAAAATCGCAAAAGCGGAAGCAAAACCGTTAATCAGGGCGCAGAAAACCGAAAGCACCACCGCCGGCATTATGTTCATTGTCATATCGAAGCAGGAAAAATCTCCCCGGAAAATTCCCCGGACAAGGTCTTTTCCGTATTTTCCGAAAACCTGGAGATAGCCTTTTGCCCAGCGGATTCTCTGGCGCCAGGACTGGCGGAAAAGAACCGGCTGTTCGTCATAAAGAACGGCGTTTTTACAAAAGCCGATTTTTTCGCCCCGGGTTATGTTATGAACGGTGAATTCGATATCTTCGGTCAGAAGGTGAAAAGGCCAGCCGCCGCATTTTTCAAGGATTTCGCGGCTGAAGAAAAAGCCAGTTCCGGAGACGGCGCAGGAATTTCCGAGAAGAAATCTTGCTCCGTTGAGATATCTGCTTTCCCGCAGGAACCAAAGGGAATATCCGGCGGAGATCCAGTTATTGCCGTAGTTTTTTGAATTGCGGTAGCCGGTTATTATGTTATAACCGTCGGAAAAAGTTCTGTTCATCTCCTCGATATAGTTTTCTTCGAGAACATTATCCGCATCGAAAACAAAAAAGCCGTCGAAATAATTTTTCGGGTAATCTTCGGAAATTCGGCGGAGAAGTTCTTCAAGGGCATAGCCTTTTCCGACTTTTTCGAGGTCAAAGCGCTTATAAACGACCGCGCCGGAATTCCGGGCAACCCTTGCGGTTTCATCGGTGCAGTTATCCGCCATTACGAAAACACGGATATTCCCTCTTCCGTAAGTCTGGGAATGTATGCTTTTTATAAGTTCGCCGATAACTTTTTCTTCGTTCCTTGCGGAAACCAAAACGGCGAAGCGGTGCTTTTTCTCCGGTTTATGGGGCGGTTCCTTTTTTAAAAGCGCCGCCGGGATATATAAAAACTGGTATGAATAACAAAGAAAAAAGACAGCGGCGATTATAAAATTTATTGTGAAAACAAAATCCATTTTTCGGCTCCCTTAAAAATATTTTTTCATATAAAATTTTAGAAAAAATATTTTTAAGAAACAATCGGGTAAAATCTTAAAGTTTTTTTAAGATTTTCTTAAGATTATTCCGAAGCGGAATATTTTGCAGAAATGCATCTGTGTTCGCCCGTTTTTGGGTTGGACAGGGTTTGCAATCCCTCCGTCTGCTTCGCAGACATCTTTCCTGACCGGAACATTTATGAACAAAAGATTTCCGCCCTGTAAATAATTGTTAAATGTTGGCGCAGGAAACTTTTTCCGGAAAAATTTTATGATATAATATCCTTGCAAAAGCTTTTGCAAAAATATTTTTATAAAAAGGTGATTGAATTAAATGAAAACTTTGGGAAATATCCTCTGGTTCCTTTTCGGCGGATTTCTTCTTTGGCTTGAATGGGTTTTGGCGGGAATTCTCCTTTGCATAACGATTGTGGGAATTCCGGCGGGAATTCAGTGTTTTAAAATTGCGGGGCTCTGCGCGCTGCCTTTTAAAAAAGAAATTGTCCATGAACCCATCGGCTTCGGGAACACTTTTTTCAACATTCTCTGGATAATGGTCTTCGGTTGGGAAATTGCGCTGACCGCTCTTCTTTCCGGTCTTCTCTGGTGCATCACCATTGTTGGAATCCCCTTCGGAAAACAGTTCTTTAAACTTGCGGCAATAAGCCTTTTCCCTTTCGGAACAAAAGCGGTAAGAGCATAAATTTTTCCACTCTTTCGGTTTTTGCCGAAGGCAAAAACCACCTCCCCTGATAGGAGGCTATTTGGGAAAATTTTTTAAAACCAATGCAACAAAAAGCCTCCTTTTGCGTCACTATTGTTATAGGACGGTAAAAAAGGAGGCTTTTTTTATGAAAAAACTTTGTTTGATTCTGGCGATTGTTTTTGCTTTTTGCGGCTGCTTTGCCGAAGAACCGGAAATTTTGAACCCAAAACCGGAAGAGGGCTATGCTGATCCGAAAATTCCGTCGCTTATTCCCGGAAGCGGATATCAGAGTATGCCGCCGAAGATTTTTCTTCCGCTGATTAATTTTACCGAAAATGAACTGAAAGTTCCGGATAACGCGGAGGTTTTCGGAACAAGGGTGGAAATTCCGGTAGTTCTTCCGGAAAGCGCCGGAGAAAGCGATTCCAACGTTGTTCCGGCGGTTTTATGGGAAGAACTTGTTACAGAAATCCAGAAGGATTACCCCGCTTTTAACCCGGAGCACCCGGGTTGGAAGGCTTCCTATAATTTTTATGCCGCGGACGGAACAGCCGGAATGCTGAAAATAAATTATTATATCGACAACAATATAATCACCGACAAAGCGATTATCGGAACCATTGAAAACGGAGTTATAATCCGGCTTAATTATACCAACGTTGATTTTGAAACCGACGAGGAAAAAATCCGCGAAAAGGCAAGAAATTTTCTTGAAACAACCACACAGACAAAGAAAATTTTTGAGGAAGGCGAGGAATTTTTGGAGGAGGAAACCATTTTCCATTACCACTATCCCTCGGATATGCTCATTTACAGCTATCAGCTTTATTTTTACGTTGACATGGGCGAAACGAAAGTTATCAACAACGATTGGGGTTATGAATGTATAGTGTAATAAAAGAAAAAAGCAGGCGCTTGCCTGCTTTTTTATTTTGGCGTGGTTTTTGAATCCCACCACCGCCGAAGGCGGTCCCCCTCCCTTTAGGCAAGGGAGGCTTTTTTATAAATCAAAATTCTTTTCGTAAGCGGCTATAACCGCTTCGGTGACTGCGGAACGGAAACCGCCTTTTTCAAGAGCGCGGACACCCTGGATTGTTGTTCCGCCGGGGGAACAAACTTCGTCCTTGAGCTGACCCGGGTGCTTTTTGCTTTCGAGAATAAGTTTTGCGGCGCCGGCAACCATCTGCGCGGCAAATTCCATTGCCTGTGCTCTCGGAAGTCCGCAGGTAACGCCGCCATCCGCCAATGCTTCCACAAAAAGATCGACGAATGCCGGTCCGCAGCCGGCAACGGAAGCGCCCGCATCTATAAGTTTTTCCGGAAGGGGAGAAAATCTTCCGGCTTCTTTCATGGAATCGAGGAAGAAGAAAACTTCTTCTTCGGTAACTTCGGGGTTGGGCGCATAGAGTATCATTCCTTCGCCGATTGCGGCGGGAGTGTTCGGCATTATGCGGATTACCGGATAATTTCCGCCGGCGGCTTCGCAGATTCTTTCGCAGGTGAAGGCCGCGAGCATTGAAACAAGCACAAAACGGTCTTTGCGGTTTTTGAGCACGGGGATTATATCTTCGAGAGTATCTTTGAGCATCTGTGGCTTTACTCCGAGGAAAATATAGTCCGCTTCGGCGGCAACGGTAAGATTATCGACAACTTTTCCGCCGGTTTTTTCCGCAAGAGCATCGGCTTTTTCGCGGATTTTATCCGCGAGCAGAAGTTCGTTTTCGCTGTTTGATTTTGCGGCGGCAAGAATAAGGGCGCCGCCCATGTTTCCGGTTCCGATGAATCCGAGTTTTTTCATAAAATACACCTCTTTTGCCTCCCTTGTCTGAAGGGAGGTGGATTTTGCCAAAGGCAAAAGACAAAGGGATTTTTTAAAAATCCCCTACAGTTTTTTCAGCGGGGGTCACAACCCTTCAGTCAGCTTCGCTGACAGCTCCCCTTACACAGGGGAGCCTTTAAAATTCATTATAAACCTTTGTTTCTTCTCTTGCAATATGCTTGTTTTTGAGATATAGTTTAATTATAAAAACAAAGCAGGGAGGACAAAAAGCAAATGAAAACACCCGGACTTATCGACCTTCATCTTCATCTCGACGGTTCCCTTTCCGTAAAATCCGTAAAGGAACTTGCCGCTTTGCAAAACATTGAAATTCCCGAAAACGAAGAGGAACTCCTCAAACTTCTCAGAATAAACGACGATTGCAAGGACCTTACCGAATATCTTGAAAAATTCGCTTTCCCGGGAAAACTTCTCCAGACAAAAGAAGCCATTGCCCTTTCTGTTTATAACCTTCAGGAAGAGCTTAAGGAACAGGGACTTATCCATGCGGAAATCCGCTTTGCGCCCCAGCTTCATACCCAAAAAGGTCTTTCCCAGACCGAAGTTGTTGAAGCGGCTATCGAAGGACTTGAAAAAAGCGATTTTTCCGCGGGACTTATTCTTTGTTGCATGCGCGGAAACGACAACCACGAAGAAAACCTTGAAACCGTAAGAGTTGCGAAGGAATTCCTCGGAAAAGGCGTTGTTTCCGTTGATATTGCCGGCGCGGAAGCGCTTTTCCCCACCAAAAATTTCGGCGACCTTTTTGCCCTTGCAAGGGAGCTTGAAATTCCTTTCACCATTCATGCGGGCGAAGCTGACGGCCCGAAGAGCGTTTGGAAAGCTCTTGAATACGGCACAAAGCGCCTTGGCCACGGAGTCCGCAGTCTTGAGGACCCGGAGCTTGTTGAAAAAATCGTTTCCGAGGGAATTACCCTTGAACTTTGCCCCACCAGCAACATCCACACCTGCATGTTCCCTTCCATTGAAGAATATCCTCTCAGAAAACTTATGGAAGCTGGCGTTAAGGTTACAATCAACACCGACAACATGACCGTTTCGAACATCAATCTTGCAAAAGAATTCGGAAAGCTTATTGCCGCTTTTGACCTTACCGACGAGGAAATAAAAGGTTTCGCAAGAAACTCCGTTGCCGCCTGCTTTGCTGACGAAGAAACGAAAAAGGTTCTTCTTGAAAAAATCGACGCTGCGGAATAAAATTTTGGCCGCACAAGCGGTTATAGCTTTTGCGCTTGTTTCGGAGGAGTTATGAAAAGAGTAAGAATAACGGCCATAAGAAAAACAGTTTATCCTGATCTGATAGAAAAATATGAAAATCCGATAGAGCATTCCTGCGACATTAAGGAAGGACAGGTCTGGATTGCCGAAGGCTGGGAAAAACCGCAGGGTTTTTGTGACAGCGCATGGGAAAGCATTTCCGCTTTTGTTATGACTTTGGCCCACGGCGGCGAAAATTTTTATGACGGCTGGATGAAAAACCCGAAAACTGCCATGATAAGCTGCAACGACGGATTCAGACCGGTGAGCTTTTATCTTGAAGCATTGGAAGAGGATTGCGGTACGCAAAAAGCCGATTCGGATTCGGACACGGAAAAAGTATAAAAAACAGCCGCCATTTTCCGGCGGCTCTTTTTATTTTACAAATTTTTTATATAAACTCTCGAATCTTCTCCGTCGATATCCTTCATCATTTGAAAAAATTTATAACCGTATTTCTCATAAAGCCCAACGTGATTTGTTGAGATATGGATTTTTTTAAAGCCTTTTTTCTGCGCAAGCTCTTCCGCATAAGCGAGAAGTTTTCCCGCGTGGCGCTTTCCGCGAAATTCCGGAAAAGTATAAACAAATCCTATCCAAGGGGTAAGTTCGGTTGGCTGTATATCGTCAAAATCCGCAAAAGTGCAGAACGAAACGAGATTTTCTCCGTTTGTGAGCAAGATAACCTCGGCGTTTTCTCCTACCGTTTCTTTAAGTTTTTCTTCCTTAAGAAGTCTAAAGAGGAATTTTCTCGCGCTCCAATCGCTTTTTTCAATTTCGGAAAGCCAATGTTCCCTGTTTTCGGAAGAAAAATATTCTATGATTTCCATTGTAAATCCTCGTTCATTATTTCAATCTGTTTTATAAAATTATACTTTGACAGCCGTGGGATTTCAATATATACTGATGTCAAAAAAATCCGATTGGAGTTTGTTTTTATGATAAAAATCCTTTTCGTCTGCCACGGCAACATCTGCCGAAGCCCCATGGCTGAATTTGTTATGAAAGACCTGCTTTCCAAAACCGGCAGGGAATTTGAATTCGAAATTTCTTCCGCCGCAACCAGCACGGAAGAAATCTGGAACGGGATAGGAAACCCGGTTTATCCCCCGGTAAAAAAGCTCCTTTCTAAAAAGGGAATCGATTGTTCCGGAAAAAGAGCAAGGCAGATGACCCGCTCCGATTACGATTATTACGACCTTTTAATCGGAATGGACAACTGGAATATCCGCAACATGCTGAGAATTACCGGCGGCGACCCGGATAATAAAATAAAAATGCTTCTGGATTTCACAAACCGCCCGGGCGAAGTTGCTGACCCTTGGTACAGCGGAGATTTTGAAACGACCTATCGGGACGTCCTCGAAGGCTGCGAAGGAATTTTGAACAGCCTTCCTTAAAGAGAAACGTAACGGGGTTACAACCCTTCAGTCAGCTTTGCTGACAGCTCCCCTTGCACAGGGGAGTCTTATCTATTGACCTTTATCAAAAACCGTGCTATATTTAAACCATAAAATATGAAAAGGGTGAAAAGATGCGCAAATAATCCTGTTTTGATGTAAGAAAACGAACCGAAAAAACCTTCGGCGGCTTTTGCAGATTTGCAAAAGCTTTGTTCCTTACGGAAAAACGCAGATTATTTGCAGGAAAAGCCCTTTTTTTATCCAAAAAAACGAGCTTTTGTTGGTCTGCGTTCGCTTTGCCGAAGGCAGACCTTTTTTTGTTTCTCAAAGGAGGAATGACTGATGCTCCAGATTAAAAATCTTTCCATGAACCACACGAAGGATTCCCACGTTCTTTCCGAAAACCTTTCCTTTGTTCTTAACGAAGGGGAAAAGGCCGCGGTAATCGGCGAGGAAGGCAACGGAAAATCCACCCTTTTAAAACTTATCTATGACCCGGAACTTGTGGAAAACTATATAGAATATTCCGGCGAAATAATCCGCGGCGGCGCCGTTTTCGGATATCTTGCCCAGGAAATTTCCGATTCCGAAAAGGAACTTTCCGTTGCGGAATTCTGTAAAAACGCGAAAGGCTTTTCCGAACTTCTGCCCTATGAAATTTATGATATCGCTTCGCAGATTGGGCTTGAACCGGAAATTTTTGAATCCGAAAGGAAGATGAAAACCCTTTCCGGCGGCGAAAAGGTAAAAGTCCGAATGGCGGCGGTTCTTGCCGGAAAACCGGACGTTCTCCTTCTCGACGAGCCTTCGAACGATATCGATATCGAAACTCTTGAATGGCTCGAAAATTTCATCAATTACTGCGGGCTTTCGGTGCTTTTTATCAGCCATGACGAAACCCTTCTGGAACGCACCGCGGATATGATAATCCACATGGAACAGCTAAGGCGGAAAACCGCCGCAAGATGCACTGTTGCAAGGCTTCCCTACCGGCACTATGTTGAGGAAAGGCTCCTCGGTTTTGAAAAGCAGGAACAAATGGCAAGAAGCGAAAAGCGGGATTTTGATAAAAAAATGGAGCGTTTCCGCCAGATTTATCAAAAAGTCGATCATCAGCAGGAAAATATTTCCCGGGGTGATCCCCACGGCGGCGCACTTTTGAAGAAAAAGATGCATTCCGTTAAAGCAATGGGAAAGCGCTTTGAAAAGGAGAAGGAAAACCTTACCCAGATGCCGGAAAGCGAAGACGCGATTTTTCTCCGCTTTGGCGAAAACGCAAAAGTTCCGGGCGGAAAAAGGGTGCTTTCCCTTGAAATTCCGGAGCTTTTTGCGGGAGAAAAGCACCTTTGCGGCGAAATTAAGCTCGAAATTTCCGGCGGCGAAAAAATCTGCATAATCGGGAAAAACGGCGCCGGAAAAACGACCCTTCTCCGAAAAATCGCCGAAGAACTCCTTTCCAGAAAGGACATAAAAGCGGCATATATGCCGCAAAACTATGAGGAAGGCTTTGACCTTTTGAAAGACCCGGTGGAACTTCTTGCAAAAGGCGGAACAAAGGAAGAACGGACGAAAATCCGGACCTATCTCGGAAGCATTAAATTCACCGCGGACGAAATGAGCCACCCGGCGAAAGAACTTTCCGGCGGACAGAAAGCGAAACTTTTCTTTGCAGAAATGGCGCTTTCGGATTACAACGTTCTTATTCTTGACGAGCCGACGAGGAACCTTTCGCCCCTTTCCAACCCGATGATAAGAGAGGTTTTGAAAAACTTCGGCGGGGTGATAATAAGCGTTTCCCACGACAGAAAATATATTGCCGAAGTTTGCGAAAAAATTCTTGAACTCGATGAAAACGGGCTTAAAAGAGTTTATCCGGAATTTTAATAATAATTAAAACTTCATTTTTCCCCATCCGTCTTTTTCGGCAAAGCCGAAAAAGCCACCTTCCCCTCCGGAAAGGCTAAAATGAATCCCTCCGTCTTTCGCCTTTGGCGAAATCCACCTCCCTTTAGGCAAGGGAGGCTGGGAAGAACCCCTCCGGGAATTCCTTTTTCGGGCGAACACATAGGTTCGCCCCTACGGTGCCGAAACTAATATCGGTGCGTTGCAGTAGGGGCGGATATTATCCGACAGATTTTTATGGGACAGAGTTTACCCCCTCATCCGTCTTTTTCGGCAAAGCCGAAAAAGCCACCTTCCCCCCCGGGAAGGCTAAAATGAATCCCTCCGTCTTTCGCCTTTGGCGAAATCCACCTCCCTTTAGGCAAGGGAGGCTTTTTTCTGCCCGTTTAATTTTGCATTGTGCGCTTTGAATTCTGCATTAAAAAAAGCGCCCTTGCGGGTGCTTTTTTTATAAAAGTTTGTCGATTTCGGTTTTTATCTGTTCAAAAACTTCCTCAATGGTTCCGGTGGAATCGATTATCGCGATGTTTTCCCGGTCTTTGAGCATTTCAAAAACAATTCCGTAACGGCGGCGGGTTTCGGCAATCATTGCGGCGTTTTCCTCATAAATTTCAAAATGGGTCCTGCCGGCGCGGATATGTTCGTGGCATTTTTCCGGATCCATATCGAGGAAAATGCAGATATCCGGTTTTGTGATAACGGGACAGCCGAGGTTCATGTTGGCGACCCATTCGATTGCGCCGTCAACTCCCTGGTAGGCGAGGGAGGAATAATAATAGCGGTCGCAGACAACGTCCGTTCCCTCGGAAAGATATTTTATAATTCCGTTTTTCGGGCTTACGTTATGCTGAACTCTGTCCGCGGCAAACATTGCCGCAAGTTCCTCACGGGTCCTCGGGTGTTCTCCGCCGAGACCATCCCGGACCATTCCGCCAAGACCAGTTGCCGTGGGTTCGGCGGTGTGGTGGATTGTTCTTCCCTTGCTGCGGAGATATTCCGCAAGGAGATTTGCCTGGGTTGTTTTTCCGCTTCCGTCAACGCCTTCTATTACAATAAAAAGTCCGCGTTTGTTTTCCAAGATAAAACGCTCCTTTCGAGGTTTTCTGAAAATAATTATACCCGCCGGAGGTTAGCTTGTCAAACTCGATTTTTTCTTTTCAAAATGCGGGATTTGTGGTATTATAAATACAGAATAACTTGTGTTTCAAAACGGCGGGAGCAGGTGCCCTGAGCACAAAGTGCGAAGAAATACCCTTGGGGTACCCCCGCCCTACAATTGAACGGAGGTTCGCTTATGGAAGATTTTTTTGAAGCAAGTCTTTTTTCAAAACCGTTTTTAAGCGCTGTTATCGTTGCCGCCGGAAGTTCCGTAAGAATGGGCGGAAAAGATAAAATTTTCCTTCCGGTTTCGGGAATTCCCGTTGTTGCAAGAAGCCTTCTTGCTTATGAAAACTGCGAGGACGTTTCGGAAATTGTTGTTGTAACGAAGGAAGCTTCCGTTGAGGAAATCAGAAAACTCGGGGAAGAATATAAAATTTCGAAACTCAAAACCGTTGTTCCCGGCGGAGAAACAAGGGCTCAGTCCGTTAAAAACGGCGTTCTTTCCGTTTCCGAAAAAGCGGATTTTGTTGCAATCCACGACGGCGCAAGACCCCTTGTCCTTCCGGAAGATATCAGCAGATGCGCTCACGATGCTTTCCGCTGCGGCGGAGCTGTTCTTGCGGTTCCGGTAACGGACACAATCAAATACGGAAAAAAGAACGGCTTTGTGGAATATACCCCCGCAAGGGAAAAACTTTTTGCGGCCCAAACGCCCCAGATTTTTGATATAAACATCTATAAATCCGCAATGGAAAGGGCTTTCCGGGAACTTTCGGACTGGACGGACGACAGCAGGATTTTTGAAAACGACGCAAGAAAGGTTTTTCTTACTCCCGGAAAGAGATATAATATAAAAATCACCTCTCCGGAGGATATTCTTATTGCGGAAGCGCTTTTGAAAGGAAGGGATTCTGAATGATTAGAATCGGTCACGGTTATGACGTACACAGGCTCGTTCCCGGACGCAGCCTTATTCTTGGCGGAATGCAGATTCCTTATGAGAAAGGTCTTCTCGGACATTCGGACGCGGACGTTCTTGCTCACGCCGTTGCGGATGCGCTTTTGGGTGCGCTTTCCCTTCCGGATATCGGAACGCGTTTTCCGGATTGCGACCCCAAATATGAGGGTGCGAACAGCATTGATCTTCTCAAAAACGTCTATGCCGAAGTTTTGAGCATGGGTTACAGGGTGTGTAATCTCGATTGCACCGTAATCGCGGAAAAGCCGATGCTCAAGCCGTTTATCTATCCTATGAGGAAGGTTCTGGCGGAAGCTTTGAGCACGGATATCGAAAACGTCAACGTCAAGGCCACAACCGAAGAAGGACTTGGTCTTCGGGGAGAAGGAATCGGTGCTCACGCGGTGGTTCTTCTTGAAAAAGAATAAAAAATCTGCGGTCGGTTTTCCTGCCGCTTTTTTGTTTTTGTCGGGGCGGATATTATCCGTCCGTTTTTAGTCGAATAGGATTACAATCCCTCAGTCAGCTTTGCTGACAGCTCCCTTTGCACAAGGGAGCCTTGACTTACGGGAAGGCTTTTTGAATCTTAATAAAAAATTAATAAAATTTATTTCCCTGCATCTTGCTATGAATTGTCTCTTATGGTATAATTAATTGCTTTAAATATTATTTATTATATTATAAAGGATTTTAATGCTATGATGATTTCCACAAAAGGCCGTTACGGCCTCAGGCTTATGCTTGACCTTGCAACAGAAGGCGGCGAAAGACCTGTTCCGGTTAAAGAAATTGCAAAGCGCCAGAACATAAGCGAAAAATATCTTGAACAGATAATCAGCCCTCTTTCCAAAGCGGGACTTGTTAAAAGTATCCGCGGAGCCCAGGGAGGATATGTTCTTTCCCGCTCCGCTTCGGAAATTACTGCGGGAGATATTCTTCGGGCGGCAGAAGGCACCATTGCTCCGGTCGAATGTTGCGAAAGCGGCTGTGACCATTCCGACGGCTGCCTCACCTTTGGGCTTTATAAAAAAATTCAGGACGCGGTGGATTCCGTTGTGGATTCCACAACCCTTGCGGATATGCTCCGCGACGCAGGAATTTCGCTTTAAGAAGCCAGATTTTACAGTTTCTTCACAATTGTTCCATTGCTTTTAATCTTGAGGTTAAGTATAATAATTATATATTTTCGACAACACGAACACACCGCTCGAAAGGGGAGCTTTTATCAATGAATTTCGGTTTTAACTTTTTTAACCAGGATATCGGTATCGACCTCGGTACCGCAAACACTCTTATTTTTTCCAAAGGCAAAGGCATAATCATGCGCGAGCCTTCCGTTGTTGCGGTTGACACCCGCACAGACACTGTCCGCTATGTCGGTCAGGAAGCAAAGGAAGTTATCGGACGTACCCCCGGTTCCATTGTTGCGGTAAGACCGCTTAAAGACGGCGTTATCGCCGACTTTGACATTGCGGCTTCCATGCTCCAGATCTTCATCAAAAAAATCTTCAACAACTCCATTTTCGCAAGACCCAGAGTTGTTATCTGCATTCCTTCCGGCGTTACCGAAGTTGAACGCAGAGCTGTTCGCGAAGCGGCAATGAAAGCAGGCGCACGCCAGGTACATATCATCGAAGAACCCATGGCCGCGGCAATCGGCGCAGGTCTTCCCGTTGCGGAAGCTTGCGGAAGCATGGTTGTTGATATCGGCGGCGGCACTTCCGAAGTTGCGGTAATCTCCCTCGGCGGTATCGTAGCTTCCAAATCTGTCCGCGTCGGCGGCGATGAATTTGACGCGGCTATCATTTCTTACATCAAGAGAAAATATAATCTTCTTATCGGTGAACGCAGTGCTGAAGCTATCAAAATGGCAATCGGCTCCGCTTTCCCCTTTGAGGAAGAACTTGAGATGGAAATCAAAGGACGCAACCTTGTTGACGGTCTTCCGAAAAACATGTTCATCACCAGCGAAGAAATCCGCGACGCTCTTTCCGACCCGCTTTCTTCCATTATGGACGCAATCAAATCCACCCTTGAACGCACCCCGCCTGAACTTTCCGCGGATATCATTGACCACGGCATAACCCTTACCGGCGGCGGAAGCCTTCTTCACAACATTGACAAACTTATTTCCAAGGAAACCGGTATGCCCGTTTATATCGCAGAAAACGCACTCGATTGTGTCGCCGCGGGCGCTGGCGAAGTTCTTGATAACATTGACCTTCTCCGCGAAGTTGTTTCCGACAGCGAACGCCGCCTTGGATAATTTTTTCCGGCAATGAACTTCATGGAGGAACCGCTTTTTAAAAAAACGGGGCCTCCATTTTGTTTAAGGCTTCTCCTTTGGAAGAAGGTATTTTTCAAAACTTTAAAAGCGGATATTATCCGCCGACAAACAAACGGATGGAATTACAATCCCTCCGTCATTTTCTTCGAAAATGACACCTCCCTTTGCACAAGGGAGGCTTAAAAACGAAAGGAGGTGCGGCGCACCATGAATAAATTTTTCAAAAGCTGGTATTTCAAGGTACTTTGCGGCCTTGCGGTTTTTGCGGTTGCAATTATGATTCGCGCCGCAGCTTCCGGAAGCGCAGATGTTTTTCTTTCCCAGGCGGCTTCGGTAATTTCCCAGCCTTTTCTCAAAATAAGTTCCGCCGTTACGGAATCTGTCGGTAATTTTTTGGACCGTTTTGCAAACGCGGAGGAAAATTACTTAAGAGTTCAGGAACTTGAGGAGAAACTCCGGGAAGCGAACAAAAAGCTTGTTGACTATGAACAGAAAAAGCGCGAAAACGAACAGTTCCGCGAATTTCTTGGTCTTAAGGAAACCAACCCGGACTATGACTTTGAACCGGCAACGGTTATCGGCCGAGATTCCACAAACCGTTTTTATTCCTTCACAATTGATAAAGGCAGCATCCACGGCGTTGAAGCGGCAGACCCGGTTATCACCGCGGACGGACTTGTCGGCATTGTCTGGGAAGTTGGACTTACCTATTCCCACGTCCGTACCATTCTCGATATTTCCGTCGAGGTCGGCGTTTATGATATTTCCACCCGAGATTCCGGAATTGTTACCGGCGACATCACCCTTTCCACTTCGGAACTTTGCAAACTTAAATATCTTCCGAAAGAAAGCGGAATTGCCAGCGGCAACCTTATTGTAACTTCCGGAATAGGCGGCGTTTTCCCGAAGGATCTTCCGGTCGGAACGGTAAAATCCATTGAAGTTGATTCCAGCGGACTTTCGCTCACCGCGGTTATTTCTCCTTCCGCCGATATTGAAAACGTCACCGATGTTCTTGTTATAAAATATTTTAACGGACAGTCCACCGGATATTCCGAAAAAGATTCCGGGGAAGGCGGTGAAAACGAATGACAAAGCTTTTCCGCCGAAAGGTTCTTAAATTTTTTGTTTATGCGCTGATTGTTTTTTCTGCATATATAATTCAGACCACCCCGGGGCTTTTTGATTTTTTCGGAATTGCGCCCTTTATTGTTTTGCCCGCCTGCATCTGCATCGCCGTTTTTGAAGGCGAATTCGCCGGTGGGCTTTTTGGTTTTTTCTTCGGGCTTTTTTGCGACAGCACTTCCGAAACGGTTTTTGGTTTCAACGCCCTTGTTTTTCTTGTTTTTTGCGTTATGGCCGGGCTTGCGACCATTTATCTTTTTCGGCGAAGCACCATGAATATTATGCTTCTTTGCCTCGGGGCGGTGTTTTTCCGCTCCGCTTTGGAATATTTCTTTGGATTTATACTATATGGATACGAAAACCTTGCTCCGTTTTTCTATACCGAAATTGCGCCGCAGATTGTTTTGACTTCGATTTTTTCTCTTCCGTTCTGTCTTCTTTTCCGGTGGCTCCATAAAAAATTTGAACCGGAAGAAACAAAGGAATAAACAAAAGTCATTCCGTAAACGCGGATATTATCTGCTTAAAATTTATTTGGATGGGATTACAATCCCTCCGTCATTTCCTGCGGAAATGCCACCTCCCTTTGCACAAGGGAGGCTTATAATGATGAAAGGAGGCGGATTTTTAATTTGGCAGACAACAAGGAACTTAATATTTCAAAAACCAGGCAGAACATTGCGATAATTCTTGTTATAATAGTTGCTTCTATTTTTATGATCCGCCTTATGACAATGCAGATTGTTGAAGGGGAATCTTATCGTTCCTATCTTACGGAAGGTTATTCCGTAACAAAAACCATTGAAGCCTCGAGAGGCGACATTGTTGACCGTTACGGACGTTCCTTTGCGGGAAACAGAGTTCGTTATGACATTACCTTTGACAAAAACAACATAGTAAAGGATTCGGAAAACTCCGTTATCCTTGAGCTTATTTCAATTCTTGAGGAAAACGGCGAAAAATGGATTGATAACCTTCCCCTTTCCAAAACCGCGCCTTTTGAATATTCCGGAACCGAAAGCGCAAGAGCAAAGCTCCGCAAACACCTTGACCTTGCGGATTTTGCTTCCGCGGAGGATGTTGTTTTTCGCCTTAAGGAAAAATATAACCTTGAGGAAATGAGCGACGAGGAATTCCGCAAAGTTGCGGGAGTCCGCTATGAAATGGACAGGGTCGGTTATAACTATATGACCCCATATACTTTCGCGAAGGACGTTTCGGAAGTTACCATAAACATAATAAGCGAACACAGCTATTATTTTCAGGGAATTGAAATTACCGAAAGCTATGAACGCGAATATCCCAACGGCGACGTTGCGCCCCATATTATCGGCATAACCGGAATTATTTATGAGGAAGAATATGCCGAACTGGATAAATCCGTTTACGGAATGACCGATATCATAGGAAAAAGCGGACTTGAACTTGCTTTTGAAAGCGTTCTTAAAGGCAAGGACGGAAAAATGAAAATAACCTATGATGCCGAAGGGGAAATTATAAGCGAAGAAATTATTGAGGAAACCGTTCCCGGAGCAACGGTTGTTTCCACCCTTGATATGGACCTTCAGCGCGTTACTTACAACGCCCTTGAAAAGCAGATTCTTAACCTCCGAAACACCGCCGAAGCCGGAAAGGGCAGAGAATCCGAAGGCGGCGTTGCGGTTGTTATAAAAGTAGGTACCGGCGAAATTCTTGCGGCGGCGAACTATCCTTCCTATAACCTTTCAACCTATTATGAAGATTACGCCGAGCTCCTCCAGACGGATTACAATCCGCTTTTCAACAGAGCGGCGGAAGGAACCTATGCTCCCGGTTCGACCTTCAAGCCCGTTGTGGCAACGGCGGCGCTTCAGCTTGGAAACATAACCGCAAAAAGCACAGTTAACTGCGAACACGTTTACACCTATTTTACGGACTATCAGCCCACCTGCCTTGGTCACCACGGAAGAATTAATGTACGCCACGCCCTTGGTTATTCCTGCAACATCTTTTTCTATGAAATCGGGCGTATTATGGGAATAAACAACATTCGCCAGTATGCCTATTATTACGGGCTTGGCGAACCCACCGGAATTGAAATCAAAGAGAGAATCGGCCAGGTTTCCAACCCGGACTGGGCCGCGGACAAAGGCATTAACTGGTACCACGGCGACGTTCTTCAGGCTTCAATCGGTCAGGGCTACAGCCTTTTTTCCCCCATTCAGATGGCAAACTATGTTGCGACCATTGCGAACAAAGGCGTTCGTGTGAACGCCCATTTTGTAAAATCCATTAACTCCCACGATTTCAGCGAGGTACTTTACGAAACTCCGGTGGAAGTTCTTTCGGATATGGGAATGACGGATTACACCTATGAAACCGTTCTTTCGGGAATGCTTCAGTCTTCCCAGGATTCTTCCGGCTTTGTCTGGGGCGATTTTGATATCAAAGTTGCTTCAAAAACCGGTACTCCCCAGACCACCACAAAAACGGTTAACAGTACCTTCATCTGTTTTGCTCCGGCGGATGACCCGGAAATTGCCATTGCCGTTGTTATTGAAAAAGGCTGGCAGGGTTACACCGCGGCACCGGTTGCAAAGGAAATTTTGCAGTATTATTTCGGAACCGAAACCGGCGACAGCCCGGAAACGGATATTCTGGTACCTTAATAAAGAAAAAAGACCGCCGGGAGGCGGTCTTTTTTGTTATTATGCCCTCATCCGTCAAAACCTTCGGGTTTGACACCTTCCCCCAGGGGAAGGCTTTTTAGGAATTTTTTGAATCCGTCGGTGAGGATATCTATGTTGCGTTCGTCCATAACGGTATCGCGGGGAGTGTGGATTCTGTCCATATAAAGTCCGAATTTTGATTTTTTGAAGGAAGCGACGCCGATGTTTTTCTTGAAGCTTTTTTGGTCAGAAGGATAATAAACGCCTTTTTCGCTTTCGATGAGCACGGTTTTTTCGGTAACTTCCGCGAAGGCGGCTTTAAGATTTTCAGAATGTTCCGGGAAGGCTTTTTTGTTCAGGATAAGCATCAGATAATCGCCGTCGGAAACGCAGTCGAAGTTTATAAGGAGCTTATCTTTCATAACGGCCTTATGTTCCTTTACAAAGGTTGAAGAGCCGAAAAGTCCCTTTTCCTCATTATCGAAGAAAACGAAGCAATATTGAGCACGCTCTTCCTCGGACATTTTGCTCATAAGTTCGATAAGGGTTATGACTCCGGAAGTGTTGTCGTTAACGGTATGCTTATTGGCAGGGCCAAATATCATCAGGAACAAAATCCCCCAATATGTAAGCAGGTTAAAAAACGCGCTCATGCCCGGATCTTTAAGAATAAATTCCGCAAGGCTCCCGACAGCGTTTCCGATAAGAAGCATTGGAATTACGAGCACGAAGGCATAGAGAACGGACACCAGAACGCTTTTCGGCATTATGAAATTGGGTATCGGCATTACGGCGCAGGTATCATAATGGGCACCGAAAACAACTTTTGCGGTATCCGGATTTCCGATAACTATGTTGCGGCTGTAGCCGATGGCATCCTCTTCCACCTTAAGTTCCGGAAAATGAGCACGCATAAATTCGATGAAAGCGGTTTTTTGTTTTCTGGTTTTGCGAATCTGAAATTTTTCGAGGATTTCTTCTGAAATTTGGGTCAAGATTTCACCTTCTTTTAATAAAAAGGGCGGATATAATCCGCCCGGTTTTAGGTTCGACAGAGTTACAATCCCTCAGTCACCTTCGGTGACAGCTTAGCCACCCTTTTGTCGTCTTCGACGACATTTCCCCTGATAGGGGAATCTTCTTTACACAAGGGAGCCTTAAAAGGTGACTTCCTGGAGGCGGATAAGGGTTGCTATATAGATTTTAAGGGCTTCGAGCAGGAATTCAACGGAAGCGCCTTCATCAACGCAATGTACTGCGCCGACCCATTCGGGCATGGGTCTTTCGGGATGCTCGGGACCGAAGGAAACAGCGTTGGGGAAATCTCGGGCATAGGTTCCGCCGCCCATGGTATAAAGTTCGGCCTTTTCGCCGGTGATTTCGTTATAGGTGTTTATGCAGGTCTGAATTTCGGCGGAATCCGGTTCGATATAGAAAGGTTCCATTTCCGCAACGGTTTCGCAAAGGCAGTGCTCGCCGAATTTTTCGTTGATGGTGGCGGTAATCTGAGCACCGGAGGTGTTGGTGGGATAGCGGCTGTCGAGGCTCTGGAAGAATTTTCCGTCTTTGATTCCGATGATTCCGCCGACAATTGTGAGAGGAGAGAACTTTTTGTCGTCCGCGTCAACGCCGATTCCGGTTCCATAGGGGCAGGAATGGAGTGCTTTGAGCACGGAGAGATATTCCGCTTCCGCTTCGGAGCAAAGGTTGTTATCAAGGATATAGTTTACGAGCACGCCGATTGCGTTGACGGTGCCTTCCGGCATGGAAGCGTGACCGGATTTTCCGAATGCGTTAAGGGTGATAAGTCCTTCCTTTGCGGAAACTTTTACGTTTTCGGTTTCTTCCGGGAGTTTTCCTTCGCATTTGAGCACAGCGGTTGCTTTGTCCGGAATTACGTTAAAGGCCATTCCGCCTTCGATGCTCACAATTCTTTCCGGTGCGCATTTTGAATAGATCATTCCCTGATAAATTCCTTTTTCGCCGTTGCAGACCGGGAAGTTTGAATCCGGGCTGAAAGCAAAAACCGGTGCGGGATAGTTTTTGAGATAATACTGAACGTCGCCCATTCCGGTTTCTTCGTTTGCGCCGAGAAGAGCACGGACGGAATAGCGAAGGGGAATGTTTTTCTCTTTAAGATATTTGAGCGCATAGAGGCAGACAACGCTGGGGCCTTTGTCGTCCATAACGCCGCGGCCGATGATGTAACCGTCTTTTTCCCACATTTCGAAGGGAGATTTTGTCCAGCCTTCGCCGACGGGAACAACGTCCAGATGGGTTACGGTTGCGATATATTTTTCCTTATCTTCGCCGGGAAGTTCGGCGTAACCGATATAGTTTTCACAGTTGCGGGTTTCAAGACCAAGTTCTTCGGCAATTTCAAGACCGAATTCAAGAGCTTTTTTCGGTTCTTTGCCAAAAGGTGTGCCCTCTTCCGGTTCGCCTTCGATGCTGGGAACAGCAACAAGTCTTCCGATGTCGCGAAGGATATTTTCTTTGTTTTCCTCGATGAAAAGATCTATTTCTTTAAGATTGATTTCCATTTTTAAAAAATCTCCTTTCGGTTTTATCCATAGTTAAAGTATAGCCGTTTTTTGGGGAAGGTCAAGGTTTTTGTTGCAAAAATGTAGGGGCGGATATTATCCGCCCGTTTTTAATGGGACAGGGTTTATCCCTCTTCCGTCACCTTCGGTGACACCTTTTCCTCGCCGGAGACGGCAGACCCCTCTGTTTCGCTTTGCTCAACATCTCCCCTAGCAGGGGAGTCTCCTCAAGGAGAAGGCGTTATAAAAAAAGAAAAAGCCCGGATTTTCCGGGCTTTTTGTTTTTTATAAAATCAATATCTTTCGTCGTCACGGTGGAGATCCCAAAGGGCTTCGTAAATTGCAACAACGTCTTCTTTTGCAGGAACGCGGGGGTTGGTTCTTGTGGTTGCGTCCTTAAGGGCGGCATCGGCCATTTCGTCAATTGCGGCAAAATATTCCTCTTTTGAAATTCCGCCGACATCTTTGATGCAGCAGGGCATATCCATTTCTCTGGTGAGGATCTTGATATAGTTCATAAAGGAACGGACGGTGGAAACTTCGTTGAAGTTTACAATTCCGAGAGAAGCGGCAATTTCGCAATATTTTTTGACGCATGCCGGAAGGTTATCATGCGGAATGGTCATGTTGGTGATGTCGCTGTTATAGCTGATGATGCAGGGAAGGAGCATTGCGTTTGCTCTGCCATGGGGAATGTGGAACCTTGCGCCAAGCTGGTGAGCCATTCCGTGGTTAAGGCCAAGGCCTGCTTCGTTAAAAGCCATTCCCGCCATGCAGGAAGCAACGTGGATTTTTCCCCTTGCTTCAATATCGTTTGCGTTGAGATAGGAACGGCAAAGATAGCGGCAGCAAAGTTTTATTGCTCTTTCCGCAAGTGCATCGGAAAATTCGCTGTTGCCGGTGCTTACGAATGCTTCGATTGCGTGGGTGATGATATCCATACCGGTATCGGCGGTTATGGTTTTCGGAACGGTTTTTACAAGTTCCGCATCAAGAATTGCAACGTCGGCGATAAGTTCTTCGGAAACGAGAGGATATTTTGATTTTTTAACCGGGTCGGTTATTACGGAAACTTCGGTAACTTCGCTTCCGGTTCCGCTGGTTGTGGGAATTGCAACAAAAGGCGGATCGAAGGTTGGATCAGCGCGGTGAGCAAACATTTTTACCGCCTTGGTAAAATCTATTGCGGAGCCGCCGCCAACGGCCATTATGCAGTCCGGACGAAGATCGAGAGCTTCCTTTACGCCGACGATAACTTTATCCATTGGGGGATCCGGAACAACGTCATCATAGATAAGATAGGGAACATCGGTTGCATCGAGGCGGTCGGTAACAAGTTTGATGAGACCGCTTTTTACCGTAAAGGGGTCCGCAACGATGAAGGCGCATTTGCTGTCCTTATCAAGAAGATGATCCAGAGCGTTTTCGCCGAAATATACTTTTGTTTTTAAATCAAATTCCTGCATTATAAAAATCCTCCATTTTGTTTTATGGGGAAACTTATCCGAATACATTATACATCATATATTTTTAAAAAGAAAGACGTTTTTTGACAAAAAGAAAAATTTTTAACAAAAGAAAAAACACCGGAGTGGTCAGTTCCGGTGTTCTTTCTTTTTTTGTAAGTCAATTAGTTTGAGTTTTTGAGGAGGGTGTAACTCAAAAAGTTTGCGGCTCTTTTTGAGTACATCTATATTATAGCACCTTTATTTTTTTATTTGTTAAGGAAAAGTGAACAACCCGTGAAGAAACATAATATTTTCCGAAAGAAATTTATGAACAACCAAAATTTTTGCAGAACATATGTTTACAAACCCGAACATATGTGCTATAATTCATTTGGATAATTATATCCGCCGAAAGGAGCGATTGTTTTTTATGGGAAACAAGGCAGAAGCTATTTTTAATTATATGACGGATTTTATCAGGGAAAACGGATATCCGCCCACGGTTCGTGAAATTTGCGCCGAACTTGATATAAAATCCACCTCCACCGTTCACCGCTATCTTAAAGAACTTCAGGCGGACGGAAGAATTTCCATTGGCGAAAACCAGAACCGCGCTATAACCATTAAGAACACAACCCCTCCCGGAACAATTCCCGTTCTCGGTCACGTTGCGGCTGGTTCCCCGATTCTTGCGGAAGAAGAGGTTGACGAATACGTTCCCTTTGCGGGAGACACCGCAAACCTTTTTGCCCTTCACGTTCACGGAAATTCCATGATAAAATGCGGAATTCTTGACGGCGACATTGTTGTTGTCAGAAGAACTCCCGAAGCACAGAACGGTCAGATCGTTGTTGCGCTTGTTGAAGATTCCGCAACGGTAAAACGCTTTTATAAAGAGGACGGACATTTCCGCCTTCAGCCGGAAAACGATGATTATGAACCGATTATCGTTGATTCCGTTGAAATTCTCGGAAAAGTTGTTTCCGTTATGAGAAGTTACGATTGATTTTTCAAAAATTCAGAAAATGAGCACGGGGCTCTGAGCACCGTGCTCATTGTTTTTTATTGGACGGGGGTTATCCCTCATCCGTCACCTGTGGTGACACCTTCCCCTCTGGGAAGGCTTTTTGGTTTAGCCGACGGCGGAATTTTCCTTATCAAGGCGTTCTTTCCAGCCGCCGATCAGGGTATCCACAAAGTTTTTGCGATCGGAATCCGCCCAGGTTTCCATTCCCCAAAAATCCGAAAGACTTTCGCCGAGAATTTTTTCCGCAAAGTCCGCCGGAAGAGCAAAGGAAAGATCCGGTATCCAGTTTCCGGCGGAATAATATTCCGCAACGGAATTCATAAGGCTTCCGGAAATTTTGTGGCTTGGGTTCATCGGGCCGACCATTTCCGGATTTTCTTCGGTTTTGTTTTCTTCGGAGGAAGTTTTTGAACTCTTGCTTTCGGGAGAAACCGCTTCGCTTTCGGTTTCGGAGGATGCGCCTTCGTTTTCGGAAGATGTGCCTTCGTTTCCGGAAGGATTTTCCGTTTCCGGAACTTCCTCGGCGTTTCCGCTCATAAGATATTCAAAATTGAAGGGAACGCCGCCGAAAGCGGAAGAATAGGCGGTTTTTCCCGCTTCCTCATTATAGAGCCAGCTGATAAATTCTTTTGCGGCGGCGGAAAGAGTTTCGCTTGCTTTGGGGTTTACCGCAATATAATATCTGCTTCCGATTACGATTGAGCTTTGGAGTTTTTCCGCAGTCATTCCCGCGGCGGTGATTTCATCTTCGGAAAGAGGAAGTTTCATTGGGATTATATCGAGATTTTTTGAAAAACCTTCGGCGGATTTTTCAAAATCCGCGGCGTCGGAAGTTCCGCCGGGATAGAAAAGGGCATTTCCACGGGTGAAAAGATCCACCGCGGTTGAATAGTTATAATCTCCGCCGGTGAATTCATCTCCGCGGCCGATGCTTCCTTCCGCTCCGGCGATGTGGCTTGTCTGGAAATCCAGAACTTCCGCATAGGCTTTAAAAATATCTTCCATTTCGGAAACGGTTTCTTCCGGCGCAGTCATAACTTCATAACGACTTTGGAATTTTGCCGCAAGGGCGGAGCTGAGAAGATGTTCCATTGCCCGGGTGCTTTCGCTGTTGAGAGAAAAAACGCCGGTGAGGTTTGCGGCTTTTCCGGTTTTTTCCTTCGCGAAGGTATATTTATCGCCGCCAAGGGTAATTTCCGCTTCGGAAGGGGCGGAAATCCAGGTATCAAGAGCGGCGGCAAAGCCTTCGAACTCTGTGAAAGAACAGGAACGGAGATCGTCGGCAAGCTTTTCGGAATTTTCCGCACCGAAAATATCGGAAAGCATATCCTTATCGAAAATATAGCCGTAACCTTCGAGCACAAGGGGGATTCCGTAACTTCCGATTCCGGCGGGATTAAGCTGGATTCCGGCGGGGATTTTTGAAGTCAGGGAAGAAAGGCCGGTATCATTCAAAAAATCGGTAAAAAGTCCGCCGGAATGCCAATCTGAAAGATCGGAATGGGTATCCACAACATAAATTGCGGCGCTTTTTGATTTCATTTCTCCGAGAAAATCGTTTCCGGAAAGTTTTGCGGAAATTTTCTTGCCGGTGGCTTTTGAATATTCCTCGGTCAGGGACATCAGCATCGGAGCAAGATTTGTGTTATTATGATAGATAACAAGTTCGTCCTCTTCGGTGATTTCCGGGTCTGGTTCGTTTTGTTCTTCGTCATTTCTGTTTCCGCAGCCGCTGAAACTTAAAACAATAAGAAGGGCAAGCAGAATTGAAAGCGCTTTTTTTATAAACATTTTTTGTTTCATTCCTTTCGGTTTTTTTGATATTAGTTTTCGCGGAAAAATCAAAATTATAAGCGCATTTTTTAATTTTGCTTGACAGCTTTTATTTATAATGTTAAAATATTTAATACTAATGCAGATGTGGCGGAATAGGCAGACGCGCTGGATTCAGGTTCCAGTGGTGGCAACACCTTGTGGGTTCAAGTCCCATCATCTGCACCAAATAAAAGGGAATGGCGTTGCCGTTCCCTTTTATTTTTTTATGTTAGGGACTTGAACCAAACCGGACGACGGCGTTAATAAAACGATTCAGTGAATCGTTTTTAGCCGGAGAGATTTGCGAGAGTAAACGAAGCGACCGAAAAATTCAAAATGATTTCGTCTTGTTTATAACAAGCGAGTGCCGAGCAAAGCATTAAGATTTTGCGAAGCAAAATCTTATCAAGTCCCATCATCTGCACCAAAAAAAGCACGATGGTTTTGATACAAAACCATCGTGCTTTTTTCTATATTGGTTGATATTCACACAGCAATTTGATACAATCTATTCGAAAAACTTGAATTTGACAAGGAGAAAACAAATGATTCAAATATCATACACATCAATGGTAGTGTTCATAAGTATCATTTGGTGTTTGGTAAGAATGGTATGTGCAATTAAAACCAAAAGAGCAAATTGGACGAGAGAAATACAACTGCTTTTGGTATATGTCTGCATTATCGTTGTTGCTCGGTTTACCTTTTTCCCATTTTCAAAAGTAAACGGAGAAATACAACCGCTTGTTTATGAAAGTGCAAAAGTATATCCGTTTCGGATAAATTGGATTCCGTTTGTTAACCTGTTTGATTATCCCGAAATGAGAGACATTCTGATAAATGTAATCGGAAATACGGCAATGTTTATCCCATTGGGAATTGTTTGGCCCAGTGTATACAAGAGGTTGGATACACACGGGAAAGTCATTTCCGCAGGTATTGGTGTTTCTTTATGCATTGAGATTTTACAGCTTCCCTTTTATGACAGGGTATCCGATGTTGATGATTTATTATTAAATTCGTTAGGTTTCATCATTGGGTATTTGCTGTATCTTCTTGCGAAGCAGGTAAGTAAAAGAGTGCGAAGAATTAAGTAAATTCCAATTTCGTACTATATAAGTGTAGATGTTGATGAAACATCTGCACTTATTTTTATATAATGAGGGAAGCAACTGGCCTGACGTAATTCCAATAGGGTTATCACATCCGTTCGATAAACAGTCAGCCATTCCCTTGTTATAAAAATTCGGTTAAGCAGGTTGGAACCTCTGAGTAGGCTTCCGTGTCACTAACGAAAATGAATCGTAATAAGTGTGGATGGAAACAGTTACAAATACAACAGAGGAGGTTACCAATGATAAGTGTAGGGATTGATGTTTCTAAAGAAAAAAGTACCGTATGTATATTAAAGCCATATGGAGAGATTGTTATGAAACCGAAAGATGTACAACATACAGAATCAGAACTTTCGAAACTAGTAGGTGAATTACAGGAGTTACAAGAAGAAATCAGAGTAGTTATGGAAGCCACAGGAGCATATCATCTTCCAATTCTTTCGTATCTGAAGGAAAAAGGATTTTTTGTAGCATTAGTTAATCCATTAGAAATGAAACGATATCGATGTCAAGGAATTCGAAATGCTAAGACAGATAAAATCGATTCAAAGATAATTGCTAATTATGGAATTGATTTTTGGTATCATCTTTCAGATTTTAAGGGGAGTGAGGAACACTACTTAGAACTGAGGTTATTAGGACGCCAGTATCGTCAATACATGAAGTTTAGAGTTGAGAATGTATTGGCATTAGCAAATATGCTGGATCAGACAATGCCTGGTATAAAGACTTTGTTATGTGATTGGAATAAGTACACAGGAAAGGATAAATTAGCCGATTTTGCTTATGACTACTGGCATTTTGATAACATTACAAAGAAAAGTGAAAAACAATTTTTAGAGAGTTATTCAAAATGGGCAAAAAAGAAAGGATACCGTCAGGATGAGAGCAAAGCTAAACAGATATATGCTCTGGCAAAAGAAGGTATCCCAACTTTACCATCCAGTACCCCATCGACCAAAATGTTAGTACAGGAATCGGTAAAAATAGTTCGAGAAGTGGATGACACTCTCACGCAGATTTTAACACGAATGAGCGAAATAGCCAAGATGTTACCTGAATATCAAGTGGTGCATGATATGGGTGGCGTAGGCGATGTTTTAGCAGCAAGATTAATTGGTGAAATTGGAGATGTACGACGATTTCATAATGCGAAGTCACTTATAGCGTATGCAGGTATAGATGCTCCACCGTATCAATCTGGAAAGTTTACAGGAACAGATAGGCATATATCAAAAAGAGGATCATCTACACTTCGAAAAGTAGGATTCGAAACAATGACTTGCTTAGTTATGCAGAAAAAACATGGAGATCCTGTATATGATTTTATTAAAAAGAAACAGAATGAAGGAAAAGCATGTAAAGTCGCAAAGATTGCAGGATTCAATAAGTTTTTGAGAATTTATTATGCAAGAGTAATGGAAATGTATCAATAAATAAATGCAAAAAGACTTTTGGCAAACCAGATGAAAAATGCTGGTTTATTTGTTATACTCTTTTTTAGGAGAAAAAAATTTGAAAAAAGTACTTGCTTTTTATTAGCAGGTTTGACAAACTGTTTAGCGTAGTTTCAGTCCTAAAAGAGAGTTTCACTACCCGCTTAATAGTTTCATTTTTTGAGTGAAACCAAATGAAACCTTTTGAAACCGTAGCATTATTATCAAACTAATTCAAATTAAAACAGCCGGCAGCAGCCGGCTGTTTTTTTATATATTTGTGAAAAAATAAATCGTCTTGCAAAAATCAACGTTTTATAGTAAGATACAGGTATATAAACGGAAAGGGGAGTTTTTGATGCAGATAAGACAGTCCGGTGAAGATTATCTTGAAGCTATTCTTGTGATTCAAAAAAGAAACGGTCAGGTCCGTTCCATAGATATCTGCAACGAACTCGGACATTCAAAGCCAACCGTTTCCGTCGCTATGAAAAATTTCCGCGAAAACGGATATATCAATATGGACGAAGATTATATGATAACCCTTACGGAAAAGGGAAGGGCAATTGCGGAAAGCGTTTATGAACGCCATATCGTAATTTCAAAATTCCTTATGGCAATAGGCGTTGATGAAAAAACCGCATTGGAAGATTCCTGCAAAATCGAACACGATTTAAGCGAAGAAACCTTCCGCTGTATGAAAGAACATTATAAAAAAATAAGCGAGTCATGACCACCCCTAAAAGGGGTGGCTTGGAACGCCCTGTAAGGGCTTGTTGCTTGCTGCACCTTAAAGATGCTGAAATAATTTAATTAGCAAAATCTATTTTGTTCTTTGCAAATTTACCGCTTGATTCTGTTTTATT
>JAGASN010000022.1 GCA_017847875.1 Oscillospiraceae bacterium | reverse complement strand
TTTTGCCGGATTTCATGTCAAAACAAGAGATTTTCTCAAATATTATCTGTTTGTTTTCGTTTTCAACTATATTTTTCGCTAAAAACAAGCATTTTGATAGATTTCAAGAGAAATACGAAGCATTCAGGAGATTTTCGTATATTTTTTAATGTTTTTCAGAGCATTTCGTTAGTATGCCCGAAACAAGCTTCGATATGCCTTTTGACTTCATGGGATTTTATTGGTATTATATAAACCAGCGTGTAAAGGACGGCCGAAGCCGTTCTTTGCACGCTGGTTTATATAATACCAATAAAATCCAGTGAAGTCAAAAGGAATATCCAAGCTTGTTTCGGGCATACTAACGAAATGCTCTGAAAAACATTAAAAAATATACGAAAATCGCCCGAATACTTCATATTTCTCTTGAAATCTATCAAAATGCTTATTTTCAGCGAAAAATATAGTTGAAAACGAAACCAAACGGATAATATTTGAGAAAATTTCTTGTTTTGACATGAAATCCGGCAAAATAGCTGTTGGTATTGTTAAAAAATCAAACTTTATTCCGAAAAATCATATAAAAATGAAATAAAATGAAATTTCGGCAGAATTGGAGGAAAAAATGCGCTTGACCTATGCGGATATGCATTGTGATACGGTGATGTGCCTGATGGAAGGCGGCTCGATTTTACAAAATAATTTACATATCGACCTTGAAAAACTGCAAAAAGGCGGTGCTGCTGCACAATGCTTTGCACTGTTTGTGGATCTGGCGGCATTTCCCGATCCTTGGGAAAGAACGCTTGCCATGGAAAAAATGTTCCGCGAAATGCTTGCGGAAAGCGATGGGGCAATAAAACAGGCAAAAACGGCGGCTGAGATCAGGAAAAATATGGCGGAGGATGTGATTTCTGCCGTTCTAACGGTCGAAGAAGGCGGCATTCTTTCGGGAAAGATCGAGCGCTTAAACACCCTTGCGGAAATGGGCGTGCGGATGATCACGCTGACATGGAACCATAAAAACGAGATCGGTTTCCCGAATTTTACCCGTAAAGACGGAAAAACGGATCTTTTTTCGCCGAACACCAAAGACGGACTCACAAAATTTGGTTTTGAAGCGGTGGAAATGATGGAATCGCTTGGCATCATTCCCGATGCTTCGCATTTATCCGATGCCGGTTTTTATGATCTTTTGAAAATTTGCAAAAAACCTTTTGTTGCAACGCATTCCAACGCAAGATCGGTCTGCGGTGTCGTTCGCAACATGACCGATGATATGATAAAGAAGCTTGCCGATAAAGGCGGCATTATGGGACTTAATTTCTGTCCGGGCTTCCTTTCGGAAAAGGATAAAAACGGCAGTATCGAAAGCGTGGTCCGTCATGCAAAGCATATCCGCAATGTCGGAGGCATTGACGCTCTGGCTTTCGGTTCGGATTTTGACGGTATTCCAACACATGCTGAGCTTCCCAATGCATCCCATATGCCAAAGCTTATAGAAGCGCTTTCGCAGGCAGGTTTTACCGATGCAGAGCTTGAAAAAGTCTGTCTTGAAAATTTCCTGAGGGTACTCGGATGACATACGAAGAAAAGATTGCCGGATTGACAAAAATTTTTGCGGAATGGGATCCGATGATGCTGACAGGTTGTGCGCCTGCAGATGAATATGACATCGAAGCGGAAATGCTCATTGCAGCTTTGCGTGGAAAAGAAATCAGTATTAAAACCGTTATCCGTGAAACGGAGAGGATTTTCCTCGAAATGTTTATGGAAGAATGCCCACTGCCGGAATATATTGCGGAAAAAATCGTTTCCTTTATAAAAGAATAACGGATATAAAAGAAGATCGCTCCTTTGCGGGAGCGATTTTTTATTTTTGTAAAAGATGCAGGATGGCTCTCAAATGCCGTTCGGGGACTTCAAAACCATGTCCGCCGTTGTTCCATTCAAAAAAGCTTTCCTCAAGTTTGCCGTCGAAGAATTTCTGCGTTTCTTCATATAAAGCGCCGCATTGCTTCATGAGGGCATTGCGCGTTTTGAGTTCGCCTTTGCCGAGCGAAAGATAAAGCCTGCCGCTGTTCTTTTCGCTTTTTTTCATATATTCCATAAACTCCGGATACCAAAGCGATGCGGAAAGTGCTCCGCAGCCGGTAAACAGATCGCTTTTCAGGAAGAAATACAGCGCCGCAAGACCACCAAGGGAATAGCCCATGATATACCTTTCCTGGTCATACAGCCCGAAATTTGCCTCAGCTTCGGGTATAAGCGATTTTTCAAGGAAATCGAGGAAATGATCGGCTTGACCGCCAAAATGCCTTCCACCGAAAAGCTCAGCTTCCCAAGGAGAATAATCGAGGTTCCAATCGACATCGAGTGCGGAAACGATAACAGGTGCGCTAAAGCCTTTCTTTATATGCGGTAAAAGGCGCTTTTCAAGCGAAGAAAACAGCTCATCCGTATCACTTCCGCCCATGAGGCAGAGAAGTGAAGGTTCGCTGTTTTCCGTGTTTTTGGGAATGAGTGCGGCGCATTTCCTGCCGCCTGCAGAAAAATATTGAATGGGCATCGTGTATTCCGCTCCGAAAAGTATTCTATAAAAATTATAGTATCGGATGGCTTTGCCCGTCAACTTTTTAATGGTGCTCGTGTTCGCTGTGTGCGGAAACTTTTGTGAAAAGCGTCAGACACCAAAGACCGGCAACGCCGACAAGTGCATAGACGATGCGGGAAATAAGCGCTGTCTGACCGCCGAAAATTGCCGCAACAAGGTCGAAGCCAAAAAGACCGATGAGCAGCCAATTCAAAGCGCCGACGATGACGAGTGTTAATGCGAGAATGTTCAAATTATCAACTCCTTTCGCAGATAGGATGCCCATTTTTCGCTTGAAAATACAGAAAAAATATGATTTTTCCGAAAGATGATGTTATTTTTCTATGAAAATAACAAAAATGTTACGAAAACAGAGGGAA
>JAGASN010000002.1 GCA_017847875.1 Oscillospiraceae bacterium | reverse complement strand
TGCAATAGGCGAATGTTACTGGTTTACCAGTAGCAGGGCAAGCGATGCAATGGTAATATTCAGTGCCCCTTCGAGGGGTCAGCAAGTACTGACCCTTCTAGGGTCTGAGCAAACCACTAGTTTACTAGTGGTTATGATTTTATTTGCTTTCTTTTTTCTTTGCAAGTTTCGGATTTTTCGCGCGTTTTTTCTTAACGGAATATCCCATCTGGCCGATTTTTTTGCCCTGTGCAAAATATTCGCCGTGGGAATAGAACATAACTCCCGCCTTGCGAAGGTCAAGTCTTCCGTCCTCGTCGATATATTTATCGTCAACCTGAATTGCGACGATTTCCGCAATGAACATATCGTGGCTTCCGAGATGCTTTACTTCGGTCACCTTGCATTCAAGGGAAATGGGACTTTGAGCAAGAATCGGTGCGGAAACTTTCGATGCCGGAAGGGCGGTAAGCTTCATTTCCGCAAATTTATCGGTATCTTTTCCGGAACGTACTCCGCAAAAATCCGCCGCGCGAACAAGGGAATCGGTGGTTACGTTGATAACAAATTCGCCGCTTTCTGCGATAAGGTGGTGGCTCCATCTTTCCGGACGTACGGAAATATAGGTCATCGCCGGGCTGGAGTTGATGATTCCGGTCCAGGCAATGGTGAGAACGTTGGGTTCTTCAACAGTTCCGCAGGTTACAAGAGCCGCCGGAAGAGGAGAAAGGAGAGTTGCGGGTTTCCAAACTTGTTTAGCCATGGTTTCCTCCAAAAATTAATTTAATAATTTATTATATCATTCTTACAATAATTCAGTCAATAAAAATAACTGATTATAGGTTGTTTAAAAATTTTTCCGCCTGTTTTCTGTTTTTAAAAATAATTACATCGGGTTTGTATTTTTCCAGAAGGGCTTTGGTTTTCGGTCGGTTCTTTTTGTTGAAGCGTAAAATCGCCTTATAAAATTCAAGGTCAAATTTTTCCGGGCAATTTCCTCCCATATCCGGCCTTGTTTTTCCGTAATTTTTCAAAACTCTTTCGGTAACGCCAAAAAGGCATTTAGCGGTTGAAAAATCAAAATAAAAAACCGTGTCGCAAAATTTGATCCGTTCTTCAAGGGTGCGTTCAAAGTTCCCGTCTATTATCCATTTTTCTTTATTAAGTTCCGCCGAAAGAAGAAGGTCAAATTCCTCCCGGGCTATATATTCCCAGTTTCCGCGCCAAAAGATTTTATCAAGATGAACAACCGGAAGGCCGGTTTTCTCCCCGAGTTTTCGGGAAAAAGTGCTTTTTCCGCTTCCGTTTCCGCCGATTACAAGAACGCGCTTCATAAAGTCCTCCCCAAAACGAATTATATGATAATTATACCATTTTTTACTCGGAATTTTTATCCCTTTTCCGCAAAAAATAATTTCGGGTGATTAAATGGAAAAAATTAAAAATAACGGAAAAATTTTTGCTTTCGGCGCCGTGGGCTATTTTCTTTTGGAAACCCTTTGGCGCGGTCACAGCCATTGGTCAATGGCAGCCGCCGGCGGAATTTCGCTTCTCTGCCTTATAAAAATTTTTAAAAAACTTAAAAACGCTCCGCTTTATTTTAAAGCAGTTGTCGGCGGAACGGTAATAACCGCCGTTGAATTCGTTTTCGGAATTGTTTTTAACCTTTTGCTTGGAATGTCCGTTTGGGATTATTCAACCGTTCCGGGAAATATCCTCGGACAGATTTGCCCTTTGTTCAGCGTTCTTTGGTGCGGTCTGAGTTTTATTGTTGCGTTTTTCGAAAAACTGATTTCCTCCGGAAAAATATTTCTTCCGAAAAGGGCACTTCCATAATTTTTCCGGAATATAAACGCATCTTCGGTCAAAAATAATGCCGAGGTGAAGAAAATGAGCAGTAACCGAGAGAAACTTAAAAATATGGGCGGGCCGGCGTTTGAAAACGACCCTAAAAGGGTAAGACCGTTCGGAACTTTTAACCCGATGCAGCAGGAACGTATTATTACTCATATGAATACGATTGGTTCCAAAAGAGAAGAGATGCACCGGCTTAATAACGCCATAAACATTGCGGATATGGTTGATATTGATTCTATCTGAAAACCGCAAAAAGTTTCCGCAGGGGAGAAGGAAGAAGTTTCTCCTTTGCCTACATAAAATTAACCTAAAAACTCCTTTCGGAATAAAATAAATTACGGAGGGAGGAGATACATATATGCCCGATTTAACTAAAATTCCAAGTTGGTTTCTCGGCGCGAATGCGCCGAAAGGATATTATTCAAAATTCGACCAGCTTTTTTTCGCTTCTCCGGAAGGAAAATGCTTTCTTTTAAAAGGCGGTCCCGGAACGGGAAAATCAACGGTGCTCAAAAAAATCGCATCCGTGCTCGTTGAAAAAGGATTGAGCACGGAGCTTATATTTTGTTCCGCAGATACGGATTCTCTCGATGCCGTAATAACTTCCGACGGAAAAATTGTCGCCCTTGATGCAACTTTACCCCATGCTGTGGAGCCGAAATATCCCGGAATTTATGAAACGACCGTTTCGCTTTCGGATTGCTGGAACGAAGAGGTTCTCCGTGAGCACGCAAAGGAAATTGCAGCCCTTTTCGATTCCAACCGAAAACTCCATGAGGAGGCAAGAAGATATATTTCCGCCGCGGCAAGCCTTCTTGATGAAGCGGCAAGGCTTGGTATGGATTCTGTTTATAAAGAAAAAACGGAAAAAGTGGCAATAAAAATATGTTCAAGGGAATTCGGAAAGAAAATTCAGCGCCGCGGAACAGAAAAACAAAGGTTTCTGAGCGCCGTTACAGATAAAGGCGTGTTTTTTATGAGCAGAACCCCAAGCATCCTTTGCAAAAAAATCTATGCGGTCGAGGACGAAGCCGGCGCCGTTTCGCGGATTTTTATGAATGCGGTTAAAAAATTCGCCCTTGAGCATGGGCTTGATATCATTACCTGTAAATGTCCGATTTTTCCGAACGAAAAAACGGAACATCTTTTTATCCCTTCGCTGAAGCTCGGATTTGTTACAATAAACAAGCGCCACAGGCTTGAAATCGTTCCGGAAAAAATTATTCATGCGGTAAGATTTTATGACCAAAAAAAATATTCCCACCACAAAGCAAAAATTCGTTTTGCCCTTCGTTCAGCCGCAAAACTTATCGAGGAAGCGGTTGCCTGCATGAAGGAGGCAAAATCCCTGCACGATGAACTGGAAACATTTTATATAAAAGCAATGGATTTTTCGCTTGTTGAAGCGAAAACCGCAAATATTCTTGATTTAATCTGAAAAATACGCCTGCATAAAAATGCAGGCGTATTTTTTTATTTAATTGCTTTTCCGGCAAGGCGAAAAATATCGTCGCTTTTTCCAAGCACAATAACGTGGTCAGATTTTCGGAATTCATAATCCGGTCCCGGCATGGGCTCAAGATGTTCCTTGTACTTAATTGCGATGATGTTTATGCGGTATTCTTTCCGGATATTGAGTTCAAGAATATTTTTTCCTGCCCATTCCGGAAGAATAGGAATTTCATAAATCGAATATTCGCTTGTAAGTTCAATATAATCGAAAATGTTGTCAGAATTATAACGCATCGCAACGCTTTCCGCAATTTCCCTTTCCGGATAAATAACTTCGTTCGCGCCGATTTTCTTAAGAAATTCCGCCTGGATATCCCTTTTTGCTTTTGCAACAACGTGGCGTGCACCCATTTTTTTAACAAGGGAAGTGGTAACAAGGGAAGACTGAAAATCATCACAGATTGTAACGAAACAAACATCAAACTGGTTTACCCCAAGGGAACGAATAACCGCTTCATCGGTGCAATCGCCAATCTGCGCATCGGTAAAAGTGTTGGAATATTTTTCAACAAGCGCTTCGTCCTTATCAATTACCATAACTTCGTTTCCAAGTTGCTGAAGTTTGTTGGCAAGATGTCTTCCAAATCTTCCAAGACCGAGAACAAGAATAGATTTCATTTTATTTTCTCCTTAACCAATCAAAATATTTTCAACAGGGCGTTCCGTAAAAATGGGCGTTTGTTTTTCCGCAAGAACAAGAACAAGCGAAAGCCCGCCGATTCTTCCGAAGAACATAAGCAAAATCAAAAGCAATTTTGAAAAAACGGTAAGTTCCGCCGTTATTCCAACGGAAAGCCCAACTGTTCCAACAGCGGAAACGGTTTCATAAAGCATATCGGAAAGAGAAAAAGGTTCAATAATTGTCATTATTGCACAGGAAAGAATAATGGCGCAAAGATAAATTGTGGATATGGAAGTTGCTTGATGAACAACGTTTTCGTCAATGCGTTTTTTAAAAATAGTGACATTTTTAATGTTTCTTGCGGAAGCGATGGAGCTAAGTATTACAACAAGAATGGTAGTTGTTTTAACTCCGCCGGCGGTCGAAGCAGGGCTTCCGCCGATGAACATAAAAACGGAAGTAAAAAGCTTCCCTGCTTCGCTGAGCTCGTTTTGCGGAACGGTGCAAAAACCCGCGGTTCTTGTTGTTGTGGATTGGAACATTGCCGCAAGAATTTTTTCCGGAACGGACATTTCAGAAAAAGAAGCGTTCCATTCTGAAACGAGGAAAAAAACAAAACCGAATGAGAGAAGAATTGCGCTCGATAGAACAGCAAGTTTGCTGTGAAGACAATAGTTTCTGAAATTAAAACGGTGTTTTTCAAAATCGTCCCAAACAAGAAAACCTATTCCACCGGTTATAATCAGAGACATAAGAGTAAGGTTAACAAGCCAATCGCCGGAATATGATGAAAAAGAAGTTTCGGAACTGAATTGGCTCATAAGGTCAAAACCCGCATTGCAAAAAGCGGAAACCGAATGGAAAACCGAATAAAAAAGTCCTTCTCCGAAGGGCATTTCGCGGCAAAACCGAAAAGAAAGAACAAGCGCGCCCAATCCTTCGATAAGAAAAGTTCCAAAAATAATTTTTTTCATCATGGAAACAACGCCGTGATATCTCATGTTTCCGGAAATCTGAACAAGGATTTTTCTTTCTCCGAGAGAAATTTTTTTCTTCAAAAAAACCGAAAAAATGGTGAAAATAGACATAAACCCAAGTCCGCCGATTTGTATCAGGAAAAGAAGAACAATTTGACCGAAGCGCGACCAATAAAGATATGTGTCCTTTACTGCAAGACCGGTTACGCATGTGGAACTTGTTGCGGTGAAAAGCGCAGTCAAAGGGTCTGTCCAGTTTCCGGTTTTTGACGAAACCGGAAGACAAAGCAAAAAAGTTCCTGAAAGAATTACAACCATAAAGCCAAGCGCAAGAAATTGGGAATAGGTCAGTTTTTTATAAATTTTTCTGAACATTTCAAACCTCAAAAAAACGTTTATACCTAATCTTAACACCAAAATCTGAATTTGTCACTAAAAACAAAAAGAGTTTCAATTATTTATAAAAAACTTCAAAATAATTTCTTTATTGTTATGCAAATTTTCCCTTTTTGAATAACCGAAATTTAACCGACAATATTAAAATATGTAAGTTATATGAAAAGCGAGGTTCAAGATGTTTAAATTTTCCGGTTTTACTCCTAAAGCAAATTCTTCAATTAATGCCGCCATGGGGGAAGCTTCGCTTCTGGGACATTCTTTTGTTGGAACGGAGCATCTTCTCTGGGGAATTTTGAGAGAAGGCGGAGGAAGCGAGATCAAAAGCATTGCCGAAAGCGGGATAGATTGTGAAAAAGTTATGGGCAAACTTTTGGAAAACATTGGAAGAGGAACAAAGGCAAATCTTTCACCGGCGGATTTTTCTCCCCTTTGCCGAAAAGTTCTGGAAAATTCTCTTGCGGAAGCAAAACGTAATTTTTCCCTTGCGGATGTGGGAACCATCATTTCCGCAATTTTGCGTGAACCGGAATGCAGTGCCGTAAAATATCTTTCCGCCTTAGGCTGTGACCTTAACGAACTTTTCAGAGAAGTTTCAACAATGCCTCTTTCTGCGGACTATCTTCCAAAGGATAAACAAAAATTAAAAACACCCGGTCTTGATAAATATAGCCGTGACCTGACCCGCCTTGCGAAAGAAAATGCTTTTGATCCGGTTATCGGAAGGGAAAAGGAGATAAGCAGAGTTATACAAATTCTTTCAAGGCGCACAAAAAACAACCCCTGTCTGATAGGTGATGCCGGAGTTGGAAAAACAGCAATTGCGGAAGGAATAGCCCAAAGGATAGTTAAAGGCGAAGTTCCGGATAATCTTAAAAACCGCCGCCTTTGTTCGCTGGATCTTTCCCTTATGATTGCCGGAACGAAGTATCGCGGCGATTTTGAGGAAAGAATAAAGACCATAATCGATGAAGTTATACGCGCGAATAATATAATCCTGTTTATAGACGAGGTGCATACAATAGTGGGAGCAGGTGCCGCGGAAGGCGCAATTGATGCTTCCAATATTTTAAAACCACAGCTTGCAAGGGGAGAATTCCAACTTATCGGTGCAACAACCACGGAGGAATACCGAAGGTTTATTCAAAAGGAAGCCGCATTGGAACGCCGTTTTCAAAGCGTTCTGGTGGAAGAACCAAGTTTTGAAACTGCGGAAAAAATTCTTTTTGGTCTTAAAGAACGCTACGAAAAATTCCATAAAATCACAATTTCGGATTCCGCAATAAAAGCCGCGGTGCGTCTTTCTGTCCGCTATCTTCCGGAAAAGCGCCTTCCGGATAAGGCAATTGATCTTATTGACGAAGCCTGCTCAGGAAAGGTAATTGAAAACATTTCTTCCCGGGAAATTTTCGGGAACGTTCTTCTGGAAGAAGACATTGCGAAGGTCCTTTCGCTTGCAACCGGAATAAGCGTTGGAAAAATAACCGAAGACGAAAGCAAAAGACTTTTGAAACTTGAGGGAAATCTTCGAAAAAGAGTTGCCGGTCAGGAAAAGGCGGTTTCCGCCGTTGCAAAAGCAATAAGAAGAAACCGGGCCGGGCTTCGGGATCCGAAGCGCCCCATAGGAATTTTTCTTTTCTGCGGTCCTGCCGGGGTTGGAAAAACCGAACTTTCAAAAGCACTTGCGGAGGAACTTTTCGGTGACGAAAAAGCGCTTGTTCGTTTCGATATGTCGGAATATTCCGACAAAGCTTCCGTAACGAAGCTGATCGGTTCACCGCCGGGTTATATCGGTTATGATGACGGAGGAAAACTTACGGAAGCGGTACGCCGGCGACCATATTCCGTTGTGCTTTTTGATGAAATTGAAAAAGCTGACCCAAGCGTTTATAACCTTTTTCTCCAGCTTATGGACGAAGGAACTCTTACGGATTCCCACGGGGTAAAAGTAAATTTTACAAACTGCGTTGTGATAATGACTTCCAACATAGGCGCTGAATATATCGGAAAAGGTCAGGGGCTTGGTTTTGGATTTTTTGATGAAAAGGAAAAGAATAGTTTTAACGGAAAAATGGTTTTCGGAGAGATGAAAAAAATTTTCCGTCCCGAATTCATAAACAGGATTGACGAAACGGTGGTTTTTGAACGTCTTGATGAATCCGCCGCAAGAAAAATTGCTGAAAAATATTACGGAAGCCTTGAAAAACGTCTTTGCGGCGCCGGAATTGCGGCGGATTTTTCGGATTTTGCGGTTGAAAACGCGGTGAAAAACGGTTTTTCTCCGGATAAAGGTGCAAGACCTTTGCAAAGATATATCCGCGAAATTGCCGAAGACCCGATTTCGGAAATGATCCTTTCCGGCGAAATTTCTTTTGGTGACAGAATAACCTGTGAAGAATCTGCCGATGGCAGAATTTTTTTCAAAAAAGCGCAGGAAATTATGATATAAAAAATCCCGTCCTGACCGGACGGTATTTTTTGCTTTATTTAAGCGCAACGGCTTCGATTTCTATGGAAACTCCTTTAGGGAGTGCCGCAACCTGAACACAGCTTCTTGCGGGATAAGGTTCGCTGAAAAATTCGGAATAAACGGCGTTTATTGCGCCGAACTGCGCCATATCGGTGATGAAAACGGTTGTTTTGAAAACTTTGTCAAAACTGCTTCCGCCGGCTTCAACAACCGCTTTAAGGTTTAAAAGTGCCTGTCGGGTCTGTTCGGAAATATCGTCGCTGACGCTTCCGTCCGGTGCGACGGGAATTTGGCCGCTTGTAAAAATCATTTCGCCAAGGTCGATAGCCTGGGAATAAGGGCCTATTGCCGCCGGTGCTTTTTCGGTGTGGATTCTGTTCTTTTCCATTTTTTCTCCTCCGTTAAAAATCAAAAAAGGCGCACTTTAAAGAAAAAAGTACGCCCTATTTCTGGAGCAGGCAACGGGAATCGAACCCGCCTTTGTGGCTTGGGAAGCGACCGTTCTACCGATGAACTATGCCTGCGAATATAAAATATTATGTTGCATTTTCGGAAAAATGTCAAGATGAAAACTGTCGCAACTTTTAATAAAATCTTAAATTGACAAAATCCGCCCCGGGGTTTATTCTTGAATCAGACAAAAGTTTTTCGGAGGTAGAAAAATGAAAACAATAACCCTCGGTTCAACAGGAATAGTTACACCCCAAAATGCTTTCGGTGCCCTTCCGGTCCAGCGTGATGATATGGAAACTGCGGTAAAAATCCTTCGCAGAGCATACGAAGGCGGAATGACCTTTTTCGATACCGCAAGAGCCTATACCGACAGCGAAGAAAAAATCGGAAACGCCCTTTCCGATATCCGCGAAAAAATCTTCATAGCGACAAAAACCGCCGCAAAAACTCCGGAGGATTTTTGGAAGGATCTCGAAACCTCCCTTCGCCTTATGAAAACCGATTACGTCGATATCTATCAGTTCCACCAGGCTTCCCAATGCTATAAGCCCGGCGACGGCACCGGAATGTATGAAGCGATGCTTGAGGCAAAAGCGCAGGGAAAGATCCGCCATATCGGAATAACCGCACATAAAATCAAGGTTGCGGAAGAAGCGGTTGAAAGCGGGCTTTATGAAACTCTCCAGTTCCCGCTGAGTTATCTTTCCGGCGAACAGGAACTTAACCTTGTAAAAAGATGTAAAGAACAAAACATGGGCTTTATTGCCATGAAAGCTCTTGCCGGCGGACTTATCAACAATTCCGCCGCCGCTTTTGCCTGGATGCAGCAGTTCGATAACGTCCTTCCGATCTGGGGAATCCAGCGCATGACCGAGCTTGAAGAATTCCTCGGCTATTTTGAAAATCCGGCGGAAATGAAAGGCGAACTTCTTGAAACAATTGAAAAAGACCGCTCGGAACTTGCTGGAGATTTCTGCCGCGGATGCGGTTACTGCATGCCCTGTCCTGCGGGAATAAAAATCAACGACTGCGCAAGAATGTCCCTTATGATTCGCCGTGCGCCTTCAAAAGGCTGGGTTTCCGAAGAATGGCAGGCGGAAATGGCAAAAATCGAAGACTGCATCCACTGCGGAAAATGCCATACAAAATGTCCCTATGGTCTCAACGCCGCGGAACTTCTTGTTAAAAACCTTGAGGATTACAAAAAAATAATCTCCGGGGAAATCGAAGTTTAATAACCTCCCTCTGATGAGGGAGGTGCCGAATGTAATGAGGCGGAGGGAGAGAATATGATAGAATATAATAAAAATAATATTCCGGCCGCCAGATCTTTACGGAAAAATATGACTCCGTGGGAAAAGAAATTGTGGTATCAATTTTTAAGGAACTATCCTATTCGTTTTCAAAGGCAAAAAGCAATAGGCGAATATATAGTGGATTTTTACTGTGCAAAAGCGAAACTCATAGTGGAAATAGACGGAAAAGAACATTTTGAAAAAGAAATATACACAAGGGATTTGATCAGGACGGAAGAACTTGAAAAATTCGGATTAAAGGTAATAAGAATTTCTAATTTCGATATTTATTATAAATTCGAAGATGTATGTAAATATATTGATTCCGAGGTAAAATCTCTCCCTCAGTCAGCAATGCTGACAGCTCCCTCATCAGAGGGAGCTTATGGAGAAAGGAGTTGATTTAATGCCGAAAGATTTTGAAATAAAACGAAAAGTCCTTATAAAATATAACGGAAAATCAAAAAATCCGGTAATTCCGGAAGGCGTTGAAAAAATCGGAAAAAGCGCCTTTGAGGTGGCGGAAATAGATTCCGTAACGATTCCGAAAAGTGTTAAGGAAATCGGTGAATGCGCTTTTCGCGGTTCGGATATTCGGGAAATTGAAATTCCGGAAACGGTAACAAAAATCGGAAAGGAAGTATTCTTCCTTTGCGAGGATCTGCGGAAAATAAAAATTTCCGGAAAAATCGAAGGGGAAATTCCGCGAATTTTCTGCATCTGCAAAAGGCTTTCGGAAATTGAAATTCCAAAAGATATGCCGAGGGCAAGCGGAATTTTAAGCGGATCGGCAATTAAAAAAGCCGAACTTCTTCCTACGGAAACGGAAATAAATGATTTGGCATTTATCGGCTGCTGGAAACTTCGGGAAATAACGATTCCCGAAGGAGTTACAAAAATCGGTTACGGCGCTTTTTCAACCTGCGAAAGCCTTAGGAAAATCGTTCTTCCGGAAGGTCTTGAGGAAATCTATGATAAAGCGTTTTACGGCTGCAGAAATTTAAGGACCGTTGTTGTTCCGAAAAGCCTTAAGTATGTCGGAGCAGGAGCTTTTGCGGATTGCCCCAATCTCGGAGTAAGAACAATTTCAAAACTTGAAGGGAAAGGGGAAGATATCTATGCAGAAGACGCATGGGATTAAAATTGACAAAAGAAAAATTGCGGTTTTATCAATAATTGCCGCCGTTTTGCTGGTTGTGGCAATATATTTCTTTCCACGTCCAATCGAAAGCGCTTTTGATTCTCCGGTAAATGAAAACTGCGTAATACATATCAGCCAGAAAAAATTCACCTCCGCTTCAAAAGGTCCTTTGGATCTGGAAAGATATTCGGTTGAATGTACTCCGGAAAACGGACTGAATGAAAAATTGCTGGAAATTTTGAGCAATGAAAAGATTATAAATTCACCAAAAAACCTTCTCCCCGGAAAATCAAACAAAACAGCGGCAATATCTGGTTCGATATAGCTATAGCAAGACCGGATAATACTGCGGAATGGATATATATCGGAGATAACGAACTGTTTTTCAGTAAAGATGAAATGAAGTTTTATTATATAGACCGCTCGCTTGGAAATGCTCTTGATGAATTTGTAAGCGAATACGGAACAAAAACCGAATGAAAAAATAAAAAAGCATCTGCAGGGCAGATGCTTTTTTATTCCCGCAAAGGGAAAAACTAAAAGAAGAAAAGGAGTAAAAAAATCTTATTCAACTGCCGCAACGGAATCGAATTCCGCGGTGATTTCTTCTGCGGGAGCTTTTGTGAATTTCGAGACCGCGAAGATAACTGCAGTGGAAACAAGGAATGCCGGAAGAAGTTCATAAACCGTAAGAACGCTTATTCCGTTTGTTTTGCCGAAAGGAGTGAAAACATATTCCCAGATGAAAACCATTGCTCCGCCGGAAAGCATTCCTGCAACAGCGGCGGAATGGGTAACTTTTTTCCAGAAAAGGCTGATGAGCATAAGAGGACCAAAAGTTGCGCCAAAGCCTGCCCAGGCAAAGGAAACTACGTTGAAAATAACGCTGTTTTCATCAAGAGCAACAATAATTCCGAAAAGTGCGATTGCAACAAGAACGATTTTTGAGCAGCGCATAACCTGTTTGTCGGTGGCTCTCTTATGAAAAACTCCCTGATAAAGGTTCTTCGAAAATGCGGAAGCCGCAATGAGAAGATAGGAATCGGAAGAGCTTATTGTTGCCGCAAGAATTCCGGACATGATTACGCCGGCAACGATAGGCGGAAGAAGTTTTCCGCAGATTATGATAAATACGTTTTCCGCGCCGGAAGAGGAAAGAAGAGCTTCTTCGGTGGGGAGCAATGCTCTTCCGATAATACCGATTGTAACCGCGGCCGCAAGAGAAATTATTACCCAAACGGTGGCGATGCGGCGGCTCATGGTGATTTCGGAAGTTTTTCTTGCCGCCATAAAGCGGAGAAGAACCTGGGGCATTCCGAAATATCCGAGTCCCCAGCTGAGAGTTGAAAGAACGGTTATGATTCCGTAAGCGCCCGCTTCACCGAAAACGGGTTTTCCGTTTTCAACAAGCTGAAGTCCGTTTTCGCCGAGGACCGGAGTTGCAATTCCGAAAAGCTCGAAGAAACCGGGAATGTTCTTTGCGTTTTCAATAACAGCACCGATTCCGCCGGCGGAAATGGTCGAAAGGGTAAGGATAACGGTGAGCGCAGCTATCATAACGATTGCCTGCATAAAATCGGAAGCGCTTTCTGCAAGGAATCCACCGAGGAAGGTATAGACAATAACGAAAATTGCGCCGATTATCATCATCGGAACATAGGGAAGACCAAAGAGAGTGGAAAAAAGTTTTCCGCAGGCAACAAAACAGCTTCCCGCATATACGGAAAAGAAAACAAGAATGAAAATCGAAGCGATGATAAGAAGGGATTTTTTGCCGTCCGCTTCGTGGAAGCGTTTTGAAAAATAATCCGGGACGGTGATGGCGTCGATTTTAACGCTGTAACGGCGAAGACGCTTTGCAACAATGAGCCAGTTAACGTAGGTTCCTGCCGCAAGGCCTACAGCGGTCCAGAAAGCGTCCGCAAGACCCATCCAGTATGCAACGCCCGGAAGTCCCATCAAAAGCCAGCCGCTCATATCGGAAGCTTCCGCGCTCATAGCGGTGACCCATGGACCAAGACTGCGTCCGCCGAGAAAATATTCGTTGCTGTTCCTGTTGGCGCGTTTTGAAAAATAAACGCCGATGGCGATTACGACCGCCATATAAAGAACCATTGAAATTAACATCTTGATCTGTGCGTCAGTCATGGTGAATGCCCTCCGTTTTTCAAAAACTTGAGCATATTATACACCTTCGTTTTATAGACTGCAACACAGAACTAATTATATACTATTTATAGACGAATTTTAACTTAAATATAAATTTTTATTTTAATAAAGCTGTTTTTTAACTATACTAAAATATAGAATATAAAAAATACAAATTTTAGCGAAATAAAAATAATTCAGCAAAATAAAGCGATAAAGTAAAAAGCCAAAAAATTGACACAAAAATACCCCGAAAAAATCCGGGGTATTTAAAATTATTCTGTCTTTTCTTCAATTATATATTTCGGTCTGTGTTTCGCTTCAAGATAAGCCCTGCAAACATATTGCCCGACAACGCCGAGTGCTGTGAGATTTATTCCGGTGCAAAGGAAAACCGAAGCAATTATCCAGCCGGTTGCTCCTTTGAGCACACCAAAAAGCGTGAGCACCAAAAGAATGAACATTGCGAGCACAGAAAATCCCGCAATGAGCACGCCGGCAAAAAGAATCATATCAACGGGCTTTACGCTGAAGGAAGTGATTCCGTTCCATGCAAGATCAATCATCTTTCCAACGCTGTATTTGCTTTCGCCGGCAAAACGCTCCCTGCGTTCGTAATAAACTTTTGCGGTTTTAAAACCAAGCATCGGAACCATTCCCCGAAGGAAAAGGTTGACTTCGTCGAATTCCGAAAGCGCTTCAAGAGCTTTTTTGCTCATAAGGCGGTAATCCGCATGGTTGAAGATGATGTGCGTTCCGAAAAATTCCATAAGGCGGTAATAACCTTCGGCGGTAAAACGCTTCATAAAGCGGTCGGTGCTGCGTTTGTTGCGGACTCCGTAAACAATGTCGCGGCCTTCGCCGAATTTTTCAACCATTTCGTCAATGGCGTCGATATCGTCCTGAAGGTCCGCATCAACGGAAATCGCCGCATCGCAAAATTCCTTTGCTTCCATAAGTCCCGCAAGAAGGGCGTTTTGGTGTCCGCGGTTTCTGCTGAGTTTTATTCCGCAGAAAATCTCGTTTTTCTTATGAGCTTCGCAGATTGTTTCCCAGGTATCGTCAAAGGAACCGTCATCAACAAAAAGCACTCTGCTTTTTTCGGAAATCATCTTCCGCTGGATAAGACTTTCATATTTTTCTGTCATTACCCGAATGGTTTCGGGCAAAACTTTTTCCTCGTTGTAACAGGGAATTACGGTATAAAGTATCATTCGTTCACCTTGCTTTCAATCAAAGCCAATTCTTCATTGGTAAGTTCCCGGCATTCTCCCGGGAGCAGATTTTCCGGAAGACAAAAACCGCCCATGGAAAGGCGGTGAAGTTCCGTGACCTTTGCTCCGAAACAGCCAAACATTCTTTTGATCTGGTGATATCGCCCTTCGGAAAGGGTTACTTCACAGGTAAAATCGCCGGTTTTCAGGAGCTTTGCGGATTTGCAGATTCCGTCGGAAAGTTCGATTCCTTCGGAAAAACCTTTCTCCATTTCGTCCGTTACCGGAAGGTCAATGGTGACCGCATATTTTTTAGGAACGTGTTTTTTCGGCGCAAGAATCCTGTGGGCAAAATCTCCGTCGTCGGTTATTATCATAAGTCCGGTGGTATCCTTGTCCAATCTTCCCGCCGGGAAAATTCCGTTTCGGAAAAGCTCCGGAGGAACAAGTTCAATAACGGTTTTCTGCTCCGGGTCTTCCGTTGCGGAAACATAGCCTTTCGGTTTGTTGAGCACAATATATATGTGCGCATTTCCGCTTATTTTGTTGCAGCCAAGAAAAATTTCGTCGTTTTCGCCAACTTTAAAGTCGGAAGAACGTATAATTTTACCGGAAACCGTAACTTTTCCTGCGGAAATTGCCGCTTTTGCGTCTTTTCTGGAAATTCCGGTTCTGTTAGAAATGATTTTATCAAGTCTTTCCAAAAAAACGTTCCTCCTTTCGGGAAAAATGGTCGGGCAAAATAATTGTAATGAAAACTGTTGCTGCCTCCGAAGGTGGCAGCGACAGTCGGAAATGGAAAACTCAATTCGTTTGGTGGAGAGTTTATTCCCCCTTATTTTAAGGGGGAGTCGCTTGCGGGAGCAAGCGGGTAGGGGATAAAACTTTTCTTTTCAGGCACAACCCGGTTTCTTTTGGTTACAAAAGAAATGGGGTTGTATATTAAAAAGATTCAATTCAGTAATCTATTGCTTTTTGCCACGATAAGTTATAGAATATAAAAAGTAATTTCAAAATAAAAAGGATAAAAAATGCTTAAAAAATTCTTTGAACTTCTTAAAAAAGGCGACCTTAAAGGTCTTTTGCTGGAACCGACCGAAGACGGTTTTCTCCAGTTCTTCCGCTATATTTTCGTTGGCGGAGCAAGTTTTGTTGCCGATTATGTTCTTCTTCATATTATAACCGAACTCGGAGTTTACTATCTCGTTTCCGGAATAATTTCGTTTATTTCCGGTCTTTGCGTAAACTATGCTCTTTCAAAACTCCTTGTTTTCAGCAAAAAAACAACCGGCGCGGAAAAAGCAAAGGAATTTTCCGTTTTCGCAATAATCGCGGTCATGGGTCTTGGTCTGACCGAACTTCTTATGTGGGCTTTTACCGAAAAACTCGGCCTGTATTATATGATTTCAAAAGCCGCCGCGGCAGTAATCGTCCTTTTCTGGAACTTCTTTATGAAAAAAATTCTTCTTTACCGAAAAAAATAATTGGATCGGCAGTCTTAAAAGGCTGCCGATTTTTTATTATTCCAGATTGATCATTTTTCCCGCAACGCATTTTGCGACGATTTTGCTGTCGGTATAAAGATAGCAAAGTCTTTCAAAACGGTCGTGCATGGAAAGCTTTTTCGGGGTATAAAGGGCGGAATCGTCGATTACTACCGCATCCATTTCAAAACCTTCCTCAAATGCGCCGGTTTTTCCGAAAAAGCTTCCGCCTCCTCGGGTTGCCATATAAAACGCTTCGGCAACGGAAAGGGGTTTAAGATTCTGGTCAACAAGTCTCCAGCGGAGTTTTGATGCAACAACGGAATCGGTTATCGCCCGGAAAATGGAAAGGGTGCTTCCGCCGGCAAGGTCACTTCCGAGACCGATTTTAAGACCTTTTTCAAGATATTTTCTTGCGGGTGCAATTCCGGTTGCAACGTTCATGTTGGATTGGGGACAAAGACAGATCCATACTCCGCGCTTTTCAATAAGTTCAAGTTCCTCATCGGAAGAATAAACGCAGTGCGCCATAATGGTCGGGCAGTTTTCTCCGCCGAAAAGTCCGAATTTGTCATAAGCCTCGCCGTAAAATTCGGTATCCGGACAAAGTTCCTTTACCCAGGCAATTTCTCCCTGGTTTTCGGAAAGGTGGCTTTGCATGGCAACGCCGTATTTTTTCTGGATCTCTCCAAGCTTCGCCATAACTTCGTCGGAACAGGTCGGAGTGAAACGGGGAGTAAGAATTGGTTTTGTATTTTCGAATTTATCAATGGTTTCCGAAACCCATTTTTCCGTGTCGTTTCCGGAAATTTCCGCGCTTTCTTCGCGGATATAATCCGGGCAGTTGCGGTCCATGTTCACTTTTCCAACGTAGGTTTTAAGTCCGGTTTTGTCGAGCATTTCCATTAAAAGCTCCGTTGCGGGAACGTGTTTCGAAGCAAAAATCGAAGCTCTGGTGGTTGCGCTTTTCCGAAGGTCGCGGACAAAACAGGAATAGGCTTTTTTCGCATATTCAAGGTCGAAAAAGGCGGCTTCTTCCGGGAAGGCATATTTTTCAAGCCAGCCCAGAAGTTCTTCGTCCATTCCGGTTCCGATATAGGAATACTGCGCGGCGTGAACATGAAGATCGGAAAAACCGGGGATTATTATTTTGTCGCCGAAATCGGTGAGTTCCGCGTCTTTCCAGTCTTCCGGAAGCTCCCCGAAAACGCCTTTGCAGATTCCGTTTTCGCAAAGGACCCAGCTGTTTTCAAAAATTTTGAGTTCTCTTTTTTCGTTTGTATGATAAATCTGGCCTTTCCAGGCAAAACGATTCATTATATATTATCTTCTTTCTGTTATTTAACTCTCTTCGGCTTTTTGGATTTTCCGGAAAGCTTCGGGTTCTTGTGTTTTCCAAGGGGTTTCTTTTCACTGTAAACAACTTTGGTTCCGTTTTTCTCCGCAATGTTTTTTGCGCGGAAATCTTCACGAACAAGGCAATCCGGACCGTTTCCTATAAGTTCTTCCCTGTGTGCCTTGCGAAGAGCTTTTCTTACCATATCAGCGTTTTCCGGAATATAATACTGCAAAAGAGCACGCTGAAGAGCCTTGTCCTCGGAATTGGTCGGAACGTAAACTTCCTTCATGGTGTAAGGATCAAGACCTGTGTAGAACATGCAGGTGGAAACCGTTCCGGGAGTGGGATAAAAATCCTGTACCTGTTCCGGACGGATATCGTGTTTTTTAAGGAACTGGGCAACCGCAACGGCATCTTTAATGGTGCTTCCCGGGTGGGAGGACATAAGATAGGGAACGAGATACTGTTCTTTTCCGGCGGAGCGGGTGAGTTCCATAAATCTTTTCTGGAATTTTTCAAAAACGTCGATATGCGGCTTGCCCATCATATCGAGAACGCCGGCGTTGCAATGTTCCGGTGCAACTTTAAGGTGTCCGCTGACGTGATATCTTACAAGGTCTTTAAAGAATCTGTCGTCCTTGTCCGCCATAACGTAGTCATAACGGATTCCGCTGCGGATAAAAACAGCTTTAACTCTCGGAAGAGAACGAAGTTCCCGAAGAATTTCGAGATATTCGCTGTGGTCCGCAATAAGATTGGGGCAGGGATTGGGCGCAAGGCATTTTTTGCCGGCGCAAAGTCCGAGCTTTTTCTGTTTTTCGCAGGCAGGATTGCGGAAGTTTGCGGAAGGACCGCCAACGTCGTGGATATATCCTTTGAATCTCGGGTCCGCAGTAAGGATCTTTGCTTCTTCCATAATGGATTCGCGGCTTCTGCTGGTAACGTATCTTCCCTGATGGAAAGCAAGGGCGCAGAAGTTACAGCCGCCAAAGCAGCCGCGGTTGTGGTTGATGGAAAAAAGGACTTCCTCAATGGCGGGAACTCCGCCCATTTTCTGATACATCGGGTGATAATCGCGCATATAGGGAAGAGCAAAAACCTCGTCCAGTTCTTCCTGATTAAGAGGAGCGGAAGGCGGGTTCTGAACAAGCATCATGTTTCCGTGGCGCTGTATTATCTTTTTGCCGCGGATATGGTCCTGCTCGTCCTGCTGTTTTCTGGTGGCAACGGCATAATCCGTTTTGCTTTCGCAGACTTTTTCGAAGGAAGGACATTCGACCGCAGGACCCGGTTCATATTCGTTTACCGGAACAAGATAGCAGGTTCCGCGAATGTCGGTCATGGTGACGGGATATTCGCCGTTATTGAGTCTTTCCGCAATTTCAAGGGTCTGGTGTTCGCCCATTCCGTAAGAAAGCAAATCCGCTCCGGAATCAAGAAGAACCGAAGGCATAACCTTGTTTTCCCAATAATCATAATGGGCAAAGCGACGGAGCGAAGCTTCGATTCCGCCGATGATAACCGGAACGTCCGGATAAATGGATTTTATCTTTTTGCTGTAAACGGTGACCGCTCTGTCCGGACGAAGTCCCGCTTTTTTGCCCGGGGAATAAGCGTCGTCACGGCGTTTGCGTTTTGCAACGGTGTAATGGGCGACCATGGAGTCGATGTTACCCGCGGAAACAAGGAATCCAAGGCGCGGTTTTCCAAAACGGGTGAAATCATAATTGCTTTTCCAATCCGGCTGGGCAAGAATCGCAACTCTGTAACCTCTGCTTTCAAGCAGGCGGGAAAGAATTGCCGGACCGAAGGAAGGGTGGTCAACATAAGCGTCGCCGGTTACGAAGACAAAATCAACTTCGTCCCAGCCGCGTTTTTTCATATCTTCTTTATTAACGGGCAAAAAAGGCATTCCGATACCTCCAAAACATACTAAATCTATTATATTCTATCATAAAACGATAAAATATAAAAGGGTTTTCTTATGGTATATATCTCTAAATTATTCCGAATCGCAATCTTAAGACACTCTTTACAGAATATTCATTGACTTGTAAAAGAAAAAAGAATAAAATTATTTCATAGCAATTCAACAGAAGAGAGGTTTTCCGTTATGAAAAAAGTTTTTTCAGCGCTTTGCGCTTTTATGATGAGTTTTATGCTTTCCGTAACCGCATTCGCCGGCGCACCGGTTCTTTTTGAACAGCCGGAAGGAATAATCAACACCGGCGGCGAAGGTCTTGGCCTTATGATCGGAGCGGGAGTTCTTGCGCTTCTTGCTGTCGGCGGAATAATTTTCTTCTTTGTAAGCGGGAAAAAGAAATGATTCGCAAGGCTGAAAACAGGGATATAGCCTTTCTCGCCTCTCTCGCTTCTTTGCCGGAAGTTTGGGGCGGAAACGAGGAAGAACTCCGTGAGGATTTTGAACAGCTCCTCGATTCTGAAAAAGATTTGGTCGCAGTTGCAGAATTTTCCGGAAAAGTTGTCGGGTTTGCAAATATAAGGTTACGCAGTGAATATGTTGCCGGAACAAAATCTTCTCCGGTGGCATATCTTGAGGGAATTGCCGTTTCGGAAGAATTCCGCGGAAAAGGAATTGCAAAAAAGCTTTTTGAATTTTGCGCCGACTGGGCAAAAGAAAAAGGCTGCAAGGAATTCGGAAGCGATTGCCTTTTGACCAACGAAGCAAGCTATGCTTTCCATATGGCGCTCGGTTTTAAGGAAATAGAGCGCACCGTTCATTTTGCAAAAACAATATAAAAAAATCCACCCGCTACACGGGTGGATTTTTATTATGCATAAGTTTCCGGGCAGATTTCCTTGATTTTTTCCTGGAGCGCAAAAAAATCTTCCATTGCGGCGGGTTTCTGGTTCGGGTTGCGGAGAATCGCCGCCGGGTGGAAAGTTCCCATAACAAGGCGGCCGTCTTTTTCAATAAACTGACCGTGCTCTTTGGTAACCTTAAAATTCGGGTCGATAAAACGGATCGCCGAAACTCTTCCGAGGCAGACGATTATCTTCGGGTCGATAATACGGATCTGTTCTTCAAGCCAGGGACGGCAGGCGGCAACTTCCGTTTCTTCCGGGTCGCGGTTTTTAGGCGGACGGCATTTTACCATGTTCGCAATATAGATGTTTTTTTCGCGGGAAAGATCGACCACCGCAAGCATCTTATCAAGAAGCATTCCGCCTCTTCCGACAAAAGGCTTGCCCTGCAGATCTTCGTTTTCTCCGGGACCTTCGCCGATGAAAAGAACTTTAGATTTCGGATTTCCGATTCCGAAAACAACGTTGTTGCGGGTTTCACAAAGCCCGCATTTTTTACAGTTCAGACATTGAGCACGAAGTTCATCAAGGGACATGGGTTTGCACCTCCGGAAAGAATATAACAATATAATACATCATTCCGGAAGATTAATCAAGGGGTCAGATGAGCCGGATATAATCCGAATTTGCAAAGCCGACAGTTCCGTTATAGTTCACCGTGTACCAGCCGTTTCGGTTTCCGAGCACCGTGAGCACGGAATTGTTCGGCGCGGAGGAAATGATTTTTCCTCCGGTGCTCGGAAAATTTCTTATATTCAAATTTCCGCTTGATAAAGCCACTTTTCCTGTTTGCGGAGCCATTGGCGGAACAAGCGGAAGCCCAAAATATTCCGTCATGGAAAGGGCAAGCTTTTCTGCAATCTGCTCGAGATTTGACGTTATCCAGTTCGCGTCGTCGATGTTATCGTGATAAGCAATCTCAACGAGCACCGCCGGTGCCCTTGTTCTTGTGACTTCGCCGAGAGAAGTTGTGCTTTGAGCACGGGCTCCTTCAGGATATGGATAAATCGTGCCGAGGTTTTCGGAAATCAGCACCGCGGCTCTTTTTCCGTTAACGCTGTTGGGCGCATAAAATGCAATTATGCCCTGAACTTCGCCGTATCTTCCTTCCGGCGCCGCGTTTGAATGGAGTGCAAGATGAAAATCATAATTCCCGGCGTTTGAAGCGCGGATTGATGAACCTGCGGTCATCTGCGGAGTGTTCCTGCTGAAGCGTATCCCGCTTGAAATAAGCCAGGGTTCAAGTTCGTCCGCAAGAAGGTTCATCCAATATTCTTCGCTTCCTCCGGTAACGTAGGTGTTTGCCTGTTGGGTGGAAGGACTGAGATATATTATCGGCATAAAATTTCCTCCAAAACTTCAATATATCATCAGTTTATGCGGATAATAGTTTCAAGGTGAAAAATAAACATAAAAAATACAGATTTTCCCTTTATTTTATATAATATTTCTGATATACTATGTATTTGTGAAAATTTATTTATTTTTAATTCAGCCATAAAAAGGAGAAAACGTTACGGAACAGTTAGTCGATATTGAAAGAATGGAAAACGCCGTCGCCCTTTTCGGAAGCTTCGACGAAAATATAAAAGAAATAGAAAAAGCCTACGGAGTCGGAATTCTTTGCCGGGGAACCCAGATAAAAATTTCCGGCGATCCGGAAAAAGTTTCTCTTGCGGGAAAAGCTGTTCAAAGCCTTCTTTCCCTCATCAGCAGAGGAGAAGAACTTAACGACCAGAACATTCACTACGTTATGGATCTGGTCAACGAAGGCAACGAAGACCAGGTCAACAAAATCAGTTCCGACTGCATCTGTATAACTTCAAAAGGCAAACCGGTCAAAGCAAAAACTCTTGGCCAGAAAGCGTATATCGAAGCCATTAAAAACACCACCATAACCATAGGAGTCGGCCCTGCCGGAACAGGTAAGACCTATCTTGCCGTCGCAATGGCGGTAAAAGCCTTCCGCAACCAGGAAGTAAACAGAATAATCCTCACCCGTCCGGCTGTTGAAGCGGGCGAAAAACTCGGTTTTCTTCCCGGCGACCTTCAGAACAAAGTTGACCCCTATCTCCGCCCGCTTTATGATGCGCTTTTCGAAATGCTCGGCGCGGAAAACTATCAGCGCTTTGTTGAACGCGGAAACATCGAAGTTGCTCCTCTTGCCTATATGCGCGGAAGAACTCTTGATGATTCCTTCATAATCCTTGATGAAGCACAGAACACAACTCCGGAGCAGATGAAAATGTTCCTGACAAGGCTCGGTTTCAATTCAAAAGCCGTAATAAACGGCGACGCCACCCAGATCGACCTTCCGTCGATTAAAAAAAGCGGCCTTGTTGAAGCGGTAAAAGTTCTTAAAGATGTGGAAGATATTTCCCTTATAAAATTCACCGAAAAAGACGTCGTGCGCCATCGCCTTGTCCAGAATATTATTAAGGCGTACGAAAAATATTACGAAAGGACAGCAAAAGAAAATGGCAATCGCAAAAGTTATCATATCAAACAGACAGAAAGAAGTTAAAATTCCAACCGGAATAAGAATGCTTATGCGCCGCTGCTGCGAAGCGACCCTTCTTACCGAAGGTTTTACCGAAACTGGGGAAATAAGCATCAGTTTTGTTTCCAATGAGGAAATCAAAAAAATTAACGCCGAATTCAGAAATGTTGATGCGGTAACCGATGTAATTTCGTTCCCTTTGGGAGAAAACGGAATTTATGACCGCAATCCGGAAAGCGGTGCGCTTCTTCTCGGAGATATTGTAATATCTCTGAAAAAAGCGGAACAGCAGGCGGAACTTTACGGACACACTCTTCAAAGAGAGGTTGCCTATCTCACCGTCCATTCCGTTTTGCATCTTCTTGGTTATGACCATGTCAACGGCGGCATGGAACAGGTACATATGAGAGAAAGGGAGGAAACCGTCCTCGCGAAGCTTGGTCTTCAGCGTGACGCAAGTTATGTCAATGAATAATAAAAATTTTGAAACAAAATCCGCTTTTGTAGCAATAGTGGGAAGACCCAACGTTGGAAAAAGCTCGCTTCTTAATGCGCTTATCGGCGAAAAAGTTGCCGCCGTTTCCGCAAAACCCCAGACAACCAGAACAAGAATCACCGGTATCCTTACCAAAGGACTTACCCAGTTCGTTTTCATCGATACTCCCGGTCTCCATAAACCTAAGACAAAACTTGCGGATTTCATGGTAAAACAGGTTGGAGATTCCGTTGCGGACGTTGATATCGCAATTCTTGTTGTTGAACCAAAAGGCGAAATAACCCAGCCTGAACGCGACCTTATTGAACGCTTCAAGGCTCTTCGCCTTCCCGCAATCCTTTGCATCAACAAAATCGATACTCTTGAAAACAAAGAGGAAATGCTTGCGAAAATCGCAATGCTTTCCAAAGAATATAATTTCGACGAGGTAATCCCGATTTCCGCGCTCAAAAAAGACGGAATCAATATCCTCACCGATGAGCTTGAAAAATATGCGGAAGAAGGTCCCCATTATTTTGCAGACGATTCCATAACCGACCAGCCGGAAAGAGCAATTGTTGCGGAACTTATCCGCGAAAGAATGCTTGTTGACCTTGAGGACGAAGTTCCCCACGGAATCGCAGTTTCCATCGAAGCCATGAAGGAACGCGAAGGCAAGGATATGGTCGATATCGACGCAATAATTTATTGCGAACGCGACAGCCACAAAGGTATCATAATCGGCAAAAAAGGCGCAATGCTCAAAAAAATCGGCAGCGAATCCAGAATGAGCATAGAACGCTTCCTCGGCTGTAAGGCAAACCTTCAGCTTTGGGTAAAAGTCAAGGAAGACTGGCGCAACCGCGACGGACTTCTCCGCAACTTCGGTTTCACCGAACAATAAAAGGCTCCCTTGTGTAAAGGGAACTGTCACCGAAGGTGACTGAGGGATTGTAACCCTGTCAGCTTTCGGATGGATTATCCCCATTCAATCGTTGCACAGATGCGGTGGAGTGATTCTTTAAAAACATTTTTTACCTCACATATTGTTTTTCAAAAATCATAAAATGATTATGAAAAAATTTTGATGCGGGGTAAAAGATATGAACGAAAAAAGCTGGAACGATTTTGAAAAAACAGGAAAAATAAGCGATTATCTGAACTATAAACTTTCAAACAAAAACGTTATCAACGAAAAGATAAACGCGGGCGAAATCAAACCCGCCCTTCCGACCGATGTCGGAAAGCCGGAAGAAAGTTCGGATTTTAAAAAGCTCCATTTTTCCGTGAACGGCGGTATTGGTTATGCAAATCAAGACGAAAGGCATCGTCCTTAAAGTACAAGATTATAACGAAAACGATAAGCTTCTCACCGTTTTAACGGAGGACCGAGGGGTTATTTATGCCTATGCTTCCGGCGCAAGAAGAATGAAAAGCGCTCTTTCAACCGTTTCATCAATGCTTTGTTACGGCGAATTTGTTTTCTTCAAAAACCGTGAAAAATATACTGTGGATTCCGCCGAAAGCGAAAGGCTTTTTTTCGGAATCCGAAAAGATTTGGACAGCCTTGCCTACGCAAGCTATTTTTGCGAGCTTTGTTTAAGCGCCGCAAACCCCGAGGAGGATTCGAAGGATATCCTTCGGCTTCTTCTCAACACTTTACATATGCTTGAAAACAAAAAAGTCCATCCCGCAATGCTCAAGGCGATTTTTGAACTCCGCCTTATGAGCCTCATCGGCTATGCTCCGGATCTCATCGCCTGCAGCGAATGCGGTGAATTTGAAAAAAATGCCTATTGGTTCGATACAAAAAGCGGAAACGCAACCTGTACGGATTGCCGTCCAAACGGCGCCGCAAGCGAAGTTTTGCTTTCAAAAGCCGCTTTTCTTGCCGCAAGACATATTGTCTATGCGCCGCTTGAACAGCTTTTTTCTTTCCGTGTCGGCGAAAATTCGCTTATCGAACTTTCGAATGCGGCGGAAAAATATGTTATCGAACAAATGGACAAAGTTTATCCCACTCTTGAATTTCTGAATTCAATCCGTTCGTTCTGATTATAATTTTTTAATATGTCCGCCGCGAAGCGGCGGACATATTCCGAATACATTGAAAATTCCGATTATTTATAATTTGAAGTAAACTTCAGAGGTAAAAATATGACCGAAAACAGACACCATAGGGCATTGGAACTTGATAAAATCCTCACAATGCTTGCGGATTGCACCGGCTGTGAAGACAGCCGAAACCTTGCCCTTAAAACCGAACCGAAAACAAACCTTCGGGAAGCAAAGCGCCTTATGGACAGAACCGCGGACGCTTTTATGCTTTCCGCAAGATTCGGCGCGCCTTCTCTCCATGGAGTTAAAAACGTTACCGGTTCTCTCCGAAGAGCAAAAATGGGCGCGACCCTTTCGCTTCCGGAATTTATTGATATCGAAAGATTTTTAAAAGCCCTTCGGGAAATGAAAGATTTCCGCAATAATTATGAGGGCGAAAAAGAAACCTCCCTCGATGAGTTTTTCGAAAGCCTTATGCCGAACCAGCGCCTTGAGGAAAAAATCGGTTTCACCGTTGTTTCCGAAGACGAAGTAAGCGATACCGCAAGCCCGACCCTTGCGGATATCCGCAGAAAAATCCGCAATTCCCAAAGCAAGGTCAAGGAACAGCTTGACCGCCTTATCCATTCCAACACCTATTCAAAATATCTCCAGGAACCGATTGTCACAATGCGTGACGGAAGATACTGCGTTCCGGTAAAAGCGGAATACCGCAACGAAATAAAAGGTATGGTCCACGATACCTCCGGTTCCGGCGCAACAATTTTTATCGAGCCTGCGGGCGTTGTTGACGAAAATAACGAAACCCGGGTTCTTAAAGCAAAGGAACAGCAGGAAATTCAGAGAATCCTCTATGAACTTTCCTGCGATATCGGAAACCATGCGGATTCCTTTATCGAAGACTATGCCGCAATCGTTGAACTGGACCTTTATTTCGCAAAGGCAAGACTTGCTTCAAAAATGAACGCTTCCGTTCCGAACCTTTCCGATGACGGAAAAGTCCGCCTTTCAAAGGCAAGACACCCCCTTATCGATAAAAATAAGATCGTTCCGATAGATATTGCCCTCGGCTATGATTATGACGTTCTCGTAATAACCGGTCCGAACACCGGCGGTAAAACCGTTGCGCTTAAAACCATCGGACTTCTTACCCTTATGGCAATGTGCGGAATGATGATTCCCGCGGGAGAAAGCTCCTCCGTTTCCGTTTTCGAAAACGTTTTTGCGGATATCGGCGATGAACAGAGCATTGAGCAAAGCCTTTCAACTTTCTCTTCCCATATCAACAACACCATAAAAATCCTTGAACAGACCGACGACAGAAGTCTTGTTCTTCTCGATGAACTCGGCGCAGGAACGGACCCTATCGAGGGTGCCGCTCTTGCAGTTGCCATTATCGAACGCCTTAAGCTTTATGGAGCAAAGGTTGCCGCAACAACCCACTATGCCGAAATCAAGATGTATGCGCTCCAGACCCCGAGAGTCGAAAATGCCTGCTGTGAATTCAATGTGGAAACCCTTTCTCCGACTTATCGTCTGCTGGTCGGCGTTCCCGGAAAATCCAACGCATTCGCCATAACCGAGCGCCTTGGAATGGATACAAGCATTGTTGACAGAGCGAGGGAGCTTGTTTCCGCGGAAAACGCAAACTTCGAGGACGTTGTCGAAAAGCTTGAACAAAGCCGCCAGGAACTTGAAAAAGAACACGAAAAGGCCGAAAATTACCGTAAGGAAACCGAGCGTATCCGCCTTGAAATCGCAAAAGAAAAAGAGGAAATGGAACGCAACAGGGAAAAAGAACTCGAAGCCGCAAGACTTTCCGCAAAACGTCTTGTTGAACAGGTCCGTGCCGAATCCCAGAAGCTCATCGACGAAATCATCGAAACCAAAAAGCAGGCAGAGTCAGAGTCTGCCGCGGATATGGCCGCAAGGGCAAGAGCCCAGATGAAAACCGGAATCGCCCGAATCCAGGATATTGCGGACCCCATCGCTTCCAAAGACAGCGGCTACCGCCTTCCGAGGAATCTTGTCCGCGGCGATACCGTCCGCATAAACGGAATGAGCAAAGACGGAACTCTTGTTGGCCTTCCGGACGGAGCAGGCTATTGCCTTGTTCAGACCGGAATCGTTAAATCAAAAGTCCATATTTCCGAACTTCGCCTTATCGAAAACAACAAGGCGAAGAAAAACACCCTCGGCGGCGGTTCCGTAACGAAAACAATCGAAAGCGCTTCAAGAAGAAAAGCCGCTTCCGAAGTTGACCTTCGCGGAATGGACGTTGAACAGGGTCTTCTCGAAATGGACAGATTCATTGACGAATGTGTGCTTCTCAACCTCAACACCGTTTCCATTATTCACGGAAAGGGAACCGGCGTTCTTCGCGCCGCTGTTCACCAGGCTCTTAAAAAGAACAAAGCGGTTCGCTCTTTCCGCCTCGGAGTTTATGGCGAAGGCGAAACTGGCGTAACCATTGTTGAACTTAAATGAACAAAACCGTAATTGATTCGCCAATCGGAAAAATCGCGATTTTCGCCGAAAACGAAAAAATAATCCGCATCAATCTTAAAACAGATGAAAAGCCGGATTCCGTAATAACCGAAAAAATCCTTTTAAAAGCCGAAAAACAGCTTTTTGAATATTTTTCCGGAAAAAGAAGATTTTTCGAGCTGGAATATGATTTTTCCGGAACGGATTTTCAAAAATCCGTCTGGCGCGAACTTGAAAAAATTCCCTTCGGGGAAACAAAAACCTATGGCGAAATTGCGGCCGCAATAGGAAATCCAAAAGCGGGAAGAGCCGTCGGTTCTTCCTGCAACAAAAATCCGCTTGCAATAATCGTTCCCTGCCACAGAGTTATCGGAGCGGGAGGAAAGGTAACCGGTTTTGCCTGCGGAACGGAAGTTAAAAAATGGCTCCTTGGTCACGAAGCCAGATTGAAAGGAAAACATAATGAAAATCGAGTGGAAAACCTGCGCTAAAATCGTAATAAGTCTTTTTGTGCTTTTTCTTGCAATAACATATTGGAAAACCGTTTCCGGTTTTATCGGAATGGTGTTCGGCGCGGCGACACCGCTTTTTATCGGCGCTGCGGCAGCTTATGTTGTCAACATACTTATGAGTTTTTATGAACGCAGATTTTTTGGAAAAACAAAAAACAAAAAACTGCTGAAAATAAAAAGACCGCTTTGTATGATAATCGCTTTCATAACCCTTGTTGCGGTGCTTGCAATTGTAATCTGGCTTGTTCTGCCCCAATTTGTTTCCGCAATAATGCTCGTTGTGGATTATATTCCGGAAGCAGCTAACTGGATTGTTGAACAGCTCGAAAAACTTGAATATGTTCCGCAGGATATCATCGATATGCTTGTTTCAATCGATTGGAATTCCCAGATCGAAAAAATTATAAAAGCCGTAACCTCCGGAGTCGGAAACGTAATGGGAGTTGTTATCTCGACCGTTTCAACGGTTCTCGGCGGAATAGTAACCGCATTCCTGAGCCTTATTTTTGCAATTTATATCCTTCTCGATAAGGAAAAACTCGAAAACCAGGCAGACAAAATCGCAAAAAAATATCTTAAACAAAGCTGGTATGAAAAGCTTCGCTATGTGCTTCATACTTTCAGCGACAGCTTCCATAAATATATCGTTGGCCAATGTACCGAAGCGGTCATCCTCGGCGGACTTTGCGCCATAGGAATGGGAATACTCGGTCTTCCTTACGCAACAATGATTGGCGCACTGGTGGCTTTTACCGCGCTTATTCCAGTTGCCGGCGCGTTCATCGGCGGCGGAATAGGAGCGTTTATGATTCTTATGGTAAACCCGCTCCAGGCGCTGATTTTCGTTGTTTTCCTTGTGGTTCTCCAGCAGCTTGAAGGAAATATCATCTATCCGAAGGTAGTCGGTTCCTCAATGGGGCTTCCGGCAATCTGGGTTCTTGCGGCTGTAACCATAGGCGGCGGAGTAATGGGAATAATGGGAATGCTCGTCGGCGTTCCGATTGCCGCAACCGTTTACCGCATAATCCATAATGACGTCAACGGAAAAACCGAAGAGGAAATCAAAAAAGCGTTGGCATGATTAACTGAATTATACAGTAGGGCGGGGGCTTTGCTCCCGCCGGTTTTTTCAATATAACAAAAAAACCTCCCGCAGAAAATCTGCGGGAGGTTTTTATATCTCAACTTATTCGTTAACGGGTTCTGCGGGAATACGTTTGAGTCTTGCGTATTTGGGCATTCCGTGTTCATAAGGAGTTTCGATTTCGCCCTGGATAAGCGGAACAACATATTCGATAAATTCATCGGTAACGTTGTTGCCTTCTTCGTTGATCCATTCGCGCGGAACACATTTTTCTGCGTTCGCAACCTCTTTAAGATCAACAAGGACAGGTGTGCATTTGTAAATGCCGTATTTTGTGTCGCGGCGGAAAGCAACCATTTTTCCGGTTTCGCCGGAAACGGCGGCTTCAACAGCAAAAGCACCGGCCATTGCCGCTTCGTCACGGTCGGTTTTGGAACCGGCGTGGCTTGCACATCTCTGGAGAAGGGAAAGTTCAATTCCGCGGACTTTGGAACCGGTTTTTGCGCGGATTATGTTGGACATGGTCGCCGCAAGACCGCCAAGCTGGGAATGACCGAACTCATCGGTGATGTTAAGGTCGTTGATTCCGTATTCGCTGATAAATTTTCCGTGTTTGTCTTTAATGCCTTCGGAGAAAACAAGTACGATGCGTTTGTGGTGTTTATGGAATTCATCAAGATCCTTGAAGAACTGGTCCATATCGAAAGGAACTTCCGGAAGGTATATAAAAGCGGGACCTTCGCAGCAGATTTTTGAAAGTGCTGCAGCACCCGCAAGCCAGCCTGCATGGCGTCCCATAACTTCGATTACAACGATTGCGTCACGGTCATAAACGTGAACGTCTTTTATAACTTCGGCAACGGAAAGAGCGATATATTTTGCGGAAGAACCGAAACCGGGGCAATGGTCCGTTCCGACAAGGTCGTTATCTATGGTCTTCGGAACGCCGATTATGCGGCATTCGTAATCCTGGGTAGCCATATATTCGGAAATTTTGTTGCAGGTATCCATGCTGTCGTTTCCGCCGTTATAGAAGAAATAACGGATATCGTATTTTTTGAAAATTTCGAGGATACGTTTATAATCGGTATCGTCCTCGCGGAAATCTTTGAGTTTATAGCGGCAGCTCCTTATAAGGGAAGCGGGGGTTGTGAGCATAAGTTCAAGGGTTTCTGCATCTTCTTTGCCCATGTCGATAATGTTGTCATCAAGAACACCACGGATTCCGTGCTGTGCGGCCAGAACTTTTGTAATGCATTTTTTTCCAAGCGCTGTTTTGATAACGCCGTATGCGCTGGAGTTGATAACTGCGGTAGGACCGCCGGATTGTCCGATAAGACATGCGCCGATAAGTTCGCTCATAAAAAAGCCCCCTGTTTTATGTAAAAAGTTTGTTAATTTCCACAATCCCGGTTTCGATTAAAAACAGAACTTGTGTATATTAGTAACATTATTTTAACACATAATTTGTTAATCTTCAATATAAAAGAAATACGAAAAATTGTTGAAAAACTTGGAATATCTGTTATACTATTATGTATATTCGCTTTCGGGAGGGAATTTTTTGAGAAACAATCGTGAAAATAATATAAAAACCTTTGCCGCTTCGCTGATCCTTGTAATCGTAATTGCGGCTTTTGCCGTTGCCGGTTTTATCGTTTTCGGCGGTGAAGCTCCGGCGGAAAAAGATCAGTTCCCCTGGATAGTTTCAGATTCCGCCGCTGTTGACGGAATGCTTGACGGAACTTATTACGAAGGAGAAAAAAACTCCGCCGGAAAACTTTCCTATAAAATCGCTGGAGAAATCACGGTGGATTTTGCAGAAGGAAAAGGAGATTTTAAAATTGAAAACTCCGGAAAGAACACCTGTCTTATGAAAGTAAAAATCACCGTTGACGACGAAGTGATTTATCAGACAGGTTATCTTAAACCGAACCAGCATATAGCGGAAGATTTTCTTGATAAAATTCCCGAAGTCGGAACTTATGAAGCAAAAGCTTTTTTTGAAGGCTTCGACCCGAATACCGAAGAATCAATCGGTTCTTCCGAACCGACCGAAATTGTGATAACGGTTATCCAGTAACAAAAAAATCCGTGCTCAAAATTTGAGCACGGATTTTTTTATGCGGAAAATTTAAAAAATATTCCTGAGGAAAGGAATTTCGGAATCCCAGATCTCTTCGATAAGAAATCTGCATCGGTTAATTTCCGAAGCAAGTTCGCCGGTTTCACCGAACTTTGCAAGAGGAACAAAACGGGCAACGGACATTGTCGCTTCGTCAAGAAGTTCATGCCTTACTATCCTGCTTAAAATGTGGTGTTCCGAATGCCAGTAATCAGTGAACTTTTCGCATTCCGATGCGGTTTTTAAAAGGTTTCCGCCCTCGGCACAAAGATACAGTTCGCCAAGTTTCTCCGTTGCTTCATCCTTGATTTTTTCAAGTGTTACAAGACAGAAAAAATTGAATCCGATAAGTGCCGCAAGAAGAATTGCGGCAAAAATAACCCTTTTCATTTTCAGTTTTTCTCCCGTTTTACAATGTAATAATCAGCCGAAGGGTCACAGGTCATAAGAAAAATCTCTTTTGGCGAAAGTTTTTCTTTTTTGAGCACGCCTTCAAGCCATTTTTCCGTAAGATTGCATTCTTTAAGAATTTTTGAGCACAGCTCACCGTCGCTTATGAGCACCATTGGAGGAACGTTGTTTTGCTTTTCGGGTTCAAAAAGCGAATCCGGAGAGAGCGGACGGAAATTTGCTTTTGGAAAAACCGTGAGCTGTCCGTTTGTTTCAACAATTGCCCAGGAAACTTCGCGAATGTCAAAAAAACCGTTTATCCGAAGCTGGCTCATAAGGTCTTCGATGGAAAAACGCAGGTCACGCATGCTTTTCTGGTCAATGTTTCCGTTTCGGATTATGGCAACCGGATTTCCGGTGACTATCACCTGTGCTTTTCCGCTTTTAAGAGTGATAAAAGAAAGAATAACTTCCGCGCTCATAAGGGTTATAATCGGAACAACGGCGCCGATAAGCGGAATATCCGTATCTTCGATTGAAAGGGTTGCAATGTTGGAAATAAGAATTGCAATAACAAATTCCGAAGGCTGAAGTTCCCCAAGCTGACGCTTTCCCATAACTCTTAAACATACGATTATCACAAAATAGATAATCAGAGTTCTGAAAAACACAACAAACAAAAATTCCGCCCCCTTTTTATGTTTATTATTGTCCAAACTGTGAATTTTAGCCGGGCATTATTGATAAAAAAACAAAATGTTGCTATAATAATTTAATTAGCGATTATAAACGGTAAAAAAACCGTTACGGAGGAATATATGGAAGAAAACAAACTCGAAAACGAAGTTATGGAGCTCGAAGAAGAAATTTCTGCTCCCGAAAAAAAGAAAAAGAGCGCAAAGGAAGAAATTCTGGATTGGGCAAAAACGCTGCTTCTTTATTGTGTTTTGCCCCTTGCAATTTTCCAGACTTTCTGTTTTATGGCAAGCGTTCCCACCGGCTCTATGGAAACGACTATTCCTGTCGGAGCACAGGTTGTTACAACAAGGATTTTTAATAAAGATAATATTAACCACGGCGATATAATTGTTTTCAACAGCGATGAACTTGGCGTTGTTTTAATAAAACGCTGCATAGGCCTTCCGGGAGATTCTGTCTATTTCGACGGAACCGGAGATGTTTATGTAAACGGCGCTCTTCTTAAAGAACCTTATGTAAGCAGCTGGTCGGATTTTGAAGGCGAGTTTACCGTTCCGGAAGATTGCTATTTTTTCCTCGGGGATAACCGCGCCGGTTCTCATGATGCAAGATTCTGGGATGAACCTTATATTCATAAAAGTGAAGTAAAAGGAAAAGCAAGGTTCGTCCTTTTTCCGTTCAGCAATTTCGGAATTCTTGAATAACCTCGGAGGTAAAAAATGCAGAACAAGCTTTTTGTAAGAATTATGGTAATTGTTCTCATCATTGCGATGATAGTTCCTTCCTTTGCCTTTGCTCTTGCGTGGATGATAGGATGAAGGTAATGGTCGGGCTCAGCGGCGGAGTTGACAGTGCGGCCGCAGCATATCTTTTAAAAGAACAGGGTTACGAGGTCGCGGGAGCGACTTTCCGCCTTTTTGATGATTGGGACGAAGCAAAGGACGCAAAAGCCGTTGCGGATTTTCTCGGAATCCCGCATTATATTTTCGATTTCCGCGAAATTTTCAAAAAGGAAGTCCTCGATAATTTCACCGAAGAATATAAAAAGGGAAGAACACCGAACCCCTGCGTAAGATGCAACAAATTCATTAAATTCCCGGCTTTTTTCGAGGAAGCGCAAAAACTCGGCTATGACCTTATTTCCACAGGTCATTATGCAAGAACCGACGGAAACAACATCTTCCGGGCAAAAAACCTTGCGAAAGACCAGAGTTATATGATGTATAACATAGATAAGGAACTTATTCCTCATCTTCGTTTTCCTCTTGCGGATTTATCAAAAGACGAAATCCGCGAAATTGCGGAAAAAGCGGGAATCCCCGTTGCGAATAAGCCGGATTCCCAGGATATCTGCTTTATTCCGGACGGAGATACCCATGGTTATATCGAACGGGTAATCGGCGAAATGCCCCACGGAAAATTTGTTGATGAATGCGGAAAATGCCTCGGCGAACATAAGGGCATCTGCCGCTATACCATAGGCCAGAGAAAAGGTCTCGGACTTTCTCTTCCGGCGCCGCTTTATGTCGGAAAAATCGACCCGGAAGAAAACGAAGTTGTTCTCGTTGAAAACGAATCCCTTTTCAAAAAGCGCGTTATCGTCGGCGCTTTCCATTGGATAAACGGTGCACCGGATATGCCTGTCGCGGTGACATGCAAAATCCGCTATGCTCATAATCCCGCTCCTGCTCTCGCAAGCACCTATTTCCGTGATGACAGAGCGCTTATCCTTTTTGATGAACCCCAGAGAGCTGTGACCCCTGGACAGTCCGCAGTTATCTATGACGGTGAAAAACTTCTCGGCGGCGGAATAATCATCGGGTGATTGACAAGTGAGCAACGCTTGTGTATAATATTCATATTATATTTTTGAAAGGTCAAAAAATGGACGACGCAGACATACCAAGTATTATTATAAATTGATTTTCGGAGCATAGCCTGGGCAAAAAAATGCCTCGGGCTGTGCTTTTTTGCGTTAATTATAAATTTTCGAAAGGTTGTATCAATTAAAAAATGAACAATATCGGCACAATAATCGCCATGGGCGTTCTTGTAATGATGTCGGCATATTTTTCCGCAACGGAAACCGCTTTCAACAGTCTTAATATTACAAAACTAAAAATTTCTGCAGAAAAAGGCGACAAAGGCGCAATCCTTATGCTTCGTCTTGTTGAAGATTATAACCGCCTTCTTACAACGATCCTCGTCGGCAACAATATAGTAAACATTGCCCTTTCCGCAATGGCAACTGTTTTCTTTATCGAACTTGTCGGCGATGCGGGCGCAACTCTTTCCACCGCGGTAATCACCGTTGTTGTTCTCATTTTCGGTGAAATTACTCCGAAAAGCGTTGCAAAGGAATCTCCCGAAGCTTTTGCAAGATTTTCCGCACCGATAATCAATTTCCTTGCGGTAATCCTTACCCCCATAAACTATCTTTTCGGTCTTTGGAAAAAGCTTATTTCAATCATTTTTAAATGCGGCGACGAACAGGCTGTTACCGAAGAAGAACTTCTTTCCATGGTCGATGAAGTTGAACACAGCGGCGGAATCGGAGAACAGGAAGGCGAACTTATCCGAAACGCAATGGAACTCAACGAAAACGACTGCGCGGATATCGCAACTCCCCGTGTTGATATCGAAGCGGTAGGAAAAGACTGGACAAAGGAAGAAGTTGCGGAAGTTTTTGTGGAAACCGGATATTCCCGTCTTCCGGTTTATGTGGACAGCCTTGATAACATAATCGGAATTATCCACCGCACCGATTTCTATAACAATTATGAAATGGAAAACATCGCCGATACAATGCTTACAAAACCGGTCTTTGTTCCGAAAACCATGAAAATCGGCGCCCTTTTGAAACTTCTTCAGAAAAACAAATGCCACATGGCTGTTGTAACCGATGAATACGGCGGCACTTACGGAATTGTAACAATGGAAGATATTCTTGAAGAACTTGTCGGCGAAATCTGGGACGAACACGACGAAGTTGAAGAGGATATCAGCGAAAACAAAGGCGTTTATACCGTTTCCGGAAGTATGGAACCGGAAGAACTTTTTGAAGAACTTGAAATCGATATTGAGGAAGTTCCTTATGCAACCTTGAGCGGTTGGATCATGGACGAACTCAACAAAGTTCCGGAAGTGGGCGATACCTTTGAAAACAGCGGCTACAGATTCACTGTCGAAACCGTTGACGGAATGAGGGTGGATACCGCCCTTGTTGAAAAACTTGAACCGCTTTCCGAAGCAGAGGAAGAATAAATGGAACTTGTTATCAAAAAATTCGATGAACTTACCGTAAACGAGCTTTATGATATTTTAAAACTCCGGGTCAACGTTTTTGTTGTGGAACAGGAATGTCCGTATCCTGAAATCGATGATAAGGACCAGAACGCCTACCACATCTGGCTCCGGGACGAGGAAGGCATTGCCGCCTATCTTCGTGTTCTCGATAAAGGCGTTTCTTTCGAAGATGCCGCAGTCGGAAGAGTTATTTCCGCAAGGCGCAGAAAAGGTTTTGGAACCATAGTGCTCAAAGAGGGAATCCGCCTTGCGAAGGAAAAATTCGGCGCGGATAAAATTACGATTGAAGCACAGGTCTATGCAAGAAAATTCTATGAAAACGTTGGTTTCAGGCAGGTTTCGGAAGAATTTCTTGAGGACGGAATTCCGCATATTCTTATGACTCTTGAAGTTGAATAAAAAAAGAAATCCGCATATCGCAGTGATATGCGGATTTTTTTAAAATCAACAAAATTAAAAAAACATGGTGTTCATTCTGACCGAATCGGAATTTATAATGATGTTGTAAATTTTGAAAAGGAGGTTCATAAAAATGAACACTGATAAAATCTGGGCGGAAGCTATTGCGAAAGAATATGCCCCCAAAGATGATTCCAAAGTAACAGCACTTAAAAAACTTGATAAAAAAGCAAAACTACCCGCAACGGTTTTTGCCTATTCTTTCGGAATAGTTTCTTCGCTTGTTGCGGGTCTCGGAATGTGTCTTGCAATGCAGGTAATAGGCGAGGGAACAGCTATGCTCGTTTTGGGAATTATAATCGGAATAATCGGTTTTTCCTGCTGTGGAATAAACTATCCGATATATAAAAAACTTCTTGAAAAAGGCAAGAAAAAATATGCTTTTGAAATCGTTGAACTTGCTAAAGAAATAAGCGGAGACTAATTTTTTTGAAAGGGAATGATCGGTTGAATAAAAACGAAAGCAAATATTTCAATACTGCCGTAAAAATGAATATGGCGCTTATAGAATTTTTAAAAACAAAACCTTTTGAATTTATTACAGTAAGCGAAATTTGCAAAAAAGCCGGGGTCAACCGTTCAACTTTTTATCTCCATTACGAAAATACAAAGGATCTTCTGGAAGAAACGGTAAAGAAAATGTCCGGCGATTTTGTTTTGTATTTTATTCCGGACGGAAAGATTTCGCCGATTGATTTTGATAATGTTCCAAAGGAAAAACTGTTTTTTATAACCGAAAAATATCTGATGCCGTACCTTTTATACTTTAAGGAAAACAGAAAAATTTTTCTGACACTTCTTGAAAACAGAGAACTTTTTGGTTTTGAAGAGATCTATAAAAAACTTTATGATAACATCTTTAACCCGATTCTTAACAGATTCAGATATCCGGAAGGCGAAAGAAAATATGTAATGGCGTTTTATCTGAACGGAATTAATTCAATTATAACGGAATGGATTAAAGATGATTGCGCTAAACCGGAAGAAGAAATAATAAAAATAATAAACGATTGTATTTTCGGGCTTAATAATTATTAAAAAAATCCGCAGATTTTCTGCGGATTTTTTTGTTTTGGTGCAACAAAATCGGGTTTTTATGCTACTATTATTTCAGAAGGATAAAAAGGAGACGATTTCATGAAAAAAATTATTTCTGTTTTTCTTGCCGTTGCGATGTTGCTTTCCTTTTCCGCTTGCAGCAGAAAAGATGAAATTGTTGTTCCGGAGGAAGAAATGATCGAATCGGAATCCGAAATAAAAACCGAAAGCGAACCGGAGCAGACGGAAAGCATTGAAAAAATTCCGGAAAGCTATATCAAAATCGAAAACGGAAAACTTTCCGGAATGATACACCCAATGGTTCCCGTTTCTCCGGAAAGAGAAAATGTTTTTGAAAATGAACTTGTTGAAGTTTCAATGTCTGTTCCGGAAGGTTGGGAACCGGGAACCCTTGAAGAAAAAGGAGATATTTTTGGCATAACCTTTACAATGCCGTGGGATGAAAGATTTGAAACGTATCTTCTCGTTTATAAAGATGACGGAACAGTTTATGATTATTTTTATGATCAGTATTTATGGGGACTTAAAATCAGCGACCACACTTTCAATGAAGTTTTCGGAAATTTTTCAAAAGGCGTTTATATCCGGGTTGACGGTCCGAGCAAAAATCTCGGTGACAGCGAAAACTGGTTTTTATCGAGCCAATGGTTTTATGTTCTTCAATTTGACGGATACGTTGTTGTTTTGCACCAGAACGTAAGGCTTAATGATGATTACATTCCTTTTTCGGAGCACGAAAAAGCCTGCAACGATTTTGCATCTTCAATAATAATCGGCTGAAATTGTTAACAAAAAGTTTTCTTGTAAGTTTTTGTGAGCAATGGTAAACTTTAGTTGAAAAATATAAAAAGGAGGCGTTTTTATGCGTTATGAAATTGAAGGAGGCTCTCTTCCCGCATTGGTGATCCAGCTTGAAGCCGGCGAAGGTCTTGTAAGTGAATCCGGCGGAAGAACTTGGATAAAAGGTCCGATTACAACCGACGTAAAAGCCGACGGCGGTCTTGGCGGAAGCATTGGAAGAATGTTTTCCGGCGAAAGCCTTTTCCTCAACCATTATAAAGCCAAAGGAGCGGGTGAAATCGCCTTTACTTCCTCTTTCCCGGGAAGAATTGTTTCACGCCAGCTTGCTCCGGGCGAAAGCGTAATTTGCCAGAAACGCGCTTTTCTTTGCGCAACCGAAGGCACCCAGCTTTCAATTTTCTTCCGTAAAAAAGTCGGAGCGGGTCTTTTCGGCGGCGAAGGTTTTATTATGCAAAAGGTCACAGGTCCCGGTCTTGCTTTCTTCGAAATCGATGGTTACTGCAAGGAATATAACCTTGCGGCGGGCGAAGAACTTGTCTGCGACACCGGCGTTGTCGCAATGATGGAGGAAAGTTGCAAAATGGATGTAAGAATGGTCGGAAGCGTTAAAAACGCTCTTTTCGGCGGCGAAGGTCTTGTTGATACCGTTATAACCGGTCCCGGAAGAGTTATGCTCCAGACAATGCCGATTTATAAGGTCGCAAGCGCGATTCAGCCCTTCATAGTTCAGGGAAAATAAAATATTCTTAATCAATGCATCAAAATCTGTTTTTTTAAACACTATATAGACAGAAGATATTTTAAGGAAGTGTTTTTATGAAAAAATACATAGCGATTGTTCTTGCATTGGTTTTTGTTTTAACTTTTGTATCCTGCAGCAGGGGAGAAAATATTCCTCCGGAGGAAAATATTTCCGCACCCGTTTTGGAAAGTTCGGAACAAAGTGAAGAATCTGTTACGGAAAAATCGGAACATAATGAAGAAATTGAAGAACCTGTTTCTGAAGAGAAACCGCAGATAAAACCTCTTCCGGAAATAGAAGGGGAACCTTTATCGGAAGAAGAAATCGAGTTTTTCAACGAGCTGTTTCGTCCAATGCTTAATGATGTGACCGAAGATTTGGAAACAAACCCCTTGAGCCATTTCTTTATGTCGTATTATGACAATGTGCGTGAAATGAGTTTTCCGATGTTTGTTTATTATTTTCCCTGTGACGGAAGACACGTTGATGAGGAAGAATTTCAGAAACTGCGGAAAGTTGAAGCCTGGGGATTTGAAAACTGCAAAACCCTCGAGGATATGGTTGTTCCGGTCCATTCAATTTCGAAAAAAGAAGTTGACACCGTTCTTATGGAATATGCCGGCATTACTTCTGACGATCTGGATACTTCCGCTGTTGCATATCTGGAAGAATATGACTGCTATTATACTTCCACCTCGGATTACGGTCCCGGAACTTTTGTTTGTACCAAAGGAATAAGAGATGGAAATACCATTTATCTTTATGAGGAAGAAGAACCGTTTTATATAGCCATGGAATATGGCGAAGGAATGGATATGCTCGTTTTACAGGAAGATGAAGGCACTTATAAAATAATTTCCCATCAGCGCTATAAAAACTCGTAAAAAACAAAAAAACTCCCTGCCGTTTCCGGCAGGGAGTTTTTTATATTGTTTCGATAGCAATTTCAAGAGCTTTTGCGATTGTTTCAAGCGGAAGGCTGGGCTTATCGTTTGTCTGTTCCGGAATGAACGGAACGTGTATAAAACAGGCTTTTGTTTCCGTTCCTTTGTAACGATGAAGAACGTGATAAATAAGGTCATTGCAAACGTAAGTTCCTGCGGAATAGGAAACGGAGCAGGGGATATCCGCTTCGGAAATTGCGGAGGTAATTTTTCTCACCGGAAGTGTGGAAAAATAAGCATTTTCGCCACATTCAGCGCAGGGAACGTCCTTCGGCTGATTTCCTTCGTTATCCGGAATTGAAGCAAAGCGAAGGTTTATTGCAACCATTTCCGGGGTAACGCCGGTTCTTCCTCCTGCCTGACCGACGCAGATTATTGCATCGGGGATTATTTCTTCCGCTTTTTTGATAACTGTTTCCGCCGCTTTTCCGAAAACAACGGGAATTTCAATTTTTGTGAGTTCAAAATCACCAATCACATCCGGAAGAAGTTTAACAGCTTCCCAGGAAGGATTGATTTTTTCTCCGCCGAAAGGTTCAAAACCGGTTATCAAAAGTTTTTTCATAAAAATCACCGCCGAAAAATTTATGAAAATATTTTATCATAAAACGTTGACGGTTTAAAGCTGTTTTTTAATTTTTTGCAAAGCGCCTTTTTCCAATCTGGAAACCTGCGCCTGACTTATGCCGATTTGGGAAGCAACGTCCATTTGGGTCCTCCCGTCAAAAAAACGCATTGCGAGAATCCGTTTTTCCCGTTGGGAAAGGCTTTTAACCGCTTCTTTAAGTGCAATTTCTTCGAGCCAGCCGGCGTCGGAATTTTTGTCGCTCAGCTGGTCCATAACAAAAATTGTGTCGCCGGAATCGGAATAAACCGGCTCATAAAGCGAAACCGGTTCAACAATGGATTCCAAAGCGACCACCACCTGGCTTTTCGGAATTTCCATAATTTTTGCTATTTCATCTATAAGCGGTTCACGCCCGTGCTCATTAATAAAATCCTCCTTTATCTGCATCGCCCGGTAGGCTATATCACGCATTGAACGACTTACCCGAACCGCACCCGAATCCCGCAAAAACCGCCTTATCTCGCCGATTATCATTGGCACTCCATAAGTGGAAAAGCGCACGTCAAGGCTTGGATCGAAATTATCAATGGCCTTGATAAGTCCGATGCAGCCCACCTGAAAAAGGTCATCGGGCGGTTCGCCACGACCGGAAAATTTTTGAACAACGCTTAAAACAAGTCGCAAATTTCCGTTTATCATTTTCTCTCTTGCTTTTTTATCACCGTTTTTTGCAAGTTTCAAAAGCTCGGTTTTTTCCTTTTCAGTGAGCACCGGAAGCTTCGCCGTGTTTATTCCGCAGATTTCAACCTTACCGTAATACATTAAAAAACCCCATTCAGAATGATTTTTTCAAAGTTAATCCTTGACTTTTGAGCACAGAAATATTCATTTGAGCACGGCTTTTGAAAATGGTAATTTTTGAGCACGGACATACAAAAAATAAAAAAACCGGCATATATTTGTGAAAAAAAGAAGGTGGATATATGCTTACAACTTTCGGAGAAATCCTTGAAAAAGAAGTGATAAATGTTCTGGACGGAAGTTCTTTCGGCTTCCCGGGGGATGTTCTTTTTGATACGGAAACGCGAAAAACAGCGGCAATAATCATAAAGGGAAAACCGGGATTTTTCGGAATTTTCGGAAGGGAAGAGGACTTTGTTATAAACTGGGATAAAATCGAAACCATCGGGAAAGATATAATTCTTGTAAAAACCGAAGAATGTGGCAGAATACACAAGGAAAAGATAAATATTTTACAAAAATTTTTAAATTTTTTCTTATCATAAACAGCAAAAACGGTTGCAATAAATTGCTTTTAGTGTTATAATCTAATGGCTGGAAGACTGTAAGTCTATAATTGCGTCTTCTAAAAGCACACACACCCCACAATCCCGTCGGTCGTTGACCGGGAAAACCCGGTTGCTGCCGGGAAATGACTGGGGTGGAGGTAATAACAAGGAGGAAAAAAACAATGTCCGTAGTATCTATGAAACAGCTGCTTGAAGCTGGTGTACACTTTGGTCACCAGACCCGCCGCTGGAACCCTAAAATGGCTCCGTATATCTTCACCGAAAGAAACGGAATCTACATCATCGACCTTCAGAAAACCGTTAAGAAAATCGAGGAAGCATATTCCTTCGTAAACGAACTTTCCGCAGAAGGCAAATCCGTTCTTTTCGTTGGCACCAAAAAACAGGCTGCCGATTCCGTCCGTGAAGAAGCTGAAAGAGCAGGCGCATATTTCGTAAACGCTCGCTGGCTCGGCGGTATGCTCACCAACTTCAAGACCATCAGAAGAAGAATCGCTCGTCTTCAGCAGCTCCGCAAAATGGAGGAAGACGGCACTTTCGATCGCCTTACCAAGAAAGAAGCAACCAAGCTCACTCTTGAAATTGAGAAACTTGAAAAATTCCTTGGCGGTATCGAAGATATGACCGAGCTCCCCGGCGCTCTCTTCATCGTTGACTCCAGAAAAGAGAAAATCGCCGTTGCAGAAGCAAAAAAACTCGGTATTCCGATCGTAGCTATTGTTGACACTAACTGCGACCCCGACGATGTCGACTATGTTATCCCCGGCAACGATGACGCTATCCGCGCTGTAAAACTCATCGCAGGCACCATCGCTGACGCTATCATTGAAGGCAGACAGGGTGAACAGAATCTTCCTGAAGAATCTGAAGAGGAGGCAGAATAATATGCCCTTTACCGCTCAAGACGTTAAAACTCTCCGCGAAATGACCGAATGCGGAATGCTCGACTGCAAAAAAGCTCTCATCGAAACCGATGGCGACATGGAAAAAGCAGTTGAATTCCTTCGTGAAAAAGGTCTTGCATCCGTTGCAAAAAAATCCGGCAGAATTGCAGCAGAAGGTCTTGTTCTTGCATTCACCGATGCAGAAAAGAAAGTTTCCGTTGCTATCGAAGTTAACTCCGAAACCGACTTCGTTTCCAAAAACGAAGATTTCCGTGAATTCGTAAAACTTGCAGGACAGGCTGTTATCGACAACGATCCTGCAGACGTCGAAGCTCTCCTCGCTTGTGTTGTTGACGGCAGAACCGTTAACGAACACCTTCAGGACAGACAGCTCAAAATCCGTGAAAACCTTAAAGTTCGTCGTTTCGTTCGTTATGAAGGCGACGTCGCAACTTATGTTCACGGCGGCGGCACCATCGGTGTTATGGTAAAATTCGCAACCGATGTTGCAGACAAAGAAGGCTTTGCTGAATACGGCAAAGACGTTGCTATGCAGATCGCTGCAGCAAACCCCACCTATATCTGCGAGCACTGCGTTCCCGCAGAAGTTATTGCTCATGAGAAAGAAATCCTCTTTGCTCAGATCAGCAACGACGAAAAACTTGCAAACAAACCCGACGCAGTTAAAGAAAAAATGGTTGACGGCAGAATCGGCAAATTCTATAAAGAAAACTGCCTCATGAACCAGGAATTCGTTAAAGATCCTGATTTCGATATCAAAGGCTACACCGAAAAAGTTGCAAAAGAACTCGGCGGTTCCATCAAAATCACTGAATTCGTTCGCATGGAAAAAGGCGAAGGCATTGAGAAAAAACAGGAAAACTTCGCAGACGAAGTTGCCAAACAGATGGCAGGCAAATAATTCAGCCTTAATGAATTAAGTGCGTTATGACAGAAGAAGATAGATTTGTATTATAATTTATATTCTTCTGGATTTTATTAAAGCGTAAATTGCAGAAAATTACAGGGAGGTGCATTCATATGAGTTTAGTCGAAACCGTAAAGAATGCCGGTATAGTCGGTGCGGGCGGCGCAGGTTTTCCTACCCATGTAAAACTGAACGCTAAATCCGAGTACTTCATTGTCAACGCAGCAGAGTGTGAGCCCCTTATCGAAACCGATAAGTTCCTCATGCGTACCAGAGCAGCAGACCTTGTAAAAGGTGTTGACATGATCGCAAAAGAACTCGGCGCTGACAAAAAGTACATAGCTCTCAAAGCAGCATACAAAACCGAAATTGCTGCTCTCGAAGCCGCTATTGCTGAAGCCGGAAGCGACATCAAACTCCACAAAATGGGCTATTTCTACCCGGCTGGTGACGAGCAGGTAATCGTTTGCGAAATCACCGGTAAATCCGTTCCCGAAAGAGGAATTCCGCTTATGGTAGGCGCTGTTGTTGACAACGTCGGTACTGTTCTCAACATCGTAGATGCTTTTGAGGGCAAACCTGTTACCGATAAATTCCTCAGCGTTGTCGGTGAAGTAAAACATCCTGTTATGCTTTCCGTACCGCTCGGAACTTCTGTTCGTGCATGCGTTGAAGCAGCAAACCCCACCATTTCCAACTATGCAGTAATCATGGGCGGACCTATGATGGGCGGTGTTCACGATCAGGAAGAAGATATCGATAAACTTGTTATCACCAAAACCGATGGTAACATCATCGTTCTTCCCAAAGATCATCACCTTGTAAGATGGGCTCACCTCAAATCCGAGTCCATGAAGAACAGAGCAAAATCCAGCTGCATCCAGTGCCGTATGTGCACTGATAACTGCCCCAGATATCAGATTGGTCATGATATTGAACCTCATAAGATTATGAGAAACCTTTACAGAGTTAACATGATCAACGATAATGACGAATTCCTTCGCGTATTCGGACATGCAATGAACTGCTGCGAATGCGGTGCTTGCGAACTCTTCTCCTGCCCGATGCACCTTGCTCCCAGAAAAGCAAACGTTTATATCAAGAACGAGCTTCGCGCAAGAGGAATCGATGTTCCCAAGAACATGGAACCCGTTGAAAGACCTGAACGCGAGGTCAGAAAGATTCCGACCAACCGCCTTGCAGCTCGTCTTGACCTTACCAAATACTATGGCAAACATCTTCTTACCGATGAACCCATCGTTCTTGAACCCGAAACTGTTGAGATTCCTCTCAAACAGCATATCGGCGCTCCTTCCACCGCTGTTGTTGCAGTTGGTGACAAAGTCAAAAAGGGCGACGTAATTGGCCAGATGGACGAAGGTAAACTTGGCGCAAATGTTTATGCAAGCTTTGACGGCGAAGTTGTCGCTGTTACTGACAGAGTAGTATTAAGGAGGGAGAGCAAATGATCCAGACTATCGGAATGCTTGAATTCAACAGCATTGCAAAAGGTATCGAAACCTGCGATGTAATGCTCAAAGCAGCGGACGTTTCTCTTATCAGAACTTCCACTGTATGCCCCGGCAAATATATCATCATCATCACCGGCGACACCGGTTCCGTTAAAGCCTCCGTTCTTGCCGGCGAAATGAACGGTGCAAACTGCGTTGTTGATAAGATGATTATCCAGAACGTACATCCCCAGCTTATTCCTGCACTTAGCGGCACCGCCCAGATTGTCAAAGGCGATGCAATCGGCGCAATGGAATTCTACAGCATCACTTCTGCTATCAAAGCAGCTGATGTTGCTGCAAAAGCTGCACAGATCAGCCTCGTTGGTATCACCATGGGTTATGCTGTCGGCGGTAAAGGTATTGTAACCCTTACCGGTGATGTTGGTGCTGTAAGAGCCGCAGTTGCTGCTGGTATTGAAGAAGCAGCAAGAATGGACCTCTATATCGGTTCCACCGTTATCCCGAAATATGCACCCGAACTTTTCGATTCTCTTCTGTAATCACTGTACACTGCATAAAAAAAACACCCTGCCAATCGGCAGGGTGTTTTTTTATGCAGTAAACAAAATATGAAAACCAAATTCCCAAAATTATCATTTTTAATCTTTACATCTGTTCTTTATTATAGTAAAATAATATAGAATAGGGAGGGGAATAAGCTTCTTCCTGCTATGACGATTGGAGCGATATGATATGGGACTTAAATACAAAAGGGTGCTTATTAAAATAAGCGGAGAAGCCCTTGCAGGACCCAAAGGCGTTGGCCTTGATTTCAGCATCATCACCCCCATTTGCGAAAGCATTAAAAAATGTGTCGAACTCGGCGCTGAGGTCGCAATTGTTGTTGGCGGCGGAAACTTCTGGCGCGGACGCTCAAGCGGAAACATGGACAGAACCAGAGCCGACCACATGGGAATGCTCGCAACAATTATCAACGCAATCGCTGTCGGCGATACCCTTGAACAGATGGGCGTTGATTCAAGAGTTCAGACCGCTATCTCCATGCCGGAAATTGCGGAACTTTTCATCAAAGGAAGAGCCATAAGACACCTTAACAAAGGTCGTGTTGTCGTTTTCGGCGGCGGAATAGGAAGACCCTGTTTCTCTACCGATACCGCAAGTGCCCTCAGAGCGGTTGAAATCAATGCGGATATATTCTTCAAAGCAACCATGGTTGACGGAGTTTATGACAAAGACCCGCATAAGTTCGAAGACGCAAAACGCTATGATACCCTTACCTTCAAGGAAGTTCTTGATAAGGAACTTGCCGTTATGGACGCAACTTCCGCAGCTCTTTGCCGCGATAACAACATGCCCGTTCTTGTTTTCAACCTTGATGATCCGGAAAATATCGTAAGAGCTATCCAGGGCGAAAACATCGGTACCGTCGTTACCGGCTGATTATTAAAAAGTTAATTTTGCCGGCGGAAAATCCGGTGAATTTTCCGCAAAACCGGCTTTTATAATCCTTAGTCACCGAGAAAAAGGAGGACGTTATGAGAGAACAACTTATTCCCTATAATGAAAAAATGGAGAAAACCCTTTCCGTACTTGCAAGCGACTTTGCTTCAATCCGTGCAGGACGCGCGAACCCCGGCGTTCTTGACAGAGTAAGCGTTGAATATTACGGTTCCATGACCCCCATCAACCAGGTTGCTGCCGTTTCTGTTTCCGAAGCAAGAATCCTTGTTATCCAGCCCTGGGACAGAAGCTGCCTTAAACTTATTGAAAAAGCAATCAACGCTTCCGATATCGGAATTCCGCCCCAGAATGACGGTGTTTGCATCCGCCTTGTTTTCCCGCCTCTTACCGAGGAACGCCGTAAAGACCTTTGCAAAACCATTGCAAAACATTCCGAAGAAGCAAAAGTAAATGTCCGTAACCACAGACGTGACGCAAACGATTTTTGCAAAAAACAGCTTAAAGATAAGCTCATCACCGAAGATGACCTTAAGGATCTTGAAAAAGATATCCAGAAACTCACCGATGATTTCGTAGCAAGAATTGAAAAAATGGCTAACGAAAAAGAAAAAGAGATCATGGAGATCTGATGATCCTATATTTTGAATGGAGGTGCCGATATGTCCGATAAACTGATTTTGCCGGAACATATCGGCATTATTATGGACGGAAACGGCCGTTGGGCAAAAAAACGCGGCCTTCCGCGAAATGCCGGCCATAAAAAAGGCGCGGAGGTTTTTGAAAATATTTCCCGCTGCTGCCGTGATTTTGGAATAAAATGGCTCACTGTCTATGCCTTTTCAACCGAAAACTGGAAGCGTCCGAAGGACGAGGTTGAAGGCATTATGAACCTTATGCGAAGCTATCTTAAAGGCATGGCAAAGGCAAAAAACGAACATATCGCTGTTCGTTTTATCGGCGACAGAACGCCATTTGACGAAGATTTGCTCAAACTTATGGAGGAAGCGGAAAATGCGGACGTCGGCGAAATTATAACGACCGTTCAGATTGCTCTTAACTATGGCGGAAGGGACGAAATCGTCCATTCCGTACGGGAAATTGCGAAAAAAATTGCCTCCGGCGAAATTTCTCCGGAAGAAATTTCCGAAGAAACGATTTCCGAAAATCTTTATTCGGGAACTCCCGAATGTGACCTTATAATTCGTCCAAGCGGGGAAGAAAGGCTTTCCAACTTTCTCCTTTGGGAAAGCGCATATTCCGAATTTGTTTTTATGGATGTGCTCTGGCCGGATTTTACCAAATCCGACCTTGAAAAAGCTTTGGAGGAATACTCCAAAAGAAACCGCCGCTTTGGCGGAGTTTAAAATCAGGCAAAAGAAGGTAAAACAGATTTGAAAACAAGAATTATTTCTGCCCTGGCGGGACTTGTTCTGCTCGGTGCGGTTTTATTCCTTTTTGAAACTGCGGTTTTGGATATAGCCGTTGCCGCTCTTTCTGTTATGGCAGTTTATGAAATGTTAAACGCTGTCGGAATTTCAGAAAACAAAATATTCACAGGGGTCTGCGCGGTTTTTGCGGCGTTTTTTTCCACAACTTTTTACCAGACCATGGGTTCCGTTTCCGGATATGTTGAATTTTCTTTCGGAATAGTGGTTCTTCTTTTTGTAATGAACCACCATAAAGATTTAAAAGCAACCGATGCGGCTTTTGCGTTTTTCTTCACCTTTTTTCTTCCGAAAGCATTTTCGACAATTCTTCTTTTCAGAAACTATGGCGAACCGGTTTCCTATTTTCTTGTGCTGATGAGCCTTGCCGTTGCATGGCTTAACGATACCTGTGCATATTTCAGCGGCTATTTCTTCGGAAAACGCAAGCTTTGCCCGGAATTAAGCCCCAAAAAAACAGTCGAAGGCGCCATTGGCGGAGTTTTCGGCGATCTTTTGGTCTGCTGCGTTCTTGCCCTTATTTTCTCGAAAGTTACCGGAGAAACAATAAATTGGCCCAGTTTCGCAATTTTCCTTCCAATCGGCGCGATAATTGCAATTTTCGGCGACCTTGCCGCTTCCGCAATAAAACGCCAGTATGGTGTTAAGGATTACGGAAAAATAATGCCCGGTCACGGCGGAATTATGGACCGTTTTGACAGCTGGGTTTTTGTTGCACCAATTCTTTATATGTGGAATCTTTATTTCCCGTTCATAGTTTGATTATAAATTTGTGATAATGTTTTATTGCCGCTTTGTGCGGCAATAATTTTATAGAAAAAAGGAGGCTTTTTTATAAAAATGAAGCGCCTTTCAATTTTGGGTTCAACCGGTTCAATCGGAACCCAGGCTCTTGATGTATGCAGAAATCTCGGCTATTCCGTTGTTGCCCTTGCGGCAGGAACCAATGCCGAACTTCTTGAAAAACAAGCGAGAGAATTTAAGCCAAAGCTTGTTGCTCTTTATGATGAAAAAGCGGCAAAGGGCTTGAGCATCGCGCTTTCCGATACTGATATAACCGTGCTCGGTGGGGAAGAAGGCGTGCTCAAAGCGGCGGAAATCGAATGCGATATCGTGCTCAATGCCGTTACCGGAATTGCCGGACTTCGCCCGACAATAACCGCAATTGAAGCCGGAAACGATGTTGCCCTCGCAAATAAGGAAACCCTTGTTGCCGGCGGCAAAAGGGTTATGGATTATGCAAAGGAGCATGATGTAAAAATCCTTCCGGTGGACAGCGAACATTCCGCAATTTTTCAATGCCTTCAGGCAAAAGGCGATTACGCAAGAATACAAAAACTTATTTTAACTGCTTCCGGCGGACCTTTTTTCGGAAAAAACGCTGCGGAACTTGAAAAAATGAAACCGGAAGATGCCCTTAACCACCCGACCTGGAATATGGGCAGAAAAGTTACCATAGATTCCGCCACAATGGCAAACAAAGGTCTTGAAATTATCGAAGCCGCGCATCTTTTCGGCGTTCCGCAGAATAATATTGAAGTGGTGATCCACAGGGAAAGCATTGTTCATTCCCTTGTTGAATTCACCGATAATTCCGTTCTGGCGCAGCTTGGCGTTCCGGATATGAGAACGCCGATTCAATATGCGCTCACCGTTCCGGAAAGATGTGAAAGCATTGTTGAACACCTCGACCTTGCAAAAATCGGAACGCTCCATTTCTTTGCGCAGGATAATCTTGCTTTTCCCGCAACGGATATTGCAAGGCGGGCTCTTTCGATTGGAAAAACAGCAACCGCCGCTTTCAACGCCGCGGACGAAATTGCCGTAGCGGCTTTTCTTGAAGGAAAAATTGGTTTCACCGATATTCCGAAAATTCTTGAACAGACTGTTGAAAAGAATTTTTCAAACGGCGACAGTTTTGAAGAAGTTTTTGAAACAGATAAAGAGGCACGCAAATTTGCTTCTTCACTTATCAAATAAGGAGATAGCCATTTGAGCATTGTAATTGCGATTTTACTTTTTGGTTTTATGATTTTTTTCCATGAACTCGGACATTTTGCAACGGCAAAATGGGCGGGAGTTCGTGTCAACGAATTTTCCATCGGAATGGGCCCGAAGATTTTTTCCTTCACAAAAGGAGAAACGGATTATTCCCTTCGCCTTCTTCCGATAGGCGGTTTTGTAGCAATGGAAGGGGAAGACGAAGAAAGCGATGATGAACGCCGCTTTATGGCCTGCCCGGTTTGGAAAAGGATTATTATAACTTCCGCCGGCGCCGTTATGAACCTTATCCTTGGTTTTGCGGTTGTCCTTGTTCTTACCTGCGGCCAAACGCTTTTGGGAACAACAACCGTTGCTTCTTTCCTCGAAAATTCGTCTTCTTCCGAATATCTTGAAGCCGGGGACGAAATTCTTGCGGTAAACGGCGAAAAAGCCGGCTGTGATTATGATATAGTATATTCCCTTATCCGCGATACGGACGGAATTGTTTCAATGGATGTTCTCCGCGGCGGAGAAAAAGTTCATCTTGATAAGGTTGTTTTCGATACCAGGGAAACAAACGGAATGCAGGCAATCATACTCGATTTCAGCATTCTTGGTGAAGAACCGACATTTTTCGGAAGAATCGGCTATTCCTTCCGCTGGACCTGGTCTTTGGTAAAACTTGTCTGGCGTTCTCTCGGCGATATAATAAGCGGAGAATTCGGAATAAGCCAGCTTTCCGGCCCGATAGGCGTTACCGAAACAATTTCCGATGCGGTGCAGAAAACCAACTATAAAGGTCTGCTCCTTATTCTTGCGGTAATTACCGTAAACCTCGGGGTATTCAACCTTCTTCCTTTGCCGGCGCTTGACGGCGGAAGAATTTTCTTCATGGTTATCGAACTTTTCCGTGGAAAACCAATCAACCAAAAGGTCGAGGGAATGATCCATGCGGTAGGAATGGGGCTTTTAATGCTTCTTATGGTGGTCGTTGCATATAACGACATTGCAAGACTTATAACAGGAGGCTGACTTTATGGCAAAGGAAGTTAAAATCGGAAAAATCGCCATAGGCGGCGAAAATCCCGTTGCGATACAGTCCATGATAAGTGTTCCTTCAACAGATATCGAAGGAAGCGTAAAGCAGGCTGTTGAACTTGAAAAAGCCGGCTGCGAAATAATCCGCGCGGCAATTCCGGATATGGCGGCGGTGGAACTTATTCCCGCGATAAAAGATAAAATTTCAATTCCGCTTGTTGCGGATATCCATTTTGATTATCGCCTTGCGCTTGCAGCGGTTGAAAACGGAATCGATAAAATCCGCATAAATCCGGGCAACATCGGTTCTGAAGAACGCACCCGCCAGGTTGTTGAAGCCTGCGGAAATGCCGGAGTTGCAATACGTGTAGGAGTAAACGGCGGAAGCCTTGATAAACGCCTTCTGGAAAAATACGGCTCTCCGACGGCGGAAGCTCTTGCGGAAAGCGCCATGGATCATGTTGCAATCCTTGAAAAATATGGCTTTACCGATACGGTAATTTCCATAAAATCCAGCAACGTAAAAACAATGATAAACGCCTGCCGCCTTGTGGCGGAAAGATGCGATTATCCGCTCCATCTCGGTGTTACCGAAGCCGGAACCGAGCATATGGGAATCATCAAAAATGCAATCGGAATCGGCGGACTTCTTGTTGACGGAATCGGTTCAACTATCCGCGTAACCCTTACCGCTGACCCGGTTCGCGAAATCTATGCCGCAAAAGATATACTTAAAGCGGCGGGTGTCCGTAATTTTGGCGTAAACATCGTTTCCTGCCCTACTTGCGGAAGAACAAGAATTGACCTCATCAAACTTGCAAACGAGGTTGAGGAGGCTCTCAGAGGCTGTGAAAAGCCGATTACCGTTGCTGTAATGGGCTGCGCAGTAAACGGACCCGGCGAAGCAAGAGAAGCCGATATCGGTGTTGCCGGCGGCGATAAATGCGGTCTTATTTTTAAAAAAGGTGAAATTTTAAGAAAAGTTCCGGAAAACAAAATTCTTCCGGCTCTTCTTGAAGAAATCGGACGGATGTAAAAAATGGGAAAAACTTTTTCCGAAATTTTCGGAACCGGTTTTTGTGAGGAACTTTCATCTTCGGAAATTGTCGGTATGAATATCGACATGGAAAAAAGGGAAGTTGCCGCAAAAATTGCGCCGGAAAAAACAGTACATAAAAAAGAATTATATTCCGCGCAAAAGGAACTTTGTGAAAAGCTGGGCGTAAAAAACGTCCGGCTTATTCCTGTTTATAATCCTTCGTTGCTGAACGCCGATTATTTCGGTGACATTGCTTTTGAAGCAAATATGCGCGGCGTTCCGATAAACGGCTTTTTCAGCGACAGCAAAGTAACGTTTGAAAACGGAATTTTTAAGGTGGAACTTGCCCATGGCGGCGCGGAAATGCTTCTTAAAAACCGCTGTGATACCGTTATGAAAAACATCGTCCGGGAAGAATTCGGAAGAGAAATTGAAATTGAATTTTCCGGAACCACCGAAGTTACGGAAATAAGCGAAAGAAAAACCGCCGCCGTTTCCTATTCCGAAGCAAAAGCGGGAAGTTCCGCTTCCGCTCCGAAGCCGAAAATTCCGAAAGCTGTTCCGTTCGGAAACGGCGGATTTGACGCAACCGGTCTTCCGATAGATATTTCAAAAATGGAAGTCGTAATGGGAAGACCCATTAAACAGCGCCCGATGAAACTTTGCGACGTTGATATGCAAAGCGGAAGAGTTGTTGTATGGGGAGATATTTTCTCCACCGAAAGCAGGGAAACAAGGGACGGCGAAAGCGTTATCATAACCATAATGCTCACCGACCTCACAAGTTCCAATATCCTTAAAATAATTGCGAAGAAAAAGGAAGCGGAAGGTGTTCTTGCGCTCAAAAGCGGCGATACCGTTGTTGTTGCCGGCGAAGCTTCCTTTGATAAATATGAGCACGATGTCACCATTCGTCCCAGGGATATATGTAAAGTAAAAAGACTTCACAGAACTGATGACGAGGAAGAAAAGCGTTTTGAGCTCCATTGTCATACAAATATGTCCCAGATGGACGCCGTTTCTTCTCCGGAAAACCTTGTAAAACGCGCCCATGAATGGGGACACCGTGGAATTGCCATTACCGACCACGGCAACGTTCAGGGATTCCCGGAAGCCGCCGAAACGTTAAGAGCTCTTAAAGACCCGAATTTTAAAGTAGTTTACGGCGTTGAGGCATATTTTGTTGACGATACCGTAAAAGCGGTTTTCGGCGATCCTGATGTTTCTTTCGAGGACGAAATAATCGTTTTCGACCTTGAAACAACGGGTCTTTCCGCCGCAACGGAAAGAATGACCGAAATCGGTGCTGTAAGAGTTGTGAACGGCGTGCTCAAGGAAGAATTCAACACCTTTGTCAATCCGGAAAAACATATTCCGGAACGCATCACCGAACTCACCGGAATCGACGATTCAATGGTTGCGGATGCGCCTTCCGAAGAAGAAGCGCTCCGTATGTTCTATGAATTCTGCGGAAACTGCAGATTCCTTGTTGCGCATAACGCCGGTTTCGATACCGGATTTTTGCGTGCGGCAGGGGAAAGATGCAAAATGCCCTTTAACTGTGCCTATGCGGATACCGTCGCAATGGCCCGCTCAATGTATCCTAATATCAAAAATCATAAGCTCGATACCGTTGCAAACCATCTTAAACTTGCTCCGTTCAATCACCACAGAGCCTGCGACGATGCAAGGGAGCTTGCGCTCATTCTTGTAAAGATGATGGAACAGCTCCGTGAAACCGAGCATATCGATAACTTTGCGGAAGTCAACGGAATTCTCCGCGGTGCAGACCCGAAAAAACTTCCGACCTATCACCAGATCATAATCGCAAAGACCCAGCGCGGCCTTAAAAACCTTTATGAACTTGTTTCCCAGGCGCACGTTACTTATTATAAAAAGCGTCCGCGCGTTCCGAAAAGCCTTCTTATAAAGCACCGCGAAGGATTGATTGTTGGTTCTGCCTGTGAAGCCGGAGAACTTTACAGAGCTATAACCGGCGCAAAATCCCACGAAGAAATTGTCGAAATCGCAAAATTCTATGATTTCCTCGAAATTCAGCCCGTCGGAAACAACGAATTTATGGTCCGCGACGGAAAGGTCGAAAGTGAAGACCAGATCCGCGAATGGAACAAACAGATCGTTGCTCTCGGCGAGGAACTTGGAATTCCCGTTGCCGCAACCGGCGACGTACATTTCCTTGATCCGGAAGATGCGGATTACCGAAAGATAATCCAGGCTTCCCAGGGTTTTGCCGATGCGGTCAACCAGGCTCCGCTTTATCTTAAAACGACCCGCGAGATGCTTGATGAATTTTCCTATCTCGGCGAAGAAAAGGCAAGGGAAGTTGTTATAACCGTTCCGAACCGAATCGCAGATATGTGCGAAGTTATAAAACCGATTCTCGACGGAACCTATACTCCGTATATCGAAGGCGCGGAAGAAGACCTTAAAAACCGCTGCTGGAAAAAGGCTTACGAAGTCTATGGGGAGGAAACTCCCGAAGGAAGAAAAATCCCCGAGCTTGTTGAAAAACGCCTTGCAAGGGAACTGGATTCCATTATCAAACACGGCTATGCGGTTCTTTATGTAATCGCCCAGAAGCTCGTTACAAAATCAAACGAGGACGGTTACCAGGTCGGTTCCCGTGGTTCCGTAGGTTCTTCCTTTGTTGCGACCATGAGCGGAATTTCCGAAGTTAACCCCCTTGTTCCGCATTATGTCTGCCCAAATTGTCACCACAGCGAATTTTTCGAAAAAGGCGAAGTCGGTTCCGGTTTTGACCTTCCTCCGAAGAACTGTCCCGTTTGCGGAACAAAATATAAACAGGACGGCCACGATATTCCTTTCGAAACCTTCCTTGGTTTCCATGGCGACAAAGCGCCCGATATTGACCTTAACTTTTCCGGTGAATATCAATTCTGGGCCCACCGCTATACCGAAGAACTTTTCGGAAAGGACCACGTTTTCAAAGCCGGAACAATCGGTACCGTTGCGGATAAGACCGCTTTCGGTTACGTTAAAAAATATTGCGAGGAAAAAGGCATAATTTATCATAAGGCGGAAGAAACCCGCCTTGCCCTCGGCTGTACCGGAGTTAAAAGAACGACCGGTCAGCACCCGGGCGGAATGGTCGTTATCCCGACCGGATATGATATTACCGATTTCTGCCCGATGCAGCACCCTGCGGACGATGCGGAATCCGATATGCTCACGACCCATTTCGATTTCCATAAACTCCACGATACCATTCTTAAACTCGATGAGCTCGGACACGATGTTCCGACCCTCTGTAAGCACCTTGAAGATATGACCGGACTTCTTGTAACGGACGTTCCCATGAGCGATGAAAAGGTTTACAGCCTCTTCACTTCGCCGAAGGCTCTCGGCGTTGAGCCGGAAGATATCGATTGCCAGACCGGAAGCCTTGCTCTTCCGGAACTGGGAACCGGTTTCGTCCGCGGAATGCTTCTTGAAACCCAGCCGAAAAACTTCTCTGCTCTTATACAGATTGCGGGTCTTTCTCACGGAACGGACGTTTGGCTCGGAAACGCCCAGGAACTTATCAAAAACGGTACCTGCACCATCGAAAACGTAATCGGTACCCGTGACAGCATTATGACCGATCTTATCCGCTATGGACTTGACCCCAGTATGGCGTTCAAAATTATGGAGATAACCCGTAAGGGTAAAGCGAAAAAGCTTCTTACGGACGAACATAAGGCCGCAATGCGTGAGTGCGGTGTTCCGGAATGGTATATCGACAGCTGCCTTAAAATCAAATATATGTTCCCGAAAGCCCATGCGGCGGCTTATCAGATAGGCGCCATAAGGCTTGCATATTTCAAGGTTTATCACCCGGTTGAATTCTATGCGGCGATTTTTACCGTCCGCGGAGATGACCTTGACGGCGGAATTGTTATGAAAGGTCACGAAGCTGTAAAACGCAGGATAAAGGAAATGCGCGCCATGGAAAGCCTTAATAAAGGCGAGGAAGACCAGCTCACAATGCTCGAAGTTGCGAATGAAATGCTCGCAAGAGGAGTTGAGATACTTCCCGTTGACCTTTATAAATCCAGCGCGACAAAATACGTTCCGGAAGACGGAAAGCTCCGCCTGCCTTTCGTTTCGCTTAAAGGTCTTGGCGCAAACGCCGCAAAACCTCTTGAGGAAGCGGGCAGAAAAGGCGAATATCTTTCTGTTGATGACGTCGCTACAAGAGCGGGAATAGGTTCCGGCGTAATGGATATCCTTCGTACAAACGGCGTGCTCAAAGGACTTCCGGAAAGCCGCCAGATAAGCTTTTTTGAAATGTGAGGTAATTCGATGATATATCTTGACGGAAGCAGATTTTTCTTCGATATCGAAGGCTGTTTTTCAAACCTTTGCGAAAAGGCAAGGGAAGAAAACAAAGATGCCGAAGCGGATAGAAACGCAAAAGAACTTTGCGAAGGATTCGGAAAGTTTTTTAAAATAAAACCGGATTTTATCCGAGCGGGAAAGGATTATTCCACAGTTTTTCGCGGAATCTGGGCAAAAGGCCCGAAAGCCGTTATTCTGGAATTTGATATTTCCGCGGAAAACTTCGCTTCTGCTTTTGAAACAGAGCCGGTTTTTGTCAAAAAATCTCCGGATATGAAAATAAAAGCGGAAAATCTTGCCGCAGCGGCGAATGAAAACGGGGCGGAAGCGGTTTTTCTTTCGAATCCATGCTGTCCGACCGGACTTGAAATTTCTCCGGAAGAGATAAAAAAACTTTGTTCGCTTACAAAGGCAAAAATCGTCGTTGACGAAAGTTTCTGCGTTGATGAAAGTGTTTCGGTACTTGGGCTTGTTCCGGAAACGGAAAATCTGATCGTGCTGAAAAGAATGCGCTTCGGCGGAGAGCCTGTTTTTGCCTGCGGAAAAAATCTTCCTGAGTTCGACTGCGAAATTTCCGCTTCCGAACAGGCGGTCGGAAAAGTTATTTTCGATAAAAATTCCGCGCTTAAAACCGCCCAGCGGAAACTTCTGGACAGCCGCGACAGCCTTTATATCCGTATCAAAAAACTTGCGATAAAATATGATTCCCTCGAGCGTCTTTACAGAACAAAAGCAAACTGCGTTTTCTTCAAGGTCAAAAACGCCGAAGAAAGGGCGGAAAAACTTCTCGAAATGGGAATTTCAATCGGCTGCAAAGACGGATATTTCTGCGTTTTTGCCGGCGAAAAAGACGAAAACGAAGCAGTACTCAAAGCGCTTGAAGAAATACTGAAATAACGGTAGGGCGGGGGCTTGCTCCCGCCGTAAAAAAACTCCCCGAAAAATTCGGGGAGTTTTTTTATAGTTTTATTCAAAACAGTTTATTAAAGAGAGCAGAGAATCGTCAAAATTAAAAACATCGCTGTTCTTAACGGTTTCAAGATAAAGCGCAAGTATTTTATCTTTTGCAAAGCGCATTTCTTCAAAAGATAAATCTTTCGGATAGGTTTCATTCAATTTTTTAATAAAATCTTCCGAAAGAGTATTGTAAGCTTTGAACTGGTGCAGTTTTTTGCCTTCAGCAGCTGTTTCAACGGAAAGCAAAAACTGTCTTGCGTTTCCGAGCGCAATTTCCGCAAAAATATAATTTTTACGGAACAGAGCGATTTCTGCATATCGCAATTCGTTTATAAAACGATAGTGTATGGAATCGTCTATGCTGTATGATTTTGGCTGTTGCTCAAATTTTTCAATACGGCCGTTTATTACGGCAGTAAAGTTTTCGGTTTTTGAAAAAATAATTTTATACAAAGAAGAACGTATCGGAATTTCTTCTGTGGGCATAAAAGAAATATCCGTACTTAACCCGTTTTCAAAATAGGCGGATATTCCAAAAGCGGAATTTGTCCAACGGCGTTTTTCAATATGCGTTGCTCCAATGGATTTAAAAAAATCCGTAAGAGCGTTATCGGCGTTTTTTATATTCAAAATCATAACACCGGCCATCAAATCGATATCGGAATAAATGTCAGAAAAACCTATAACGCCTGAACCGATTTGTATAAGTCCTTCGAAAAACGGACAGCTCTGAAAAAATGAAATTATGCTGTTCAAAAATTGTTCTCTGTCAGAAAAGTTATACATAATTTCACCTCGTTTGTATATTGCTTAAAACGAAAAAATATTGTAGAATATTTTCATAAAAGCTCCTTCGGGAACTTAAAACCGAGCTTATCAATGAACCATGCTTCCTTTACCGCAAAGGTCTTTCCGTCAAGATAGCCAAGATGTTCCGCATCTTCCTCAAAACGGAAAGTGAGCTTGTAGGAACAAAGCGCCTGCCAGTTAAAACCTCTTCCGTCCTTTGCTTTTCCATATTTTGTGTCGCCGATAAGCGGGTGACCTATTGCGGAAAACTGCGCGCGGATCTGGTGGGTGCGCCCGGTCAAAAGTTCCGCTTCGCAAAGGCTCATTCCGTCGTTTTCGGAAAGAACACGGTATTTTGTTCTTGCGGTTTTTGCGCCGGGTTTCGGTTCTTTATGCGCCTCAACGGTGTTTGTTTTTTCGTTTTTTATGAGAAAATGTTCAAGAAGTCCGCTTTGCTTTTTTGGGGTTCCTTTTACTACGCAAAGATATTTTTTCTCAAGCTCACGGTCTTTTATTTTATCGTTGAGAACCCGGAGGGTTGCGGCGTTTTTTGCCGCAATAACAATTCCGCAGGTGTTGCGGTCAATTCTGTTGCAAAGAGCGGGAACAAAGGAATTTTCCTTTTTCGGGTCATATTCGCCTTTTTTATAAAGATAATGCTGAATCCTTGCAATAAGGGTATCCGCGCACCATTGGTCACCTTCGTGAACAAGAAGTCCCGCGGGTTTGTTTACCAGGATTATGTTTTCATCTTCATAAACAACGGAAATTTCCGAAGGCGCAAGCATGAATTCCGGACGCTTTTCCTCCGCTTCAAAAAATTCGTCGGAAACATAGCACTGAACAAGGTCGCCTACGGAAAGGCGGGTTGAAATTTCACAGCGTTTTCCGTTGAGCTTGATTCGTTTAAGGCGGATATATTTATAAAGCAGGGAAGAGGGCAGTTTCGGAATTGCCTTGGTTATGAACTTATCCATTCTCTGTCCCGCGTCGTTTTTTGAAATGGTGAATTCTTTCATTAAAATACCTCGATGAAATAATATAGCTAAAGTATAATATCTTCTTTCGGATTTATCAAGAGAAAAGGAGTGAAAAAAGCTTTGCCTTGTGAACATGACGGACACAGAAAAAGACTTAAAGCCCGTTTTATAAAAAGCGGACTTGATGATTTTGAACCGCATAACGTTCTGGAACTTCTGCTTTTTTACAGCGTTCCGAGAAAAGATACCAACCCTCTTGCGCATAGACTTATAAACCGTTTCGGAAGTCTTTCCGGCGTTTTTGACGCAAAGCCGGAAGAACTTATGAAGGTCGATGGAATAACCGAAAACACCGCAGTTCTTATTTCAATGATACCGCAGGTTGCGAGAAAATATCTTGAGGATAAGGCGGAAGCGGTAAACGTTATAGGCAGCTATAACGATATCGGGAATTATCTTATGCCGAAATTTGTCGGAAGAACCGTTGAAACGGTAATGCTTGCTTCTCTTGATAACAAAAATAAAATCGTTTCCTGCAAAATTGTTGCGGAAGGGGAAGCCGACAGAGCTAATCTTTCAAAAAGAAAGATTATGGAAGAAGCAATGCGCGTTGACGCAACAAGAGTAATTCTTGCGCATAACCACCCGAGGGGTTTTGCGGTTCCTTCCGCGGAGGATATTTTTCTTACCGAAGAAATATATTCGCTTCTTAAAACCATAGGAATTGAACTTGTTGACCACATTATTTTTGCGGAAGATGATTTTGTTTCCCTTGCGGCAAGCGGAATTGATTTTCAGAAAAAATAATTAAAAAACTTTTCAAAAAAGGTTTGCATTTTTCCTTTGGCTGTGATAGAATTCTAATGTTATGATTTTATGCGAAAAATTGCCAAAAAACGGCTGAAACCGCTTGACAAAAGCATATTATCAAGATATAATAATTTCCGTGGCGTTGCGAGGGATTACTATGATTATTGATATTAAAGAATTGTTCGATGCGCCAGGCACAGAGATTCCGCTTTCCGCCGAAGTTGATTTGTCGGAAACGGATATTTGGGGACAGAAAATTTTTTGTTCCCCTGTGCGGATAAGCGGCGTTTTCAAAAACCGCTCCGGCTTGGTTACATTGAAGTACAGGGCTACCGCTGTGCTTGAATATAACTGTGACAGATGCGGCAAGGAAACATCCAAAGAAACTGAATATGAATTTGAGCATTGGCTCGCGCGCGAGCTTGAATCCGGTGATGAAAACGATGACTATATCCTTGTGCCGACGGGCATGATCGATATGGACGAGCTTGTTATGACCGATGTTACGCTCGAAATTCCGTTCCAGCTTCTTTGCCGCGAAGACTGCAAAGGGCTCTGTCCCGTGTGCGGATCGGATTTAAACGAAAAGACCTGCAATTGTAATCAAAAGCAGATCGACCCCCGCCTTGAAAAATTAAAAATGCTGCTCGACAGCTAAGAACTAATTCTGTTAAGGAGGTGCTCATCATGGCGGTACCGAAGAGAAAGGTTTCTAAAGCAAGAAAAAATACAAGACGTTCCAATGTTTGGAAGCTCTCTGCCCCGGCATTCTGCAAATGCCCCCAGTGCGGCGAACTCAAAACTCCCCACGTAGTATGCCAGAATTGCGGATACTACAAAGGTAGAGAAGTCGTCAAAGTCGAAGAAGCATAATCTTTGCAAAACAGGAGAGGGTCGAAAGATCCTCTCTTTTTTGTTGCAACCTTATAAGCTTTCCCCTTGGGGGAAAGGTGGCTTTTTGACCGTTTTCGGTCAAAAAGTCGGACGAGGTGTATATACTGGAGGTGCTGTTTTGTCCGATATTCTTTTCAGAAAAGACGGTTTCGTTTTTTCATACCGTGTTGCGGGAATTGCCGTTCAGGACGGCAAAGTTCTTTTGCAAAAGCCGACCAACGAAGATTTTTATGCCTTTCCGGGCGGTCACGTTGAATTCGGCGAAACCAATGAGGAAACCCTTATCCGCGAATTCAGGGAAGAAATCGGCGCGGATATCTCCGTTGGAGAACTTGAATGGGTTGCGGAAGCATTTTTTCCCTGGGGAGAAAGCCCCTGTCACCAAATTTGTCTTTATTATTCAATAGAAATTACCGATGATAATATTCCTAAAGACGGAATGTTCATGGCAAAAGAACATATTGAGGGCAGAAATTTTGAACTCGAGTTTCATTGGGTCCCGGTTGAAAAAACCGCGGAACTTGAAATTTATCCTTCCGATTCCGCAAAACTTCTTTCCGAACTCGGAAAAGGAACAAAACACTTTGTTTATAAAGAATAATTGCAAATAAAACTATGGAAAAAACAAATTTAATTTGTTATAATATAATGTAAACATTTTATTCCGAAAGGAGGGCGCGCGTTGCCGGTTCTTATCTCATCTGTTGAAAAAAACTCCCCGGCGGAAAAAGCGGGAATTATTTCCGGCGAAAGCCTTGTTTCAATAAACGGAAATCATATAAAAGACGTTCTGGATTACCGCTTTTATATGACCGATAAAAAGCTTGAGATCGAGCTTTTGAAAAACGGCGAAACCCGTTTTGTAAAGGTTGAAAAACAGGAATATGAAGACCTCGGTCTTGATTTTGAAAACTATCTTATGGATAAGGAACATTCCTGCAAAAACAAATGCGTTTTCTGCTTCATCGACCAGATGCCTCCGGGAATGAGAAAAACTCTTTATTTTAAAGATGACGATTCCCGACTTGGCTTCCTTTTCGGAAACTATGTAACTCTTACAAACCTTGAGGAAGAGGACATTGACCGAATCATAAAAATGCGCCTTTCTCCGATAAATGTTTCCGTCCATACAATGAACCCGAAACTCAGGGTCGAGATGATGAAAAACCCCCATGCGGCGGATTCTCTTGATTATCTCAAAAAAATGGCGGAAGCGGGAATAACCCTTCATCTCCAGTTTGTTCTCTGCCCGGGAATAAACGATGGGGAAGAACTTCGCTACAGCTTCAGCGAAGTTGAAAAACTCGGTCCTTCCGTCGAAAGCGCCGTTTGCGTTCCCGTCGGGCTCACAAAATGCAGGGCCGGTCTTCCGAAGCTTACTCCTTTTGATAAGGAAGGCTCTCTTGAGGTTATAAAAATCGTTGATGAATTCCGTGCGGAATGTATGGAAAAATACGGCGAACCGGTTTTCTATGCCGCGGATGAATTTTTCATCAAAGCGGAACTTCCGTTCCCGGAATATGAATATTACGGCGAATTTACCCAGCTTGAGGACGGCGTAGGCCTTTGCGCTTTGCTGAAACACGATTTTTACGAAGCGCTTGATTATTTTCCCGAAGGGGAATATGACCGCCATGTGACAATTCCCACAGGCAAAGCTGCTTTTTCCACCATAAGAGAACTTGCGGATGCGGCGGAAAAGCGCTATAAGGGCCTTAAAATCGATGTTCTGCCGATGGAAAACGAATTCTTCGGCGAAAAAATAACCGTTACCGGACTTCTCACCGGCGGCGATATAGCAAAACAGCTTAAAGGAAGAGAAAACGGCGACGCGGTGCTCATTTGCGAAAGCACCCTTCGCTATGAGCACGACAAATTCATCGACGATACCACTCCCGAATGGGTTGAGCACGAACTTGAAACACCCGTGCTCATGGTTCCGAACGATGGATATAAACTTCTCTGCGCAATGCTCGGGGAAGATGATGAAGACGAATGTGATGTAATTTACGGATAAAATTCCGTTTGGAGGAATATAAAAATGGCAAAACCGATTATTGCAATAGTGGGTCGCCCCAACGTGGGAAAATCCACCCTTTTCAATAAGCTTACCGGAAAACGCCTTGCAATTGTTGAAGATACCCCCGGCGTAACAAGGGACAGAATCTACTGCGAATGTGAATGGCTCAACAAAACGGTAATGCTTGTCGATACCGGCGGTATCGAACCCAAAACCGATGACGGCATACTTTCCAAAATGAGAGCGCAGGCAAACGTTGCTATCGAAAGCGCCGATGTTATAATTCTTGTAACCGACCTTCATTCCGGCGTTACCGCAAACGATGCGGATATTGCCGCAATGCTTCTCAAAAGCGGAAAACCCGTTGTCCTTTGCGTAAACAAATGCGACAGAATCGGCGAACCGCCGCCTGAATTCTATGAATTCTATAACCTCGGTCTCGGCGATCCGTTCCCGGTTTCTTCCGTTCATGGTAACGGAACCGGCGACCTTCTTGACGAATGTTTCAAATATATCGATTTCGACAAAGAAGACGATGAAGACGATGATACAATAAAAGTAGCCATCATCGGAAAACCGAACGTTGGAAAAAGCAGCCTTGTCAATAAAATTGCCGGCGAAGAAAGGGTTATCGTTGCGGATATGGCGGGAACAACCCGCGACGCAACCGATACCGAAGTTGAAAATGAATACGGAAAATTCGTTCTCATCGATACCGCAGGTATCCGCCGCAAAAGCAGGGTTGATAACGAGATTGAAAAATACAGCGTTCTCCGTTCTTATATGGCGGTTGACCGCAGCGACGTTTGCGTAATTATGATCGATGCAACCGAAGGATTCACCGAACAGGACAGCAAAGTTGCCGGTTATGCCCATGAACAGGGAAAAGCCTGCGTAATCGCAATCAACAAATGGGACGCAATTGAAAAAGAAACCAACACCATGAGCGAATTCACCAAAAAGCTCCAGACGGATTTCAGCTTCATGTCCTATGCTCCTTTTGTTTTCATTTCCGCAAAAACCGGTCAGAGAATAAACAAACTCTTTGAGCTCATTGTTTCAACAAGGGAACAGAACTGCAGAAGAATTTCCACCGGTATGCTCAACGATATGCTTGCTTACGCAACCGCAAAAGTCCAGCCGCCTTCCGATAAAGGCAAACGCCTGAAGATTTATTATATGACCCAGGCTTCCACCAACCCGCCGACTTTTGTAACTTTCTGCAACCGCGCGGATCTTTTCCATTTCTCTTACCAGCGTTATCTTGAAAACCAGATAAGAGAAACCTTCGGTCTTACCGGAACGCCCATCAAAATGGTAATCCGCGAACGCGGAAACGACAAAGGCTGATTCTTTTTATTCATTCGGAGGATAAAACCTTGAACGAATTTCCAAATATGATTTTTGTTTATGTTGCCACAGCGGTCATTTCCTATCTTATAGGAAGCCTTAATATGGCAATCCTTATTTCAAAATTTCATAAATCAAAAGATATCCGCGATTACGGAAGCGGAAACGCCGGAATGACGAATATGCTTCGCACTTTCGGAAAAAGAGCCGCAACCTGGACTTTTGTCGGAGACTTTTTAAAAGGCGCAATTGTTGTTTTTATTGCGCGCGAAATCGGAAAAAGCCTTCAGATGAACCTCGACCTTGCATATATTGCGGCGCTCTTTGTAATGCTTGGGCATATCTATCCGCTTTATTTCGGATTCAAAGGCGGAAAGGGAATTGCAACCGCCCTCGGCGCAATGTTTGTTCTCAACTGGATCGCTTTTGTAACAATCGCAATCGGAATTGCGCCAATGGTTTTTATTATAAAAATCGTTTCGGCGGTTTGCCTTTGCGGTGCTTCGCTCTATCCGGTACTCAACTTTGTGGTTCTTTTCCTTCAGGGAAGAAGCTTTTTCGGAGAAGTTGTTCCATATACCGTAATGTCGCTTTTAATGGCGCTTTTGGTTTTCTATGCCCATAGGGATAATATAAAACGTTTAAGAAGCGGAACAGAACCTTCTTTCGGGAGAAAAAACAAATGATCAAAGAAAAATTTCCTGAAATCAAAAAAATAATGCTTTCAAAAAAAGCAAAAAGAATAACCGCAACGGCGGTTATAACCTTCGTTGTTTTTGCTTTTTTCATCTGGCTCGGTGTGGGAATGTATGTTTCCGTGCCTGCGGAAAAAAGGGGAGAACTTTGGCCGGTTTTCGGAATGTATGTTGTTTTCCCTGCGCTTATTTTCTTCTTCGGCGCAAAAAGAGTTCACGGAATTCTTAACGGAGAAGATTCCGGAGAAGACGAAGACGAAAGCGAATAATGAAACAAAAAAAGGCGGTCAATGACCGCCTTTTTATATTGAAAATCCAAAAAAAGAGCAGTCGTTTCCGACTGCTCTTTTTTTGTTAACATGTTAAAATATTGTGTTCGAACACTGAAAATACTCCCGAAAAGCGCTTTTCCGGGAGAAAGAAGCTACTTTAGATTAAAAAATCAGATAGCGCGGGTAACTTTACCGGAACGCAGGCAGCGAGTGCATGCATATACGTGGCAAGGTTTGCCATCAACAAGAGCTTTTACGCGACGAACGTTAGCTTTCCAGGTTCTGTTGGAACGTCTGTGGGAGTGGGATACTTTGATACCAAAGCTAACACCTTTTCCGCAGAAATCACATTTGGCCATAGTGGCACCTCCTTTGTTCTATCAGAAAGTCAACGTTCGTATTATATCAAACATTCACGAAAAAAGCAAGTATTTATCGGCAATTTTTCCAATTATTTTAATGTTTTTTTAATTTTAAACGGAACTTTATCTTCGGTTAATAAAAATTTTACCTCTCTTTAACAAAAACCGCCTTCTTTCTCCTTGTAATAAGAAAGATTTTCCTATATAATATATTATAAGTAACTATGTTTAAATAAAGGAGAAACAAATGCCTTCTGTTCTTTCCGGCGGAATCCAATCCGCTGTCTATCTTCTTGTAATAAGATTGATTGTTGCGCTTATTGCGCTTCCGATACACGAATGTGCCCATGGCTATGCCGCTTACAGAATGGGAGATAATACCGCTTACAGGCAGGGAAGACTTACCCTTAATCCGCTTGCCCATTTCGACCCTATCGGAACTCTTGCAATAATCCTTTTCGGTTTCGGCTGGGCAAAACCGGTTCCGATCGATCCGCTCAATTTTGAAAACCCGAAAAAGGGAATGATGCTTTCTTCCCTTGCGGGTCCGCTTTCGAATATCGGACTTGCTTTCCTTTCAATGGTTCTTTATAAGTTAAGTTACATTCCCGCATATATGGGAGCTTCCGGCGCGTTTTTTGCAACGATCCAGACCTTTTTGCTTTATATGATAAGCATAAATATAACCCTCGGCGTTTTCAACCTTATTCCGATTCCGCCTCTCGACGGTTCAAGAATTGCAACTTATTTTCTTCCGCAGAGAATTTATTTCAAAATCATGCAGTATGAAAACATAATTTTCATAGCTTTGCTTGTTGCTCTTTGGTTCGGAATCCTTGACGGTCCCATAAGTTTTGTAAGCAACGCGGTGACCGGAATCCTTGATTTTGCAACAAGACCGATCGATTGGCTCACAGCCATTCTTGCAATTAAATTTTAATTTGGAGATAGAATTTTGAGCGAAAAACTTAATTATAAGCTGGAGGCTTTTGAAGGACCTCTTGACCTCCTGCTTTTTCTTATTCAAAAGCACAAACTTAATATCTGCGATATAAACATTTCGGAACTTCTGGAGCAATATACCCAATCCATAAAAGATATCGAAAACTTCGATGATATGGAAGGCGCGGCGGAATTTCTCGAAATGGCCGCAAGGCTTGTTTATATAAAAACCGCAATGCTTCTTCCGCGTTATGATGACGAAGGCGAAAAACTCCGCCAGGAACTCCAGGGAGAACTTATCGAATATCAGGCCTGCAAGCTTGTTGCCGCGGAACTTAAGGAAAGATTTTGCGGAAACAGCGTTTTTTCAAGAAAACCGATGCCTGTTGAAGCGGATAACACTTATACAAGAATTCATCAGCCGGAAGATATCCTCAAAGCATATCTTTCCGCCCTTGGAAGAAAACAGCGTAAGCTTCCGCCGCCCGTAGAGGCCTTCAGCGGCGTTGTTCATAAAAAACTTATATCCGTTCCCTCAAGAGCAATAATCCTTTTAAAACGCCTTTATAAGCGCACAAAGCTCAAATGGAACGAACTTTTTTCCGGTTCAACAAGAAGCGAAAGCGTCGCAATGTTCCTTGCGGTTCTTGAACTTGTAAAAAACGGAAGAATAAGCGTTGATGAAGAAAACAACGTTGAACTCGGCAAAAACCTGAAGCGAAAAAAACAGAAAGAGGGTGACGAAACTGCAGCTGGAACAATATGAAAAAATAGCCGAAGCAATTCTTTTTGCCGGCGGGGAACCGGTTGACCAAAAAGTTGTTGCAATGGCAATGGAAATCGATGAGGATGCCGCTGTTGCGGTTCTCGAAAGTCTTAAAACAAAATATGAAAAATTCGAAGGTTCGATCGAAGTTCGCCGCCTTGAAACCCAGTGGCAGCTTTGCACCAAGCCGGAATATGAATCCTATATCCGCGGCGCTTTTGAAATAAAACGCAACGCGCCTCTTTCCCAGGCAGCTCTCGAAGTTCTTGCGATAATCGCCTATAACCAGCCGGTAACAAGAGCCTTTGCGGAACAGGTCCGCGGGGTGGATTCTTCCGGCGTAATTTCAACCCTTGCTGAAAAAGGACTTATTGAGGAAGCCGGAAGGCTCGATCTTCCCGGAAAACCGATTGCTTACCGCACAACTCCGCTTTTCCTTCGTTCCTTCGGGCTGGAATCTCTTGAAGATATGCCGCCGATTGCCGACGAAGCGGAAACCGAGGAAAAAGTTCCTTCCGCGGAACTTGAGGATCAGCAGTCCCTTTTCGACAGCGAAGAATAATTTTTGAAAAATCAGGAATAAGGAGGCGATCGAATGACGGGCTGGCTTATATTTTTCGGAATAATTCTTTTCCTTCTCGGAATTTTAATGCTTCCGGTCCGGGCGGTTGCCGATTATAAGGAAGATTTTTCATTAAAAATAAAATTCCTTCTTTTCTTCAGTTACACCGTTTTTCCTATGAAGGAAAAGAAAAAGGAAGAAAAGCCAAAGGAAGAAAAACAAAAAACTGAAAAAACCGAAGAAAAACCAAAAAAAGAAAAACGCAGGATGACCGTTGAGGAAATTGTCGATATGGTTATCGACATTATTCAAAAATATGGTCCCGGCGCAAAAATGATTCTTCGGAACATAAGGTTTCATAGGCTCGAACTTTATTGGAAGGTAGGCGCGGAAGACGCCGCCGCCTGCGGAATAAAATACGGAAGAATCTGCGCCTGGCTTTCGGGCGTTCTCGGTTTTTTCAGGAACCTTATGAAAATCGAAAAAGCAAAATTCCGGGTTTTTCCGGATTTTATTTCCGAAAAAGACGAAATCTATGGCGGCGCGGATATTGAATTCAGCCCGCTGATAATTATGATCGGCGCTTTGAGAATGGCTTTCGTCTTCCTTAAAGAAATGCTGAAAAACAAAAAACCAAAACAGAAAACAAAAACCGCAAAGCCGCGGCAGAATATTAACGCAAAGGAGAGTGCTTCTGCATGAGCGAAAAAAATCTTGAAGGTATGATAAATATCTCCCTTGAAAAAGTTAAGGGAATGGTGGATTCCAACTCCATAATCGGTGCGCCTATCACCACCCCGGACGGAACAACGATTATCCCCATTTCAAAAGTAAGCGTAGGTTTCGGCTGCGGCGGTTCCGATTTTCCTTCCGCAAGCCCGAAAGAAATGTTCGGCGGCGGAACCGGCGGCGGCGTTACTATCCAGCCGGTTGCTTTCCTTATTCTTAAAGGCGAAAGCGTCCGCATGATCCAGATTGCCGATAAAAACAATGTTGTTGAACGTGTTGCAAACATGGTTCCGGATGCAATTGATACTCTTTCCGGAATTATCAGCAAAAAAAAGAACACGGATAACGTAACCGTTGAATCCGCGGAACCCGCAATTATCGAAAAAGTTCCGGAAGAACCGGTTCAGGAATAAACAAAAAACACCCCGCATAAGTTTTTGCGGGGTGATGCCTTTTGCGTAAAATAACAGCACTGTTTTTTGCCGTGCTCGTTTGTCTTTCTTTGAGCACGGAGTGCTTTTCCGTTCCAAAAGGTGCCGTGCTCATCGACGGAGAAAACGGCAGAGTGCTTTTTGAACATAATAAAGACGAAAAACTTCCAATGGCGAGCACTACAAAGATTATGACTGCGCTCATTGCCCTTGAGGAAGAAAATATTGATGAGTTTTTTTCCGTAACCGGGGCGGCGGTAACCGTTGAGGGTTCTTCAATGGGCCTTTTGCCGGGAGATTCGGTGACTCTCCGGACTCTTGCAAAAGGAATGCTTCTTGCTTCCGGAAACGATGCCGCAAACGCCGCGGCAATAAAAATTTCCGGCTCGGTGGAAAATTTTGCGAAGCTTATGAACAAAAGAGCAAAAGAGATGGGTTTGGAAAGCACCTCTTTCGAAACTCCATCGGGCCTTGACGGGAAAAACCATTTTTCAACCGCTTACGATATGGCGATTCTCGCCAAAAACGCCTTGAAAAATCCGGATTTTGCCGCAATATGCCGCGAAAAAAGCCTTCGTGCGGAATTTGGAAATCCACCGTATTCAAGAGTTATAACGAACCACAACCGGCTTTTAAAAACCTTCGATGGCGCAACAGGAGTTAAAACCGGATTCACGAAAAAAGCCGGGCGCTGCCTTGTTTCTTCCGCGGAAAGGGAAGGTGTTTCGCTTATCTGCGTAACTCTTGGCTGTCCGGATGACTGGAATTATCACACGGCGCTTTATGAAGAATATTTCGGAAAACTTAAATCCGTGACCCTTGAAAATCCGGCGGAGAAAATTGAAATTCCTGTTTGCGGCGGAACGGAAAAAACGGTTTTTGCTGTTCCGAAAAAAGTTTCCGCTTCTCTTTTTGAAGGCGAAACGGAAAAGATAAAAACCGTTATAAGCAAGCCGCCTTTTCTTTTTGCGCCGGTTGAAAAAGGCGATATCGTCGGAAAAGCGCTGTTCTATCTTGGCGATATGCTTGTTGCGGAAACTCCGCTTGTTGCGGAAAATAATGTTGAAATAATTTCCGAAAACAAAGGTTTTTGGAATAATATAAAAGAGATTTTTTAGTTTTGAGGAGAAAAAAATGAAGGATACAAGAATTCAGAAAGCAATTTCCGATTCCGGCTACACTTCCCGAAGAAAAGCGGAAGAACTTATTGCCGCAGGAAAAGTAAAAGTCAACGGTCACCTTGCGGAAATCGGAATGAAAGTTGACGTAAGAAAAGATATAATCACCATCAACGGTGAAGAAATCAGAACCGGTGTTGGTGAAAAACTCTGGTACGTTGCCCTCAACAAACCCCGTGGTTTTGTAACCACAACTTCCGATGAAATGGGAAGAAAAACCGTTATGGATCTCGTGACCGATATTCCGGCAAGAATCTATCCTATCGGACGCCTTGACCGCAACAGCGAAGGTCTTATCCTTCTTACCAACGACGGCGCTTTTGCGAATATGGTTATGCATCCGAGCGGAAATATCCAGAAAACCTATCGTGTAACTGTACGCGAAACCGGAATTGAGGAAAAACTTATAAAACTTTCCGAAGGAATCAAAATCGATTCCGGATTTGTCCGTCCGGTTTCCGTAACCGTTCTTGAAGAAAACGAAGAACGCACCGTTCTCCAATTCATAATTGCCGAAGGCAAAAACCGCGAAATCAGAAAGATGTGCGAAGCGGTTGAACTCACCGTAATCCGTCTTAAAAGGACCTCTATCGGCACCGTAAGGCTCGGAATGCTCCAGCAGGGAAAATGGCGCGAACTCACAAAAGAGGAGCTTACAGGCCTTCATAACCTTTCCAGAAAAGGCATTCCCGGTGAACAGACTCCCAAAAAGAATGCCGGCAGAAAACCCCTTGAAAAACATTCCGGAGCAAAACCCGCCGCAAACAAACCGGCAAAACCCACCATGAAATTCGCAAGAAGACCTTGATAAAAAAACAGCCGCCGAAGATTTTTCGGCGGCATTTTTATTCATAAACAGGAGAAGGATATGTCAAGAAGCGAAGAAGTTGAACTCACAAATATGTGTATGATCTCCGACGGAAAAGGAAACGTGCTTGTTCAGAATAAAATCGGGAACGCCGATTGGAGCGGTTGGAATTTTCCCGGAGGACATGTTGAAAAAGGCGAATATATAACCCCTTCGGTCATTCGTGAAATTCGGGAGGAAACGGGACTTACCGTTGAAAAACCCCGTATTTGCGGAATAAAAGAATTTCATAAATTAAAAGACGGAAAGCGTTATATAGTTTTTCTTTATGCTGCGGAAAAGTTTTCCGGAGAACTGAAATCTTCCGAGGAAGGGGAGATATTTTGGTTTCCGCTTTCGGAACTTATAAAATCGGATAAGCTTATAGATGGCTTCGGCGATATGCTTTCTGTTTTTATCGATGAAAATAAAAGCGAAGTTTTTTATGAAAGAACAGAAGAAGAATTAAAAACAGTTTTTATGTGAAAAGAAAAAAAGTCCCGGACAGTTTGTCCGGGACTTTTTCGTGAATTTTCAGAAATTAAAGATAAATGTTAAGTGCATAAACTGCGAGGGTGATTACAAAGAAAACAATTGCAAGAACTTTGGTCATGCGAGCAAGTTTTGCGTTGTTGCTCTTTGCTTCAGCTGCGGAAGCGGAAGCGCTTTTTCCGGAAAGAGCGGAAATGCCGTCAGCTTTGCTGCTGCTCTGGAAAAGAACAGTAACAGTTACGAGAACGCAGGTTATGATAAGAAGAATACTTCCGATAATTTCATATACAGTCATGATAAACCTCCAAAAATAACACGATAGCTATAATATAATACCACAGCTATCGCTCTTTTGCAAGGGCTTTTTTAGCATTTTATCAAAAAATTGGCTGTTTTATAAGGTATTATAATCGCTTTTACGGTAAAAATATAATCAAGCCCGTCCGCTTTCGATAAAAGAACTAAAAAAAGCGTTTGCCTTGATAATAAAAAAATCGAAAACGGATGGCTTTTGTTTAGGGAACGCCTTAATAAAAACGGGCGTTCCCGTTTTTGTTAAAAATCAGATGAAGTCGGGGATATCTTCGGTTCCTTCGAATTCAACAAAACGGTCTTCATAAGTTCCGTCGAGCATTTTTGCGATTTTTTCGCGGCGGGGATACATTACCTCAAAAGCTGCGAAAGCCGCAAAAATTGCAATGAAGGGAGTAAGATATTTAAGTGCTTTGTTTGCGGAAATTCCGAAAAGAATTCCAAGGAGAAGAACGAGAAGATAGCACCAGAAATAATCCTTGTATTCAAAATCCTCGGCAATATCTCTTGCTCTGTCGAACCATTTTCTGCAGAATGCGTACATAAATCAAATCTCCTTTCGGTATATAAAAATATTATAAACTGATTTGTTCAAAAAGGTCGCCGTCTTTCGGAATGGCGCCTGCGGCGGGAAGGTTTCTTGTTCTGAAGCGGTGCGCGTTTTCGAGCATACCTTCGCTGAAAGGTTTTGCGCCGGAAACAACTGCGTTTTTCTTAAGAGTCATAACCGCAACGCCCTGGGTATCTCTTGCTGCTTTTGAAGGAACAGCGCCGGTATGAACAAGAAGAATTCTTCCGCCGGAAGAGGAAAGAAGAAATTCCTTGTCCTCTTCAATATTATAGCAAGCAACAAGGGGCGATTTATCGGAATATGCGCCGATAAGCTTTTTACGCCTTGTTTTTGTTTCATAGGAAGAAAGGGGAACCTTTGCGGCTTTTCCGTTCTCAAAAAAGAATACCATAAAACCGGTATATTTTTCAACCACTGCCATGAAAATTGCGCTTTCGCCTTCGTCAAAACCGAGTTTTGAGGGGATATAATCGCCCATTACGCTGGTTTTTGTGTCGTCAAAATCACAGGCTCTGGATTTATAAACCTGGCATTTGTTGCTGAAAAACAAAAGCTCAACGGCGTTATGGCTTTCGGTGGAAAAGATGATTTCGTCGCCTTCCTTAAGCTTATGTTCGCCGGACATTCGAAGCGACTGGGGAGTGATTTTTTTGAAATATCCTTCTCTTGTAAAGAAAAGGTTTACCGGATAATCCGGAATTTCTTCCTCAACCTCAACTTCTGCGGTTTCGCTTACGTAAATAATCTCGCTTCTTCGCGGCTGGTCATATTTCTTAATAACTTCCTTAAGATCGTCAATAATGAGATTATTGATTTTTTTCGGGTCGTTAAGAATAATTTCCATTTCGGCGATCTCTTTTTTAAGATCGCTGATATCCGCGGTGCGCTTGAGAATATATTCACGGTTAAGGTGGCGGAGTTTTATTTCCGCAACATATTCCGCCTGAATCTGGTCGATTCCGAAGCCGATCATAAGGTTGGGAACAACTTCGCTTTCGCTTTCGGTTTCGCGGATAATTTTTATCGCCTTGTCGATATCAAGAAGAATTTTCTGAAGACCTTTGAGGAGATGGAGTTTGTCTTTTTTGCCTTTAAGGTCAAAATAAATTCTTCTGCGAACACATTCGTGCCTGAATGCTACCCATTCGTTGATTATCTGGCGAACGCCGAGAACCATCGGTGAACCGCCGATAAGAACGTTGAAGTTTGCGGAGAAGGAATCTTCGAGCGGAGTGCTTTTATAAAGCTTCTGCATCAAAGCGTCCGGGTCGATTCCGCGTTTGAGGTCAATTGCAATTTTAAGACCGGAAAGGTCTGTTTCGTCGCGGATATCTGAAATTTCGGTAATCTTTCTTGCTTTAACAAGTTCAAGAATCTTATCGATAATCGCTTCAACGCAGGTCGTTGGCGGAATTTCGGTTATCTCGATGCATTTGCTTTTTTCGTCATAGCGGTATTTGGAACGGACTTTAATGCTTCCGCGTCCGGTTTCATATATTTTGGTCAGCTCGTCCTTATCATAAACAATAAGTCCGCCGCCGGCAAAATCCGGTGCAGGAAGAGTTGAAAGAATATCGTGTTCCGGGTCTTTTATAAGTTTAATGGTGGTTTCACAGATTTCGGAAAGTCTGAAAGGACAGATCTGCGAAGCCATACCGACCGCGATACCAACGTTGAAGTTGACTAAAATGGAAGGGAAGGTAACCGGGAAGAGGGAAGGTTCCTTCATGGTGCTGTCATAGTTGTCAACAAAATCAACGGTATCCTTATCAATGTCGCGGAAAAGTTCCGCAGAAATTTTATCGAGTTTTGCTTCGGTATAACGGGAAGCGGCGCAGACCATGTTTCTGGAATATGCCTTACCGAAGTTTCCCTTGCTGTCGATCCACGGGTGAAGCAAAGCGGCATGACCCCTGGACATACGGACCATGGTGTCATAAATCGCCTGGTCGCCGTGGGGGTTAAGTTTCATCGTCTGGCCGACTATGTTAGCGGATTTGGTTTTTCCGCCGGTGAGAAGACCCATTTTATACATTGTATAAAGGAGTTTTCGGTGACTGGGTTTAAAACCGTCAATTTCCGGAATAGCGCGGCTTACGATTACGCTCATGGCGTAAGGCATATAGTTTTTTTCAAGAACGTCAACAATGGGCTGGTCAACAACTATTCCGGCGTTTTCAAAGTTGGCTTTCTGCTGTGGTTTAATTTCCTGTTTTTCAATCTTTTTCTTGGCCATTTTTTCCCTTTCCGGTAATCATTTATGATATTTTCCTCCGGTGGAAATCTGGAAAGCACGATAGATCTGTTCCAGAATGAGCACGCGGGAAATCTGGTGTGTAAAAGTCATTCGCGAAAGCGAAAGTTTGAGCTTCGCTCTTTTTTTAATTTCGTCCGAAAGACCATAGGAGCCGCCGATTATAAAACAAAGCTCGCTGGCGCTTTCGTCGGACATTAAATTTTCAAGCTTTTGGGAAAAACTTTCGGAAGAAAGCATTTCGCCTTCAATGCACATTGCCGCAACGACCGCGTTTTGTGGAATTTTTGATGCAATGGCAGCGCCTTCCGTTTCAATGCATTTTGCAATTTCGGAAGGGGAGGGCTTATCCGGAAGTTTATATTCGTTAAGCTCGGTTATTTTTAATTTGCAATAGGCGGAAAGGCGCTTTTCATATTCTGCGGCGGCTTCGCGCAGATATTTTTCTTTTAAATTTCCGACGCAGATAATGTTTATTGTGCGCATTTTTCCTCCTTAAAGCAAAATATTTTCAGAAAGTTCGTTTCTCGGCGCGGCAAAAATTATGTAATCGCTGTCTTTTTTTAAACCCGCAAGGGAAAGTTCGGAAATACAGGTTTGAAGAGCAACTTCCGGCGTGTTGTTTTCCTTGCTGAGGTGGCCGAGAACAATATGTGTGGTGCCGCTTTTAACAAGTTCCGGAAGAAAAGCGGCACAGTCGGTGTTGGAAAGATGCCCCTGGGCACCTTTGATTCGCCTTTTGAGATGATACGGATAAGGCCCGAAATCGAGCATTCCGTTATCATAGTTGGATTCTATGAGCACCGCTTCACTTCCAAGAAGATGCTCATGGGCTTCTTCTGTTATATAGCCGGTGTCGGTACAGATGGAAATCCGATGCTCATCAGGAGTTATGATGCTGTAACCAAGGCTTCCGACGCTGTCGTGGGAAGTTTTGAATGGCTTTATCAGCATATTTCCGATAACTTGTCCGTGCTCATCAATTTCGTTGAGCACGGCATTGAACGGAACAAGTCCGTTTGATGTAAGATATCTGAGCACAGGTGCCGAAGCAAAAAGCGGAACCTTATGGTGGCTCAAAAAAACCGAAAGACCGCGGACATGGTCAATGTGTTCATGGGTTATGAGAATTCCCGAAAGGGAATCCGGGTCGATTCCGCGGGTTTTAAGAGCGTTTGTAACTCCCCGGCAGCTTATTCCGAAATCAACAAGAATTCCTTCCCCGGAAGCGCCGACGAAGCTCGAATTGCCGGAACTGCCGCTGGCTATGGTAAAAAACTTTGCCAAAAAAATAATCCTCCGGAAAATATAATAAGCGGAGCGGAAACCGCTCCGCTTTCTGAAATTTTTTAAACTACGGAATAAACGGAAGAACCTTCCGGAACGGAAATTCTGCTGATATCCGCGCCAAGTCCGCGAAGTTTATCAACAAGGTTGGTATATCCGCGTTCAATGTGGTGGATCTCTTCAATTTCGGTGGTTCCGGTTGCGGCAAGACCCGCAATTACCATTGCGGCTCCTGCACGAAGGTCTGCTGCACGAACAGCGGCACCTGTAAGACCGGGAACACCCTGGACTACCGCAACTTTTCCGTCAACGGAAATGGAAGCACCCATTCTGCAAAGTTCGGAAATATATTTGAAACGGTTATCCCAAACTCCTTCGGTAACAATGCTGGTTCCTTCCGCAAGAGCAAGAAGAGTGGTCATCTGGGGCTGCATATCGGTAGGGAAGCCCGGATAGGGCATGGTTTTTACGTTAACGTGTTCAAAATGATCGACTTCGCCGGAAACACGGACTGCGTCGTCATATTCAATTACGGAAGCGCCGGTTTTAACAAGTTTTTCAGTAATTGCCTCAAGGTGTTTCGGAATAACGCCTCTGATGAGGACGTTGCCTCTGGTCGCGGCGGCGGCTACCATATAAGTTCCAGCTTCGATCTGGTCGGGAATTATGGAATAGTTTGCGCCGTGGAGTTTTTCAACGCCGTGGATCTTGATAACGTCGGTTCCTGCGCCGCGAATATCCGCGCCGAGGGAGTTGAGGAAGTTTGCAAGGTCAACGATATGGGGTTCCTTTGCAACGTTTTCAAGAACGGTAAGACCTTTTGCCTTAACGGCAGCAAGCATTACGTTAATGGTTGCGCCGACGGAAACAACGTCAAAATAAATGTGGCTTCCGAGAAGGCCTTCGGTGCTTATGGAAACGCTTCCGTGGCCGATGTTGACATCGGCGCCGAGAGCTTCAAAACCTTTGATATGCTGGTCAATGGGGCGTACGCCAAAATCGCATCCGCCGGGAAGCGGAACGTTTGCTTCGTTGCATCTTCCGAGAAGCGCGCCGAGGAAATAATAGGAAGCGCGGAGCTGTCTTGCAAGGTCCTCGGGAACTTTGTGGGAAGTTATGTTGCTGGTATCAATAAAAACAGAAGTACGGCTTACAACGCGAACGGTTGCTCCCATAAGGGAAAGCATATCATAAAGGGTGTAAACATCGCTGATATCAGGGATGTTTTCAAGAAGGCAAGGGCCTCCGGCAAGAATTGTTGCCGGGATTATTGCAACAGCGGCATTTTTTGCGCCGCTGACCTGGACCTCTCCGCGAAGAGGGGTACCGCCTTTTATTACGAATTTATCCAATGTTCTATCCCCTTAAAAATAATATTTATCGTAACTTAAAAATTAAGATGGTTACAGTTATAATTATAATACCATAAAATCAAAATCTTTTCAACATTATTCTTTAATATCTTAATATATACTTAACAAAAAGAAAAAAGCTTCGTTTGTAAAAACGAAGCTTTTTTTATTTACCATCTTGAAACATAGTCAAGCGGGTCAACATACTGACCGTTTATACGGATTTCGAAGTGGAGATGTGTTCCGGTGGAGTTACCGGTGGAACCCATTGCGCCGATTATGTCGCCCTGGTTAACGTATTGTCCCTGTTTTACATAAATATTACTCATATGTGCATAAAGGGTCTGAATTCCGTCACCGTGGTTGATGATAACGTGGTAACCGTAACCGGTGTTACCCCATTTAACTTTAACAACCTGTCCTGCGGCGGAAGCATAGATGTTGGAACCGTAACCGCAGCCTGCAATATCAACGCCTGTGTGACCTTTATAACCCCAAATTCTACAGCTTACACGTCCGCCGATGGTTGGCCAGATAAAGCCTTTGCTGGTGCCGGAGGAGTTGCCAACGGAATAAATCGGGTTCTTTGTTCCGACAACCATTTCGCGCGCAACCGGTTCCTTGGTAACAACTGCTTCAAGAACCTGGCGGGAAACAGGAACGCCGTCTTCATAAGTTACAAGCGCAGTAACAAGCTGTTCGCCGGGAACGCCGGCTTTTGTTGTTTTTGCGTAAGTGTTGTAATATTTGTCGCTGTAAGTTTTGTTGGTGGGATATGGTGTTTCTTCGGTATAAACTTCACGGCGGGTGCTTGTTACGTTAAGGTAGGAAACAGATTTTGAAACCACAAGATCCTGACCGACGTAAATATTCGGGTTTTCCTCAAGAACCGGGTTCATCGCTTTAAGTTCGCTCATATAAAGATCGTACATATCTGCGATGAGAGAAGGGGATTCTCCGGCAGAAACAGTGTGATATTTTTCTCCTTCAACTTCGCTGTTGAGAAGAAGTCTGAATTCCGAATTTGCCATAATTGAGGAAGTGGGGTAAACACCGTCAACAAGAGAAACGTTCTGTTTAAATTGAAGTTTGCTTTCGGTGTCGCCTTCCTGGCGGAACTGTTCGCGATATTCATCAAGAAGCGAAAGAAGACTGTCGGATTCGTCGGTGGAACCGACAAATTCTCCGTCGATATAAAGACCGTAACCTTCATAAACGCTCTGTCCGGAGTTTTTAAGAATAATGTTCGCGAGGTCTTCCGCTTCGGTAAGTTCAAGACTGCTTATTGGAACAATTGAAAACTGCGGAGCAATGTTTCCTATGTCGGCGGTTTCGGAAGAACTTCTGCTTCGAATAATCTGTTCTGCTTCGTTATAAACGCTTTCGCTTGTTATATAAGCAAGGTTCTTTCCGTTGGATTCAAAGGAAAGTCCGTATTCAAGAGCCGAAAAATACTGGAAAGTTACAACAAGAAGAATTGCGGCGCAAACCGGAGCAAGATAGTTGAAAATTGTGCAGAAAACGTTCCACACAAGAATTCCCCAACATTCAAGAAGGTTTTTAACAGCGGCGGTCCGCTCGGTTTTGCTGCTTTCCTTGCTGTTTTTAAGAATTTCAAAAGCTTCCGCCGCTCTGTTGCTGTAAGAAAGAAAAGCGTGATATTTTCCCGCAAGAACATTTCTTACGGAATTATATAAGCGGCGCGTTGTTTTGGAAAACCATTCTTTAACGTTGTTTTTTGTATAGTTTGCCTGGTTTACAACAAAATGATATCCGCCGCGGATCTGGCGGATAAAACGAATTCCTGTTATGTAAAAAAACTCATAAATACGGAGATACAGATACTCGAGTTTGGAATCAAAACCGGCTTGTTCTTTATCGGCAGGTTTAACTGACAACAAGTATGCACCTCTCTTTTTATAAAAATACACAGCATATTATACAATAAAACAACTTATATTTCAAGCAAATTCACAAATTGTTCTTATTTTAAGTCGATTTTTGAATAAAAAACAGCAAAAAACTTCTTTTAAACAGATGAAAAAGTGAAAAAAATATGAAAAAAGCGTCCGCCTCGGCGGACGCTTTTAAGCGTTATTTTATCTTTCCTCGCGGAAATATGCAAGACCAAGGCTTGCGGGAGGAAGGTTGCTTTTTTTCTTGCGGAAGATAATCATAATAAGAACCGCAACAGTTGCAAGATAGGGGAAGATTTCATAAATTGCGGAATGGATAAACGGAATCTGATAGTAATAGGGAAGAACGGAAAGAGCGCCTATTACAAGGGAACAGATAACCGCTTTGAGCGGGCTCCAGGTTGCGAAAATTACGATTGCAACAGCAAGCCAGCCGTAACCGCCGATGCTGTTATGTACCCAAACACCGCCGGTTCCGTTTGCGGTGTTCATAACTATATAAAGACCGCCAAGACCGCAGATTCCGCCGCCGATACAGGTTGCGAGATATTTGTAAAGAGTTACGTTGATACCTGCGGCATCTGCTGTTGCGGGGCTTTCGCCGACAGCACGAAGGTTAAGGCCGGTTCTGGTCTTGTTAAGGAAATAAGCAAGAAGAATTGCTATCGCAACAGCGAGATAGACAAAAAAGCTGTAGCCGAAAAGAAGCTTTCCGATTACGGGGATATCCTTGAGAACCGGAATTCCGTCGTTAAATGCGGCTTTGATAACGGTTCCTACGGAAACATAGCCGCCTGCGGCGGTTCCCATAATTTCGCCGAAAAAGTTGCCGAAACCGGTGCCGAAAGTTGTGAGCGCAAGACCGGTTACGTTCTGGTTTGCGCGAAGGGTGATGGTAAGGAAGCTGTAAATAAGAGCTCCGAACATTGCGCAAAGGAAAGCGCAGGCGATTCCGATTATAACGGAAACAAGAGCGTTCGGTTCGCCGCCGGTTGCTTTTTCGTAATAAAAAGTTCCTGCAAGACCGGCAACGCCGCCCATGAACATCATACCTTCAACACCAAGGTTAAGGTGACCGCTTTTTTCGGTGAGAATTTCACCGAGAGTACCGAAAAGAAGGGGTGCTGCCGCAAGAACAGCGGCGACGATAAAGCTGAGAAAAGTATCCATCAATCGTCACCTCCAACAGTTTTTTTGCGGAAAACAAAGCGATAGTTAATAAAGAATTCGCTTCCGAGCATACAAAGAAGGATAAGTCCGGTAAGAACTTCCGAAGCGGAAGCGGGAATTCCGAAGTTTGTCTGAATGGTGTTGGAACCTTTCTGAAGAACCGCAAGGAAAGCGGAAATAAGAACCATTACAAACGGATTGAGTTTTGAAAGCCATGCAACAACGATAGCGGTGAAGCCGTAACCGTTTGCGGTGCTGTCGCTTAAAGTATAGTTGGTTCCGCAAACAAGCATCCAGCCGACAATTCCGGCGATTGCGCCGGAAAGGAACATTGTGCGCATGATAACTTTCGGAACGTTCATTCCGGAATATCTTGCGGTGGAAATACTTTCGCCTACTACCGCGATTTCATAACCGTGTTTTGTGCGGGTCATATAAATATAAATGAAAATTACAAGAGCAAGAACGATGATCCAACCGATATGAACGCCGAAAACTTCGGGAAGTCTTGCGGCCTTGTCGAACATCGGAACTTTCGGGAACATCTGGCCTTTATCCATCCAGGGTCCGATTCGGAGATATTTTACAAATCCGATGGCGATATAGTTGAGCATAAGGGTGAAAAGTGTTTCGTTGGTGCCCCATCTTGCTTTGAAGAAAGCGGGAATAAGTCCCCAAAGTCCGCCGAAAATTGCGGAAACGATGAAAGTTACAACAAAGAAAACCGGTCTCGGAAGATCGCCGACAAGGTTGAGCGCAAAATATGTGGAAACAATTGCGCCGACGGTGATCTGGCCTTCCGCACCGCAGTTCCAGAATTTCATTTTGAAAGCCGGAGCAATTGCAAGCGCGGCACCGAGAAGGGGAACGGCGATTTTCGCCGTTGCTTTAAGAGCGGTTCCGGAAAGGAGAGAACCTTTCACAATATCTCTGTAAACCGCAAGGGGGTTGAAACCAAGAGCAAGGATAATAAGTCCGCCGAGAAGAAGCGCAACAAGAATGGAGGAAAATCTTATGAGCATCGCTTTTTTCGGAGAAACTTCCGGGCGTTTTGCAACGCGGATAAGAGGCTCTTTTTTTACGTTTTCATAAGTCATTCGGAAACAGCCTCCTTTTCTCCGCCAAGGCTGGTCATAAGAAGACCGACTTCCTCTTTGGTGGTTTTTCTTCCGTCAACGATTCCGCTTATCTTTCCGTCGCAAAGAACAAGAATTCTGTCGCAAAGCTCAACAAGAACGTCAAGGTCTTCGCCGACATAAATAACAGCGGCGCCGCGTTCTTTCTGCTCGTTCATAAGATTATAAATCGTATAGGAAGTGTTGATATCAAGTCCGCGGACAGCATAGGCGCTCATAAGAACGGAAGGTTCCGAAGCAATTTCACGTCCGACAAGAATTTTCTGAACGTTTCCGCCGGAAAGATTTCTTACCGGAACGTTGATTCCGGGGGTTACAACTTCAAGTTCGTCAACAACTTTTTCCGCAAGTTCTGCCGGAGCTTTTCTGTCCGCAAAGGGAGATCTACCTTTGTTATAGCTGCGGAGCATCATGTTGTCCGCAAGGTCCATGTTGCCGATAAGACCCATTCCAAGGCGGTCTTCCGGAACAAAGGAGAGGGAAATTCCCATGTTGATGATGTCCATAGGAGATTTTCCGTTGATTTCTTCCGGTTCGGAACCGTTTTCAGGATAAAACTTAATGCTGCCGGAAACTTTCTGAAGACCGGCGATGCCTTCAAGAAGCTCCTTCTGTCCGCAGCCGGAAATTCCCGCGATTCCAAGAACTTCGCCGCCGAAAGCATCAAAGGTGATATCGTCGAGAACTTTTACTCCGTCGTCGCTTACGCAGGAAAGATTTTTTATTTCAAGTTTTTTAACCGGGTTTTCACAAAGAGTTCTGTCGATGTTGAGAGTTACGGAATGTCCCACCATAAGATTGGTGAGTTCCTGGGGGTTGGTTTCGGAAGTGATAAGATCACCAACGTGAACGCCTTTACGAAGAACGGCAACTCTGTCGGAAAGTTCCATAACTTCGTTGAGCTTATGGGTTATAATAACAACGGCTTTGCCGTCTTTTTTCATATTGCGGAGAATTGCGAAAAGCTTTTCGGTTTCCTGAGGGGTAAGAACGGCGGTAGGCTCATCAAGAATAAGAGTTTCCGCGCCGCGATAAAGCATTTTTACAATTTCAACAGTCTGTTTTTCAGAAACGGACATTTCATAAATTTTTTTGTTCGGGTCAATGTGAAAGCCGTACTGTTCGCAGATTTTGCGCATTTTTTCGCCGATTGCTTTGGTATTAAGGCGTCCTTTTTCCTTAAGGCCGAGAACCATGTTTTCTGCGGCGGTAAGTACATCAACAAGTTTGAAATGCTGGTGGATCATTCCGATTCCAAGATCAAAGGCATCTCTTGGGTTATCAATTATAACTTCTTTTCCGTTAACAAAAATCTCGCCGCCGTCCGGATAATAAATTCCGGAAAGCATATTCATAAGAGTTGTTTTACCGCTTCCGTTTTCGCCTAAAAGCGCAAGGATCTCTCCATGGCGTATCTCAAGGCTTACGCGGTCGTTTGCAACAACGCTTCCGAATGTTTTGGTGAGATTTTTAAGCTGTATTGCAGCAGTTTCCAAAAAAATCACCCTTTCTCAAAAACTGATATTTTTACAAAAAACCTTTTGGAAATTATAAATTTCCGGTGGTCAAAAAAGGGAATAAAAAATCTGTTTTACTCCCTTTTTTTATCATCGGAAAATTAAAAAAATGGGGCCGCCGAAAAAACGGCCCCATTTTTAAAATCAAAAATTATGCATCAAGGCGGGTAATGCCGTCGAGGATGTAGCCGAAGTAAGGAGCAGACTGGGTCTGGGATTCTTCAACCCATTCGCCTTCAGCGCATTCGAATGCTTCGCCGGTCCAAACATGAACGCCGGTCCAGGGACCTGCAAATACGTGAACGGAACCGTCTTTAAGGCCGCTTGCAACTTCTTCAAGTTTTTCTGCAGTGCCGGGAGCAGCAACAGCTTCGTTGAGGGGGCTGGTGAAGTTTGCGCCTTCAGCAAAACCTTTGCACCAGTCGGTTACGATTTCTTCGCCGTTGAGAACGCATTCTACTGCATAGGTGAGATAGATGGACCAGTCAGCACGAGCGGAAATGATGGAAGCTTTGGGAGCAGCTTCTGCCATGTCGGAGTTGTAACCGCAGTGGAAGAGACCTGCTGCTTCTGCAGTGGTTGCAGGAGAGGGGTTATCGGAATGCTGGCTGATGATTACAGCGCCCTGGTCGATAAGGGACTGTGCGATCTGACCTTCTTTAACAGGGTCGGACCAGGAGTCTGCTTTAAGGGTGATCATGGTTGCGGAAGGGCAAACAGAACGTGCGCCAAGATAGAAAGCGGAGAAGCCGGAGATAACTTCTTCGAAATAGAATGCTGCAACGTAACCGATAACAGCTTCTTCTTCGGTAATGGTTCCGTTTTCGATCATTTCGTTGAGTTTAAGACCTGCAGCTACGCCAGCGATGTAACGTGCTTCGTAGATGGAGGTGAAGTAGTTGTGATAGTTGGAAAGGCCGGAACCTGCTGCCTGTGCACCGGTTGCATGGCAGAATTCGATTTCGGGATATTTTGCTGCCGCTTCAGTCATATAGTCGCCGTGACCGAAGGAAGTTGCAAAGATGATATCGCAGCCTGCTTCAACAAGCTCTTCGATAGCGGTTGCGCAGCCTTCGTCTTCGCCGATGTTATATTTGTTGATGATCTGGTCTTCGGAAATGCCGAGGTTTTCAGCCATTTTCCAGGTTCCGAGGTCATGGTTGTAAGTGTAACCCATATCGGAAGGGTCGCTTACATGAACAAAACCGATTTTGATGTTTTCAGCGGTAAGTTCTTCGGTTTCGGAAGGGGTTTCGGGATTTTCGGGGTTTTCGGGTTCTTCGGGGGTTTCGCCGCATGCAGCGAGAGAAAGAACCATGATAAGTGCAAGGATAAGTGCAAGAAGTTTTTTCATGTTTTTCCTCCTAAAAATTTTTGCTTTTCATGAAGCATTTTTATAAAAATGCGCTTTCTGCGCGTTTTTAACTGTTTTATTTGCGGAATTCAATAACGTTGTTTTCGGCGTCAAGTTTTTCAACAATTGCGAGGGATTCAAGCTGATAGCCTTTTTCGCGGAAAGAATCGCCGCCGCCCTGGAAACCTTTTTCAATGGCGATTCCAAGTCCTTCAACGGTTGCGCCGGACTGGTTAACGATATCAATAAGTCCGTTGAGTGCGCTTCCGACAGCAAGGAAATCGTCAACGATGAGAATGTGGTCATCGGGAGAAAGATATTTCTGGCTTACAAAAACGTCATAGGTGCGTTTTTTGGTAAAGGAAGTGACTTTGGAAGAGTAAACCGCGCCATCAACGTTAAGGCTTTCGGTCTTTTTTGCAAAAACGACCGGGCAGTTATCAAAAGCGGTTGCAACAATTGCGGCAATCGCAATTCCGGAAGCTTCAATAGTAAGGATTTTGTTTATTTTTTTATCTGCGAAACGCGCTTTCCATTCTTTTGCCATTTCCTGAAAAAGAGAAATGTCCATCTGGTGATTCAAGAAACAATCCACCTTCAGGACATTACCGGCGCGCACTACTCCATCTTTAATGATACGATCTTCAAGAATTTTCATAGAAGATTACCCCCATTTCTGTGGAACAGAACAATAATATTAAGAACAAGTATAATTTTTGAACAATGCGCTTTGATTTTAACTCTCAAATCCAAATTTTTCAATAGTTTTTTTGCAATTTCTACAAAAATAATGCAAAAATTAGTAAAAAACAGAGAATATTTGTGGCAAAGAGCAAAAAAACAACAAAATTTGAATTTTTTGGCTTAAGTGCACATAAAAATGCAGGAAAAAATGTAAAAAATAAACAAAGAGAATAAAAATCATTGACGAATATGCATAAAAGGAATATTTTAATTCTGAGGAAATTAAAAGCGGGTGATTTTTTGGAGCACGAAGTTCTTATCGGAACAGTAAAAAGCAAAAAGCAGTTTGAAATAAATTTTTCTGAAAAGTTTTATCACATTCCCGAAGCGGTTGTTCCTAAAAACATGATGCCGGTGGAATATATCGCGCTTTATCTTCCTTCCGGAACTTTCGGGGATGAGGACGGCTGTATCCGCTATTACGGAAAAGTTTCAGAAACAAAAATTGTAAAAAGGGGAGAAATAACTTCTCTTCCTTCAAAAAATCCGGAAATGGCTTATTATAAATTCGAAATTGAAGAATGGAAGAAACTCGAATTTCCGATAATCCGCGAATGCGGCGGAATTTACGCAAAGGCTTTCACAAGCCTTGAAAAGCTTCTTTCCGCAAAAAAGCTTTCCGATATTGTAAATACCGAATATGCCGTTGCAAAAAAGAAAAAACACAGCAGTTTCAAACCGGAGGAAATTGAAAAGATAGAGATAACGCGCGATCCGGTCGGAGTAAAGCTTCTTGCAAAAAGAATCAATGAAGCCACCGGAAAAGAAAAAATTCTCCCGGTACAGATTACAAAATATCTGCTTGATAACGGTTATCTGGCTCTTTCTTTTGACGAAAAAACAAAAAGTCTTAACCGTGTTGCAACGGAAAAGGGAATGGAAATAGGAATAGAAAGTTTTTGGGAGATAAACAAATATTTTCGTGAATACAGCAAAAATTATTATAACGAAAATGCTCAGAAATTTGTTGTTGAACACCTTAACGAAATGGTGATGATTTCCGCCGAAGAGGCTTATAAAAACAACTGAAAAAAAGACCCGCCGGAGCGGGTCTTTTTTATTGAGAAACAGTGAACAGTGAATAAAAATATTTCTTTCGTTCCATGAGTTCATCAAATGTTCCGTGCTCAAAAATTCTGCCGTTTTTCAAAACAAGTATGGAGTCATATTTTTTGAGCAGATTTTCATCAAGATTGTGGGTAACAACAATTTTTGTTAAGTCGTCAAGCGACAAAATTGTATTTAGAATATAAAAAGAAGTTTCTTTATCCAAAGCAGCGGTTGCTTCGTCAACAAGAAGAACGGGAGTTTTTCTAAGAAGACTTCTTGCAATAGAAATTCTCTGGCGTTCTCCGCCGGAAAGTCCGCTTCCGCTTTCTCCGCAGATAAAATCTTCGCCGCGTTCCGAAATAAGTTCGGAAAGTCCGGAAAGAAAAACAGCTTTTTCAACATCTTTATCATCAAAATCCCTGAACATTGTTATGTTGTTTCGGATTGAACTGTTAAATATAAAAACGTTCTGTTGAATAATAGAAATAATGTCATAAAGCGAATCACTGCAGATATCCCGAAGTTCTGTTTTGTCATAGGTTATTTTTCCGGAATATTTGTTGTGACCGGCGGATAAAAGGTTCAAAAGCGTGGATTTTCCGCTTCCGGAAGCACCGACCACAGCGTAACTTTTTCCGGTTTCAAATTTAAAATTGATGTCTTCAAGGGCGTTGTCTTTTCCGTTATAAGAAAAATAAAGATTGGATATTTCAATTCCGTCTTTAAGCATTGCAGGAACAGAACTTCCTTCTTCTCTGGTGTTTGAATAAATCGCATTTGCCATTTTGTCAATAAGAGCCGCGGCGGATTTTCTGTTCGCAAGCATTTCGGGAACAGTTCCTATTGGTTCCGTAACAAGCCCCATAAGCTGCATGAATATCATAACCACGCCGGGAGTTATTCCGTCTTTTCCGTTTACCGCAAAGTACGCGCACAGAATAAAAATTCCGAACTGAGAAATAAGTCCGGCTCCGGTTCCGAGCATCTGAAGAACGGTTCCGAGTTTTTTTCGGCGGCATTTGGCTTCCTCAACGTTTTTGTTGCTTTCCGTAAAAAGCTTTATGGCGGAAAATTCAGCTTTAAAACTTTTGATTACCGAAAAACCGGAAAGTCCGTCGCGCAAAACAGACATAAAACTTTCGTTTTTTTCGGAAATTTCCTTTTCTGCTTTCGCAACCCGGTTTCCGGTGATAAAAGAAGCGGCGACGGGCAAAAGCGCAAAAATAATTGCGGCGGCGGTAAGAAGTGGACTGTACCAGAGCATCATAATAATTGCGCCAAGGAAAAGAAGACTGTCCATCGTAAGGTTGAAAATATTTAAAAGATAATTTTGTTCAATGCTTGCGGCATCATTGGAAAATGCAGAAATATAAGCCGCAGTGTTTTCCTTTGAAAAGGCGGAAATTCCTTTTTTTGTAAGCTCAGAAAACGCAAAATCCTTATATTGCCGCATTGCTTTTGAAATAAATTTCGGCTTTGAAAAATATATCAGCGCCGCGCAGAATGTAAGTAAAGCAACCATAACTGTTGAAAGCAATATAAGATCTAAAATAGAAAATCCGGTGTCGATTCCGGAAGAAGCATCGATAAATTGCTGTAAAAGCCAGGATATCATAAGATTTACAAAAACCTGGAGAATATACCCGATCATTGCGATAGAAAAGCTGATTTTATTGCCTTTCCAAAACTGTAAAGTGAATTGCTTTCGCAGGTTGTTTTTATCCATTTTGCTTCATCTCCTGCCAGATCTCACAGGTCTTCGGATATTCTTCTTTTTCCCATTTTACAACGTTTTCAATGGTATCCGCCGCCGTTTCGCCAAAATCGTCTGCGGCGGAAGCCGGAACGTCTTTTTCATAGAATTTTACGTTTGCAGCGGAATCGTCAGGATTTTTATCAAAGTTTTCCGCAATCTTTTTTGCCTCAGCAAGATATTTTCTGACGCTTTTTTCGTCATTCATACTCTCACAAATCTGCGCGCAGGCAACAAGAAGAACGATACTGCCTTTGTCAAGATAAGAAACCGTTCCGGGGATTCTGAACATTTCATTGATTTCGAAACAGGTTTTTACAGCATCAAAAGCCTTTTCAAATTCACCGCGGCTTGAATAAACGTTTGCAAAACCGATTACGCATTTGAATAAATCCGTAAGATTTCGGACGAGGGAATCGGAAAGATAGGGAAGGGCTTCTTTATATCGTTTAAATGAAGAAGCGAGTTCATAACCGATTTCCGCATCAAAAACTCCGCCTTCGTTGTGGTCTTTAAGCATATCAAGGCCCTTTTCATCTTCGCCGAGAAGAAAACAAATTCCGGAAAGATCGTCGTAAATATCGCTTTTTCCAACGTTATGAGCATGGGGCTGGTCGATGAGGGTAAGCGCGTGCTCAAGAAACTCTTTTGATTTGAGCACGGCTTTTCTGTCGTTTTTTTCAAGACCGAGGAAATAAAGAAGTCCGCCGCTTTGATAAACAACGTCAAAATTGTTCGGGAACTTTTGAACCGCTTTTTCAACCTCGGAAAACGCATTGGTATAATCCTTTTGCGAACGCATTGTGCGAAGTCTTTCGGCTGTTTCAGCCGCGGAATTATTTCTGACTTTGTAACCGAGAAGGGAATCCACAGATGTCCCGAAAAAATCCGCAAGTTCCATAACAAGCGGAAGTTCCGGCGCGGAAGCTCCGTTTTCCCATTTTGAAACGGCTCCGACGGAAACGCCCATTGCTTCCGCAAGCTGTTCCTGAGTAAAATTCCTGCTTTTTCTGAAAAGTTTTATATTTTCGCTGATGTCTGATTTCATAAAAAAGTCATCTCCGTTCTTTTTCGGTACCGTGGTTATATGATAACACCGTTTTTTGCGGTTTTGAATACACTTCCGGTAAAGTTGCTCAATAAATTTCTTAACTTACGGTAAAATTACAGCGGTTGACAAATGTGCTAAAATGGTACGGTAGGGCAAAATGCCTTTTAAAGGAGTGATTTTTTGGCAAGTTTTCTTCTTGCAATAATTTATATATCATTTATAAGCCTCGGTCTGCCGGATGCTTTGCTTGGCGGAGCCTGGCCAACTATGCATAACGAATTCGGCGTTCCGGTTTCCTATGCGGGAATAATTTCCATGATAATCTGTATGGGAACGATTGCATCGAGTCTTATGAGCGAAAGAATGACAAAGCGCTTCGGAACCGGAAAAGTTACCGCAATGAGCGTTGCGCTTACCGCGGCGGCTCTTTTTGGTTTTTCGGCAAGCAAATCTTTCATAATGCTCTGCATAATAGCGGTTCCTTATGGTTTGGGAGCAGGCGGAGTCGATGCTTCGATAAACAACTATGCCGCAATACATTATGCAAGCCGCCATTTAAGCTGGCTCCACTGTATGTGGGGAATAGGCGCTTCAACAGGGCCCTATCTTCTTGCGGCGGCAATGACAAAAGGAAGCTGGAATCTCGGTTACCGCTGGGTTGCAATTTTACAGATTATTCTTACCGCCGTTCTTTTTCTTACTCTTCCGCTTTGGAAGGAAGAAAAAAGTTTTGGAGAAATTTCCGAAAAAACAAAACCTCTTTCGATAAAAGAAGTTTTTGCAATTCCCGGCGCAAAAGAAGTTATGGCGGCTTTTTTCTGCTATTGCGCTCTCGAAAGCACCGCAGGGCTTTGGGCAAGCAGCTATCTTGTTTTGGAACACGGCGTTTCCGAAGAAACCGCCGCCGCCCTTGCGACTTTGTTTTATACCGGAATAACCGTTGGCAGGGGAATAAGCGGTTTTGTGACATATAAACTCAGCGATAAAAATATGATCCGCCTTGGGCAGATTATAATCGCCGCCGGAATTTTGCTTATTATTCTTCCTTTCGGGGGAAAAACCGCAATGGCGGGAATCGTCCTTGTTGGTCTTGGTTGCGCACCGATTTATCCCTGCGTAATTCATTCAACTCCTGCACATTTCGGGGTCAATAAATCCCAGGCGATTGTCGGAGTCCAGATGGCATGTGCTTATATCGGAAGCTGTTTTATGCCGCCGCTTTTCGGAATTTTGGCAAACAATGTTTCCGCGGCGCTTTTTGCGCCTTATATGGCTTTGATACTTGTTGTTATGATTGTGGCAATGGAAAAACTCAACGGAATAAAATCTTTTGTTAAGGAGCAGGAATGATTTCACTCGTAAAAATAGATGAAAGCAATAAGGCAAAAGCGGAAAAACTCGAAGTATCCGAAAATCAGAAATCTTTTTTGGATAGTGCCGCCGGAATTATAAAACGGGCGGAGATTTATAAAAAGCTCAATCCTCACCTTTTTGGGATTTTTTGTGAAGAGCAGATAATCGGACTTGCGCTTATAAAGGATTTTGAGGAAGAACCTTTTGCATATGATTTGCAGCAGTTTATGATCGATAAAAATTTTCAGGGCAGAGGATGCGGAACAGAGGCGCTGAAACTTATCCTTGATTATCTTAAAAACGAAGGGCGTTTCGAAAGTGTCGAAATCTGTGTAAAAAAGGAAGATGTTCCAGCAATAAAACTTTACGAAAAAGTTGGATTCAAAAACAGCGGATATATTGATGAAAATCTTCCGGATTGCGTAAACTACATTTACCATTTATAAAAAAAGACCCGCAATTGCGGGTCTTTTTTTATTCTTCATATTCAAATTCGGAAAATTCGTCCCGGGATTCGGTAATGATTCCGTCTTTAACTTTAAAGGTTTTCAAATGTCTGTGGTGAGCTGTGTGTTCTCCAAAGGTAATTCCGAGGAATTTTTCTTTTTCAACACATTCCAGAAGAACGTTAAGAGTAATCGTTTCTTCGCCGGAATTTTCAACCGTCAAATAAAATTTTTTGATATTATGTTTTTTTAAGTATTTTTTAGCAAGAGCAATGGCTTCCGCTTTGCTTTTTGTTCCTTCGGAACAATGGCAAATATAATTTTCCGGAAGACGTTCTTCTGCATAGGAAAAATTTTTTGCGATATAAACTTCCTCAAGAAAGCGTATAACGGTATCAGAAAGGGTCATTCTTCCTCAGCTTCTTCCTTTTCCTTTTTGCGGATATAGTAGAGGATATCGCCGAGAATTCCGTCTTCCGCGGCCCAGGCAACGTTTCCGGGTTTAACTCTTTCGCCGGAAATAATAACGGTGAGCATTGCTTCAAGAAGAACAACGTTTGCGTCGCAAACTTCACAAACCATATCCTGGTGGCTTCTTATGTTGTGGTTTGCAAGGATTTTGGCATAATCGCTGCGGAATCTTTCGGAAGCAACCGCATCGCGGATGAAGTTGAACATAATTTCGTTATATTCCGGAACAACGTAGTCCTGGTTGGTGTCGTTGTGATGAATGGTTTTGCGCTCGGTATGAGGGTTCCGGAGCATATAATCAGTATAAAGCATAACGTCGCGGTGCTCGAAAGGATTGGAAGAAACGCTGAGGTCTTCGCTCCATTTTTTGAGCATGCTCAAAAGCTTTTTGTCAAGTTTTGCAAGTGCTCTGTCCTTGATTTCGGCGGGAACGGGATAAAAACCTTCCGCAACGCTGCAGGCAATTGCCGCAAGGGTATCGCTGTCGCCGCCCATGGAAATTGCTTTCCGAAGGGTATCTTCAAAACTTTCCGCTTCAAAGAAAACCTGGAGCGCAACCGGAACGGTTCCCTGGCAGGTTTCGTCAAAGGAATAATCCGGACGGATCTCATCGAGGGATTTGCTGAAATCATATTTGTATTTAAGTTCAATATAGCGCTTGATATAATCCTTGGGTCTTCCGTTCCTTGCAAGGAAAATCGCGGCGGCGGTTGCTTTTGCGCCTTTGATTCCTTCTTCGTGGTCGTGGGTGACTTTTGCGCTTATTTCCGCAAATTTTTCGACCTTTTCAAGGCTGTAGAAATACCATGCAACGGGAGAAACGCGCATTGCGCTTCCGTTTCCGAAACTGTTATAAGGTTTCGGGTCGGAAGAAGCGATCCATTCGCCGAAGCGAAGACCATAGCCTGCATCGGGATAGGATTTTCCGTATTTTCTGAAAGCTTTTACCATTTCTTTTTCGGTTTTTTCTTCGTCGCGGTTTCCTTTAAGAAGAGCTTCCGCAACCGCAACGGTCATTACGGTATCGTCGGTAAAAAAGCAATCGTCGCTGATTATCGGAAAATCGGTTGTTTTTATATTGTTGAATTCATAAATGCTTCCGGCAATATCGCCGATTATTGCACCAATCATTAAAAAATCCTCCGGTCAAAATTAATCTAACTTATATAATAACATAAGAAAAGTCAATCTTCAAGTATGAATAAGCCTTCCCCTTGAGGGGAAGGTGTCAGCGAAGCTGACGGATGAGGTGTTACAATATTTCTTTGACGAAAATATTGTCTGTATCTCCGCCGTAATTTACAAGTTCATCAATTTTTATAAAACCGCATTTTTCATAAAAACCAATCATATCCGAAGGGATGTAAACCTTCTTGAAACTTTGCATTTTTGCATATTCAATTGTATTTTCAATAAGTCTAAAACTGATTTTATTTCCGCGGAATTTTTCGTCAACAAAAATCGAACTTATCCAAGGGGAATATCTGTTTTCGGGATAATAATCTGTTTCCAAAAAGGTACAGAATCCGATTATTTCGCCATCTTCAACCGCGGCAAAAACCGCTTCCCATTCAAGAAAATTATTTTCTTTAAGGATAAAAGCAAGGTGTTTTCCTGCTTCCCATGAACAATTTTCTGCAAAATCAATAAGTTTTTCTTTTAAAAAAGTTTTGTTTTCAATTTTTACAATTTCCATTTCTATTTATCCTCAAAAATTTCAAGTTCCGGATTTTTTATCCAGCCGTTTTCATCATGCAAAAATGGAAGAACGGCGATAACGGCGGAATTGTTTATCATTCCGTAAACATGCGGATAGCTTCTTCCGCAATTGTCGCCGTCCTCATATTTTACCTCTGCGGAAATCTTGTTTTCATCAATGCAAAGAATGACAAGCTCATCATCAATATTGTCAAAATTCGGTGCAACCCGCCAGAAAAATTCCGGCTGGGAACAATGGATAAAACCTTCGGCTTCAATGTTTTGTTTGCCCCAAAAATCTTTGTTTCTGCGTTCTTCCCACGTTGATTTTTTCATACAGTGCAAAATCATTTTTTCACATCCTTCCGACAAACAAAAGATGGTTGCTCCTTCCGAGCATCTCCGGTTTTTCACAGCAATAGTAATGATAACGGAGATAGGTTTCGTAATCCTCATCGTCAAGGTTATTTATCTTTTCCGCCATAAGTTCCGAAACGCCGTCCGAAGCAACTTCATGAAGGATTTTTATTCCGCCGTTTTCAAGAATTTTCCGGCAGCCATCGACTGTATGAAAAACGAAAGGGAAGTCATCCATTTTAAAAGTTTTCCGGTCAAAATCTCCGTTTTTAATATAATCGGAATCATAATTAAGCTCGGTTATAAAAATCATATCGTTCCCGATAAAAGCAAAGAAAAGAACGGCGTCCTTTTTTGCAACGCGTTTTGCTTCCGAAATTGCTTTTTGCCGGTCTTCTTCGCTGTGAAGATGATAAAGCGGCCCGAACATAAGAATGATATCGAAACTGTTATCTTCAAAATGTGAAAGATCAACGGCGTTTCCTTGAATTAGCTCAATTTTATGATCGGGTCTGATTCTTCTCATAAAAGCCGCAATATTGTTATCCGCAAGTTCAAGAGCGGAAACTTCATAGCCTTTTTCCGCAAAATAAAGGCTGTATTCTCCTGCTCCCGCTCCGATATCAAGAATTTTCATTCCCGGTTCAAGATATTTTTCAATATATTTCACCGTGGTCAGAAATTCGACCCTTGCGGCTTTTGAAGAAAGTCTGTGTTCCTCATCAAAAATATCATAAGTTTTGTTTATCTGTTCAATTTCGTCTTTTATCTGATAAAGTTCCTCAAAATTCATAAGTTTTCCTCCTTAACAAAAAAGGCAGACGGGGATTTTATCCGTCTGCCTATGCTATAATTCTGAAAAAAATCAATCCTCGAACTGGTCAAAGAACTTCGGGTTCTTCGGGCAGGAACTTTCGGCAACCTGAATGGTTGCGGAAGCAAGGAAAGTTCCGGCTTTAACCGCTTTTTCAAGGCTGTAACCTCTGGTAAGACCCATAACGGTTCCGGAAAGGAAAGCGTCGCCTGCTCCGGTTGTATCAACAAGGTTGCAGGGATTGCAGGGACAATGTCCTTTTTCACCGGTGCGGCTGTCATAGAAAACCGCGCCGTCTTTTCCCATTGTTACAACCATGGAAGGAACTTTGAGCTCTGCGGATTTTTCAATTACGACTTCAAGCATCTGTTCGGGTTTATATTCCTCAAGATTCATTCCGAAGAATTTTCCGGCTTCAATTTCGTTGCAGATATAGCAGTCAACTCTGCTCAAAAAATCCGGGCGTTTTCCGATAACGCTGAGGTTTCCGACTATAACATAGACTTTTTTATTATATTTTTCAGCAAGGGAAAGAACCTTTTCGGAAATTGCTTCATTGGTGTCGATTTCGAGAACAATGTTTTCGCAATTTTTTACAATTTCTTCGCCTCTTGCTCCAATGAAGGATTCAAGCGCTTCAAGGTCTGGCATCTGGCTTGTTGAACCGGCAAGGTCGCCTTTTTCGTCCATAACCGCAAGCCACATTCCGATTCCGCCGGAAGGGACCATTGTAATGTGGTCGGTTCCGACTCCGATATTCTGGAGATGATCAACTACGTCAAGACCGATTGGGGTGTGGTCCGCAACGCTTACAAAATCAACCGGCATTCCGACGTTTGCAAAATCTTCGCAAACGTTGCGGGAAACTCCGCCGTGAACAATTTTTACGTTACCGAGGTTGGTACCGGTGGGAATATATTTTCCGAAGGGGAAACCTTTTACGTCAACAAAAGCGACGCCGAAAACAGCTGTTGCAGCCAATTTAAACACTCTCCTAAAAAATATCAGTCAATATTACAGACTATACCACATTTTTTGATAAAAAGCGACATCATTTTGACAAAATTATCAAAAAATAAAAATAAATTTTAAACATCTTAACTTTTTGAAAATAAAGTGATATACTAATCTATTAGTAAACTAAAAAAGGAGATATATAAAAATGAGCGAATGCAATCACGACTGCGAACATTGCAGCCAGAACTGTTCTTCAAGACAGACTCCCGAAAGCTTTCTTGTTGACCAGAACGAATTTTCCGATATCAAGCACGTTATCGGCGTTGTAAGCGGAAAAGGCGGCGTAGGCAAATCTCTCGTTACCTCTCTTCTTGCCGCTAATATGCAGAAAAAAGGCTATAAAACCGCCGTTCTCGATGCGGACGTAACCGGTCCTTCAATTCCGAAAGCTTTCGGAATTACAAACAAAGCAACCGGTTCCGCCGCAGGAATCATTCCGGAACTTTCCAAAACCGGAATCGAAGTTATGTCCGTAAACCTTCTTCTCCAGGACGAAACAGAACCCGTTGTCTGGCGCGGTCCGGTTATTGCCGGAACTGTAAAACAATTCTGGCAGGACGTTGTCTGGAACGACGTTGACTATATGTTTGTCGATATGCCTCCGGGCACCGGCGATGTTCCGCTCACTGTTTTCCAGTCCCTTCCCGTTGACGGAATCGTTGTTGTAACTTCTCCCCAGGAACTTGTCGGAATGATTGTCGAAAAGGCAGTTAAAATGGCTGGAATGATGGATATTCCCGTTCTTGCTGTTGTTGAAAATATGTCCGGTTTCAGATGCCCGGACTGCGGAAAAGTTCATAACATTTTCGGCGAAAGCCATATTGACGAAATTGCCGAAAAATATGGAATCCCCGTAACAGCAAAAATCCCGATGGATCCCAATGTTGCTGCGAAATGCGATGCCGGCGATATTGAATATTGCGAAGAAAACTGGCTCGAGCCGGTTGTTGAAAAACTTTCCACCCTCGGCTGATTGCCGAAAGACCCCTTTGGAGGACGTAAAATGAACAGAGAAATTGCTGTAGAAACTCTTAAAAAATATAACAAAGTTGCTTTCCATATCCGCCATGCCTATACCGTCGAAGGCGTTATGCGCTGGTACGCAAACGAACTCGGTTACGGTGATGAAGCAGATTTTTGGGCAACCGTTGGTCTTCTTCATGACGTTGACTTTGAAAACTGGCCGGAAGAACACTGCGTAAAAGCTCCGGAACTTCTTCGTGAAGCCGGTTTTGACGAAAGATTTATCCATGCCGTCTGCAGCCATGCTTACGGAATGACTTCCGACGTTGAACCGGAACACATGATGGAAAAAGTGCTTTTTGCGGCGGACGAACTTACCGGACTTATCTGGGCGGCAACAAAAATGCGTCCTTCAAAAAGCTGTCTTGATATGGATGTTTCCAGCCTTAAAAAGAAATTCAAGGATAAAAAATTTGCAGCAGGCTGCAGCCGCGACGTTATAAAGCTCGGTGCAGAACGTCTTGGCTGGGAACTTTCCGAACTTCTTGAAAAAACTCTTGAGGCAATGAAATCCTGCGAAGCTTCCGTTGAAAAAGAAATGGAAGGAATCGAAGAATAAGGAGAACAAAATGAAATACGATTTTGAAACCCTTGTCAACAGAAGAAACACCGGTTCCCACAAATGGGAAGGAATGTATGAGCAGATTCCCAATGCAGGGGACGATATTGTTCCGCTTTCCGTTGCGGATATGGAACTCAAAAATCCTCCCGCAATAATCGAAGGTCTTAAAAAATATCTCGATAACATCATTCTCGGATATACCGGAGAAACGGAAAATTATTATAAAAGCGTAACTTCCTGGATGGAGCGCCGCCACGGCTTTTCTCCGAAGAAGGAATGGTTCGTAATGACCGCCGGCGTTGTTCCGGCAATTAAGGAAATGGTCGGCGCTTTTACAAAAGACGGCGATTCCGTTTTGATGCTCACCCCGGTTTATTATCCTTTTTATTCAAGCGTTGAAGCAAACGGAAGAACCGTTCTCGGAAGCGAACTTATCCTCGAGGAAACCGAATACAGAATCGATTTTGATGATTTTGCGGAAAAAGCCGCAAGACCGGAAACCACCCTCTGTATTCTTTCAAGCCCGCATAACCCGATCGGCAGAATCTGGACAAAAGAGGAACTCCTGAAACTCTGCGAAATCTGCCTTGAAAACAATGTTTTCATCATTTCCGACGAGATACATTTTGACCTCATAATGCCCGGATTCGAACATGTTTCCATGGGAACTTTTGAGGAAAAATATCTTAACAACTGTGCAATCTGCACAGCACCCAGCAAAACTTTCAACCTTGCGGGTCTTCAGACTTCCAATATTTTTATTCCCAACGAGGAATACAGAAACAAAATGACCGCCGCAAGGGGATATTTCTCACTCAACATTTTCGGTTATAAAGCCTGCGAGCTTGCTTATGACGAATGTGAGGAATGGCTCGACGAGCTTCTTCTTTTCCTTGATGAAAACAGAAAATTCGTCGAGGAATTTGTTGCTGAAAAAATGCCGGAAGTTAAAGTGCATCGCCTTCAGGGAACATATCTTATGTGGCTTGATTTCCGCGCATGGGGAATGAATGAAAAAGAGCTTGAAGACTTTATGGTACATAAAGCCGAAGCGATTTTTGATGAAGGCTATGTTTTCGGCGAAGGCGGAATCGGTTTCGAACGAATCAACATCGCCTGCCCGAAGCGCGTTCTTGAAGCAACACTTGAAAGAATCTATAAAGCGAAAAAAGAGCTTTGATAAAAAATCCCGTTGCAAAAAACAACGGGATTTTTATGTTTGCAAAAGGGATTTTTGTTTTTATTGCGAAGATATAGAGAAAAGGAATGTTGTAAATGAATGAAAATGAATTATTTGAAGAATGGAAAAATAAAATACCGAAAGAAGAAAGCAATTATTTTATTCCTGATGGAATAGTGGATTATGAAAAATGGAAAGTATCAAAAATTAAGACATTGTTCTTTCTAAAAGAAGCAAATGTAGATGTAAAAAATGTTAATAAAATAGATTTTGATGAAAGGAAGTATTTGTTAAAGTATAATGAAGAGTATAAAAAGTCACATTCCCCAACAATAGATGTTGTAATCCAGTGGGCATATGGCATTGAATGTTGTCTTGATTCATATAAAAAATGGGAAGATGTATTAAAAATATGCCAAGACGAGAAAACTCAAGATGAAATGCTTGAACAAATAGCACTTGTTAATGCAAAAAAGATTCCTGGTGGTGGTACTGTAAACTGGTCTGATTTTGACAAATATATGAATGAGAAAATAAATGTTGAATATTTGTTCGAACAGATGAATATGTACGAATCTCAAATTGTAATTTGTGGCAAAACAGCATGGATAATAGAAAAGTATGGTCCCGAAGAATTTAAATCCCAGAATTGGAAAGAAACAAGTCGTGGAATTAGGTTTTTACAATATAAAAATAGTTTTTTTATAGATTATGTGCATCCTAATGTAAGAGCTCCTAAAAATATAGTTTTTTATGCTTTGATAGATGCAATAAAAGAAATATTAAATCGATAGAAGGGGAGTAATATGGAGCTTTTTGAACTTTGTTTTTATTTGTTATGCATTGCAGGAATTTTCGGGATCTGTTTTATTTTTCCAATCAAATATAATAAATTTTTTGAAGAAAAATATGGAGTAAAAGCAGTTAATTGGCCGATATCAATAGTTATAGGGTGTCTTATATTTGCTGCATTTTTGGAACAACACAATACTTTTGTTTTTATTATTATTTTATTTCTTATCATAGCTTCATACATATTGTCGGGAATTTATTGCTATTCAAAAACAAAAGAATTAGGTGCGGATATAACAGATATTGTAGTAGCGATTACAGCACAAATTTTTTCTTCGTTTGGAGTTGCATTTTTAGTTATTATTTTGGTGGATTATTTTTCTGGAAGAAAGAGAAAACGAAGAAAATAAATTTCAAAGAATCACCCTCCGGAATTTCCGGAGGGTGGTTTGTTTTATGGAGATATTGAAGTAAAATAGGGGCTTCCAAAATCGCCGTTTATGGAAACGCTTGTCCATTTATAAGTGTCGTACCATATCCGCTTTCCTTTAAAAGTGACACTGTAAGCATATTCGTTTCCGCTTTTTGCTTCGCCTAAAACAGTAAAAGTGAGCCAGATATCCCTTTTGGAAGAATTCATTTCAACGTGTTCTTTTCCAACAGGTTTTGCGGAAACAAAAACAGGGTGGCGTTCTTCGGAATTTTCAATGTTTTCAAGAAATTTTTCCGTAAGTTCTTCCGAATATTTATCAAAAAGAAAAGTGCGGTAACCGCCGGAACAGGCTGCGGAATCAAAACGCACCGTTCCGAAAAGTCCGATGAGAATATAAGCCGCAGCGGCAAGAAAAAGCATTGTTCCGATAATTATTGCGATGATTTTTATAACAAGCTTTTTTGTTATTTTTGTTTTCTTCTTTTCCGGAGCGGGTTTTCCTTCCGGAAAATAAAAGTCCTTTCCGGTTGCAAGAAACTGCACAGAAGTATTAAGCAGTTCCGCAAGTTTTATAAGGTTTTCGGTATCCGGACTGGAAAGGTCCGTTTCCCATTTTGAAACCGCCTGGCGCGAAACCCCAAGGCTTTCCGCAACATATTCCTGGGAATATCCCGCGTCCCTTCTTAAATTTCCTATTCTTTCACCAAGAGTCATAAAAAATCACCTCCGTGACTGTATCTTATCAAAAAAATCCGCAAATGACTACCAACCGTATGTCAACTATTGGTTGCGGATATGAAAAACTCCCGTTATTTCAAATTGAAAATCGATTTTTCCGGCGATATAATTAAATCACAGCCGGCGAATATATCAAAAAGGAGTTTTTTTAAAATGGAAGAAGAACTTTATCTTATAAGCCACATTACGTTAATAACCGGTCTTTCCGACCGTACCATAAGAAATTATATCGCTTCCGGAATCCTTAAAGGCGAAAAAATCAACGGAATCTGGCATTTTACTCCGGAAGAAGTGGACGCCTTTATTAAAAATCCTGCGGTGCGCCCGAGCATTGTTGCAAAAAACAATTCTGTCGTCTATGATTTTATGCTTAATGACAGCAAAAAGGAAGAGGAAACCTGCGTTATCCTCGATTTGCCGAAATGTGATATCAAAGAAACGGCGGAGTTCTTTTGCTATGGTATCAGCAACGGAGATTATAAGGATATAAATTTCAGTTTTGACGGAAATTATAAAACACCGAGAATTATCCTCCGCGGAAGACCTTCCGACGTTTTCGGACTTATCGGCGATTATTACAAAAGCTCCCGTTCGTAACGGGAGCTTCTATTTATTGCTTCTTTTTAATAAAACTGTGAACGTCGCTGTGGAGTTTCATTTTCGGGTCGCTTTTGTGTTCGCTCATTTCCTTGTTTATCAAAGCTCCGAGAAGGATTATGTTGGCAAGGATATAAAGCCAGAGCATAAGAATGATTACAGAAGCGAGGGAACCATAGATTGCGGAATATTTTACCGAAGAACTTATGAACCAGGAGAAAAATCCGCTTACAACAGTGAAAACAAGCGAACCGAAAACCGCGCCAGGAAGAATTTTCATTTTATAGGGACTGCGCCATGCGTTGCAGTAATAAACGGTATAAAGCATTCCGGCGGAAATTATATTAAGAATTACAAACCTGAACCAGTTCCAGAGGTTTGCAAGATCAAGAAGATTTATAAAATCTATCATGGCAAAAAACGGTTCAAGAAGAGTTATAAACCATCTTCCGGCGATAACCGTTATTGCAAGAACATAAACAGCCAGAAGAAAAGCCACAGCATAAACAAAGCTGAAAATAAATCTTGCGGTGTCGCTTCCGCCGCGGCTTTCAAAAATTTCCCGAAGAGTATCCGAAAGAGTGCGGAAAGCTGTTGCACCGGTATAAACCGCGGTGAAAATTCCGATTATTAAAAGTCCGCCGGACTGTGAACCGGAATAGGAAAGATAATCTTCAATAATTGTGAGAACTCCGGAAGGAATAAGTTCCGAAAATTCCTCGAGGAAAAGAACAATGTCTTCGCCCAGAACGCTCAGAATCCATTGGACGCAGATAAGCATCGGGAAAAGAGTCATTATAAGAAAATATGAAAGAGCCGCAGCGGAACGGTTGAGTTTAAGTGAAAGAAATTTTTCGGCAATATCGATGATTCCTTTAACGGAAAAAATGTGGTTCATTAAAATCCTCTGTAAAAATGAATTGATTTATGTTATATTTATATTATACTATCGAAAGTTCAAAATTCAACTTTATGGATTATAAATTTTAGTTTACATAAAAGGAGGCGGATTTTTTGGAGAATTTTGAAAAAATCCTGCTTTTTCATTTTGAAAAATATCCGCTTATGAAGCCGGTCGATGCGGTAAAACTTTGTTACCAAAGCGCTTTCGGCTGCGGACATCTCGTTAAAAACGAGGAAAAAGCTTTGAGCATGCTCAAAACGGAAATTGCCGAAACGGAAGAAAACCCCGGTGCTCAAATTTTCGAACCGATAGGCGGCGGATATGTTCGGATTGATTTGCATAAAGCGAAAGCCGTTGAAATTGCGGAAGAAAAAATCTGCGAAGTTTTTATAAAAAGCGCAAATTCCGGGGAAAAAACCGAATTTGAACCGAAAATTGAAATTTTAAAAAAACTTTCGGAAGAGGGAAGAACCCCTTTTCCGGAAAAAGAACTTCTTGAATATCTTTCGGGATATAGCGGCGAAATGGTGAGCCACAGCGAAAGATATAAAACCGAATATCACCCGGCATACAGGGTCATTTTGGAAAAACTTGCGGAAGAATTGCAATAAACCCCGGTTTATGATATTATAATTCCAGTTTTATTTATAAAGGTGATTTGTTTATGATTCGTTTCAGAAAAGCAAAAGGAATAAAATCGGTGGAGCGCAGCTATGAAAAAATCCTTTCCGCGGATTACGCAAGGGATTACGTCGAAGTTGAGCGCTTTATCGAATGCTGCAAAATGTGCCCGAATTACGGCGCAAAATGGGGCTGTCCGCCCTATGCTTTTGACGTCAGGGAAAAATATTGGAACAATTATAAATATCTCCATCTTTTTGCGTTCAAAATGTATCTTGAAGACGATATTATCGAACACGGAATGACCCAGGAAGAAATCGACGAACTTGTTCTCGGAATCCGCCACCAGAATTATATCCTTGCGAGCAAATGGATTTTGGGAGTTGAAAGAGAAAACCCCGGTTCTTTTGCTCTTGATGGCGGTCACTGCGCAAAATGTAAACGCTGCACAAGACCGAAAGGAAAGCCCTGCCGCCATGAGGACGATATCCGCCCTGCAATAGATGCCATCGGCGGAAACCTTGTTAAAACCGCGGAAGAACTTTTCGGCACAAAAATCCTTTGGATCGAAAACGGAAAAGCTCCGGAATATTTCCTTTTCATTGTCGGACTTTTAAGCGATTCCGAAGAGATAAAAGTTAAAGATTGAGGTTGAAAAATGAGATACGAAGAAACCATTGAAAAATTAAATTCAGCATCATCGGAAGAACTTTCCGAAAAGATAGAAAAGCTTAAAAACCGTGGGGATATACCGGAAGAAACGGAAGCATTTCTTCTTGATGAAACGGTCGGAATGCTTTTTTCTGCATCAAAAGAGATTAAAGCTCCGGAACTTTACAGGGTCGTCAGGGGAGACGGAAAACCGCTTTTTGATCACGAAAAAACGCTTTTTGAAGAATCTCCGCTTTTCGGCAAAGAATATATCCGCTTCAGCTATGACCCGATAGTTCCTTTTGTTGAAGGGAAAATTGCCGAAGGCGAAACCGTAAGCCTTATGACCTACCGCAAGGCCGTTGAAGAAAACCCTCTTGCGCTTTTGCTCGAAGGTTTTCCGGAAGATTCAAACGTTTTCGATATTCTTGAAAAAGACGGTCTTGAAAAAAACGGAAAAGAAAACTATCTTAAAATTGCGGAATATATAAAAAGCGAACTTTTAAAAGACGAAAAAGGCGGAAAAATTATCCGTAAAATAAAAAATCTTCTCGAAGGGGAAGAACCCTGCGATGCACTTTGTTATTCCCACGAAGGCGCCGATTACGTTGCAATGAAAAAGGATATTGTAGATATTTATTATATCTGCACAAGTGTTATCGTCTGCCGTCTTGACTGGATGGAAAACAAGGGCGAAATGGTCGAGGTAACTCCTCTTTCCCATAGCGTTGGCGCGGTTGTTCCCGGAAAGAAAATCGAATACGACGAATTCGGCGAAGTGGGAACTTTTACTTTTGAAATGGACGATTACAGATAACAAAAAAACTCCCGCAGAGTTCTGCGGGAGTTTTTTAAAAGGTGATAAAATGGAACTTTTTACAAAAAGATGCAAAATCCGAAATTTCCGCCCGGAAGACGCAAAAGATCTGTATGAAGCTCTTTCGGATTAGGAAGTTATGAAATATATCGAACCGGTTTTTGATATGAAAAAAACGTTGGATTTTATTAAAAACGCTGGTCTTTGTGAACCGCCGCTGGTTTACGCCGTGGAATTTAATGAAACGGAAAAAGTGATCGGGCATCTGATTTTCCATAGTTATGAAAACGGCGGTTATGAGATCGGATGGGTAATCAATAAAAAATATTGGGGAATTGGAATTTCAAATGAACTTACAAAAAGGATAATAGAGTATTCAAAAACTCTGGACATAAAAAGCCTTGTTATTGAATGTGACGAAAACCAATCCGCAAGTAAACATATTGCCGAAAAAAACGGCTTTGTTTATGAAGGAAAAACGGGTAATATTGAAATTTATAGATTGATGCTGTAAAAAAACGGGCTTTAAAGCCCGTTTTTTTCAGTTAAAGCTTCCGTTCCAAAGGGGGAGACCGGTTATATATTTTGCTTCAACCGCCGGAACGTAATATGCGCCGAAGTTTTTAAGTCCGTTTTCCTGCGCCATTTCCGGAAGTTCAACAAGGAACCGGTAATAGGGCATCCAGATGTTTTCTCCGATTCCGCTGCGGTAAATAAGTTCGGTCTTTGCAATATATTTCTTTCCGGGCATTTCATAGGGAACGGTTGTGATATAACCGCCGTCAAGGAGCATATCCTTTGCTTCTTCGGTGGAAATAATCGGATAATCTCCGATTTTTTCAGCGCAGGAAAGTTTGTCGTTGATTCTTATGAGCATCAGCTTTCCTTCGTCGTTGGGCGCAAGCTGAACTTCATTAAAAGAAAAATTCAGCATATCGCTTATTTCATCGCCGGAAAAATCATAAATATTATAATCCCGAATTTCCTCGCCACTGAAGGTATATTCTTTTGAAGTGACAAAAGTTGCCTCAGGAAGTCCGATTATGTCACTGTAATTTTGATGAATATATTTAATAGTTTCAAAAGCTTCGCCTTCAGATGTGTTACTGTAGGTAAAGCTGTAACCTTCCGGAAGTTCAACCCCTTCGAAACCGTTATATTTTGCTACAATGCCGCCGTTGGACTGAAGCTCAATAGTAATTTCTCCGAAATCTGCTTCAATTCGGTCAACAAAATCATCGGGAATTCCGGTTCCGGAAGAAAAATCTCCGACGCGGGAATATTCAATTTCGCCGTGCTCACCGCCGGTTATGGAATTCAGTTTTTTGAGCATTGCTTCTTCACCGATTCCGGGATAGGCGATTCCGACTTCATTGAAAGAGTTGTTCCGGAAAACCGGAAGAGCTTCAAAAGCCATTTTTTCGTTCCAGGGGTTTCCGTTTTCAAGTTCGGAAATATCGTAAGCCATATATCCTTCAAAACCGTAAGCGGTGGCATCGTTTTCGATATATTCAAGAATCGGAAGCGCAGAACCGTATTCGCTTTCTGTTCCGCCAACCGGATTATCGTTTTGTTCCGGCCGGTCAGGAACAAAGGCTCTTGCGCCGGCAAAAGCAAAAACAGCAATTGCCGCGGCGGCGGAAACCCATTTTATCCATGTGGATTTTCTTGATTTCGGTTTTCTTCTTTCGTTCGCGGATTCAATAAAATCTTCGTTTATGTTATTCATTGCTTCGGAAATATCTTCTGCTTTCATAAATCAAAACCCTCCTTTAAAAGTTGTTCTTTAAGGATTTTTCTGCTCCGGAAAAGCGAACTTTTGATTTTTGCTTCATTGCTTTGGAAAGAGGAGGCAATTTCTTTGATTGAATCGGAATAAAAATAGCGGCAGATGAAAATATCCCGGTTTTCCTTCGAAAGCGAAGCAAGAAAGCGGTTTATGCTTTCGGAAAGTTCTTTTTGCTCAAATTCCGCTTCGGCGGAAAGATTATCCGGAATGCATTCGTCAAGTTCCGAAAGAGAAAGGGCAAATTCGGAATTTCCGCGTTTTTCTGCGTGCTTTTTGCGGAAAACATCTATTGCAAGGCGTCTTGTAATTTTCCCGAGAAAAGTTCGGAGAACTTCCGGTTTTTGGGGCGGAATGGTGTTCCATGCCTTCATATAGGTGTCGTTTACACATTCTTCGCTGTCTTCAGAATCAAAAAGGATATTATAAGCAATTTTTGAAAGATAACCGCCATATTTTCTTTCCGTTTCGGCAATGGCATATTCTTTTCTGTCAAAAAAAAGTTCGATTATTTTTAAATCTTCCAACTCAAAAACCTCCTTTCATCAATATATCACGCAAAAAATTGATTTTGGTTTCACCATTTTCAAAAAAATCCCGTCTTTCGACGGGATTTTTAATCTTTTATTGTTTTGTAAAATAATGTCCGAGGTGTTTTTTGTTGTTGATAACGCGCATCATAAAACCGATGATAAAAATAACAAGAGAAACAACTGCGATTATGGTGCTCAAAAGAGCGTTGCTGTCCATAAAAGTTGCGGAAACACCGAAAACAATAAAACCAAGACCGACAAGAGTGCAGCCAAGACCTTCGGTCTTGCACCATTCTTCATATTGCTCCATGGTCTTTTTTGTTTTAAGTTTCATCTTTGCTTCATAGGGAACAAATTTTTGATTTTTTGCGTTTTTTCCTCTTCCGATAAAAACAATTCCGAGAACAACGCCGAGAATAAGATATATGTAATTCATTAAAAAAATCCTCCGGAAAAAATTCTTTCTAAAGCATACCACAAAAAAGGAATTTGTTAAAGCCTTTTGAATAAAAAAATTCAGATTTTGAACTTAAATGAATAAAACTTACAAATATACAGCCAATATAATCAAAACAATGTATATTATTTCAACATTTTTTTACTTTTATATAGAATTATCGACAAATTGTTGAAAACGAAACAATATAAGTTTATTATTTAATATGGAAAATCCTGAAGAAGGGAGGAAAAAACTTGGCTTCAAAAAACGCTACCCTTATGACAGAAGGCAATATCTGGGAAAAGATTATAAAATTTGCTCTTCCGCTTATGCTCGGCTATCTTTTTCAGCAATTTTATACCGCCGTTGACAGCATTGTAGTCGGAAACGTTGTAAGTAAGCAGGCGCTTGCCGCAGTTGGAACAACTACTCCGATTGTCAATATGCTCATAGGCTTTTTCACCGGCCTTTCAAGCGGCGCTTCTGTTGTAATTGCAAGAAGTTTTGGCGCACAGAACAGGCAGAAACTTCAGGATGCAGTCCATACCGCCATCGGAATGATTTTTGCGCTGAGCGTTGTTGCAACAGCTTTTGGTGTTTTTATGGTTCCATATATGCTCCGGTTTATGAAAACTCCGGATGATGTTTTTATTGAATCAAAAACATATCTTACAATTTATTTTGCCGGAATTGCTTCGCTGATGATTTATAATATGGGCGCTGCAATTCTTCGCGCAGTCGGCGATTCAAAACGTCCGCTGTATTACCTCATAGCTTCCTCTTTTGTAAATATAGCTTTTGACCTTATTTTTGTAATAATTTTCAAAATGGGAGTTGCGGGCGCGGCTTATGCAACCGTTCTTTCCCAGATTATTTCTTCCGTTCTTGTGCTCGGAACGCTTACGAGGGAAGAGGGAATTTATAAGCTCCATTGGGACAAAATAAAAATCCATAAATATGTTATGAAGGAAATTTTCCATATAGGTTTTCCAACGGCTTTGCAGCAGAGCATAACCTCGTTTTCAAACGTTTTCGTGCAGTCCTACATAAATTCTTTCGGTTCTTCGGTAATGGCCGCATGGTCTGCTTATATAAAAATCGACCATTTTGCGATAATTCCTCTGGACAGCATTTCCATGAGTATTACGACTTTTGTCGGACAAAACCTTGGAGTACATGACGTAAAACGCTCCCAAAAAGGTACAAAATATGCCGTTATTCTTGCCTTTGCGGCAACTGCGGCAGTCACCGTTCCGATACTTATTCTTGCGCCACAACTTATCGGTCTTTTCAACAAAGAAGCGGAAGTTATTGAATATGGCGTTTTCCTTCTTCGTTTTATGACTCCGTTCTATTCTTTCGTTGCGGTAAGTTCGGTTCTTTCCGGTGCGCTTTGCGGTTCCGGCGATACAAGGTTCCCGACGGCGATCCGCCTTTTCTCCTTCGTTGTTTTCCGCCAGATATATCTTTTCTTTGTAACTCAATATACAACTTCTTTCACAGCAGTCGCACTTGGATATCCTCTTGGCTGGATTTTGAGCGCAACTCTCGGAACGATTTATTATATGCGTAAAAAACGGGAAATTGAGATAAGATTTTCTGATTAAGGACTTTAAAAGCCTCCCGAAAAATGGTACAATATATGTATCATTTTTTAGGAGGCTTTTTTCTTTGTTTACCGGAAAATATTTTGTTGAAAAGCTTAATATGAAAGAACATCCCGAAGGCGGATATTATAACGAATGTCTTAAATCAAAAGATATAATCGACGCAAAAGCTGTTGATTCTTCCTTTGACGGAAACAGAAAACTCTGGACCAGCATCTATTTTCTTCTTAAAGACCGCGATGTTTCCCGTTTCCACCGTCTTAAATCCGATGAAATCTGGTATTACCATTCCGGTGTTCCGATGGTTATCCATATGATAAATAAAAACGGCGAACTTGAAAGAGTTAAGCTCGGAATTGATATCGAAAGGGGAGAACAGCCCCAGGTCCTTATTCCGAAGGGTACTATCTTCGGTGCGGTTATGGACGGAACCGGATATTCCCTTGCGGGCTGCATGGTTTCTCCCGGTTTTGAATTCGGCGATTTTGAACTTCTCGAAAGGGAAGACCTTCTTCGCCAATATCCCCAATATGAGCTTGTTATAAAACGCCTTACAAAATAATTATTTAAAGAAGCAATGTTCCGACGGCAAGACCAATGCCGCCGGATATTGCCATTTTTATAAGGATTTTTGCGCCTTCACCGCCGAAAAAGCTTTTTTTATATTGAAGAGAGCAGGAATCGGAAACATATTTTTCCGCCTGTCGGCTGAGCACCGAATCCGGTTCGGAACGTTTTTCATCGTTTACGAAAAAAAGGATTTTTTCAAAATATCCGCCCTCAACATTGTTGATTTCTATAATTTTTTTGTTGACTCCGCGAAGCATTTTATAAAGCACCTCCGTATAAAATTATCCATATATATTTTTAAATTTTTGGGCTGTTTTATTCACTGTTTCCGGCAATTTTTTATTAAACATAATTTATACGGACAGGATAATATTTTTCAGAGCATTGTGGAAAACTCTGTGGAAAACGTTGAAAACTTTTTGCAAAAATGCTTTATTTCAAGGGAAAAAACGTTGATTTAACGTTGTGGAAACAGTTTGTTCACAATCATACAAACAGTTTATTAGACTTTACGTAAAATTTTTTTGAGCATTGGTGCTCAAAAAACGAGCATAAAAAGCTTTGAAAATGCTCGAAAAAACTGCACAAAAACCAATCGAAAAAGGTGATTTTTTTATGAAAATCGAAAAAATTTCCGAAGGAATAAAAGTAAGCGATATAAGCAATCTTTCTCTTCCGGAAACTTTGGATTGCGGACAATGCTTTCGCTGGAAACCGGACGAAAACGGAAATTGGCGCGGCGTTGTTAAAGGCGCTTACGGAAAAATCCGCCAGGAAAAAGACGGAATAATTTTTATCGGCGCCGATGAAAAGGAATTTAACGAAATCTGGCTTGATTATTTTGATTTTGGTCGCGATTACGATAAGCTTAAATCGGATTTCGGCGCAAACGAAATGCTTCGCAATGCCTGCGAATTTGCTCCGGGAATAAGAGTTCTCCGCCAGGAACCCTGGGAAGCTTTTATCACCTTTATCATCAGTCAGAATAACAACATTGCAAGAATAAAAGGAATTGTCGAAAGGATTTGCGCCGCCTTCGGCGAAGAAATTGAACCGGGAGTTTTTGCTTTTCCTACCCCGGAAAGGCTTGCAAATGAACCTGTGGAAAGTTTTTCAAAACTCGGTTGCGGATACCGCGCGGAATATATTTCCTCCGCAGCAAAAGAAGTTTTTGAGGGCAGGCTTGAACTTGAACCGCTTATGACTGCGCCGCTTTCGGAAGCAAGAGAAAGACTTTTGGAAGTACACGGAGTCGGTCCGAAAGTTGCGGACTGCGTTCTCCTTTATGGATTGGGAAGGGTGGAACGCTGTCCTGCGGACGTTTGGATGAAAAGGGTAATCGCGGCTCTCGGTGGCGAAATGCCTTCCTGCGTAACGGATTATGCGGGAATTGCCCAACAGTTCCTTTTCCATTATGCCCGGAATTTTCCCGAAAAATTTGTTGGAATAAAAACGAAATAAACTCCGCTTGCTATTGAAAAGAATTTGTTTTTAGTATAAAATGAATATATAAAATAATGCTTTGAAAGGAATGAATTTTTTATGCCTCTCGTAGGAACAAAAGAAATGTTCGAAAAAGCTTATGAAGGCGGCTATGCAATCGGCGCTTTCAACGTAAATAACATGGAAATTATCCAGGGTATCACCGAAGCAGCTGCCGAAGAAAACGCACCGCTTATTCTTCAGGTTTCTGCCGGCGCAAGAAATTATGCAAAACCCATCTATCTTACAAAACTTGTTGAAGCCGCAGTTTATGACACCGGTCTTCCGATCGCTCTTCATCTTGACCACGGCGCAGATTTTGAAGTTTGCAGAAGCTGCATCGACAGCGGTTTCACTTCCGTTATGATCGACGGTTCCAAATATGACTTTGAGGATAACATCGCTCTTACCAGACAGGTTGTTGAATATGCTCATGCACACGGTGTTTGCGTTGAAGGCGAACTCGGAACTCTTGCAGGAATCGAAGACGACGTAAACGTTTCTGCCGAAGATTCTTCCTATACCAGACCCGAACAGGTTCAGGAATTTGTTGAAAGAACCGGCGTTGATTCCCTTGCAATTGCAATCGGAACTTCCCACGGAGCATATAAATTCAAACCCGGCCACAAACCTGAACTTCGCTTCGATATTCTTAAAGAAGTTGAAGAACGCCTTCCCGGTTTCCCGATCGTTCTCCATGGTTCTTCTTCCGTTCCGCAGGAATGGGTAAAAGTTGTCAACGAATTCGGCGGCAAGATGCCCGATGCAATCGGTATTCCGGAAGAACTTCTCCGTGAAGCGGCAAAAATGGCAGTCTGCAAAATCAACATCGACTCCGACCTTCGCCTTGTCTGCACCGGTTCCATCCGTCAGCATCTCGTTGAGCATCCGGATCATTTTGACCCCAGACAGTACCTTAAACCCGCAAGAGAAAACATCAAGGAAATGGTTCGCCATAAAATCGTTGACGTTCTCGGCTGCAACGGAAAAGCATAATTTTAAATCGAGCGAAAGACCGCCGGAAGGCGGTCTTTTTTTATCGGAAAAATAGTGATATAATAAAGCGAAAAGGGGGCGAAGCTTCTTGAAAATAAATCCTAAAAAAATCGTAATAGTTCTTCTTTTTTCCGCGGCTTTGCTTTCCGGAATCGTTTTGCTTTTCTTCGGAATAAAGAACAGTGTTTCTTTGGCAATAAAGACAAAAGACTGGTTCGAGGCGCCGGGATATTTCCGTGATTACAGCATTTATGATATAGATGACGACGGCGAAACGACCTATCGTCTTAAATATGTTTTCTATTCCGGCGGAGCGGAATATTTTGTTGAAACGGATTATGGTTCCGGCGTTATTCCGGAAATCGACAGCGTAAGAACGGTTCTTTATGAGCCGGAAAATCCGGAAAATGCGATTATAAAAGGCGGGACGGCATCGGTAACCTATCTTACAATAGGTTTTATGTTCACTTTTATTCCGCTTTTTATGATATTTTGCTGGCTTTGGATAAACGGAAAAATAAAAGTACATGTAAATGTGTTCGACTTTACAGCTGGATTTCTTATATTTGCTGTGGGCGAACTTTGCTTATATATGATGGGCGGAAGCGCTTTTCCATGGAAGGCTTTTGGTTCAATGGGATTTCTGGCAATAATTCCGACGCTTATGGTAGTGGTTGGAATTTTTCAGATGGTAAAAACAGTCGTTAACGGAAAAAAGGAGAAAAAATGAGAGCGAAAAACTGTGTTGAGCTTACAATGGATTTTTTGAAAAAGAAATTTGATGAAAGCGAATATTTTTCGGATAAAAAATCGGAAAAGGATTACCGTTTTGAACATTCCGTAAGAGTCGCGAACATAGGAAAAATAATCGCGGAAAAAGAAGGCATGGATTCTGACGCAATGGTAATTGCCTGCCTTCTTCATGATATTTCTTATATAAACGAATTCAAAAGCAGAGAAGAGGCCAGAAACCACGGCAGATATTCCGCCAAAATTGCCCGTTCTTTTCTTGAAGAAATTGGAATGGAACCGAAAGTTATCGAAGATATCTGCTATGGAATTGCGATCCATGTTGATGATGAAGCGGATTTTCCCGGGGAAAGAACAGCTTTTGCTCTTTCCGTCGGCGATGCGGATAATATTGACCGATTTGACGCTTACCGGATTTTTGAAAACCTGAAATGGGTGAGGTATGACGAAATGAGCCTTCCCGAAAAAAACGAACATGTGAATAAAGTTATAGAACGTCTTGAAAGCTATAAAAATCTTGATTTTGCAACAAAAACGGGAAAAGAAATGTGGCTTGAAAAACTCTATTACCAGATAGGTTTTTATAAAAAACTCCTCGCCCAAATCGAAAACAGCGAACTGAGGTGAAAATTATGAAAAAACTTATAATTTTTGCTGTTTCAGTCATAATGTGTCTCGTCTTTTCCGGCTGTGAACCGGATAGTTACAGAGCTCTTATGTCCATTGAAAGCGGAACAAGAACAAGCTGGAGCCAGAAACACGATTTTCTTGAAGGAACAAAGGGCCATGTTCTTAATCTTGGGAAAGAAGAGCAGAAAATGGTTATCGAAGTTGTTACCGAAGAGGGAAGCGTTGATATAATTGCGAAAGACCAAAACGGCGAAATAATTACGGAAATCGAAAACGCAGAAACCGGAACTTATAATTTTTCCGCAAAGGGAAAGGTAAAATTCCGCATATATTGCAGCGAGCACCGTGGAAGCGTTTCGGTTTATAAAGCAGATTCTTAAACCTTTTTTAAGATTTTATTAAACCTATGGAAAACAAAAATCCTTGCGTTATAATGAAAGCATAAACCGAAAAAAGAGGTGTGTTTTCCATGAAAAAGGTTCTTGCGATTCTATTAGCGGCGGTTTTGGTCATAAGTCTTTCCGGCTGCGGAATTCCTTTCACAGCGAAAAAAATCATTGATGATTCAAAAATTTATTCCGAAAGAGATATCGAAAAAGCGATGAGCCTTGTCTATCGTCAGTTTGCTTTTTTCGAAGGCTGTGTTCTTCTTGAAATTGAATATGACGAAGAATATTCAAATGAAAGAATGAACGGTTGGGCGGAGCAATATGACGCAGATGAAGCGATAGTCCTGCTTTCAAAATTTTATGTTTTCGGAGAAAACGGAAGCCTTGAACCCGGAAAAATATATACAAAATGGAACTGGATTCTGGTTCGCGATAAAGGCGGATTCTGGGAACTTAAAACCTGGGGATACGGTTGATTGAAAGGAGAATGAATATGGTTTTACAAAGCGGAAATGCAACGGTAGTTCTTGAAACCGATGAAAAATTTGTAATTGGCTGTGATGAAGAGGAATATGATATAATCTTTAATCCGGGAAATATCAAGAGAAGCGAACCACATGACGCTATGAGAATCGTTGCAAAAACCGATAAAGTTCTTAAAATTGCGATTGTGGTAAAACACGATAAAGATGCCATTTACAGTGGATCTTTATATGGCGAAAAACTCAATGTCACATTCGGAAATGATGCCGCAGAAATAAATGTTTCAACGGGTGAACTTATAAGATATGAAAAAGATGCGCTGAAAGAGGAATTTGATCTTTCGGAACTTGATAAATTGCTTTAATAAAAAACTCCCGCAATGCGGGAGTTTTTTTGCTTTAAGAATTGCTTATAATATGTTATAATATAAAAAGAATTTATCCGGAAAGGGGGAACGTTATGAAAAAACTGGTAGTCGGAATTCTTGCCCATGTTGACGCAGGAAAAACAACTCTTTCCGAAGCGCTTTTATATTCCACCGGAAAAATAAAAAAACTCGGAAGAGTTGATAACAAAAACGCTTTTCTCGATAACAACGAAATTGAACGCGAGCGCGGAATTACCATTTTTTCAAAACAGGCGGTTATTAAAACCGAAAAAACGGAAATAACCCTTCTCGATACCCCCGGCCACGTAGATTTTTCTTCAGAAACCGAACGCACGATGCAGGTTATGGATTACGCTATTCTTGTAATAAGCGCAAGGGACGGCGTTCAGGTTCATACCGAAACTTTATGGAAACTTCTTTCCCGCTATAACGTTCCGGTTTTTGTTTTCATAAACAAAATGGATCTTGAAGATACGGATAAATCTGTGATAATGAAAAATCTTCGTGAAAACCTTTCCGGAGGCTGTGTTGATTTTTCCGAAAAAGATGAGGATTTTTATGAAAACATAGCCCTTTCCGATGAGTTGAGCATGGAAAAATATATGGAAAACGGAACCTTGAGCACCGAAGAAATTTCCGTGCTCATAAAAGAGCGGAAAGTTTTCCCTTGCTTTTTCGGTTCGGCTTTGCGCCTTTCCGGTGTTTCGGAATTTATTGAAGGATTTGAAGAATTTGCTGATGAACCGGAACAAAAAGCGGATTTCGGCGCAAAGGTTTTTAAAATTTCAAGGGATGTTCAGGGAAACAGAATGACTTTTATGAAGATTACCGGCGGAACTTTCAAAGTTCGCTCGGTCGTTTCATATAAGCCGAAAGATTCTTCCGAACCGGTTGAGGAAAAAGCTAACATTCTCCGAATTTATTCCGGAGCAAAGTTCGAACCGGTTGATGAAGCAAAACAGGGAAGCGTTGTTGCGGTCCTTGGGCTTTCAAAAACCTTTCCCGGCCAGGGACTTGGCTTCGAAGAAGCGGGATTTGAACCGATTCTGGAGCCTGTTCTGACATATAGGATAAAACTTCCGGAAGGGATTTCTCCGGCGCAGTTTTTGCCGAAGCTTAAGCAGCTTGAGGACGAAGACCCCCAGCTCCATATTGAATGGAACGAACAGCTCGACGGAATTTACGCAAGCCTTATGGGTGAAGTTCAGGAAGAAATCCTTAAGAGTATGGTTTCCGAACGTTTCGGAACGGAAATCGGGCTTGATGAAGGAAAAATAATTTACCGTGAAACAATTGCCGAACCGGTTGAGGGTGTCGGACATTTTGAACCTCTCCGCCACTATGCGGAAGTTCATCTTGTAATCGAACCCGGCGAACCCGGAAGCGGAATTTTGCTCGAAACCCGATGCAACGAAGATACCCTTGACCGCAACTGGCAAAGGCTTATTCTGACCCACCTTGCGGAAAAAACACACCTCGGAGTGCTCACAGGTTCGCCTCTTACAGATGTTAAAATAACCCTTGTTGCGGGGCGTGCTCATATAAAACATACCGAAGGCGGTGATTTCCGCCAGGCAACTTACCGCGCAGTCCGCCAGGGACTTATGAAAGCGAAAAACATTCTTCTTGAACCTTATTATGCTTTCCGTCTTGAAGTACCTTCGGAGCAGATAGGACGCGCCATAAACGATATCAGAGAGATGAACGGAACTTTCGGTTCTCCGGAAACGAAAGGCGATATGGTCGAAATTTCCGGAAGGGCGCCGGTTTCAACAATGCGCTCCTATCTTAAAGATGTTCTTTCCTATACCCACGGAAGGGGAAAACTGGTCTGTTTTTCCGATGGCTATGCCCCTTGTCATAACACCGAAGAAGTTATTGCGGAATTCGGATATGACCCGGAAGCGGATATTCTCAACAGTCCGGATTCTGTTTTCTGTTCCCATGGCGCAGGAATAAACGTAAAATGGAACGAAGTTGAAAAACATATGCACGTTTCCAGCGGAATAGATTTCAGCCTTGAAAACGGAATTCCGCTTATTCCGAACGTAAAAGTTTTCCGCCGTAATTTCAGCATCGACGAAAAAGAACTCGAAGCGATAATGGAAAGGGAATTCGGCCCGATTCGCAGAAAGCAATATTCCGAAGCGGTTATGGACCGCCCGAAAGAATATAAAGCAGCCGCACCAAAGAAAAAAGATTACCTCATCGTTGACGGTTATAACATAATCTTTGCCTGGGAAGGCCTTAAAAAACTCGCTTCAGAAAATCTCGATGCTGCACGACATATTCTTATGGATATCCTTGCGAACTATCGCGGATATACAAAATGTGAACTTGTTCTGGTCTTCGATGGATATAAAGTTAAAGGAAACTACGGCGAAAAATTCGATTATCACGAAATCCACGTCGCCTATACAAAGGAAAACGAAACCGGAGATATGTATATCGAAAAACTTTGTCAGGATATCGGAAAAAACTATAACGTAAAGGTTGCAACTTCCGATAACCTTATCCAGGTTGCTGCTTTGAGAACCGGCGTTTTAAGAATGTCTGCGAACGAACTCCGCGAGGAAGTTGAGTTCATAAACAAACAGATTCAAAATACAATTGAAACTTACGGAAAAAAGAGTTTTTACCGTCCGTTTGATAACATTGATAAGCTGACATAAAAAAGGCGCAGAAATTCTGCGCCTTTTTTTAAAATTTTGAGAATATCCGATAAAAACCTGCGTCTTTATGGATGAAGACCCTCATTAAAAAATCAAAACCGAAAGGAGGAATTTTTGTTGGAGGACGCAAAAATAATCGAACTTTATAACGCAAGAAACGAACTTGCCGTTGCGGAAACCGAACGCAAATTCGGAAAAATGCTTTTTTCAATAGCAATGAACGTTCTTTCGAACCGTGAAGACAGCGAAGAAACGGTAAACGATACTTACGGAAAAGCCTGGAACAAAATCCCGCCGGAAAAACCGGATTTTCTCGGTGCCTGGCTTGGAAAAATCACCCGAAATCTTTCAATAAGCCGCTGGAGAAAAAACAGGGCACAAAAGCGAAGCGGAATTGAAACAATGCTTTCGGAACTTGAGGAATGTATTCCATCTTCCGAAAACGTTGAAGCGGAAAGCGAAAACAAAGAAGTAACCGCTGCAATAAACCGCTGGCTCGAAACTCTTCAAAAACAGGAAAGAATCCTTTTCCTTCGGAGATATTGGTTCGGCGATTCCGTTGCGGAACTTTCGGAAAAATCGAAAATTACGCCTAAAAAACTTTCATCAAAAATGTTCCGCCTTCGGAAAAATCTTAAGGAATTTCTTGAAAAGGAGGGAATTGCCTTATGAAAAGCGAAAAAATTTTTGAAGCATTAACGGAAATTGAAGAAAAATATATTGAGGAAGCAAAGACAGAAAAAATTCGTTTTGGAAAAAAACATTTTTGGCGCTGGGCAGGCGGAGCTGCCGCCTGTTTTGTAATTGCAATAGCCGTGGGTATTGTTAATAACGGAGGTCTTGGTGCTTCCGCAGGAGGCGGAACTAACCGCGAACCCGGAGAAAATTATATGAGTTATGCCGGTCCCGCATTTCCGCTTACCGCTTTGGAAGATACCGACGGACTTTCTTTTGAACGCAGTATAAATTTTGATTTTACTCCCTATTACATTTATAACGAAAGCTATGAGGACGGAAACGGCGAAATTGTCTATTATGATGCCTGGAAAAACGATGCGGTAATAAGCGATAATTATACCGTAACCAACAAGACCGATGAAGACAAAACTTTTACCGCGGTTTATCCTTTTGCGGGAAATATAAGCACCGCCCTTTCAAGAATTCCGCAGATTACCGTTGACGGAAAAGAAGTTGAAACCGAACTTAAAATCGGACCTTACAGCGGCGGTTTTGCTTCCGCTTGGGGCGAAAAAAGCGAAGTTGAAAGACTTAACCTCAGCAGTCTTGAGTCCTGGCATGAATATAAAATTCTTCTGGAAAGCGGAGAATATATTGAAAATGCCTTTGCCGAAAATCCAAAAATGGATCAGCCGGTAAAAGTTTATTCCTTTGAAATTGAATATAACGTACCGATGGAGAAATTTGATGAAATCGATAATCCGGATATGATAGTCACCTTTGATTATGATACCGAAAAAAGCAGCGTGTATTTTTATGGTTTCAACTCCATGAGCTGGAACTCGGAGGAAGGCTGGGCAAAAGCCGGTTCCTATATTCCGAAAAGTTTTAATCCGGATTTTAAAAATCACCCGATTTATGTAATCGTTACGGGCGAGGCTCTCAATAATATCAGCGTAAAAACCGTTGCGGGAGAATCGAAAGGTTCATGGGATAAAAGGGAAGAAACGGATTCTTTCAGCATTATTTCCGAAAAATATGAAAGCACCCTCGGTGGAGTGATTTATGAAATAATTTCTTCCGGAGATTATGAATCTCACTATTTTGATGATGAACCGACTGTTCGCAATTTGCTTTCGGACGAAGAATATCTTGGTTACGTTGCGGAATTTATGTATGCCCACGGTCAGCTTTCAAAAGACCCGGCGGAAAGATATGGCAGGGGAAGGCTTGATGATGTAATAATCGAAACGGGTCACGTAAGCCGTGTTCTGTATGTTACTTTTGAGGTAACTGTTCCTGCCGGTGAAACGGTTGAAATCGGAACAAAAACCCTTCGGGAAGCAAGTTATGATTATTTCGGAAAAAGGCACGAAGAAGATATGGAAGGTTTTGACATGGTAACAAAACTCGGAACAAACCTCAACATTACGAAACAGACCGCTTCCGTTTCCAATTCCGATGAAATCGAGATTGTTTATAACAATTTTGGATTTGACCTTCAAAGCGGAATCACAAGCGTTCTTCTCGGCGAAGAAGAACATTACTGGATGGAAATCCGTAAAATCCGGCCGGGAAAGGATTGATTCTACCGACGGTTTACCTTTGTTCCACCGGAAAAATATTGAAAATAAAAGTCTCCCGGGGTTATAATTTCCCCGGGAGGTGTTTTTATGACATTTGAACTCGATAAGGAAAAATTCGGCGAGTTTGTTTCAAAACTTCGGAAAGAGCAGGGAATGACTCAGAAGGAACTTGCGGAAAAACTCTTTGTTTCCGATAAAGCCGTCAGTAAATGGGAAAGGGGACAGAGCCTTCCGGATATTACGATGCTCAATCCATTGGCGGAAGCGCTTGGTGTTACCGCGGCGGAACTTCTCAATTGCGGAAAAATCGAGGGCGAAAAGGTTGATGCTTCGCAGGTGGATGAAATTGTTGAAAAGGCTATCGAGCTTAACAAAGTGCCTGATATTGCAAAAAGAAAACGGTTTAAAATTTATATAATATGTCTTTTGGTCGGTGCGGCTGCAACATATTATTTCTATAAAAATAACGGAGCGCAATATTACCAGAGCCTTATTGTAATAGAAATTCTTACGGCAATTTTCGGCGCTTATTTTATGTTTTTTGTAAAAGAACGTCTGCCGAAATATTTTGATGATAACAAAGTTGATTATTATACGGACGGTTTTTTCCGCCTTCATACTCCGGGAGTTTATTATAACAACAGAAACTGGCCTTACATAATAAAAAACGCAAGAATAAGCCTTATGATTGTAATGGTCGCTTTGCCGGTAGCTTCAATTTTGGTAAGAATTTTTTTCAGCGGAAAACTTTCATATTCTATGGTCACAGGTTTTTCATTTGGCGCAATATTGGGGATTTTTGCTCCGATTTATTTCGGAGCAATCAAATATAAATAAAAAAAATAAAAGCTCCTCCCAAAAGGGAAGAGCTTTTTTTGAAATCTCTGTAAGGGCAGAAATTATTTAACTTCAACCTCTGCGCCAGCTTCTTCGAGTTTCTTTTTGATTTCTTCAGCTTCAGATTCAGAAACGCCTTCTTTAACAGCTTTGGGGCAGCCGTCAACGATTTCTTTGGATTCTTTAAGGCCGAGACCGGTGATTTCTTTAACAACTTTGATAACAGCCATTTTGGTCTGACCAGCGTTGGTAAGAACAACATCCCAGCTGTCTTTGGTTGCAGCAGCAGGAGCAGCACCAGCTGCAGCGCCAGCTACCATTACGGGAGCATCAGCGGAAACGCCGAATTCCTCGCAGATTGCGTTTTTGAGTTCGTTTGCTTCGAGAAGAGTAAGAGCTTTGATCTCTTCGAGAATGTTCTGGATTTTTTCAGAAGCCATTGTAGTTTACCTCCTGTAGATAATTTTGATGTAATTCTTTAATTAAAATAGTGTTGCGATCAGGCTGCGCAATTATGCTGCTTCGCCGTCGCCTTCGGGCTCGCCGTCATTTCCGCCGTTTTCTTTCTCGACATATTTGTCAAGCGCAACAGCAATACCTTTGATGGGGCTGGAAAGAGCGATAACGAGCATGGTAAGAATCTCTTCTTTGCTGGGAGTTTTGGAAAGTTCGATAACTTTTGCTTCGTCAAGAACTTCGCCTTCAACAAAACCTGCTTTAAGGGAGAATTTACCGTTGGAACCTTCTGCAAATTTGCCAAGGATTTTTGCGGGAGCGACAGGATCGTCGTTGGAAAGAGCGAGAGCGGTGCTTCCGGAAAGGTAAGCGTCGAGTTCGCCGTAACCTGCTTCCTTAGCTGCGAAACGAAGAATGGAGTTTTTGATTACGGTGTATTCAACACCTGCTTCACGGAGTTCGCGACGAAGTTTGGTATCGTCAGCAACGTTGATACCGACGTAGTCTACGAGAACACCGGATTTTGCAACTTTAAGCTTTTCAACGAGCTCTGCAACAGCTTCTTTTTTCGCTTGCAAGATTTTTTCACTGGCCATTTTAAAAATTCACCTCCTGCTTTGTGATGGGAGCCGAATTTGTATAAAACAAAAACGCTCCCTCCGCGAGCCGTGGAAGGAGCGTAATAAATCACATTAAAACACTCATCCTCGGCAGGCCGGTCATTTTGACCGTTTAAGCGCAGAAACGCACCTGCTGTCTTTGGACAGCGTTAATATTATATACAATATGATTTATAATGTCAAGAGTTTTTTTAAAATATTTTTAAATTAAAGACGTTTTCTCTTTTTAAAGTTTCCGTATTTTCTCTTGTTATAGTTTCTGATAATCATAAGCGCAACATAAAGAGCGATTAGAATGAAAATCATAATAACTATAAATTTGAACCAGAAGGAACGGGTCATATCGGAGAAATTTTTAAGGCCGCTGAGAAGTTCGCTTTGTTCAACGTCTTCCATTGAAACCAGAGCAACAGAACCGATTACCTCACCGGAATGAACGAGATCAAGGGTTCCGATTTTTTCGCCTTTTTCAATAGGTGCCTCAACAGATTCCGGAAGATTGGATTCATAAACAATGGAGGAAACGTCGATATCAATGGGAAGAAGCGCACGATAGGTTTCGCCGATCATAAGTTTGAGATGGTCTTTCTGCCAGGCAAGTTCAAGCGGAACTTCAGCAATCTGGGAACCGGATTCAACAATGGTTTTTACCTCAAATTCGGTGAAAGCCCAGTTATAAAGCTGTTTTGCATCATAAAGAGCAAGGTTGTAACCTTCGTCAAGCTCAAAAGGTGCACCCATATTTACCTGATAATATGCAAAACCTTCAAACTCCGCATAGGAAGCAACGTTTCTTCCGATTTCAGCGCTGTAGCCGGATTTTATGCCGGTAACGGGGGAATAATAGTGAACATTTCCGTTTGCAATAAGACCGTTATCGGTGTTCCAGGTAAGTTTTTTGTGGGTGTCGGTTTCTTCACAGGTATAAGCGGTTTTAGAAACGGTTTCACGGAATTTATCAAGGCTCATGGCGTGTTTGGAGATGAGGTACATATCATAAGCGGTGGTGTAGTTTGCCGTATCGTGAAGACCGTGGCAGTTTGTGAAGTTTGTGTCGTTTGCACCGAGTTCGGCCGCTTTTGCGTTCATAAGTTCAACAAAAGCATCCTGGCTTCCGGCAATAAGTTTTGCGAGAGTCATTGCTGCGTCATAACCGGAAGCAATGACCATTGCGTGGAAAAGCTGGTCTGCAGTAAAAACGTTTCCTGCGAGCATACCGGTGGAAATGATTCCGTGACGGTTTTCATAAAGGAAGTTCTGGGTGCTCATTTCATAAGCTGCTTCTGCTTCCCATCCGCCGACTGCTTCGATGTTTTCAATAACCACAATAGCGGTCATAATCTGAACAAGCTCCGCGGGATACATGCGCTGTTCGGGATTCTGTTCAAAAAGGACATTCCCATTTTCGTCCGCAAGATAGACGGATTCACAGTTGATGTCAAAAGAAGGCTGATATTTTGTTGCCGCAAAAGCGGTAACACAGCAGGAAAGAGCCATTAAAACGGCAAGAACAAGAGATAATGCTTTTTTCATAATTTCCTCCGAAACCATATAAAAAAACATAATTCCGACAGAATTCTGATTTTTTATATATTATGTTGATATTATACCAAAAAAAGGTGTATAATGGAATACATAAAATTTAAAAAAATCTTGGTTTATGCAAAATTAATCTTTTGTTAACTTTTAAAAATTCCGGAGGGAAAAATGATTTATTTTACCGGCGATACTCACGGCGAAATTTCAAGATTTAAAAGTTCCGCGGCAAAAAATATAAAAAAAGGCGATACCGTTATCGTTTGCGGAGATTTCGGCTTTGTTTGGAACGAATCGAAAGAGGAACTGAATAATATAAAATGGCTTTCCAAACGCAAATATCAGATTCTTTTTGTGGAAGGTGCTCACGAAAATTTTGAGCTGCTCGAAAAATTCCCGAAGGTTGATTTTTGCGGCGGAAAAGCAAGAAAAATTTCCGATAACATATATCAGCTTATGCGCGGTGAGATTTTTGAGATTGAAGGCAAAAAAATTTTTGCTTTCGGCGGCGGAGATGATGAGGAACTGGACGTTATGGATTTCCGTGAATGTCCGGATTTTGTAAGACTTCCAAGTGAACAGGAATGCGAGCACGCTCGCGAAAACCTTGAAAAAGCTGAGCATACAGTGGATTACATCGTCAGCTATGACATCGGTTTCAAAATGCGCGGTTTTCTTGAAATGGAAAGCAATTGTTTCAACAATCTTCATGCTTTTCTCAACGAAATCTCCGTAAACTGCAAATTCAATAAATGGTTTTTCGGATGCTTCCATCTCGACAGAAGAATTCCGCCGTTCTATTATGCAGTTTACGAGAATATATATAACTCCGAAACCGGAAGGGAAATTTGAGCACGGATTGACTTTTTTGGAAAAATCTGATATAATTTCCGCTTGAATAAGGGAGTAGTCGGCGCAATAGGCGCAGCTTTGTCAACAGGCTGGATTTTTTATCCTGGCATTGCTTTAAATGATGAGACTTATCCGCGTTTTGCGGATAAGTCTTTATTTTTTTAATTGGGGGAATTACTTTTGTCGGTAATCGAACTTATTTTGATTGGGATAAGTCTTTCCATGGATGCTTTTGCGGTGTCGATTTGCAAAGGGCTTTCTGTCGGAAAAATCAGACCGAAACATATGATTTCGGCCGGAATATGGTTCGGCGGTTTCCAGGCGTTAATGCCGCTTATCGGTTTTTTGCTCGGTTCAACTTTCGAACAGTATATTACGAGCATCGACCATTGGGTGGCTTTTATTCTTCTCGGAATAATCGGTTTTAATATGGTCAAGGAATCGTGGGAAGAGGAGAATGACCAGGATTCTTCCTTTGGATTCAAAGCAATGCTTGTGCTTGCCGTTGCAACGAGCATAGATGCTCTTGCGGTAGGAATAACCTTCGCATTCCTTAAGGTGGATATTCTTCTTGCGGTTACCTTAATAGGTATTACAACGTTTCTTTTTTCAGCTGCAGGAATCAAAATCGGAAGTGTTTTCGGCGCAAAATATAAGTCAAAAGCGGAGCTTTTCGGCGGGGTTGTGCTTATCTTTCTCGGGACCAAAATTCTTATCGAACATCTTTTCTTTGGCGGCTAAACCGCATAAAAAGGTCTTTTTAAGACTGTAAAGCTTAATAACATTACACAAAAAACCGTAGCAAAACTTTGTTTTGCTACGGTTTTCTTTTCTTTAAAAAATGCTGGTTACGCAGTTTTCATATTCATCTTTAATTTATCCGCGATAAGGGCAATAAATTCAGAATTGGCAATGTTACTCCGAACAAGGAATTATTTCAACATAATGCCAGATACTTACTTCCTCAGGACAACCGTCGTCATCTACGGCAGTGGTGCTGGAAAGAATGGAATAGACCTTTCCGGGATAGACTTCGTGGATCGTTGGTTCCCCGTATCCTTTGAACAGACACCCGGTTACAACATCTTGCTCGTTACGGATATAGCCACGGAAAGAAAGAAAATCTCCAAAATCAGCTTCTGACAAGGGGATAAAGCTCTCGGGGGCTTCGTAAGTTTTGCACATACCGTGACCTGCGTAGTATTCGAAGTTTTGCCAGCTGTAACGAACGTAGAAATAGTTCTTTTCCATAACGGAAACCTCCTGATCAGATAATATGGTAATTATATCATCCGCCCGGGAAGTTGTCAATTTTGCAAAACTCAGATTTAAAGGTTTACAGTTTCCACGGATAAATACAAGTTCTTTTTCATAAAAAATACCCCCGTTTTATAGGATTTTTTGAACCCAATAAACCGAGAGTATTCATAGGCTTAACAAAAAAGTTTATAGGCTTGAAATAGCCGGAAAGCCGATAAATTTTGGTGTTCATAGCATTGAAAAATCGAAAAATCCAACGGCAAAAAAGCTGATGCTCATGCTGAAAAATGCGGTTTTTATGCCGTTTTCATGCTCACTCTTAATTTGTCCGCGATAAGGGCGATAAATTCCGAATTGGTGGGTTTGCCTTTTCCGCTGTGGATGGTATAGCCGAAGTAAGAATTGAGCACGTCAACGTCGCCACGGTCCCAGGCAACTTCAATTGCGTGGCGGATGGCGCGCTCAACTCTTGAGGAAGTGGTGCCATGCTTTTTGGCCACGGAAGGATAGAGACATTTTGTGACGGAATTCATAATTTCAATATCATTTACCGCCATGATTATTGCTTCGCGAAGGTAATGATAACCTTTAATATGCGCCGGAACACCTATCTGATGAATTATATCGGTTATAACAACCTCAAGATTTGAATTGCCGTTTATGTTTTGAGAGGAATTTTCTTTTTCGGTGCTCAGACAAAAACTGTGAATTCTTTCCGCCAGCATGGAATAATCAAACGGCTTTATAAAGCAATATGAAGCGCCGCCGGAAAGAAGTTCCTTTTCAAGGATATCGCTTTCCGAGGACATAAGCGCAAGAAACATCGGAGAAAATTCACCAAGCTTTTCCCGGGAAGACTGTATAACGCTTACAAGGTCCATTTGCGGCATAAAAGCGTTAGCGAGAACAATTCCGGGTTTTTGCAATAATATATTATCCAAAAGCTCTTTTCCGTCTTTTCTGACCGAAAAAACTTCAAAATCTTTGGAGGAAAAAGAACTTTCAAAAAAGCTTTTGAATTCGTTGTCGTCATCTGAAATCAGAATTTTGATTTTATTTCCCATAAAAAATTTCCTTTCGTCCGCATAATTTTAAAATTTGTTTTTAACAGAATCTATATGCAGATAAATTCCATTATTTAACTAAAATGTAATTAATTGGATATCCATAAGTAAATAATACCATATTTTTCCAAACTGTCAATAGATTTTCCAAAAATTTACAGACAAAAAATCATTAAAATCGAAATTGCTTGACTAAAAAGAAAGTTTTTCATATTATGTATTTATAGAAAAGGAGGGGAATTTTATGTTTTATGAAAAAGTTAAAGAATCTGCGGATTTTATCAGCACGCGAGTTCCGGAATTTCCTGAAACTGCAATAATTCTCGGAAGCGGACTTGGCGGATTGGTTGACGTGATGGAAGAAAAGACAGTTATTCCTTATGCGGAAATTCCAAATTTTCCGCAGTCATCGGTTGCCGGTCATGTGGGAAATTTTGTTGTCGGAAAAATCGGGGATAAATTTGTTGCCGCAATGCAGGGAAGATTTCATTATTACGAAGGTTTTTCAGCAAGGGAACTTTGTTATCCGCTTTATGTTATGAAGCTTCTCGGCGTTAAAAACCTTATTGTAACAAATGCCGCCGGCGGCGTTAACAGGGATTTTAAACCAGGCGATATTATGATAATCGATAACTACATAAATTTCCTCAGGATAAATCCTCTAATAGGAGATAACGACGACCGCTTTGGTCCTCGTTTTCCGGATATGTCCGAACCTTATTCTCCGGAACTTCTTGAAAAAGCGGAAAAATCTGCCGAAAAACTCGGAATTGATTATAAGCACGGCGTTTATGCGCTTTTCAACGGACCTTGCTATGAATCCGCGGCCGAGATAAGGGCTTTTGCCGTGCTTGGTGCGGATGCGGTGGGAATGAGCACCGTTCCGGAAACCATTTGCGGAAACTACCTCGGAATGAAAGTTTTCGGAATTTCCTGCATCACCAATATGGCAACTGGCATTGCGACCGTTAAACACAGCCATGAGGAAGTTGTTCGCGTTGCGAACGAGGCAAGCGAAAAACTTTGTTCCTGGATGAAAGAATTTCTTATGGATATCTGAAAACAAAAAAACTCCCGCCACTCGGCGGGAGTTTTTTTGTTTGTTTTTCAGTTTCTTGAACATTTTTCCGCATCTATTGCAAGAACAAGCATAAGCGCGCAAAGGGCGTCTCTCGGGTCATTAATATCGATTACGTAAGTATCTGTCCAGTTGAAAAGCTCTTTTGAAACGGAAGCGACGTTTTCGCCTTTCGGACCGATTATGCTGTAATCCCATTCAAAAAAATCTCCGTCGATATGCCAGCCGTTGCAGTCTATATTAAAAGCGGGTTTGAAAAAGCTGAATTCCTTGCTGATGCAGCCTATGTAATCGTTTCCGAGATACATTTCAAATTTCGGAAGGAACGTAAGAATACGTTCTTTAACTGTTCCCAGTTCATTTCCGGCGGTGTCAAAAATTTTAAGACAATGTCCCCAGGAAAGCTGTCCCTCAACGGTATAGACCGTGTTTCCGTTTTCATCAAAAATATCATAACTGTCGAACCAGGAGAAAAAACGCTGTTTAAATAAAAGCTTCATATAAAAACACCTTCTTCGTTTGACACATTCATATAGGGATATTATAATATCAATATATACTGAATTCAAGGAGATATTTATGCCGAATATCATTGAGATAACAGATTTTAATGCGCCGGAACTTGATGTTTATGCGCGTTTTACGGAAGTTCAGCTTCTTAACAGGGAATTTCCGGAAAAGGGGATTTTTATTGCCGAAAGTCCAAAGGTTATCGAAAGAGCGCTTGATGCGGGTTATGACCCGGTTTCGATCCTTGTTGAAAAGAAACATATTGAAGGCGAAGCAAAGGAAGTTATCGCAAGATGCGACAAAATTCCGGTTTTTACCGCGGAATTTGACGTTCTCAAAGAACTGACGGGTTTTCCTCTTACCAGGGGTCTTCTTTGCGCAATGCGCCGAAAACCGCTTTTGAGCACGGAAGAAATCTGCCGCAATGCTCAAAGAATTGCGGTGCTCGAAGATGTTATGAATCCGACAAATATAGGCTCAATAATCCGCTCCGCGGCTGCTCTTAATATCGAAGCGGTTCTTTTGACCGGCGGCTGCAGCAACCCGCTTTACCGCAGAGCGATACGCGTGAGCATGGGAACAGTTTTTCAGGTGCCCTGGACTTTTGTTGGTGAAAACTGGCAGGAAGAACTTAAAAAACTCGGTTTTAAAACTGCGGCAATGGCTCTTTGTGACGATACTTTGAGCATAGACGATGAACGCCTTGCAAAAGAAGAAAAACTTGCGATAGTCCTCGGAACGGAAGGAGACGGCCTTTCCGGAAAAACTATAGCGAATTGCGATTACACCGTAAAAATTCCAATGGCAAACGGTGTGGATTCGCTGAATGTTGCCGCCGCAAGTGCGGTTGCTTTTTGGGAGCTTAGAAAAAGATAAAGAAAGAAGCGTGTGCATTATGCACACGCTTTTTTCTTTTTCAAAATATAAATTCCGTATCCGATGTTTATTGCTGTTTGTATTGCGGAAATTATAATCATTTCCGCCGTTGTTGCTTCCGCTCCGAAAACGCTTAAGGAATTTATCAGTGCATGGGAAAGAACGCAGGGAATGATGCTTTTTCCGTAATAGAAAATTGCGGTGTAACAAAAACCTGCGGCAGAAGCATAAACAAGCTGAAGAAGAGTTTCAAAAACCGGAGCGCCCATCAAAAGGTTGACTATATGTCCGACCCCGAATGTTAGGGAAGAAACGATTATTGCCGATTTTATCCCGTTTTTTGCCATTCCGGTGAAAAGCATTCCGCGGAAAATAAGTTCTTCGAGAAATCCGACAAGACACATACTCAAAACGGATAAAACGGCTGTAAGAGGTTTAATTTCAAAGGAAATTCCGCTCCAGATACTTGCGGTTGAAACAAGAAGAAGGGGAACATAGAACAAAAAATCTTTTGATTCCTTTTTGGATTCGCAAAGCCCGAAGTATTCGAAAAGGCCGTTTATTTTGATGAAAAGCAGAAGGATGACCGAAAGAAGAGCACCGAAAATTACGGTGATGAGCTTTGGGAATCCAAGGCTTTCCGAAAGCATATCCGCATTTCCGAAGCCGAGGACATAAACCGCTATCCATATTATCGCAAAAAGGATTTCGTTTTTATCAAAAAGCCTTTTAAGCGGATCAGATTTTTTGCTTTGTTCAATATCGCAGATAAGATTATAAAGCCCGTCTTCTGAAAGAATTCCGCGTTTAAGATTATCGGGAAGTTTGCCTTTTTCATCGAGTTCAAAATCCCGGAGCCATTGTCCGCTTTCCATATATTGAGTTAAAAGCGAAACTTTTTTCTGCAAAGTTTCGTTTTTATTAAAATTCGGGTCATTTTCAAAAGCGTTCTTAACTTCATCGAACATTTTTTCCATATGTTCAATTCGCTCAACCGCATAAGAAAGTTCTTCTTTTTCCATAAGTTCTCCTTTATTTTCCGAGAGATTCATAAAGTTCTTCTTTTGTCATGATTTCCGAATGTCCGCTTACGCAAAAATCAAAATCAAGGGCATCAAGAAGAGCGATAAAATCATCAACAAGTTTTTCATCATAAGGGATTTTTGCGACGTTTTCCAAAAAATCTTCCTCATGGGCGATATCAAAATCCCAGGGTTTTCCGTAAAGATCCTTGCAGTTTGCGTCACCGAGGAATATGAATTTTTCCGAAGGGATATAACATATTACCGAATCTTCCGAATGGGGGCCCTTTGCATGGATAAGTTCGCAGGATATTCCGCCCAAATCAATTGGCATTGCTTCATCAAAAACAACATCGGAGGGAACGACTTTGATTTTATCCCTTTCAGGATATTCGCGTTTTATCATTTCGGTGCAGAAAACGATATCTTCTCCGGATTTTATCCGGTTTTCCATGGAAAAATCGTCCCATTTCCAGTTCATTACTTCACGGAGCTTTTCATCTGTTTTCCTTCCGGAAATTATCGGAACTTTCCAGAATTTTGCACCGAAGGAATGGTCCCAATGCCAATGGGAAAGCAAAACATAATCGGGAAAGGGAAGACCTTGTTTTGAAAGTTCCTTTTTCATTTTTTCAACGTGTTTTTCCGAATTTCCCGCATCGAAAAGAAGAGATTTTTCCTCTCCGGAAATAAGCCCGATGTTCGGACGGTCGGTATAATGTTCCGCGGGATATATATAGATATGTTCGGTTGTTTTATTAAACATTTTCCTTCTCCGAATTTCTGATAAACTCTTCAAGATTTATTTTGTGGTTATATTTAATTGCCGCTTTGCGGTCTTTTTCGATTATAATGCTGTTTAAATCAAGACCGTTTACCGCGGCAATTGCGACCGCATAGTGGATAACGTC
>JAGASN010000001.1 GCA_017847875.1 Oscillospiraceae bacterium | reverse complement strand
GAAAAAGGCTTTTTATTCCGGCAACGGTTTTTGAAAACAAGGCGCTTATGAAAAACGACCCTTCCTATATAAAGCGGCTTTGCAATCTTTCGGAAAAGGACAGGCGCCAGCTTCTCAACGGAGATTGGGATACCAACGAGGGGCAGTATTTTTCGGAATGGAGAAGGGAACTTCACGTTTGCGAACCTTTTGAAATTCCGAAGGACTGGCGCAGATATTTCGCAATGGACTATGGGCTTGATATGCTTGCGGGATATTGGATTGCCGTTGACCATTTTGATAATGCCTATGTTTACCGCGAAATTTATAAAAGCGGGCTTATCATAAGCGAAGCGGCAAAAGCCATTCTTGAAGCCCAGGAAAACGATTTTCCGGAAGTTTATATTGCGCCGCCGGATATGTGGAACCGCAGACAGGATACCGGAAAAAGCGTTGCGGAACTTTTTTTGGATTACGGAATTTTGCTTTTTAAGGCAAGCAACGACAGGGTCCAGGGCTGGTACAGCCTTAAAGAATGGCTGCACCCAAGAACTGATGAATTCGGAGAAACAAAACCGCGGCTTAAAATTTTTGCAAACTGCACCGAAGTCATAAGAACGCTTCCGGCTCTTTGTTTTGACAGCAAAAACCCGAATGACGTTGGCGACAAAGTCCACGAATATACCCATGCGGCGGACGCTCTTCGATATTGGGCGGCGGCAAGACCCGTTCATTCGGAAATTTTTGACGAAGAGCAAAACGCTTTTGACAGCGAAATTGAAAATTTTTTGGAATTTGGAAATTGAGCGGAAAGGAGATTTTAATGAAAAAAGAAAGAGATGAAGATCTTTTTGTAAAAGAACTTCTCGGCGAAGTTATTCCGGAAGAAAAACCGGAGGAAAACGAAAATTTTTTCGGCGAAGGGGAACTTGAGCACGAGGAAGAACCTTTTGAGCATGAAGAGCTGAATTTTGAGCACGAAGAAAAAGAAGCTCTTAAAGCGGCGTTTTTTGCATTTGCAAAAGCCGTTGGAAAAAAGCCGGAAGAAATTGCGGAAATTCTTAAAAAGGGAAATGAATTTGACGAACTTTCCGAAAAATTCGGCAAAACAAAAGGCGACAGCGAAATTTTTGAAAAACTGGCGGAAATAAGGGGAATTTCCAAAGAAGAGATGAAGGAAGAAATTCTTTGGGCGCTTGAAAAAGCAACCACGGAAAAAATGATTTCCGAAATTATGGAAGCAAACCCCGGAATGAACCGCGAAACCGCAAAGGAACTTGCGAATTTTCGCCTTGAACTGAAAAAGGGCGAAAAGAAAACCGAGGAAACGGACAGAAACGAAGCTATGCTTTCGGAACTTGAAAAATTTCTTCTCAAACATTCCGGCGAAGGAATTGAAAAATTCCCCGGCAGGGTTGTTGCGGAATGGGAAGGCGGAATTCCGCTGGAAGCGGCTTTTGAAAAGCACAGGCTTTTTTCCGAAAACGAAAAACTTTTTTCGGAAATTGAGAAACTTAAAAACGAAAAAGCCAAGGAAGCACAGAAAAATTACGCAAGGGCGCACAGCCCGAGTTCCGCGACTTCCGCGGCGGGAATTATCGGTCCGGACGAATTTGCAAAAGGACTTTTTGCGGAATATTGATTTAAATCCCTTTATATAAGGGATGCTTAACATGAAAGGAGAATTTTTAATATGGCAGTTAATCTTGCTAGCAGATATGCAAAAGAACTTGCGCAGGCTTTTACCCAGAAATCCTATGTTGACGGAATTGCCTGCAAAGACTATGAATTTACCGGTGTTAAAAACCTCAAGGTTTACACCGCTGTTTCTCAGGAACTTAATGATTACAAACGCAGCGGCACCAACCGTTACGGCGAACCCAAAGAAGCCCAGGATACCGTTCAGGACATGATTGTTGAAAGAGACCGTTCTTTCTCCATCACCGTTGATAAAGGTAACAACGCGGAACAGATGGGCGCAAAGGAAGCTTCCAAAATCCTTAATATTGAAATGAGCGAACAGGCAATTCCCGAAATGGATAAATATGCCCTTCGCAAATTTATCGACTATGCGGGCACCGTTGAACCCATTGCGGAAGCACCCACCGAAGAGACCATTGTTAAAATGATTTCCGACGGAATGGTAAAAATGGGCAACAAAAAAGTCCCCGCGGAGGGAAGATATATCTTCATCGGCTGGAGCTGGTTCGGTATGCTCCGACTTTCCAAACAGTTTATCGGCGTCGAAGCTCTTGCCAAAGAATCTCTTGTTAAAGGCGCGGTGGGTACTTTTATGGGTGCCCAGGTTGTAACCGTTCCGGACGATTATCTTATGAAAGGTGAAAACAAGGCATATTTCCTCATTGTTTACAAAAACAGCGTTCTTCAGCCGAAAAAGGTTCAGGATTATTTCATCAAGGAAAATCCTGCAGGCATCAACGGCGCCCTTATTGAAGGCCGCTTTATCTATGATGCTTTTGTAATCGGCGCAAAATGCGACGGTGTTTATGCCGCGGTTGAAGGCGGAAAAGTTCAGGCAAAACCCACCTTTGCTCTTTCCGGTAAAAATCTTACCGTAACTTCTGCCGGCGCAAACAAAATTCGCGTTACCACCGACGGCACCGACCCCAGATTCAGCGAGACCGCTGTTGAAACCACCAGCGGCGGAAGCGTTGCACTTGTTGCAGGCACCTATACCGCAAAGGCGGTTGCTTTTAACGAAAATCTTTTCACTTCCGCTGTTGCGGTTGATGAACAGCGAACCGTTGCTTAAAATTGCTTTTTCTGTTCGGCGGAAAATTCCGCCGAACAGAAAGGATTTTTTTGAAAGGAGAATGGATGAAAATGCAGGAAAAAGACAAAATTAAAGATTTCCTTTCCGGAAGCTGGGCTGATTTTTTCGGCGGAAATGAAAATGAAAATAAAACCGAAGAAAATTATATAAGTCCCGAAGAAAGGGCGGAAGTTGCTGTTGAGGAGCTGAGGAACAAATATTCCGCAAAAGTGAAGGAAAATTTTGACCTTGCGGCAAAAAAGCTGCGTGAAGAAAGGGACAACGCGCTCCGCGAAAACTGGATTCTTCAGCAAAGGGCGGAAGCAGCGCTTCCGGAACAGATGGCCGCTTCCGGAATTAACGGCGGCGCTTCAGAAAGCAGTCTTGCAAATTTGCGCGCGCAATATCAGGGAAACAGAAACGATATTCAAAGCGGTTTTTCGGATAATCTTGGGGAAATTGCGAAGCAGAAAATTGAGGAAGAAAGCAATGTTCAAAAAGAATATAACGAAAAATGGCTTCAGTATCTTCTTTCAATTGCGCAAGCGGAAGCAAAACAGCGATATGAAGTTTAATTGCGTCAGCGAAAAAGGAGGAATTTTATGCCGGCAAAAATTGATTTTTTAAAAGCGGCAGCGCCGGTGAAGAAAGTTGTTGAAATAACTTCCTTTGCGGGAATAGATCTTAGTTCCGCGCCGGCGGATATTGACAGAAAAAGAAGTCCGGACGCGCCCAATATGATGCCGGATTCAAAAGGGAACCCGGTCAAAAGACCGGGTTTTTCTTTTTTGGAAAAACTTCCCGGAAGGATAAACGGAAGTTTTTCCCTTGGGGAAAAGAAAATTATCCATTCCGGCAACAGCCTTTTTCTTGAAGGGGAAAAAATTTGGGAAGGAATGGCGGATGAACTTTCTTCAGGAAGAGTTGTTGGCGACAGGCTTTTTATCTTTGATGGTTTTGAGGCGCTTGTTTTTGACGGAAATGACGTTCATCCGATTTGTGACGTTGCCTATGTTCCGACGGTGCTCATTTCAAAAAATGCGGACGAATGCGTTCGAAAAACGGTGCTCAAAGGTGACGGAACAAGCACGGAATTTGTTCTTGAACAAATTCCGGCGGAAATAATTTCCGTTAAAAAGGGAGAAACTGAGGCTGAATACAGCCTTTTGGAAGAAAAACTGGTGCTCAAAACGGCTCCGGCGGAAAATGAAGAAATTACCGTTGAGGCAAGATATGAAAACGAACCCGGCGGGATGCTCAAGGAGGAATTCAACCTTCTTTCCAGAAGATGGAAAGAAAGTTTTCTTTGTGAAACCGGAACGGAACAGAATTTTACTCTTTCGCAGGAAAACCTTTCCGAAGAAGCGGTGAGAGCCTGGGTTATGAACGAAAACGGCGAAATGGAAGAAAAAACCGAAGGGGAGGATTTTTCCGTTGACAGAGAAAAAGGAAAAATTTCTTTTGCTGAAGCTATTCCGAAAACACCGATTACCGGAACGGACAATCTTGTTATCGAAGCGGCAAAATATTTTGAAGGTTATGAAAACAAAATCAATTTTTGCCGAAAAAGCATAACTTATGATTCCGGCGGCGCTTCAACAAGAATTTTTGTTTGCGGAAATCCTTTTGAAAAACAAAGGGATTATTGGTGCGCAGCAAACGACCCAACCTATTGGCCGGATACATATTATTCCGACATTACAAACGAAACTTCGGAAATAATAGGCTATTCGATAATCGAAGGATATCTCGCGACACATATTGCGCCTGCGCTTGACGGGCGAAGCGTTGTTTTGAGAAAGGCGGAAATTGACGATTTGGGAAATGCGGTTTTTCCGATTTTTAAGCACCTTCAGGGGGAAGAAGCTTTTGCGCCGGATTCTTTTGTATATATGGAAAAGGAACCGCTTTTTATCACAAAAAGAGGGGTATATGCGGTTACGGCGGAAGATATTTCCGGCGAAAAATATACCCAGAACCGAAGTTTTTTCATCAACAAAGCTCTTTGCGCCGAGCCGGAGCTTAAAAACGCTTTTTGCGTTAAATGGAAGCAATTTTATGTGATTTCCGTTTCCGGAAAGCTTTATCTTCTGGATACAAGCCGAAGAAGTTATCAGCGGGGCGAACCTCTTTCGAGCTTTCAGTACGAATGTTATCTTTGGGAAAACATTCCGGCAAGAATTCTTTGGGAAGAAAACGGTGAACTTTTTTTCGGCGACGGCGAAGGAAATATCGGAAAATTTATTGAAGGAAAATTTTCCGATAACGGAAAGGTGATAGATGCCTTTTGGACAATTCCGGATTTTGCGGGCGACACTTTTTGGAAAAACAAAACCATAAGGACTGTTGCGCTGGAACTTGCGCCATATCCACAGAACAAAGTTCGGCTTGAGGTCAAGATCGGCGGTTTCTGGAAAGTCCTTGAGGAATGGATGGACAAAATTTCTTATTTTTCCTGGGGAGCAATCAATTGGGAAAATTTCACCTGGAACGGAAACCCGACGCCAAGAACGGTTACCCTTAAAACAAAAATAAAGAAATTTGATAAAGTGGGATTTCGGATTGTTTGTGATGAAGCGGAAAAGGCTTTTGGACTTTATGGTTTTTCGGTGGAATATATCGAAAAAGGAAGATTTAAAAAATAAAGGAGTGAAAGAAAAGTGGAACTTAACAAAATAACGGAAAGCGACCTTTCGGGGAAAGGTGTTGTTGGCCAGCCGGAAGTTCCGGGGCTTTCTGCGGAAGAAATGCAGGCGAAAGTTGAAGAAATTGTTCGCGGGGTCGCAATTGTCAAAATCAACGAAATAATCGATTATCTTAAAGAAAACGGCGCAACAAAAGCGGATCTTGAAAGCATTGTTATAAATGCCGGAGCGGTAACTTCCGTTCACGGAAGAAGGGGAAGCGTTGTTGCGCAAAAAGGCGATTATAACGCGGAAATGGTTGGTGCGGCGGAAAGAAAACACGCTTTTGAACATCTTCCGGAAGGAAGCGACCCCATTGATCTGGACGTACTTGGCGCGTCAAAAAAGGAACATTTCCATGGAAATATTGAAGCGGGAGGAAACATTGGAAACACAAACGGAAAAATCATTATGACCGGAGTCGGAGGAATTCTTGAAGCGAAGGAAAAAAGTGAACTCGGTTTTGTAACGGAACCTGTTCTTGTGGCAACTTCCGGAGCAATTTCATTTACCGCCGAAGAAAACAGGGAATATGAATATACCGGGGTGACTTCTCTTACCATGGTTGGAGCGAATGTTTCCTGCCACGGAACAATAGTTTTTGGTTCTTCTGCTCCTAATGTTTCCGTAAGCGGATTTTCCGCTTCCGGAGGTGACGATATTTTTGAAGCGAAAGCCAACGAAACCTGGGAATTTTCCTGCTTCGGGAACAGAATTCTCTGGAAGAATTGGGGTGTTATCTGATGGCGATTATTGATTTTTATATCCGCAACCAAAAACTTTCGAAAACCGGGCCGAAAATTGTTGCGGATTCGGTGAATTATGTTGATTGCAGCTTCACTTTCAGAACCGATGATTGGGACGGAATTGACAAATGGGTGGTTTTTAAAAAAGGAGAGGAAAGCTACAGAGTAAATCTGGAAGAAAATTCAATTCCAAAAGAAGCCGGACTTAACCTTGGCGAAGGAATTTGGAACGTTTCTCTTTTTGGGGAAAATTCGGAAGGAACGAAAAGAATTACCACCAATTCGGTAACGGTCGAGGTCGCAAAAAGCGCAATTCCGGAAGGGGGCGCCCTTCCGGTAATTGCCCTTTCGGAAGCGGAGCAAATTTCCGCAAAGGCACAAAGGGCGCTTGATTTGGCAAACGAAGTTTTTTTAAAAGCGGAAAACGGGGATTTTAACGGTGAGCCGGGTCCCCAGGGACCAAAAGGCGAAAAAGGCACGGACGGGAATGTTCTGTTCAGCGATCTTTCCGATGAACAAAAAGCTTCGCTGAAAGGTGAAACAGGCGAAACCGGACCCCAGGGTCCGGCAGGTTATTCACCGGTAAAAGGGGTGGATTATTTTACCGAGGAGGAAAAGACCGAAATGATAAACAGTGTTCTGGAACAGATTCCCTTTTATGATGGGAGTGTTGGCTGATGGCTCCGGCAAAGATTTTTTATAACGGAACAGAGATTGGAAAAACGGAAGAGGACGACAACATTTCGGTTTCATATTGCGGAGAAAACATAGGAAACGTTTTTGAAGGAGAAACAAAAGTTTTCTCATGCGGCGGAAAGGTTATGCTTTCCGATCTTTTGGTGGGAACAAAAACTCTTTTTTGCAAAGCTATGAAAATGGCTTCGGATATCGAAGTTTTTGCGGAAAGACTTTTTCCGGCGGAACCTTCCGCCTACAGTCTTCTTGGAACTTATACCGCCGCAACAACCTGGAAGGCTCCGGAAGACGGTTGGTTTCAGGTTGAACTTTTTGGCGCAAGCGGAAACGGAGGAACAATGGGAGGAATAGGTTCCGGTGCGGGAGGAGGCGGAGGAGGCGGCGGCTGCGCAATTTCGAGAATTGCGCTCAAGGCCGGCGATACCGTTGTAACATCGGGCCTTACAATCGGAGGAACGGCAAAAGCCGCTGTGAACAGTTCTTATGATGATAATTTTGACCACACTCTTTCCGTAACAAGCGGCGCAAACGGTTCAAACGGTACAACCATGAAAGGTGGTGCAGGCGGTGCCGGCGGAAAAGCTTCCGGCGGAAATTATGCGAATTATAACGGAGGCGCCGGCGGTGCCGGAGGAAACATGTCTTTAAACGGAAACACAATTCCTTCCGGAGGAACAGGAGGAACAGCCGGTTACACCGGAGGAAGAACCGGCGGAACGGGAGAGGATTACAGCAATGAAGCAGGAAGCGGTTCAAAAGCTTTTATGAAAGTCTACAGAGGCAACACAAACCTTGGTTGAGGAGAAAGGAGAAGAAATGATTAAGATTAATAATTCTGATGAATATCTTACTCTTTCAATAAATGAAGCATACAGGGAAAACGGTGAAAAATGGGAAAAAGTCCTTGTTCTTCGATTCCCGAAAGCGGAATTCAGCGAAGAGCAGGCAGAAAACATTGCGAAAGAAGCAACTTCCGTTGAACACGCGGAAAAGGATAAAGTTACCGTTTATTATGTTGCGGGAATTGTTGAAAAGAAAGCAAACGATTATTTCACGGATATCTGGCTTAAAAATCCGGAAGTTTTTGTAACGGATAATCTTGCGGCAAAGGTTTCGGAACTCGAAGCGGTTTTAAATGCGCTTGTCGGAGGTGATGAGGAATGATGCTTGAAGAAAAAATCAAAAGAGCGAAAGAGCTTCGCAAAGCGGCAATTTTCGGCGCAGCGGAATTTGAGGATAAAAAAGCTTCGGAAGTTACAAGCCTTTTTGGAAAAATGGAATATAACGGCGAACTTTTAACTGCCGGAACAAGAATATGCTGCAACGGTTTTCTTTATAAAGCGGCTGCTGATCTCTGGGATAGGGAAGAAAACAGTCCCGAAAACGCACCGAATCTTTGGCGGGAAATTTGTTTTTACGAAGGAACAAGAATTATTCCGGAAGTTATTACAGCGGAAGAAGCTTTTAAAAAAGGCGAAGCCAGATATTGGGAATTAGACGGAAAAATTTATAAATCGCTTATCGATGCAAATGTCCATACCCCAGATGCATATCCCGAAGGTTGGGAGGAAGTTTTATGAACAGAAGAAGAATGTTAATGGGAACCGACCGATGGGCAAAAGAACCTTTGATTCTTTATGACGGAAGCGCAAACGGTTATTTAAGCGTTGTGCTGAATGGCGCCTATTCCGATAAGGCACTAACCAGAAAAGAAATCGGAATTATGAGTAACGTTTGGACAACCGGAGAAAGCTGGTCAATTTATATCAAGGATGTGAAAAAATACAAAACTCTTTATATGACCTATAAAAATCTTCACAGTCTTGCGGAACCGGATGAAGAATGTTACAAGGATTTCGGCATTGCAACAGATGAAAACTACGGGGTATCCGCAGGAAATCTTTCGAGTGAAAGCGGAGATTTTTCTGTTTTTGCAAAACTTTCCGGCTACGGAACTTCCGAAAGGACCGTTTCGCTCAAGATTGAAAAACTTGAAGGAAAAAAGCAGCTTTCCATGGATTCAAAATTTACTTTCAGCGGAGGAAGTTCCACGGGAATTGAAATCAAAAAAATCTGGCTTGAATAAAAAAGAGGTGGAGTAAAAATGGAGCTTTTATGTTTTGCCGCCGGAATAGGTTTGGGATATCTTTTTTTAAAAAAGAAGAATGAAGAAAAACCGCCTTTTGAAACCGAAAACCAAAATGAACCGGAGGAAGAAAAAATTTATCCTATGGCATTGCGAAACGGTTACGGCGTAACAAGAGACAAAAACCCAACTTTTGCGGAACAATGGGTGAACATTATGAATTACAGCGGCGAAAGCCAAAGGGAGGAAGATTATGAAGGAACAGAAGAAAATTACACCGCGGAAAATTTGGAATGAATATCTTTTGGGTGAAGACTATCACCAGCAGATCGGGCTTCACGAAACGGTTAAGAAAAACGAACAGTTTTATAACGGCGAACAGTGGGAAGGAGTTAACGCTCCGGACCTTGAAAAACCGGTTATAAACATTTTTAAAAGAGCTGTTACATATATGGAAAGCCAAATTGTAAGCGATGACGTCGGAATTTGTCTTGAGCCTTTCGGAAAAAGTGAAAAAACTTCCGAAGTCTGCGATTTGCTGAATGAACAGATAGAAAGGGCTTTTGAAATTACAAAAGCAAAATCCAAAAACCGGGAAATCATCAGAGATGCGGCAATAACCGGCGACGGTGTTCTTTATGCCTGGTTCGATCCGGAAAAGGGAAAGGACGGCGAAATTGAACTTGAAGTAATAGACAATGAAAAGGTGATTTTCAGAAACCCGTTTGAGCGCGAAATTCAGAAACAGCGAAGCATAATTATCGTCAAACGAATGATGCTTGATGATGTAAAGGACCTTGCGAGAGAGAACGGGCTTTCCGAAGAGGAAATCGATTCAATCCAGCCGGAGGACAGAGCGGATTATTCCGGCGAAAGAAAAGATATTGGCAGAAGCCTTGTTACGGTTCTTCTTCGTTTTTGGAAAGAGGACGGGGTGGTTTGGTTTTCCGAAAGCACAGAAGATGTTTTTATCCGAAAACCAACCAAAACAGCCGCAAAAATTTATCACATTGCCTGGATGCCCTGGGAAAAACGCAAAGACAGTTACCACGGAGCCGCGGTTATGACGCCTTATATCCAGAACCAGATTTATGTCAACAAAATGTGGGCGCTTGCAATGGTATATAGTTCAAAAATGGCATGGCCCCAGAGATTTTATGATGCGACCAAAATCCGCGGAAATCTTACCAACAAAGTCGGACAGGCAATTGGTGTTGCCGGCGACCCCAAAACCGCAATTTGGTTCGATTCTCCTGCGGGAAATATGAGCGCCCAGGTTTTGGAACTTGTTGATAAAACAATTCACTATACCCGCGAAAGCCTTGGCGTAACCGATGCGGCTTTGGGTGAAGTTAAACCGGAAAACACTTCCGCAATCATTGCCGCGGCGGAACAGACCGCGGCACCCCTTATTTTCCAGAAACTCGGCAACCATCAGCTTTGGGAAGACCTTGTTCACATTTTTGTTGACATCATAAGGGAAATGTATGGACTAAGGGAAATTTATCGCGAAGTTAAACTTCCCGACGGAACCAGAGAAAAACAGAAAATGAATTTCGATTTTTCCGCAATTGATTACGATTCTTTTGATATAAAGGTGAATATCGGAAGCGCAAGTTACTGGAGCCAGCTTATGCAGGTTCAGACAATGGATTCCTTCTTCAAAAACGGAATTATCGATGACGCGCTGATCTATCTTGAGCATGTTCCGGAGGGTTACGTTTCCGGAAAAGAGGAACTTATCCGCGATCTTAAGGCAAAAAGAAAAAAAGACGAAGCTTTGAGCACCGCCGGGCAGAACGTGAGCACCGGAATGAAAGGAGGTGCTCAGAAATGACAGTTAACGAATGTTACGAGCAGGCGGTAAGCCTTCTTCCGGAAAAACCGGAAGAAAACGTGGATATGGAAAGGTTTGCGTTAACCTGGTGCAACCTTCTTCTTGCGGAAAACCTTGTTTATGAAAATATTTGCCGAAGGGCAAAAAGCCTTCCTGAGATTGAGGAGATACCGAAAGTTTTTTCAAAAGAGGAGGAAATTCCTTTTTGCGATGAATTTGTAAGGAGGGTTTTTCCTTACGGAATGGCGCGTTTTGTTTTCAGAGAAAACGATGACATTGCCGGAAGCTACGAGTTTTATCAGCTTTATCTGAACGCCATAAGCGAAGCCACCCCTTTGGAAGTTTCCGAAGTTGAGGATATTTACAGAATGGGCGGTGAATAAAAAATGGCAAAACCGGCAAAAAGCCTTTCGGAAAGAAGAAAGGAACTTATAGATTCTCAGGATTATCTTTCCAGAGAGGAAAAAGAAAAACTGAAAAAGCCGCAGAGAAATCTGCGGCTTTGGAAGAAAAAGAACTTCGGGAACTGGACGTTGACGAGCTTTTGGGAAAGAAAAGCGAACCGAAAAAAGAAACCTCTGTTCCGTTTTACATAAAAAACGAAGAAAAAGAGCTTGATGAGCTTGATTTCAGCGAGATATATGAACCAAAATATGTTCCAAGAAAAACAACCGTAAAGGATTTTGTTTTCTTTGGAGAAGATGACAGAGAGGAAGAAAACGAATATCCGGGATTAGGGAAACATTTTCTTGAAATTCTTGCGGAAGACGAGGCAAAGAAAAACAAGGAAAACGACCTTATCGGAGCGAAGGATTATGAAATGCTTCTTGAGCAGAAAAGAAAAAACAAGGAGGAATACCGACCGGAAGAGAAAAAATATGTATTTGAAAATAACTATGGTACCAAACAAGGCCTTTCGGATTTAATGGCGCTCAGATTGGGAGTTTCGCAGGAAAAACTTGATGAAATAAAAACAACGGCTAAAACAAAGGACGGAAGAAATGTTTTAACAGCAATGTTTGACCATGGAATAGCAAATACAAGTGCGGCAATAACCGGAGGACTTGATATTTTGTTTGGTGGACCGTTGAAAGCATTAGGGTGGGGAAACAATCCCATTTCTACAGTTAACAACTTTTATCAGAACAGAAAAAACCAAAAATACGATACAATGATGAAAAAGGCTGATGAAACAGGACTTGGAAAACCAATGAAGTATGCTGTAGAATTTGGTTCGAATCTGATATCTTCCGTTCCCAATTTGCTGATAGCGTATATAAGCTCTGGAACATCTTTGGCGGCACAAGGCGGTTCTGCTTTAAGTAATATTTTGAATAATCCTGCATTTTGGTATAGTTTTGAAACAAGCCTATATCCGGAGTATGAAAATGCCATAAAAAACGGAGCAACCGAGAAAGAGGCAATTCTTACAGCTCCGATAGCGTCGCTTTTTAATGCAGGAATAGAAGTCGGAGGAGGAATTGAAAAGCTTCCAAAGGTAATGCAAAACCAGGGAATGAGAAACAAAATTCTAAGCATCTGGACAAAGGCGGCGATAGAAGAAGGTAACGAAAGCGTTTTGCAGGACATAGCTTCTGAACTTACTCAAAAGATTATTTTTGACCAGGGAAAAGATTGGGTTTCTTTTGATAAAGACAGCAATGCTGTACTTAACGTTCCAAAATCTTTTGAAAATTGGATTACTTCAGCAGCGGTTGGCGGGATTTTGGGTGCGCCAACAACGGTAAAAAGTCTTTTATCAAAAAATGTTGAGGATTTTGTAGAATATGAAAATTTTAAAAAGATAATAGGAGATGATTTTACATATGACCTTGATTCTTTTAAAAAGATGAAATATAATGAACCTGAAAAATGGGGAAGGGTTAATCTCGATTATTCAAGGCGTGCAGATCTAATTGTTCATCCAGAAAAGGCATTGCCAAATGCTTCCATTGCAACAGCAGAAGATAGTAAGTTTGTTGAATATTTGTTTAATTCTCAAAATGCAAGTGGGTATCCAAAAGGGAATACTATTACGAATCATCTCGGATATTCAAAAGATAATTGGCAAGACATGAAAGTTGAAATATTAAAGAAAGCAAATAAATATCCGGCAAAGTATAATGGCAAAACTATTTATGGAGATAAATATGAACAAAGAATAATATTATATGGACCAAAAAACAATCCAGCTAATGTTTTAGTTGGATGGATGGTTAAACCGGATGGAAGCATACATTTAACAACTGTTTTTATTACCAATAAAGGAGATTACAACAAATGAAGATAGCAGAATATAGCGAAGTCTTATTAAAAGATGGAAGAAGTGCATGTATAGTAGAAGTTTTAAGCGATACAGATTTTTTGGCCGATGTAGGAAACAGTCCGGAAGATTGGGAGAATATTTATATTACGATTGATGATATTGATAGAATAGTCAGGTGTAATACTTAAGGTTTAAGTTAATATTTGGCATAAAAATTACAGTCACAAAAACCACGAAACGTGTTATTGCGCGAAAATCGTACTTTGCACCTTGAAAAAGAAGAAAGCCGCAGAGAAATCTGCGGCTTTGGAAGAAGCTGTGTACTTAACGTTCCAAAATCTTTTGAAAATTGGATTACTTCAGCAGCGGCTGGCGGAGTTGTGGGTGCGCCAACAACGGTAAAAAGTCTTTTATCAAAAAATGCCGCGGATTTTGTAGAATATGAGAATTTTAAAAAGATAATAGGAGATGATTTTCCATACGACCTTGATTCTTTCAAAAAGATGAAATATAATGAACCTGAAAAATGGGAATATTCAAATAAACTCAAAAATTATTTGGTGAAATATCCGGATAGCAATAAAAAATATTTTGCAACATCGAAGTCCGCATAAACTAAATGTAAAAGAAATTCTTGAAAACGGAGATTTATTATGGAAATATTTGAAATAAAAAAACTTATAAAGGAGGGCTTAACAGTCCATATTAAATATAATGGAGAGTGGGGTGGGGTAGACCCTTATTACGAAAAGAAAACGGGAAACTTCTATGAATGTTTTTATAAAGAGGTTAACACAATTGTATATGATATTGATGATGCAATGAATCTTCCGTTCGTAGATGGAAAATCTTTAAATGAAATAGCTGGAGAACTTGAAGACGTAGATTGGTGAGGTTGAGTTAAAAGCTCAGAAGTCTTCACACTAAAACAATATAACACAAAACGTGTTGCACCGTAAAAACCACACTTTGCACCTTGAAAAAAGAAAACGGCGACAGAGAAATTTGCCGCCAACGGTGAAACAGAATGGAAACAATTGACGATTATTAAAAGTTGAAGTACAATTATAAAGGAGGATTATTTTTTTGGCAAAACCAGCAAAAAACCTTACTGATAGAAAAAAAGATTTAATAGATGCCCAGGACTATCTTTCGGAAAGCGAAAAGGAAAAAGCTAAGAAGGAAGTTGAAAAGGCAGAAAAAATAAAAAAAGAAAAGAAAGAAGAAACAAAAAAGATTCTTGAAGCCGAGCAGGAAGAATTTGTTCTTTTCAAAGATGAGGATTTTGAAAAGGACGATAAGGATGAAAAATGGTACAGACAATTTGAAGAAGGATTAAAAGAAGAAACAAGAAAAAACAAAGAAAACGACCTTATCGGCGCAAAGGATTATGAAATGCTTCTTGAGCAGACAAGAAAGAACAAGGAAAAAGATTTGCCGGGATACAGACCGGGAGAGAAAAGATATGCATTTGAAAACGTTTATGGTACCAAACAGGGTCTTTCGGATTCCATGGCGCTTAGATTGGGAGTTTCGCAGGAAAAACTTGATGAAATAAGTAAAGAAGCCGACAAAAAATTCGGAAAGGACATTTTTTCGGAAGCGGTTGACAGCGGAGTTGTTAACATTGGAGCAAACATTGTCGGCGGCGGAGATCTTGTTCTTGATAAAATTGTCGGTTGGAAAAACAATCCGCTTTCAAAGGCAAGCGAGAAGCTCCAAAAAAGAGCGTTGGAAGAACAAGAAGAAGTTATGGAGGCGGCAGAAAGAACGGGAAAAGGAAGCATCGCGGAGTTTTCTGCAAAAACTATTGTTGCAATAACGGAAGCCCTTCCGGAGGTGGCAATTGCGCTTATGAGCGGAGGAGGTTCAACCGCGGCAACAGCAGCAACAAAAATTCGTAAAATTTGGAATTCAACGGCGGCAAACCCCAACTTTTGGTATGCAGCGGAAACACAGCTTTATCCGATATATAAAGAAGCGCTTGCTGACGGAGCAACCGAGGACGAAGCTTTGAGGACTGCGTTAGGCGGAGCAACGTTAAGTGCCGGATTGGAAGGTAATCTCGGATTTGAAAAATACGTAAAAACAAAAACGCCTATGACCTGGAAAAAGGGACTTTCGAATTATGTAAAAGCGAGCGCTTTGGAAGGCGTTGAAGAAGTGATTAAAGATTCTTCTTCGGAAGCTGTTGAAAAATGGGTTTTTGATCCATATAAGCCGCTGTTGAAAGTAGAAGAAGGCGAAGAAGCGGTTCTTAATCTTGAAGAAGCGTTAGATGAATGGTCGTTGGGAAGCACAGTCGGTGCTCTTAGCAACACATCAAGACTTTTTGATATATCGTTGGATGCATATAACGATAAAAGACTTAAAAATGAATGGGATGCAAACAGAATAAGATAATGATATGGAATATTTTGTTTAATGCATATCATTTGTGGAGGTATCATTTTGGAAGAGAATAAAAGTAATAGCTATATAGAATATATAGATGGGTATGCAGATGAGTATAATTACAAAGAATGTAATGATTGGAAAGACCTCGAAAAATATTTTGATTATGTTCTGAATGACTATTTTCTTCCAAATGGAGAACGTTTAAGACAGGAAGTTTGGAGCTTTAAACATTGGGTTGAAATGACGGAAAAAAACGGTGAGGCGATATGCGGACAATTGTGGATGCAGGATACTTTTACCGAATTAAGAAACACAAGGGAATACGAGGCACTTTTTCTTGTTTACGGAAAAGGTAAAAAGGAAAAAGTGCCCGAACCCGACGAGCAGGACAAAGTGTTCCGCACGAAGCTTTTCGCAATATGCAGGGAAGCTGAAAAGAAAATCAATGAAGAAATTATCGGAACGGTTGCCGGCGGCGGAATTGAGATAAAAGGAATGCTCCCGAATTTTACCGTCGGACTCGGCTGCATCGAATATTTCTGGACAAGTGAAGTCGAATTGGCTGACGTAAAACGCATTTTGCAAAGCGAACCGGAACGCCGGGGAACAAAATTCTGCTATCTGGAAAAAGGACTTTGTGAAATCTGGCTGGATCCAAAAACCGGAATTCTTGAAGGGATATATGAATTTTTGCCGGATTCGGAACAAAAGGCGATTCTCAAGCTTTCGCAAAGAGATATTCTTAAAAAGCGCATAAAGAATTTTGATGAAAAAGTTGAAACAGAAAGCGCGAACAGCCTTTTGCACGAAATTTCCGCGCTTATACATAACAAGGGAATGAACTGGAAAAAAGACGACCGCAATATGCTTGGCAACAACCTTACGGAAATCCGAATGAGCATTTTTCTTAAAACGGTTGGCTGCGAAAGAGCTGCAAGGGAGCTTGTTGAAATGCGGAACAGAATATTTTCCGGAGGAGCGGCGCTTCTTGATGATCCGGAGCTTGTCGAAAGATATTATGAGGAGCAAGGGATTTTGGATTTTGAGGAGCAGGTCGCGGAAAAAATGGACATAAAAGGCATTTCGAGAAATGACGCAATCTGGGAAATCCACAGAAAATATTACAAAAGGTAAGGTGCTTCGCTGATGAGAAAAAAGGATAAATACAGATATTTATATCCGATATATAACGAAATGAGCAAAAGAGAATTTTCAAAAACCTGCCGGAAAATAAAAAACGGTTTCAGGAATCTTGAAGAGGAAGAAATTATTGAGGGAATAGGCCACAGCCAGATACAGATTTACCGCTATGAAGGGCAGAAAATCGGCGTTTATAACGATGAAACAATCGATGCCGTATATGTTTGTTCCGACGTTGAGCTTGATGAAATTCTCGGAGTGAATTCAATTTATTGAAAAAAAGGGCGCAATCCCTGCGCCTTTTTATTTAAAACATAATAGCACGAAACGTGTTATTACGTTCCGAACAATCCGTTCTTTAAAACTGCCGGCGCATACCGATAATTTATCACGGAAATTTTTCCGTGTCAACAAAGTTAATAAAACAAACAACACAAAAATGCAGAAAAACATATTATGGAAGGAGAAAAAATGGATAATGAAGAAATTGCCCGCGAGCATCAGCTTATTTTTGACCTTGCAAAATCCAACAAAAGGCGGATAGATAACCTTGAGGAGGAGCAAAAGGAACTCCGAAGCCTGACCCAGGCGGTTGGGCAGATGGTTGTTGAACAAAAAAATATGCGTGATGACCTTGCGGAAATGAAAGGTGATTTGAAACAAATTAAAGAAAAACCCGGCAAAAGGTGGGATTCAATGGCGGAAAAGGTTCTTAATCTTATAACCGCCGCCGTTGTTGCTTTTATGCTGGCAAAAATCGGACTTTAAGGAGGAAAAATTATGAAAATTATTAAAAATATCAACTGGAAAGCAAGAATCAAAAACCCTGTCTTCTGGACAACTGTTATTCCCGCGGCGGTAAGCTTTGTCTATTGCGTGCTCGGTGCTTTCGGAATTGTTCCGGAGCTTACAGAAAACATGGTGCTCAACCTTGGAACAGCGGTGATAACCGCGCTGACAACCCTCGGGGTGCTCATTGACCCGACAACTGCCGGAATCGGAGATTCCGCCCTTGCGATGACTTATAATGCGCCGCGGAAAGATGATTTTGATGAGGAGGCTTTTGAATGAAAGCCACAATCGCAATTGATGCGGGTCACGGCGGAAGTTCTTCCGGAACCTATTCGGTGAACACAGTAAGCGACGGGCTTTTTGAAAAGGATTTTACTCTTGAACAGGCGCTTTTGGTAGAAAAGCATTTGCTCAAAAACGGCTTTAAAACAATTCTTACCCGAAGAACGGATATAAATCCCGGAAACGTGAGCCAAAGAGCAAAAATTGCCGTTGATAACGGCGCGGATTTTGCTCTTTCTATTCATTTCAACGGTTTCGGAACCGAAAGCGCAAACGGAACGGAAGTTTTTGTCCCCCATTCGGAAAAACTTGCGGGAATCGAAAGCGGGTTTTATGAAACTTTGGGGGAATTTTTCAAAAGAAGAGCGCCCTTTGCAAGAAGCAACAGCTATTTTGACCGCAACAAAACTTTTGACAAAAAAATCAATATAGAAACAAGGCGCTTTGATGCCGTTTCGGAAGAAAAGGATTATTTCGGTTTTGTAAGAACCTGTTGGGAAAACGGTGTTTCCGCAGATCTTCTGGAAATTTGTTTTTTAACAAATCCTTCGGATTTTAAAAATTATCTGGAAAACCGGGAGAAAATCGCCGAGGGAATTGCAAAAAATATTGTCGAAGCCTTCGGCGAAAAATTTGTTTTTGAAGAAAATGAAGAAAATCTTCCGGAAAAACCGGAAGAAAAACCCATTGCAAAACCAAAAATAACAAGAAAAGTAAGAAACAGCGGAAGCAAAAGGGACGTTTTGAACTGAATAAAAAACAAGCACCGCGGAAAAATAATTCCGAGGTGATAAAAATGAGCAATTCAAAAAAATATAAACCGCCAATGCCCCATAATGGAAAAAAGGTGAACGATTGGGAAACTTTGCGTCCCTATGTGGAAATGGCCGCGCCGCCTTTGAGAGATGACAATATTTCCGAAGGAAGAAACGCAAAAATAGACCCCAAATGGGGTTTTGGTTACCAGGCAGAACTTTCCGGAAACAATTCCACCTTTTCTCCGGAAGAGGAATAAAAAAAGCAAAACCCGTGCTCAAATTTTGAGCACGGGTTTTGCCGATGAGCACGGAGGAAAAATGAACAAAAAGAAATATGAATATCTTGCCGGAAAAATTGCGCCGACCCAAAAAGAATATCGTTCCGAAGCGGCAAAGCAGGGGGAACGTATTTCGCCCACCTGGATGCCGGATGATATCGGAACGGAAAATTTTGATAAAAGCAGCGGCACGGCATATCTTAGAAAAATGCGGTAAAAAAAGGCACACATTCGTGTGCCTTTTTTGCTTTTGAAATTCAGCTTGCCTTCGGAAGGCTCCAGCGAAATTTTGCCGCAAGAAGCCGGAGAATTGTCACCAAAATGGCGCAGCCCAAAAAAGCCGTGCCCTGGTCGGTAATTTTCCAGAGAAGAATAAAGAAAAGCGCGCCCATAAGCGAAGCGCTTGCGTAAAAATGTTTTACAAAAATATATGGCGTATCTCCGGCGAGAACATCGCGCAAAATTCCGCCGCCGATTCCGGTTATCATTCCCACAAAAACCAGAAGGAAAATGCTTTCATACCGGGCAAGAAGAGCAACTTCTATTCCGACTGCGGTAAAAATTCCGAGACCGACTGAATCCATAAAAAGCATTGTTTTTTCATAAATTCCCTGGTTTTTAAAAAGAAAACGCCGCACCGCAGGAACAAAAAGGATAAGCGAAACAAAAATTGCAACAAGAGCATAAACCGGATTCTGAAAAGTTGCCGGAGGGGTAAGCCCAAGAACGATGTCTCTTATAACACCGCCGCCGACTGCCGTTACAAGCCCAAGCACCGCAACGCCGAAAAGGTCCATTTTTTTCGAAAGCCCGACCATTGCGCCCGAAGCGGCAAAAGCAATTGTTCCGATGAGTTCAAACATAAAAAGAAGTTTTTCAGACAACCAAATTCACCCCAAACAGTAATCTTTACTGATTATACCAGAATATATATTTTGACGCAAATAAAAAAAGAAATCCCGCGGCTTTGCCGCAGGATTTCTTTTTTTATTTTTATTGATTTTTAAGTTTTTCAACAAGGGCGCGAATTGCGTTTCCGCGGTGGCTTATCTTGTTTTTTATTTCCGGGTCAAGTTCCGCTGTAGTGCAGCCATATTCCGGAAGATAAAAATAAGGGTCATAACCGAATCCGTTTGTTCCGGCGCGGTTTTCGGTTATTTCGCCGTGGAGATAACCTTCGGCGGAAATTGTTTTTCCGTTAGGATAAACAAGAACGATTGCGCAGGTATAATGGGCTTTTTTGTTCTCTTTATCCCTAAGTTTTTCAAGAAGAAGACGGTTGTTTGCTTCGTCGTCGCCGTGATGTCCGCAAAATCTTGCGGAATAAATTCCCGGAGCTCCATCAAGAGCATCTGCGCAGATTCCGCTGTCATCGGCAATTGCGCAGCAACCGGAAATTTCGGCAATTTCCCTTGCTTTTTTTTCTGCGTTTTCGAGGAAGGAATTTCCGTCCTCAATTGTTTCGTGGTCAATGCCCGCTTCCTTGAGAGAAAGGATTTCGTCGAAGTATTCGCCGAGGATCGCTTTCATTTCAACAAGTTTATGGGCGTTGTTGGAGGCGATAATAAGTTTCATATTTCAGACACTCCGATTAGAAGAGACCGGTGATCTTGCCGTTTTCGTCAACGTCGATTCTTTCCGCCGCGGGAACTTTCGGAAGACCGGGCATGGTGAGGATATCGCCGGTGAGAACAACGATAAAGCCTGCGCCTGCGGAAATCTTGACGTTTTTGATGGTTACTTTAAAGCCTTCCGGTGCGCCGAGCTTGGTGGGGTCATCGGAGAAGCTGTACTGGGTTTTTGCAATGCAGACGGGAACGTTATTGTAACCGAGTTTGGTAAGCTGTTCGATCTGTTTCTTTGCGTTCGGCATAACTACGATGCCGTCGCCGCCGTAAACTTTTTTAACAACGGATTCGATTTTTTCTTCGATGGAGCAATCAAGACCATAGGAGAAAGTGAAATCGCCTTTTTCTTCTTCGCAAAGGCGAACAACTTCTCTTGCAAGAGCTTCGCCGCCTTTTCCGCCTTCTGCCCAAACGGTGGAAAGAACAACGTTTACGCCGAGTTCTTTGCATTTTTCGATGATGAAGTTAACTTCGTTGTCGGTATCGGTGGGGAAACGGTTTACTGCAACTACGCAGGGAAGTTTATATACGTTTTTGATGTTGGAAACGTGGCGGAGAAGGTTCGGGATACCCTTTTCGAGAGCTTCAAGATCTTCAAAACCAAGTTCTTTCTTGTCGCGGCCGCCGTGCATTTTAAGAGCGCGGATGGTTGCTACGATAACAACAGCGTCGGGAGTGAGGCCTGCCATACGGCATTTGATATCGAGGAATTTTTCTGCGCCAAGGTCTGCGCCGAAGCCTGCTTCGGTAACGGTGTAGTCGCCCATTTTAAGAGCAAGTTTGGTTGCCATTACGGAGTTGCAGCCGTGAGCGATGTTTGCGAAAGGTCCGCCATGAACGAATGCGGGAGTTCCTTCAAGGGTCTGAACAAGGTTAGGTTTGATCGCGTCTTTAAGAAGAGCGGTCATTGCGCCGGCGGCGTTGAGCTGTCCGCAGGTTACGGGTTTATCGTCATAGGTATAGCCGACGATAATTCTGGAAAGGCGCTCTTTAAGGTCGGTGATGGAATTGGAAAGGCAGAGAACAGCCATAATTTCGCTTGCAACGGTGATATCAAAACCGTCTTCACGGGGAACACCGTTTGCTTTTCCGCCCATGCCGTCAACAACAAAACGAAGCTGGCGGTCGTTCATATCAACGCAGCGTTTCCAGGTGATTTTGCGAACGTCGATTCCAAGGGAGTTGCCCTGCTGGATGTGGTTATCGAGCATTGCAGCAAGAAGGTTGTTTGCTGCGCCGATTGCGTGGAAGTCACCGGTGAAATGGAGGTTGATATCTTCCATGGGAACAACCTGTGCATAACCGCCGCCTGCGGCACCGCCTTTAACGCCGAAAACCGGTCCGAGGGAAGGTTCACGGAGAGCAACGGTAACGTCTTTGCCGATGCGTTTAAGACCGTCAGCAAGACCGACGGTGGTGGTGGTTTTGCCTTCGCCTGCGGGAGTAGGAGAAATTGCGGTTACGAGGATAAGTTTTCCGTTTTCGCGGTCGGTTTCAGCAAGGAGCTTGGGATCGATCTTTGCTTTGTATTTACCGTACTGTTCGAGATACTTCTCATCAACGTGAGCAAGTTTTGCAATCTCGGTGATAGGCTTCATTTCGCAAGCCTGAGCGATCTCAATATCGGTTTTGAATTCCATTGGTATCATCCTCCTGTGAAATAAAATTGGTTATTTAAAATATTTAACTGCCGCTTCAAACATGCGGATATCATATTCGCCGGGAACGTTTGCGTAAAGGTTGGAACCGATACGCTCCGCATGGCCCATCTTACCGAATACTCTGCCGTCCGGAGATGTGATACCCTCGATTGCATACATGGAATCGTTGGGGTTAAAGCGAACGTCGCCGGTTGCGTTGCCATCGAGGTCAACATACTGGGTCGCGATCTGGCCGTTTTCGGCAAGTTTTCTGATAAGTTCCTCGCTTGCAAGGAATCTTCCTTCGCCGTGGGAAATCGGAACGGTATAAACGTCGCCCACGTTGGTAAGAGAAAGCCACGGGGATTTGTTGGAAGCGATTCTGGTATGAACGATTCTGGACTGGTGGCGGTCAATGGTGTTGAAGGTAAGGGTCGGGCAATTTTCATCGGTATCGATGATTTTTCCGTAAGGAACAAGTCCGAGCTTGATAAGAGCCTGGAAGCCGTTGCAGATACCGCACATAAGACCTTCGCGGTTATCAAGAAGATCGGTTACGCCTTCCTTGATAAGTCCGTTGCGGAAGAAAGCGGTAATGAATTTTGCGGAGCCATCGGGTTCATCGCCGCCGGAGAAACCGCCGGGGATGAAGATCATCTGGGATTCCTTGATTTTTTCAGCAAAAGCTTCAATGCTTCTGTGGATTCCTTCTGCGGAAAGGTTGTTGATTACCATAATTTCGGGTTCCGCGCCTGCGTCGGCAACAGCTTTTGCGCTGTCGAATTCGCAGTTTGTGCCCGGGAATGCGGGAATAAGAACCTTGGGTTTTGCAACCTTTATTGCGGGGGCTTTCCATTCATTTACGCTGTAATTAAAGTTCTCCATGGGAGAATTGCTGCTTGGAATATTGCAGGCGAAAACGCTTTCGAGTTTGCCCTCATAAATATCGAGCATTTCGCAAAGGCAAAGTTTTTCTTCGCCGAGAACGAGGGATTTTTCTTCGGTGGTTTCACCGAGGATTCTTCCCTCAACGTCTTCGGTAACTTCGAGAACGAAGGAACCGTAGGAATAGCCAAAGAGTTCTTCTACGGTAACATCTTCGGCGAATTTAAAGCCGATGGAGTTACCAAAGCACATCTTCATAACAGCTTCAGCAATTCCGCCGATGCCGGGAGTATAGCCCGCAACGGCTTTTCCGGTTCTGAAGAGTTCGGTTACTTTTGCGAAAATTGCAAGAAGGCTTTCGGTTTCCGGAAGACCGTTTTCGTCATATTCGGGGTTAAGAACGATAACTTTGTGTCCGGCTTCCTTGAATTCGGGGGAAACAACTTCGTTTGCTTTTCCGGTGGTAACAGCGAAGGAAACAAGGGTCGGAGGAACGTGGATATCTTCAAAAGTTCCGCTCATGGAGTCCTTGCCGCCGATTGCGCCGATTCCAAGGTTTTTCTGTGCCTCGAATGCGCCGAGAAGTGCGGAAAGGGGTTTGCCCCAGCGTCTGGAATCCTTTCCGAGTTTTTCAAAATATTCCTGGAAGGTGAGATAAACGTCTTCGAAGGAAGCGCCGGTTGCAACAAGTTTTGCGGCGGATTCAACTACTGCGAGATATGCGCCGTGATAAGGGCTCTGTTCGGTGATAAAGGGGTTATAACCCCAGGACATATAGGAGCAATCGTCGGTGTGCTTTTTCTCAACGGAAATTTTCTGGACCATTGCCTGGATAGGAGTGATCTGGTTTTTTCCGCCAAAAGGCATAAGAACGGTGCCGGCGCCGATGGTGGAGTCAAATCTTTCGGAAAGACCGCGTTTGGAACAAACGTTAAGGTCGCCCGCAAGAGCCTTATAATTTTCGGTGAAAGTTCCGGTTACCTTTTTCGGTTCAAAGGCGGGTTTTGCGGCAACAACATCAATGTGTTTTTCCGCGCCGTTGGAATCGAGGAAGGCTCTGCTTACGTCAACAATGGTTTTTCCGTTCCAGTTCATAACGAGTCTGGGTTCTTCGGTTACGACTGCAACCTTTGTTGCGGAAAGGTTTTCTTTTTCAGCAAGAGCAAGGAATTTTTCAAGGTTTTCGGCTTCGATGACAACTGCCATTCTTTCCTGGGATTCGGAAATTGCAAGTTCGGTACCGTCGAGACCTTCATATTTTTTCGGAACAGCGTTGAGGTCGATGTTAAGACCGTCCGCAAGTTCGCCGATTGCAACGGAAACGCCGCCTGCGCCGAAGTCGTTGCAGCGTTTTATCATGCGGCAGGCTTCATAGTTTCTGAAAAGGCGCTGGAGTTTTCTTTCTTCCGGTGCGTTACCTTTCTGAACTTCCGCGCCGCAGGTTTCAAGTGATTTTGCAGTATGGGATTTGGAAGAACCGGTTGCGCCGCCGCAGCCGTCTCTTCCGGTTGCACCGCCGAGAAGGATTACGATATCACCGGGGCAGGGTCTTTCTCTACGGACATTTTCCTGGGGAGCGGCGGCGATTACCGCGCCGATCTCCATGCGTTTTGCCGCATAACCGTCGTGATAAATTTCATCAACGATTCCGGTTGCAAGACCGATCTGGTTGCCGTAGGAAGAATAGCCTGCGGCAGCGGTGGTGACGATTTTTCTCTGGGGAAGTTTTCCCTTAATGGTTTCGCTTACCGGTTTAAGCGGATCTGCCGCACCGGTAAGACGCATTGCGCCGTAAACATAGGAACGTCCGGAAAGCGGGTCGCGGATAGCGCCGCCGACACAGGTTGCCGCGCCGCCGAAAGGCTCAATTTCGGTGGGGTGGTTGTGGGTCTCGTTTTTGAAAAGAAGGAGCCAGGGTTCTTTTTTACCATTGGCTTCAATTTCAATTTTAACGGTGCAGGCATTGATTTCTTCGGATTCGTCGAGTTTATCGAGTTTTCCGTGTTTTTTGAGATATTTTACCGCAAGAGTACCGATATCCATGAGGCAAACCGGTTTTTTGCGGCCGAGTTCTTCTCTGGTCGCAATATAATCGTCATAAGCTTTCTGGAGAAGTTCGTCCTCGAATTTTACGGAATCGATGGTGGTATTAAAAGTTGTGTGGCGGCAATGGTCGGACCAATAGGTATCGATCATGCGGATTTCGGTAATGGTGGGGTCGCGGTCTTCGCTGCGGAAATATTCCTGGCAGAACTGAAGATCGTCGGCGTCCATTGCAAGACCGTATTTTTCAACAAAAGCTTCGACTTCTTCTCTCTTGAGCTCGCAAAAGCCTTCGAGAGTCGCAACTTCTGTGGGAATGTTATATTCAATTGCAAGGGTTTCGGGTTTTTCAAAACCGGCTTCTCTTGCTTCAACGGGGTTGATGACGTATTTTTTGATATCCGCAATTTCAGAATCGGAAAGTTCGCCATAAAGGGCATAAACTTTTGCGGTTCTGATGGTGGGTCTTTCGCCCTGGGAAATTATCTGGATGCACTGTGCGGCGGAATCTGCCCTCTGGTCAAACTGACCCGGAAGATATTCAACCGCAAAAGCGGTTGCGCCGGAAAGATCAACGTCATCGGAAACGATATCGAGCTGGGGTTCGGAAAAAACAGTTTTCTTCGCGTAATCAAAAAGTTCCTCAGTAATATTTTCCGCATCATAACGGTTAATTACGCGGACGTCGGTAAGATTTTTGATTCCGAGAAGGGTAACTGCGTCATTGAAAAGGGATCTTGCTTCGTTTGCAAGTTCCTTTTTCTTTTCAACAAAAACACGATATACCAATTTATTTTTCCTCCTTTGCGGCAAGGGCGCGTGCGCCTATGTCATGGCGGTAGAAAGCGTTGTCAAAATGGATTTTTTCAACAAGGCCGTAAGATGCTTTGATTGCTTCGGGAAGAGTTTCCTCAACCGCGGTAACGCCCAGAACTCTTCCGCCGGAAGTTACGAGTTTGCCTTCCTTGATAGCTGCACCGGCAACGTAAACGTTGTTCGCAACCTCTTCGGGAATGGTGATTTCAAAACCTTTTTCGTAATGTTCCGGATAACCTTCGGAAGCCATTATTACGCAGCAGGCGTTTTTGTCTGCAAATTTGACTTCAACTTCGGAAAGGCGTTCTTCGGTAACGGCCTGCATAACCGTGAGAAGGTCGCTTTCGAGAAGTGGAAGAACAACCTGGGTTTCCGGGTCGCCGAAGCGGCAGTTATATTCAATAACCTTCGGGCCTTTGGGGGTGAGCATAAGTCCGAAATAGAGGCAGCCTTTAAAAGTTCTGCCTTCGGCGTTCATTGCGTTGATGGTGGGAAGGAAAATCTTTTCCATACATTCTTTCGCAATTTCTTCGGTGTAATAAGGGTTCGGAGCAACGGTTCCCATTCCGCCGGTGTTGAGTCCGGTGTCGTTATCGTGGGCGCGTTTGTGGTCCATGGAAGAAATCATCGGAACAACGGTTTTTCCGTCGGTGAAGGAAAGAACGGAAACTTCCGGTCCGGTAAGGAATTCTTCGATAACGATGTTATCGCCGCTTTTTCCGAAAACTTTGTCCTCCATCATGGAATGAACTGCTTCCATTGCGGCTTCTCTGGTTTCGGCAATGATTACGCCTTTTCCGAGAGCAAGTCCGTCCGCTTTGATAACGGTGGGAATGGGTGCGGTTTCAAGATATTTGAGTGCGGCTTCCATATCGCTGAAAACTTCGTATTCGGCGGTGGGAATTCCGTATTTTTTCATAAGGTCTTTTGAAAAAACCTTGCTGCCTTCGATGATAGCTGCGTTTGCTCTGGGTCCGAAGCAGGGGATTCCCTTTGCTTCAAGAGCATCGACCGCACCGAGAACAAGAGGATCGTCCGGAGCAACAACGGCATAGTCAACTTTGTGCTCAACGGCGAATTCAACGATTGCGTCGATGTCCTTTGCGCCGATTGCAACGCATTCGGCATCGGCGGCGATACCGCCGTTGCCGGGAAGTGCATAGATTTTGGAAACTTCTTTATTTTCCTTGATTTTTTTGATTATTGCATGTTCGCGGCCACCGCCGCCAACTACTAAAACTTCCATAAATAAAAGCCTCCGTTAACGGATTTTAAAAAAATTAGTGGTGGAAGAGACGCATTCCGGTGAATGCCATTACCATGTCGTATTTGTTGCAGCATTCGATAACTGCATCGTCACGAATGGAGCCGCCGGGTTCTGCGATATATTTTACGCCGCTGCGTTTTGCTCTTTCAATGTTGTCGCTGAAGGGGAAGAATGCGTCGGAACCAAGAGCAACTCCTTCGCGGGTTGCAAGGAAAGCTTTTGCTTCTTCATCGGTAAGAGGAGCGGGCTGTTCGGTGAAATATTTCTGCCAGTTGCCGTCTGCGCAAACGTCTTCTTCGTTTTTGTTGATGTAACCGTCGATTACGTTGTCGCGGTCAGGTCTGCCGAGTTCGGGTTTGAAGGGAAGGCCCAGAACTTTTTCGTGCTGGCGGAGGAACCAGGTGTCTGCTTTGGTACCTGCAAGGCGGGTGCAGTGGATTCTGGACTGCTGACCTGCGCCTACGCCGATTGCCTGTCCGTCAACAGCATAGCAAACGGAGTTGGACTGGGTGTATTTAAGGGTGATAAGAGCAACGATAAGGTCGCGGACTGCGCTTTCGGGCATATCCTTGTTTTCGGTTACGATGTTTTTGAGAAGGTCGGCGTCGATTTTGAAGTTGTTTCTGCCCTGTTCAAAAGTGATTCCGAAAACGTGTTTGTGTTCGGTAACTTCCGGAACATAATCGGGGTCGATTTTAACAATGTTGTATCCGCCTTTGCGTTTGGATTTAAGGATTTCGAGAGCTTCGGGTTCATAACCGGGAGCGATTACGCCGTCGGAAACTTCGCGTTTGATCATAAGAGCGGTGGTAACGTCGCAAACGTCGGAAAGTGCAACCCAGTCGCCGAAGGAGCACATTCTGTCGGTGCCGCGTGCTCTTGCATAAGCGCAGGCAAGAGGAGATTCGTCAAGACCTTCGATATCATCAACAAAGCAGGCTTTTTTGAGGTCTTCGGAAAGCGGAATTCCAACAGCGGCGGAAGTGGGGCTTACGTGTTTGAAGGAAGTTACTGCGGGCATGCCGAGAGCTTCTTTAAGTTCTTTAACAAGCTGCCAGCTGTTGAAAGCATCAAGGAAGTTGATAAAACCGGGGCGGCCGTTAAGGATCTCGATAGGAAGGTCTTCACCGTTGTCCATAAAGATTCTGGAAGGTTTCTGGTTGGGGTTGCAGCCGTATTTAAGTTCAAATTCTTTCATCGTTCGCTTGCTCCTTTATATATCATTTATTTTTATTGATAAGTCTGTTTTCTGCTTCGCCGGTTGCAAGATCAACATAGCGAACGTAAAGGGAAATTTTGTTGTCTTCGTTAAGTGCGTTCCAAAGGGATTCGGTAAATTCATCAATGCAGTTCGGGATTGCAACTCTTTCCGGTTCGCCCTGGAAGGTGGGAATGGGGTTTCCGTCGCAAACATAGGTGTGGATGAAATGTCCGAGACCGGGAAGTGCGGGATAATCGAAGGTATATCTGTTGCATGCGGTGCCTTCTGCGTCGGCGGATTTGAGGATGTTCATCTGATAGGTGAAATCGCCGTCTGCAAAAGTTGCCATGCCGCTGATTCTGGGAGTAAGGTTCGGAGCGTCCGGTTCAAATTCGCGGGTTGCAAGGCTTCCGGAAAAAGTTCCGCCGCATTTGATTCCGTTATAAATGGTGTCGGTCTGGTCGCCGTTGGTTACGATAAGTTTGTTTCCAAGTTCGCGGAGAGCGGCATAGATGATAAGGCTCGGGTCCTGAACTTTGGAAGCGTCAAAAGGTTCAGTGAAAAGTGCGCCGTCGCGTTCAACAAAAACGCGGTTGCGGCTGTTTGCGCTTCTGCCCATGATGAAATAGGCAACAGCGGCTTTTTTTGCGTCGGCGGTTTTGCCGATTACAATTCCGCGGCCAACATAGGCGTTGTCTTTGATAAGTTCGGCAATGTCGTTGATTTTGTAAATGTCCATAATCTTTTTCCTCTCTTTTTTATGTTTATTCCGAAATTATTTTGGCACAAACTTTTTCTACCGAAAGGGGAAGAATCTTCCATTCGGCAAGGCGCATTACGCGCTTCTGAAGGGTTTCGGGGGTGTCGTTTTCGCGGATAGCAACGGCCTTTTGCATAATGATTTCGCCGCCGTCGGGAATTTCATTGACAAAATGAACCGTTGCGCCGGTAACTTTTACGCCGTATGCAAGAGCGGCTTCGTGAACATGAAGTCCGTAAAAACCTTTTCCGCAGAAGGAAGGAATGAGTGCGGGATGTACGTTGATTATACGCTTGGGATAATCCCTGGTGAAATTTTCGCTGAGTATAGCCATAAAGCCCGCAAGAACGATAATTTCAATTCCGTTTTCGGTAAGAAGGTCTTTGATCTTCTGTTCAAAAGCCTCGGCGGAGCCGAGTTCTTTTTTAAGAACGGTTGCGGTTTTGATTCCTGCTTTTGCGGCTCTTTCAAGAGCATAAGCTCCGGCGTTGTTTGCAATAACAAGTTCGATTTTTCCGCTTTTGATGATGCCGCTGTTTTGCGCATCAATAAGAGCCTGGAGGTTTGTTCCGCCGCCGGAAACAAGAACGGCGATTTTTACCGGGTTTTCACGCATTTTTCGGTTCCCCTTTTCCAAGAATATTGAGAATGGGCATTGCCATTCCGCCGACAGAGTTTCCGGCAACAACGATTGCAAGATAGATTACGGAATCAGGATTGATGATGCCGGAAGCTCCGAAATAGAACATATTTGCAATGGAATGTTCAAATCCGCTGAGGATAAAAACAGGTACGCAGAAGAAAATTCCCGCAAGGGTATTTTTTTCGCGATAGGTGCTCACGGCCATATACATGAGCACGCCGCAGAAAAACGCCCGGATAAAAGTCTGGAGCGCTTCCTGCGAAAGTTTTGCTTCGCAGATAACTTTTGCCGCTTCACCAAGAGCGGGATTTGCGAAGCTGACGGCAAAGCCGAGAAGAATTGTGGAAACAATGTTGCCGAGAAGTCCGCAAAGAAGGATTTTAACGGCTTCCTTGCTGTGGTTTTCCGGAAGATATCCGACTTTTCCGGTGAAAAGGGAATATCCTTTAAGACAGATGCAGAGGAGCGCAACGGAAAAAAGAATTGCGCCGATATATCTGTTTTCACAGGCAAGAAAAACGCTTCCGCCTATTGCGATCATAATTCCGGCTTTGATGCCGTCAATGGTAAGTTTCAGCATATGGTGATTTTCTCCTCAGATTCTTCGATGGTTCCGATGATATAAGCGTCTTCGCCGTTTTCTTTGAGCACGGAAAGAGCGGTTTCCGCATCTTCGGCGGAAACAACGATGCTCATGCCTACGCCCATGTTGAAGGTGTTGAACATATCGTGCTCGGAAATTCCGCCGCGTTCCATAAGAAGTTCGAAGATAGGAAGAACTCTCACGTTACTGCGGTTGATTTTTGCGCCAAGACCGTCGGGAATGGAACGCGGAATGTTTTCATAAAAACCGCCGCCGGTGATATGGGAAATTCCTTTTACCTTAACTTTTTCAAGAAGGGCAAGAACGGATTTTACATAAATTCTGGTGGGAGTAAGAAGGGTTTCGCCAATGGATTTTCCGCCGAGTTTTTCTTCCGGAACGGTGATGTCCGCGTTTTCAACGTCGAAAACTTTTCTTACAAGGGAAAAACCGTTGGAATGAACGCCGCTGGAAGGAAGAGCGATTACAACGTCACCGGGTTTCATGGTTTTGTTGTCAATGATGTTTTTCTTATCAACAACGCCGGTGGAATAACCCGCAAGGTCATATTCGTCTGCGGGATAGAATCCGGGCATTTCCGCGGTTTCGCCGCCGATAAGAGCGCAGCCGGACTGAACGCAGCCTTCCGCAACACCTTTTACGATATCCGCGATTCTTTCAGGAACGTTTTTGCCGCAGGCAATATAGTCAAGGAAGAAAAGCGGTTTTGCGCCGACGCAGATTATGTCGTTTACGCACATTGCAACACAGTCGATACCGACGGTATCGTGTTTGTTGAGGAGGAAAGCAAGTTTGAGCTTGGTGCCGACGCCGTCGGTTCCGGAAACAAGAACGGGTCTTTCCATTCCGGTGATATCAAGTTCAAAAAGTCCGCCGAAGCCGCCGACATCGGAGCAAACGCCGGAAGTCATGGTTTTTGCAATATGCTGTTTCATAAGTTCAACAGCTTTATAGCCTGCGGTGATATCAACACCGGCGGCTGCATAGCTGTCAGATCTGGAGTTTGTGTTCATAAAAATTATTCCTTTCCGTTCCAACAATAAGTACAGAGTTTGCAGGCGGGAAGACCGATGGATTTTACGATTCCCTCAACATTCTGGAAATCAAGGGAAGCAAAATGGAACTTTTCGCAAATTGCCTTGCGGAGTTTTTTTCCGCGTTCGGTGTTTCCGTCGCTGTATTCTTCAATATATTTAAAACCTTCTTCGCCTTCAAGTTCCATAATTGTGCGTCTTGCGATAAGTTCCATATCACTTGTTGCGCGGGAGAAGTTGAGATATTTGCAGCCATACATAATTGGCGGACAGGCCGAGCGCATATGTACGGATTTTGCGCCGTTGCTGTAAAGGAAATCAACCGTTTCCCGGAGCTGGGTTCCGCGGACGATGGAATCATCAACAAAAAGAAGGTCCTTATCCTTGATAAGTTCGTCAACAGGCATCTGTTTCATCTTGGCGACTTTTGCCCTTTCGCTTTGTTTTGTGGACATAAAGCTTCTGGACCAGGTTGGGGTATATTTTATAAACGGACGCGCGAAGGGAATTTTGCTTTCGTTCGCATAACCTATTGCGTGGGGTGTTCCGGAATCCGGAACGCCGCCGACGTAATCTATGTGGTCACAAAAACCGTTGAGCTTGTCCATCTGCGCAAGAAGGCTTCCGTTGCGGTAACGCATTGTTTCAACGTTGATACCTTCGTAAGTGGAAGTCGAATATCCGTAATAGGACCAGAGAAAAGCGCAGATACGCATTTCTTTTCCCGGTTCAGCAAGGCGGACCATTCTGTCCGGAGAAATTTCAACAATTTCGCCGGGGCCCAGTTCTTCAACGATTTCATAACCGAGTTTTTTTGCGGCGAAGGATTCAAAGGTTACGCAAAAACCGCTTTCGTCTTTTCCGACAAGAACCGGAAGTCTTCCCATTTTGTCCCTTGCGGCAATAATGTTTCCGCCTTCTTTAAGGATAAGAATGGAAGCGGTTCCGTCGATAACTTCCTGCGCGAATTTAATGCCTTCGGTAAAATCTTCCTTAAGGCTTATGAGCGCCGCAAGAAGTTCAACGGAGTTGACTCTTCCGCCGGTCATTGCGTTGAAAAAACCGCTGTTTTTGGAAAGATATTTTTCAATAAGCTCGTCGGAGTTGTTGATGATTCCGATAAAGCAAATTGCGAATGCGCCCAGACCGGAACGGATAAGAAGTGGCTGGGGTTCCATGGAGCTTATGCATCCAATGGCAGAACTGCCTTTCATCTCGTCAAAAATATTTTCAAAACGGGTTCTGAAAGGCGAGTTTTCAATGTTGTGGATTTGTCTTTGAAGGCCGGTTTCTTCATCAAAAGCGGCAAGTCCGCCGCGGCGGGTTCCGAGATGGGAATGGTAATCCGTTCCGAAGAAGACATCGACCATACAGTCGTTTTTAGAGGCTACGCCAAAAAATCCGCCCATGTTTTCTCCTTTGTTTTACTTCGTTTTAAGAATAAATTATGCGAAGAAAAGTTCGGAAAGGGTCATGGGGTCAATATATTTTCCGTCTTTATAAACACGCATATTGCCGGAAGCGATTTCGTCGATGAGCATTACTTTGCCGTCTGCATCGTAACCGAACTCGAATTTGATATCGTAAAGAACAAGGCCTTTTTCTTTAAGGTCGTCTGCAACGATCTGGGTGATCTGCTGGGTCATTGCTTTGATATCGTCATACTGTTCGTCGGTCATTACGCCGAGAGCGACGAGAGCGTCTTTGGTTACGAGCGGGTCGCCTTTTTCGTCGTTTTTAAAAGTGGTTTCAACGTATGCGGGAAGGTCTGCACCGTCTTCGATATAATCGCCGTAGCGGCGGATGAAGGAGCCAACTGCTTTGTGGCGGCAGATAACTTCAAGTCCGTGGCCGAAAACTTTTGCGGGAAGAACTTCCATGGTGGTGTTTTCAAGGTCTGCGGAAACATAGTGGGTTTTGATGCCGGCTGCGTTTACTTTTTCGAAGAAATAGATGGACATTCTGAGGTTAACGTCGCCAACGCCTTCGATGGTAAGACCAACGGAGTTTTCGCCCGGATCAAAAACGCCGTCTTTGCCGGTGCAGTCATCTTTGAATTTGAGGAGATAGTTTCCGTTTTCAAGTGCGAATACGTCTTTGGTTTTTCCGCTGTAAACAAGTTTGTTTTCCATAATTTTGTTGCTCCTTAAAAAATATAAATTTTTGATAAATTAAAATACAAATTTAAAAAGATGCGCTTATTGCCTTATCTTTTTCAAGAACTTTTGCGGCGTCGGAAGCGCGTTTTGCGTCAAGCTTTGCGGCAAGTTCCTTATCTTCAACCGCAAGGATCTGGGCGCAAAGCAAAGCGGCATTGGCTCCTCCGTTTATCGCAACAGTTGCTACCGGAATGCCGGTGGGCATCTGTACAGTTGAAAGAAGGGCGTCAATGCCGTCGAGATTTGAAGATTTGCAGGGGATTCCGATTACCGGAAGGGTGGTGTTTGCGGCAATTGCGCCGGCAAGATGCGCGGCCATTCCCGCAGCCGCAATAATTGCGCCAAAGCCGTTTTCTCTTGCGTTGACCGCAAAATCGCGTGCTTCAACAGGGGTTCTGTGCGCGGAATAAACGTGCACTTCGAAAGGAATTTCGAGCGCTTTAAGGGTATCGGTGGCTTTGGTAACGATCGGAAGATCGCTGTCGCTGCCCATAATGATTCCAACTTTTTTCATGGTCAATCTCCTTTACAAAATAAAAAATGGACACACTTACTCCTTGCGTTAAAAAAGGAGTAAATGTGCCCAGACGGTCGGCTGAAATAAAAAAGGGGAAGCCTTCCCCAAATTCATTCTTTGCTCCACCGTGGTGCTCCACCTATGTCCGTCAGTTGCAAAGAATGTGTATTCACTTATATAATAAATTTAACATTATTAGAGGTGATTGTCAAGGACAAAAATTATAACAAAATGGCTTTAATTTTGGTTATTCGGTACATTTTGAAGCCCTTCCGTAAGGGATAAAAACCTTTGCAAGATTTGCTTCATTTTTAGCAAAAAGCATTTTAGATACGAGCAAAAAGTTCCCGCCACGAAATGCGGCGGGAATTGGTTTAAACAATAAAGTGAAAATTTTTAATCTACTTGTTTATTGTAAGAAAATGTAGATATTTCGAGGCGGTCTATAGGCTGGAATCCTTTTGTTTTTAAAAATTTCATATTGTAGATAAAATTTTGCATCGAATCGGAAGGATCTATCATATCAAAATTAATTTGCGACAACTTTTCTTTTTCGATAAAGACAGAAAGAATATAATGCTTTGCATTGTTTCCCACAACTGTATCGATGAAACTATCTTTTGCATGAATTAAAACAGCATCAATTGGTAAAATAGAGAGTAAGTCACGAGCAATCCTAAGGGCACAACTGCAAACATAATCTTGCGCAATTTCAAGCCTTTTGGTTACAGGAAGCGGTTTTTGTGCTAGTTTGCCGGTAGAAGTTAATGTGGCGCTTTCTTGAGGAACAACAGTATCAGACATGATATCAAATTCAACTTCGGCTATATGTGGATTGGAAAAACCAATTTCGAATTCGCTGCCATACTCTACTAAATCATCAAAAATTCCAGTGTTGCTAATAACTTCAAGCATAGCATCTACGTCAAAATTTGTAACGCGAACAGAAAGCTTGTGAATAGTTTCCCATTCATCATAATCGTTTTTATCTTCTTCGATGGCTTCAGCAATCATTTTGTCGAAAGAACCATTAGAGGCTGAATTAAGGGCGGAAATTCGTTTGGCAAAGAAACCTGGTTTATAAGAAGCGGCTTTTTCTCTTGCAGCTGCTTCTTTTGGGCCGGGTTTGGAAATGTCGTATGGTGCAGGAAGGCTGACAAGGTTTTCCCAACAAATAACATTAGAACAAGAACGATGAATTGTTGTAATGGCATCAATTTTTGTTTCAAATTCCTCTACAACCGCTTTAGCATGTTCGAGTTCGAGTTGTTTAAGTTTTTCTTTTTCAGCCTTTGCCATTTCACGTTCTAACTGACTTCTTTTGGATTTTGCCGTAGAATGTTTTTTGCGAGAAGAAGTACTATAACTTAATCCAGTTCCGGGGATTCCTATAGTTGTAGTTTTTCTTCCGCTTGAGTTTATTGAATATTTAGCGCCTTTTACTCCAAAACTGAGGCCGGCACTTTTTTTACCAAGATTAACACGAACACCTGGGGCGATTTTTATTGATTTTTTAAAACCAAGTCCCATTTTATATACCTCCCAAAAACTCCGATTTGTTAAATAAAGTATATCACAAAATTGGGGCATTGCAACCGAACAAATATACCGCTTGAAACTTCGGTGAAGAGTGCTATAATTGTTTTATCAAAGCACAAAAGTTTTTGTGCCGGAACAAAAAGCGAGGTAACAACAATGAAATTCAACGTTGATGAAAAATTTCTTATCGATTGCTTCAAAGATATCGTAAACACCCCAAGCCCGGTCGGCTATTACGTAAAAATGAATCCGCTTCTTGAAGAATATGCCGCAAAATTCGGTCATAAGGTAACTTATGACAACAAAAGCACCGCATATATCACTCTTGAGGGCGAGGATAATTCAAAAACCGTTCTTGTGGGCGCCCATCCGGATACTCTCGGAATGGTGGTCCGCACCATTGACGCAAACGGAATGATCCGTGTTCGCCAGCTCGGCGGAGTCAACTACAGCAGCTATGAAGGTGAAACCGTAACCATTCATACCCGCGACGGAAGAGAATATACCGGTCTTATGACCTGCCAGAGCCATTCCGTCCACGTTTTCGACGACGCAAGAACCCTTCCCCGCGATGAAAACACAATGATGATAATCCTTGATGAAAAAATCTCCTCCAAAGAGGACGTAAAAGCTCTCGGAATCCGCCATGGCGATTTCATCTCCGTTGAACCTCGCTGCCAGGTCACCGAAAACGGATATATAAAATCCCGCTTTATCGATGACAAAGGTGCCATCGCCTGCGTTTTCACAATGCTGAAATATCTTTCCGAAAACAACCTTAAACCGAAATACAGAACAATGCTTGCCTTCCCTTATTCCGAAGAGATTGGAATGGGCGGAACCTACGTTCCTCCGGAAGTTTCCGAATATGTTGCAATTGATATCGGTCTTATCGGTCCGGATTATGACGGAAACGAATATGCCGTTTCCATCTGCGGAAAAGATGCTGCCGCCCCTTATGATTTTGAACTCACCAACCGCCTTATCGGCTATGCGGAAAAGGCCGGATGCGATTATGAAGTCGATGTTTATTATCATTATGGAACCGATGCAAACGCCGCGGTAAGAGCGGGCAACAACCTTCGTGCCGCAACTTTCGGAATGGCGGTATGGTGCAGCCACGGAATGGAAAGAACCCATATTTCCGGACTTCTCAACACAACAAACCTTCTTCTCGGATACGTTCTCGATATCTGATAAAACAGCAAAAAATCCCGTGCTCAAGTCTTGAGCACGGGATTTTGTTTTTGAGCACGGAACTTATTTTTTCTGGCCGTAATCCTTGACGGTTACGTTTACCATATATTCAACTTTATCCTGAGGAATGGGTTTCGGGGTGCCGATGCTTCTTGCCATATAATAAATCTGAGCGGACATTTCAAGAATGGTGCAGACTTTGAAAGCGGTTTCCATGTCTTTTCCGACAGAAACCGCGCCGTGGTTTCCGATAAGGCAGGCGGCGTCGTTTCCGAGAGTTTTGATAACGTTTTCCGCCATTTCAATAGAACCGGGAAGGGCATATTCGGTTACACGAACAGGGTTTGCGCCAAGAGCCTGGGCAGCTTCGTCGATAACCGGCGGAATTTCTTCGTGAAGAAGGGCAAAAATCTGGGAATAGATGGGGTGGGTATGAATAACCGCGTTTACGTCGGGGCGGTTTTTCATAATTCCGAGATGCATCATATATTCAATGGTGGGTCTGCGTTCGCCTTCAATGCGGTTTGCGTCAAGATCCATAACAACAATATCGTCCTCGGTAAGGGTGTCATAAGGCATGCCGGAAGGGGTGAGATAAACGTATCCGGTTTCCGGGTCGCGGACGCTGATGTTGCCCCAGGTTCCTACGGTAAAACCGGAATGGAGCATTCTTTTTCCCGCTTCGATAAGAAAAGCTTTATAGTTCATTTAAAATTCCTCCGAAAAAATTATTCCAATTTTATTATACAGCATAAATCTGTCTTTTGTAAAGAAAATTCAACTTTTGTTGAACTTTTGTTTACAGCAATTTGAAAATATGGCATTATAATATTGGAAGAAACTATAAAAAAGGAGAATGTCCGGATGTTTAAAATTCTTATTGCGGAGGACGACAGGGAACTCCGCCAGCTTTTCCAGCATGTTCTTACGAAAAACGGCTATACCATAAAAGGGGTTTCCGACGGAAAGGAAGCGCTGGATGCCCTCGATAACGATTATTATGACCTTATAATTTCCGATATTATGATGCCGGTCATGGATGGCTATGAGTTTGTAAGAACCCTTCGGGAAAGCGGAAACCTTGTTCCGGTAATGATGATAACCGCAAAGGACGCTTTTGATGATATGCGCCTCGGTTTTCTTTCCGGAACGGATGATTTTATGGTAAAACCGGTCAATATAAACGAAATGGTCCTTCGCGTGGGCGCTCTTTTGCGCAGGGCACAGATGATAAACGAACGCCGCCAGACAATCGGTTCAACCGTTATGGAATGCGATTCCCTCATGGTCACAACCCCGAAGGAAAGCATGATTTTGCCCCAGAAGGAATTTATGCTTCTTTATAAAATGGCCTCTTTCCCGGGAAAAATTTTCACCCGCCAGCAGCTTATGGACGATATCTGGGGATATGAAAGCGAAAGCGACACCCACACCGTTGACGTACATATCGGCCGCCTTCGCGAAAGATTCCGCGATAACCCGGATTTTAAAATCGTAACTATCCGCGGAGTGGGTTATAAGGTTGTGAAAGCATGAAGATAAACGAAATTGAAAAAACAAGAAAAATTGTCCGCCGGAGCACAAGGCTTTGGTTCACCCTTGCGGTAATGGTCTGCCTTGCGTTCACCTTTTTTGTTTCAACGGTTCTGGCGTTTTTACTGAGCACAATTTTTCACACAAGAGAACTTACTTTTCTTCTGATTTGGTTCATCATTTTTAACCTTATGATAGGTTATTCGCTCACTTTTTATCTCGGAAAACTTTTCTTCGGGCCTATCACAAAACTCAGCAACGCCATGAACGAAGTTTCGAAAGGGAATTTTGATATCCGGCTTGAAACAAAAAGTCCCTTCCGCGAGATAAAAGAAATGTATTCCAACTTTAACCTTATGACAGAGGAACTCGGCGCAACGGAAATTTTGCAGACAGATTTTGTTTCAAACGTTTCCCATGAATTCAAAACGCCGATAAACGCCATAGAAGGCTACGCGACCCTTCTTCAGTGCAACCCGGATTGCTGTGAAGAAGAAAGAACCTATACGGAAAAAATCCTTTTCAACACAAGGCGCCTTTCCGCCCTTGTGGGAAACATTCTTCTTCTTTCAAAAGTCGATAACAAGGCGATTCAGCCGAACATCAAAAAATACCGCCTTGACGAGCAGATTCGCCAATCGGTGCTTACTTTTGAAAGGGAATGGGACGAAAAGGATATTGAACTTGATATCGACCTTGATGAGATTGAATTCGAAGGTAACGAAAATCTTATGTTCCACGTCTGGAACAACCTTATTTCCAATGCTGTAAAATTCAGCCCTCCGGAAGGACTTCTGAAAATCCGCCTTTTTAACGAAGGCGAAAACATAATCTGTACCGTTGAGGACAGCGGCCCCGGAATTCCGGAAGATTCCATAAAACATATCTTCGATAAATTTTATCAAAGCGATTCTTCCCATAAGGAAGAGGGCAACGGGCTTGGGCTTGCCCTTGTAAAAAACATTCTGACACTGCATGGCGGAAAAGTTCTTGCGGAAAACCGCCCGGAAGGCGGAGCAAAATTTACCGTTACGTTATAAAAAACGGTGTGCCTTTTGGCACACCGTAATTTTTTGCAAAAAAATAACTCCGCAGGGAACCGTTTTCCAAGCGAAGTTCATCTATATAAAAGCTCCAACATAGCAAAAAGCCGCTTACGTAGCGGCTTGATGGAGCTGATAATCAGATTCGAACTGATGACCTCTTCCTTACCAAGGAAGTGCTCTGCCTACTGAGCTACATCAGCAAAGTGGCGACCCGGAAGGGGCTCGAACCCTCGACCTCTAGCGTGACAGGCTAGCGTTCTAACCAGCTGAACTACCGGGCCACAATGACCTTGTGGGGTCAACGTTGATAATTATACACGAGCAAAACCAAAATGTCAACACTTTTTTTAAAATTTTTTTCAAAAATTTTGCAGTATTGAAAAAAAGGCGGAAACATGCGGTTTTTGCTGAAAAAAATTTAATCGAACATTCCCATTGGGTCATATCCCACCGGAGGATTTTTAATTCTTCCGGTACAAACGTCGCCGGAAACTCCGGTTATAACAACTTCCTGAACGGTGCAAAGAAGGGATTTTACCGCCGGAATAACAACCGGGGTATAATTCATCGTGTAACCGTTCATCATTCCGTCCTTGATAACGGATTCAATAAGGACGGATTCGGTAAGACCGACCTGACTTTCAAGAAATTTTTTGCGGACCGCTTCGGCTCTTTCGGCCATTTTTGCGGCTCTTTCGGATTTGACGGAATTTGGAACCTGGTCGGGCATATCCGCGGCGTCGGTTCCGGTTCTTCTGGAATAGGGGAAAACGTGAACTTTCGCGAAGCCCATTTCCTCAATAAAGCGGCAGCTTTCCTCAAAATCCTCGTCCGTTTCGCCCGGGAATCCGACTATAACGTCGGTGGTGAGTCCGCCGTTGGGGAAAAATTCCCGGATATTCTTGACAACTTCCCGGTACATATCGGTGTTATATCTTCTTCTCATGCGATTAAGGGTCCTGTCGCAACCGCTCTGGAGAGAAAGGTGGAATTGGGGGCAGAAGTTCGGAAGCTTCGCAAGGCGCTCCACATCCTCTCTCGAAAGAAGTTCCGGCTCAAGAGAGCTGAGGCGTACCCTGGGCATAATTTCACAGGCAAGCTCAACGGCATTGATGAGCGAAAGACCGAGGTCTCTTCCATAGAAAGGAAGGTTTATTCCCGCAAGAACAACTTCGGTGTAACCGTGGGAAAGAAGGCTTTCCAGCTCGCGTTCAATATCCTTGAGCGGTTTTGAACGGACATGCCCTCTTGCTTTCGGGATAATGCAATAGGAACAGCGGTTGTCGCATCCGTCCTGAATTTTTACAAAAGCTCTGGTGCGGTCAAGCATTCCGCTGGCCTGCATCGGTTCAAATTCCTCGAGTTTTTCGTGGGGAGTTATATGAACAACGCGCTTTCCGTCAAGGGCATCGAAAACCGCCGGGAGAACCTGGCTTCTGTCGGCGGAACCGGTTATAACGTCCGCTTCAAGAAGAAGGGAAGATTCTTCCGGAAAAGCCTGGGGATAACAGCCGGTGAGGGCAATGACTGCGTTCGGGTTTTTGCGGCGGAAATGGCGCACCATCTGGCGGGATTTTTTATCGCCGGTTCCGGTAACGGTGCAGGAATTTATAACGTAAACGTCCGCGTCGCTTTCGCAATCCACAATTTCAAAACCGGCTTTGGAAAAAGCCTGTTCCATAATCTGCGTTTCATATTGGTTAACCTTGCAGCCAAGGGTATAAAAAGCAGCTTTCATTTTTTCCTCCTTGATAAAAAGGTTTTGACTAATTTATAATTATACAATATAAAAAAAGCTTTTACAAGAGAAAAGAAAAAGGGGGCGCGCCGTTCAAAAGAACAGCGCACCCCTTTTTGGTGTTTAAAGTTCAATTATTCTTCATCATCAAAACCGGTGATTCCGGAATAGCCGGAAGAGGGTTTTTCGCTGTAAGAAGAAGTTTTTGCTTCATTTTTGCGGTTGATGAGGAAAAGCGCAACAAGAGCGCCGATGAGGATTACAAGAACACCGACAATGATCCAGATCCAGAAAGGAACTCCGCCGCCGGTGGATTTTCCTTCGCCAACTTCAAGATGAACAAGAAGAACCGGAGAAAGGGAGGTTACGTCAATGGAAGCGGATTCGGTGGAAGCGCTTGGAACAAGTTTTGCTTCAACAATAACGTTTTCGGAAGCCTGATATGCAAAAGCGGAAAGGCCGGAAGGATCCTTGATAACAAGGCGGTAAACGCCGTCTTCCTCAACAAGTTTTACGTTGTCAACGGCGGTTTTGAAATCGGTTTCCTGATTATAAAGATAGGTGTTTTCGCCGTCGGTCATATAATATTCGCCGTCAAATTTTCCGATATCGGTGGTATGTACCATTGCGAAAACATAAGATTTATAGTTGGATTCCGCGCTTGCCTGGGTTCCGTTAAGGCTGTAAGTTACGGTTCCGAGAGCTTTGTCTTCATAAGCGAATCCGTCAACAAGAAGGGAAACGTCGAATGCGGCAAGAGCGTCGCCATCGGCAATGAATTTTGCCGCGGCTTCGTCGGTTACGCTGTAACCGTCAAGAGGGGAAAGGTTAAGGGTGGGGTTGCCGCCGATATCCTCTTTAAGAAGAAATTCAATTTTGGTTACGGGAATATCGCCGTCAATGCTGAAAGCAAGGGTGATGGGCTCAAAAACGTCTTCTACGGGAGCTTCAACAACAGAGGAACTGCTGGAGGAGGATTCCGGAACGGAACTTTCGGAAGAACTGCTGGAAGAGCTTACCGGTTTGGAAGAAGATGTGCTGGAGCTTACCGGCTTGGAGGAAGAAGCGCTGGAACTGGAGGAACTGGAGCTGGAGCTGCTGCTGGAAGAAGAGCTGCTGGAGCTGGAAGAACTGGAACTGCTGGAGCTGGAGCTTTCGGAAGAAGAGCTGGAAGAACCGGTGATGTCTTTAATTCCTTCGCTGCTCCATTTTGCGGTAAAAGTTACGTCCATGTTAGGTGCGGAAACACCCTGGCCTGCGTCATAAACGTTTCCGTTGCCGTATTCCCAACCAACAAAAGAATGGTCTTTATATTCAAAGGGGCAGGAAATAAGGGTGAAGTTTTCGTCATAGTCATAGGTCTTTTTAACGGAACTGCCGCCGGCTGCACCGGGTTTGTAAGTTACGGTATAGGTCTCTTTGGTGGTTCCGGTGGAAGAACTGGAAGAAGAGCTGGAGCTTCCTTCTTTTTTCCACTGGGCGGTAGCGGTGTGGTCGCCGCCGTTGCTGTTAAAACTGCTTCCTGCGGAATATTTTTTGTTGCCGATTTGCCAACCGGTGAAATAATAACCCTCCTTGGAAAAACCAAGGTCGTCTGCGGAACGAAGAACAGCTTCCTCTCCGGGTTCAAAAGTATCTTTTTTGGAAGAACCTTTTGCGCCGCTGCCGGGTTTATAGGTTATGGTATAAGTTCCTTCTTCGTCAAGACCCAAAGCTTTTGCTTCAACCCCAAGGAAAGGAACGGCTGTGATGACAAGCACCAAAGCAAGGAAAATTGAAAAAATTCGTTTCATTTAAAAAAGAAACCTCCTTTTAATCTTTTTTAATAAAAAGATAAATTTCTACATATAAAAGTATAGCACAAGCTTTTCGGTTTGTCATTGTTTTTTTGGAAGAAAATCCTTAATATGGCAAATTGGAATAAAAACACTTGTAAACCCCGGGGGATTTTGTTATAATAAACTTTACAAAATCAAAAAAATGCCGCCGTGGTGGAATGGCAGACACAAGGGACTTAAAATCCCTCGCCTATAAAGCGTACGAGTTCGAGTCTCGTTGGCGGCACCAAAAGCAGGAAGTTTTTTTCGGAAAACTTCCTGCTTTTTTTGGAAAACCTGAAATATTTACCAAAAACATATTGACAAAGTTGTGCAGTAGTGATATACTTCAATGTGGTTAGGAAGTCCTAACTTTTATTTCAGAAAAACGGTTAGCCAAGACTAACCATAAAATATATTAGGTAAGGTGATACTTGTGAATTTAAAGTCTGCGGAAGAAGGCGTTGAATATATTATCAAAGCCATTGAAACCGATGACGAAGAACTTGACGCTTTCCTCTTTTCTCTTGGTTGCTACAGCGGCGAACCTATTACGGTGATTGCACACCGAAAGGGCGGCTGCACCGTTTCTATTAAAGACGGAAGATATAATATAGATAACCAGCTTGCGGAAGCGATTGCTGTTGAATAACCACACCCCGGCGGAATAAAAACAAAATTCCGCTTTATAAGGGTAAGTTAGCCTTTCCTAACCTAATCAGTTTTTAATTTTGACATTTTAAAATAAAAAGGAGCATCACGTTAATGAGAATTGCGCTCACAGGCAACCCCAACAGCGGCAAAACAACAATGTATAACGCCATTACCGGCCGAAACGAAAAAGTAGGAAACTGGGCGGGCGTTACCGTTGAAAAGAAAGAACACCCCATAAAGAAGGCTTATTATGACGGAGCAGAAGAACTCATCGCTGTTGACCTTCCCGGCGCATATTCCATGTCACCTTTTACTTCGGAAGAAAGCGTTACAAGCGATTATGTAAAAAACGAAAACCCGGACGTAATAATCAACATTGTTGATGCAACAAACCTTTCCAGAAGCCTTTTCTTTACAACACAGCTTCTCGAACTCGGAATTCCGGTTGTCGTTGCCCTTAATAAAGCTGACGTCAATGCAAAGAAAGAAACCAAAATCGATGCAAAACTTCTTTCCGAAAAACTCGGTTGCCCGGTTATCGACACAACCTCCACTTCCGGTGAAGGACTTAAGGAAGTTGTAAAAACCGCCGCTATGCAGGAGGGAAAAGGCCAGAAAGCGCCTTATGAACAAGGAAATATTGATTTTTCTGATAAAGAAGAGGTTCTTGCGGCGGACAGAAAACGCTTTGAATTTGTTAACAAAATCGTTAAAGAAGTCGAAACCAGAAAAGTTTTTACAAACCAGAAAAACGCCGGTGATAAAATTGACGATATCCTTACGAACAAGTGGCTCGGAATTCCGATTTTTGCCCTTGTTATGTGGCTTGTTTTCATGATTTCACAGCACGAAAAAGGTCTCGGTGTCCTTGTCGCCGATATCCTCGTTGGCTGGATAGAAACTTTCCAAAGCTGGGTCGGCGGAATGCTCGAAGGCGCAAGCCCCATTCTCTATGCACTTCTTGTTGACGGCGTAATCGGCGGTGTCGGCGCGGTTGTGGGCTTCCTTCCCCTTGTTATGGTAATGTATTTCCTCATCGCGCTTCTTGAAGACTGCGGATATATGGCAAGAGCTTCCGTTGTTCTCGATCCGATCTTCAAAAAAGTAGGCCTTTCCGGAAAGTCCGTAATTCCTTTTGTAATCGGAACCGGTTGCGCAATTCCGGGCGTTATGGCCTGCCGCACTATCCGCAACGAGCGTGAAAGAAGAGCCACCGCAATGCTTGCTCCGTTTATGCCCTGCGGCGCAAAACTTCCGGTAATAGCGCTTTTTGCCGGCGCCTTCTTTGAAGATGCTTCCTGGGTAGGAACTCTTATGTATTTTGTCGGAATCGTCATAATTTTCTTCGGCGCACTTCTTATCAACAAAATCACCGGATACAAAGCAAAAAAATCCTTCTTCATCATCGAACTTCCGGAATATAAAGTTCCGAGCCTTATGCGTGCATTTAAATCCATGTGCAGCCGCGGCTGGGCATATATCGTAAAAGCCGCAACAATAATCCTTCTTTGTAACACCGCAGTTCAGATAATGCAGACTTTTGACTGGAGCTTCAACGTTGCCGAAAGCGCAGATGCTTCAATTCTCGCTTCCATCGCAAATCCCGTTGCATATATCCTTGTTCCGATTGTCGGCGTTCTTTCCTGGCAGTTTGCCGCAGCGGCAGTTACCGGCTTCATCGCAAAGGAAAACGTTGTGGGCACCCTTGCGGTCTGCTTCGTCGGTCTTGAAAATCTCATCGATGCTGAAGAACTTGAACTTATGGAAGGTGCAGGGGCGGAAGTTGCCGGCGTTTTCGCAATCACAAAAGCCGCCGCACTTGCTTATCTTATGTTCAATCTTTTCACTCCGCCATGCTTTGCGGCAATCGGCGCGATGAATGCGGAAATGAAGAGCGCAAAATGGCTCTGGGGCGGAATAGGTCTTCAGTTCGCTGTCGGATATACCGTTAGCTTCCTCGTATATCAGATCGGAACTCTCATCACCGAAGGAACTTTCGGAACAGCTTTTGTTCCGGGACTTATGACCGTTATTGCAATGGCTTCCGTGATAATCTATCTTTGCGCGACCGCCGAACAAAGAAATATGAAAGAAAAAGCCGCGAAAGCTTAAAAAAACAAAATTTTAAAGAAAGGAACAGTCATTTATGGAAGATATCATCATTATCGCCGTCCTTGCAATAATCCTTATACTTGCGGGATATTATATTTATAAATCTAAAAAGAACGGAAACAAATGCATCGGCTGTCCCTATGGCAGCTCCTGCTGCAAAAAAAGCAAAGAAGGCTGCTGTTCCTGCAGCCATACCGATAATTGAGCCTTTTTGAGAACCTTATGGAAAAACGCCGCGGAAATGCCGCGGCGTTTTTCTTTCTTTGAGAAATATGTTATAATACAAAAAACGAGGTGATAAAATGCAGGACTTGAAATCCGTCCTTTTTTCAATGGCGGACGAAAAATACCGCGATTTCCAAAGCAAACTTATGCCGACCGTTCCGAAGGAAAAGATAATCGGAATAAGAACGCCCCTTTTGCGGAAATTCGCGAAGGATTTTTCAAAAACCCCGGAAGCGGAAATTTTCCTGAAAAACCTTCCCCATGAATATTACGAGGAAAACAATCTCCATGCTTTCCTTCTGGAATTCACAGACGATTACGGAAAAGCGGCAGAAAGGGTCACGGAATTTCTGCCCTTTGTTGATAACTGGGCAACCTGCGATTCAATGTCGCCGAAAATCTTCAAAAAGCATAAAAAAGAACTTTTGGAAGATATTGAAAAATGGATTTCATCAAAGGACGTCTATTCCGTCCGCTTCGGAATAAAAATGCTCATGGAGCATTTTCTGGATGAAGATTTTTCGGCGGAATATCCCAGTCGGATAGCAAAAATCGAATCGGAAGAATATTATATCCGGATGATGCAGGCCTGGTATTTTGCAACGGCTCTCGCAAAACAGTATGAGGCGGTTTTGCCTTTTATAGAAAATCGCAGGCTTGAAAAATGGACCCATAACAAAGCCATACAGAAGGCAATTGAAAGCTATCGGATAACCGATGAACAAAAAGCATATCTGAGAAAATTAAAAATGTAGGGCGGGGGCTTGCTCCCGCCGTTTTTAATAATAAAATATTGTTAACAAAAAAAGCCTTGTTTTTTGCCGCAAAAGTTGTAAGATAAAATCAGAATATGGAAAGGAGGCGTTTTTATGGATTTAAGCTCACCGCTTACGGCGCTTAAAGGTGTTGGCGAAAAGCGAAAGAAAACTTATGAGAAGCTTGGAATAACGAACATCGGCGAACTTCTTGAGCATTACCCAAGGGGCTATCTCGATTTGACCGGGAGCCTTTTGATAAAAGACGCTTCCGATGAGCACCCCTGCGCGGTACGCGCAACCGTTATTCAAAAAAGCCCGACAAGACCTATCCGAAAAGGGCTCACCGTTTCAAAAGTCCGTGCAACGGACATGGAGCGGGATTTGCTGATAACCTTCTTCAACGCAAAATATACCGTCGAAGCTCTTGAAATCGGTGAAGAATATATTTTCTACGGCGATTTTACAAGAAGAATGACCGGCGGAGAGATGAATTCTCCCGTTGTTATCCAACCCGAAGAAAGCGGATTCCTTCCGCAATATCCGCTTACAGAAGGACTTTCCTCAAAAATGGTTTCCGCCCAGATGAAAACCGCCCTTGAAAACTGCGGAAATCTTATAAAAGAAACCCTGAGCACGGATATCCTTGAAAAATATGGCCTGTGCTCAAAAGCGGAAGCTATCCGCAATATCCATTTCCCTTCCGGTGAGGAGGCTCTTGAAAAAGCAAAAAAACGCCTTATTTTCGAAGAATTTCTCGCCTTCACTCTTGGAATGAGCCTTGTTAAAGGAAAGAACAGAACCGCCGAAGGAACGGCGTTTTTGAATTTGAGCACGGAAGAATTTGAAAGATCCCTTGGTTTTGAACTGACCGGTGCTCAAAAACGCGTGATTGCTGAATGTAAAAAAGATATGTGCTCGGACGTTCCAATGAGCAGACTTATCCAGGGCGATGTCGGTTCCGGAAAAACCGCCGTTGCCGCTTCCTGTATGTATTTTGCGGCAAAAAACGGCTTCCAGAGCGCAATGATGGCGCCGACGGAAGTTCTTGCCGCCCAGCATAAAGCGACCCTTGAAAAAATGTTCGCTCCATTTGGAATAAAAGTGGGCGTGCTCACCGGTTCAATGAAAGCCTCCGAAAAAAACGCGGTAAAAGCCGCAATAAAATCCGGCGAAATAACCGTTGTTACCGGAACCCATGCGCTTATTCAGGAGGACGTTGAATTCAAAAATCTCGGTCTTATAATCACCGATGAACAGCACCGTTTCGGTGTCCGCCAAAGGACTGCCCTCAGCAAAAAGGGAAAAGCACCCCATACGATAGTTATGTCCGCAACGCCCATTCCGAGAACACTTGCCTTCGTCCTTTATGGTGACCTCGATGTTTCCGTCCTTGACGAAATGCCGAAGAACCGAATTCCGGTGAAAACCTATCTTGTAACCCCGGAACTTTCTCAAAGGGCTTTCAATTTTGTCCGCAACTTTGCAAAAGAAGGGAAACAAAGCTATATAATCTGCCCCCTTGTTGAACGGAACGAAGATTCCCTTCCGCTTGAGGCGGCGGCGGATCTTGCGGAACAGATTGCCGGACAGGAACTTGTTGACTGCAACGTCGGACTTCTCCACGGAAGAATGAAACCCGCGGAAAAGGAAAGGGTCATGGAAGCCTTTGCGGAAAACAGACTCCAGGTACTCGTTTCAACAACCGTTGTCGAAGTCGGGGTTGACGTTCCGAACGCCGTTTGCATGATAATCGAAAACGCGGATAGGTTCGGACTTTCCCAGCTTCATCAGCTTCGGGGAAGAGTCGGAAGAGGAAAGGAACAAAGCTACTGCATTCTTATTTCCGGAACAAAAAATCCCGAAACAAAACGCCGCCTTGAAGTTATAGCAAAAACCACCGATGGCTTTAAGGTTGCGGAGGAGGACCTTAAGTTAAGAGGTCCCGGAGACTTTTTCGGCTATCGCCAAAGCGGTCTTCCAATGCTAAAAATGGCGGATATGATGACCGATATAAAACTTCTGGAACTTGCGAAAAAAGCCGCGGCGGAAATTCTTGAAAATGATCCAAAGCTCGAAAAAGCGGAAAACGCCGCCCTTTCAAAGAATATCCAAAAGCTTCTTGAAGAAGCGGCGGTTTAATAGTTTCAGTTTTACAGTAGGGCGGGGCTTGCTCCTGCCGGAAAGACAGTATGAGATTCACGGAAGGTGACATTTATGAAAACAAATAAAAACAAACTTCTAAGCATTTTGTTTGCAATAGCTTCCGTCTGTTTTTTTGCGGGAACAATAAACCATATCGTAAACACCGGCGAAGGCGTAATCTCTTCGCTTCTTCTTGCGCTTGGCTGCCTTTGCCTTTCCGTTGCTTTTTATAAAAACAAATGAGCGGAAAGATAATATCCCTTCCCGCACTTGCCATAAAAATATAACAGTAGTATAATATTATAATTACATATTTTTCTTAAAAGAAGGAAAAACAATGATAAAAATCCAAAAAACTTCCGAAATGGTAAAAATGGCGCTTTTCATCGCGCTTATAATATTGCTTTCAGTAACGCCGCTGGGATATATCCCTCTCGGCGCTATTAATGCTACAACCATACAGATGCCGGTAATAATCGGAGCGGTTCTTTTCGGCTGGAAAAAAGGCGCAGTTCTGGGCGGAGTTTTCGGGCTCACAAGCCTTTTGAAAAACACAGTTCAGCCGAACCTCACCTCCTTCGTTTTTTCGCCTTTTGTTCCGGTTTTCGGAGAAGAAAGCGGAAGCCTCTGGGCAATAGTGATAAGCCTTTTTCCGAGGATTATGATAGGCGTTGTTGCCGCGGGCGTTTTTGCGCTTTTTGTAAAATTTAAAGTCAACAAAACAATAGCAAGCGCCGCCGCGGGTTTTTGCGGTTCGCTTGCGAACACGGTTTTTGTAATGGGCGGAATCTATCTTTTCTTCGGTGAAAGCTATTCCGCCGCAAAAGATATTGCTTACAGCACCCTTCTGGCAACGGTTTCCGCAACCATAACCGGTGCCGGAATTACCGAAGCCGTTGTTTCCGCAATCGTCTGCGGCGCTGTCTGCACCGCGCTTTTGAAATATTCCGAAAGGAAACATTAAGAGGAGAAGAAAAGTGGCAAAAAAAGAACAGAACGAATTTGAAATAGCCAGAAAAAAACGCCAGAAAAAATTTGCCGCTCAGCGCAACCGAAGATTTGTCGGCGCATTGCTTCTTCTGACAATTCTCTGTACCGGAATTTATTTTTTCATTGAGGAAGACGTTGCGGGAATCATCGGCGACAGAATTGCTTCCTCTTCTTCTGCCGGAGCGGGTTTTCCGGTGGATACTTCCGGAACAAACGTAATAAAAACCTTCACCGTCGGTGAAAATCTCGGAATTCTTACCGATGCGGTTTATTATCTTTATGCGGAAAACGGAAAACAGCTTCTTTCCGCCCAGCATAATTTTGCAAACCCAATCGTTGAATCCGCCGGAAGAAGGTTCCTTATCTATGACCAGGGCGGAAACCGCCTTTTTGTCAGAACCCGCGATAAAATTCTTTTTGAAAAGGAATTTGAATATAAAATAATAAGCGCGGATCTTTCCGCGGAAGGAATTCTTTCCGTGGTAACTTCCGCCCAGCGCTATGCTTCCCAGCTCCATGTTTTCGATTCGGATTATAAGGAAGAAATTTTCACCTGGTCCTCTTCGGATGAATATATCGTTTGCGCAAGCGCAAGCGAAAAAACAAAAAGCATAGCCGCCGCGGCGCTTTCCGCCAACGAAGCGGGCGAAATTGTAACAACCGTTCATCTTTTTACAACCGAAGCGGCGGTTGAACTCGGGAAAAAAGAGTTCAAGGGCGCTTCCGTTCTCAGCCTTGAATATGATTCAAAAGGCGATGTAAAACTTATCTGTGATACCGTTGCCGCAACACTTTCAAAAGAAGGAAAAGTTCTCGGAAGCTGCGGCTATGCTTCGGTTCCCGTTGCGGTTATGAATCTTCCGGGAACAAACGGAGCTTCGCTTGTTTTCGACCGTTTTACGGAAGAAAGAGCAACGGACGTTGTTTTTCTTGACGAAAATCTTTCCGAATCCAAAAAACTTTCCATAAGCGGAAAATATATCTGCTGTGACAGAAGTGAAAACAACACAACGGTCTATTGTTCCGGAAAAGCTTTTGTTTTCAATAATTCCGGTGAACACACCGCAACTCTCGGTTCCGAGCAGGACGCAATTCTTCTGGAAACAATCGGGGAATCCGTTTTTGCCGTCACCCGGGATCAGCTTTGCAAAATTGAAAAATAATTGAAAAAGGAGGCTTTTGCCGCTTTTGAATTTTGTTTCGATAATTTATGACGCGCTTGCGATTTTTATTGTAATAAACTGCATAAGAAAAGGCGCAAAAAACGGTTTTGCAAAAACCGCAATTCAGGCAATAGGCTATGTTTTTGCAATAATTGCCGCCCTTGTTATAAGCCGTATATACGCTTCGCTTATATACACAACGGCGATAGAGCCGATGGTAATTGAAAAAATGGAAAGTTCAATAGCAAATGCCGTTGACGCCGAAAGCGTGATAAACGGACTTACGGAAGCGGTTGAAAGCCTTCCGGCAATTTCCTATCTGTTTTTCGATTTCAGCTCCGCTACGGAAAATCTGATAAATTCCGTCGGGCTCGATTATTCGGCAATCGCCGTTTCCGTCGAGGAAAGCGTTGTTCGCCCGGTTGTGGAACCGATACTCGAAACTCTTTTCTTTGCTGCCGCTCTTATAATTTTGGCAACGGTGGTTTCCTTTATTGCAAAAGGTTCAAAATTTGTGAACGACATTCCGATAATAGGCGGATTCAACAGCTTTTTCGGCGGTGTTTTCGGAATTCTGAACGGAATCCTTGAACTTTGCATCGGCGCTTTTGTTCTTGATTTTATAATTTCCGCCGGAATTTTTCCGGAATATTTTTCCGAAGAAATTATTTCCGAAAGCTATTTTTTCAAATGGATATATTCCGCGGTTTGCGGCAATAATGCTTTGATGTGATTTTTACGATTTTTAACATAAAATTTTTCCCCACGGAGGATTTTTGATGAACAGTATGCTTTGTTCAAGATGCAAAAAAAGAATGGCTGTGGTTTTTGTAACCCGCATGGAAGGAGAAAAAACCTTCAACGAAGGTCTTTGCCTTCAATGCGCGAAGGAGCTTGGAATAAAACCCGTTGAGGACCTTATGAACAAAATGGGAATTTCCGGCGATGAACTGGATGCCATCAGCGAACAGATGATGAATTTTGATGAGGAAGGCGACCCCAATTTTGAAATGGGCGGAGCCCAGGCTTTTCCGTTTCTCAACAGCATTTTCGGCGGAGATATGATGCCCGGAACCGAAAATCCGACTGCGGACGGCGAAAAACCAAGGAATCCGAAGAAAACCGGAAAAAAAGGTAAACAGGAAGAAAAAAGATATCTCAACCTCTATTGCGAAAACCTCACCGAAAAAGCAAAAAAAGGCGGTTTTGACCCGATTATCGGAAGAAACCGAGAAATCGGAAGAGTTGTTCAGATTCTTAACAGAAGAACAAAAAACAATCCCTGCCTTATCGGCGAACCGGGCGTCGGAAAAACCGCAATTGCGGAAGGAATTGCCCAGAAAATCGCTTCGAACGAAGTTCCCGCAAAGCTTGCCGGAAAGGAACTCTGGATGCTCGATTTGACCGCTCTTGTTGCCGGAACCCAGTTCCGCGGACAGTTTGAAAGCAGGGTAAAGGGACTTGTTGAGGAAGTTAAGCGCGAAGGCAATATAATCCTTTTCATCGATGAAATCCATAACCTTGTGGGAACAGGCGATGCGGAAGGAAGCATGAACGCAGCGAATATTCTCAAACCGGCTCTTTCCCGCGGAGAACTCCAGGTTATAGGCGCCACGACCTTCAATGAATATCGCAAACATATCGAAAAAGATGCAGCTCTCGAACGCCGTTTCCAGCCCGTTACCGTTGAGGAACCTTCCGTTGCGGACAGCATTGAAATTCTCAAAGGCGTCGCGCCGAACTATGAAAAATTCCACCATGTAAAAATAAGCGACGAGCTTATCGAAAGCTGTGTCCGCCTTTCCGAAAGATATATCACCGACCGTTTCCTTCCGGATAAAGCCATCGACCTTCTTGACGAAGCCTGTTCCTGCAGCGCCCTTGCGAACAAGGAACTTGCGGAATACGAAATAAGCGGACAAAAACTCCGTGCGGTTCAGGAAAAGATCGAAGCTATTCAGCAGGAAGAAACCATTGATTACGAAGCCCTTGCAACGGCAAAAGCGGAAGCGCTCCAGCTCGAAATCGAGCATAACCGCCTTGAACCCATTGCTCTTGCGGCGGAAGTTGCGCCGAAGGATCTTGCAACCGTAATCGAACTCTGGACCGGAATCCCCGCAAGCAAGGTCCAGGAAAGCGACCTTCGAAAACTCGGTGAACTTGAAGCGACCCTTAAACAGCACGTTATCGGCCAGGACGAAGCCTGCCACCTTGTTGCAAACGCGGTAAAACGTTCAAGAGTCCAGATTTCCGCAAGAAGAAGACCCGCTTCCTTCATCTTTGTTGGACCCACCGGCGTTGGAAAAACCGAACTTGTAAAAGTTCTTGCAAGCGAACTTTTCCAGACGGAAGATCCGCTTATCCGCCTTGATATGTCCGAATTTATGGAAAAACACGCAGTTTCGAGAATAGTCGGTTCTCCTCCCGGCTATGTCGGTTATGATGAAGCGGGCCAGCTTACCGAAAAAGTCCGCAGAAAACCCTATTCCGTAATACTTTTCGATGAAATCGAAAAGGCTCATCCGGACGTTATGAACATCCTTCTCCAGATTCTTGACGAAGGAAAAATTGCCGATGCTCACGGAAGAACCGTTTCCTTCGCGAACACCGTAATCGTTATGACTTCTAACGCAGGAAGCGAAAACAAGGAAAAAGCTCTCGGCTTCGGAAGAGATTCCTATTCCCTCGAAAAAGATAAAGTTTATAAGGCTCTTGCCCAGTTCCTCCGTCCGGAATTTATCGGAAGGGTTGATGAAATCGTTGTTTTCCATGACCTTACCGTGGAGGATTACGAAAGAATCGCCGCTCTTCGCCTTGATGAACTTCGCCAGCCTCTTAAGGAAAAAGGAATCGACCTTTCCTATGATGATTCCGCACTTAAGGCAATTGCGAAAAAATCCCACGGAAACAAAGGCGGCGCCCGTGACCTTGTAAGAGTTATCCGCAAGGATATTGAGGATAAAGTCTGCGAACTTATTGTTGATAACGCGGACAAAAAACTTTCCGGAATTGCGGTTTCCGCAAACGGCGACGAAATCACCGTCAAAGAATCTTTCAAAATTCCCGAACTTGAAGCATAAAAACAAAAAGCACCCGAAAGGGTGCTTTTTTAGTTTTCTTTATTCTTTTTCTTAAAAATCGGCGTGTCGCCGGAAGAAAGCCACGCCCCAAGGATCGTAAAACCAAGGGCAACAAAAAACCTGGGTTTAGGAATCTCGAAGAAAAGTAAAAGCGAAAGCGCCGTTCCGAAAAAAGGCGTTAAGCCGGAATAAACGCTTGTTCTTGCGGCGCCGAGAATTCTTTGGGCATATACAAAAACAAAAATGCTCAGCCCATAGGAAACAAGCCCGAGCAAAAGCGCAAGAAAAACGCTCCAGAGATTTTCGGCTTTTTCTCCCATAAAAACCGCCAGCAAAAAACTTGTTCCGCCGCAAAAAATTCCTTTCAGAAGAACGATTATCATCGGGTCTTTTCCGGAAATTGCCCTGGTGCAGTTGTTTTCAATTCCCCAGAAAACTGCCGAAAGCAAAACCAGGGCGGAACCTTTTGAAAAACCGAAGGAGGAGCCGCCTTCGAAAGAAAGAATCACGCAGGCGGAAACCGTCATAATAATTCCGAGCCAAAGCCTCGGGCTGATTTTTTCACGAAAGATAAAAAATGCGATCAGAGCCGTTGCAACATATTCAAAGTTATTTAAAAGAGAAGCGTTTGCGGCGGAAGTCATTTTAAGCCCGAACATAAGGCTTATGGGCGCCGCAATATCCAGAAGTATCATCAGGATAACATAAGGTAACTCCGCTTTTGTAAAACTTCTGTCCTCGGAATTTTTTCCGGTTCCTTTGCGGAAAAGAGCCACAGCGCCCATTCCGATTCCGGCACCGATATAAAGAAGTCCCGCCATCATCGTCGAAGGGATATGTTCCAGAAGAATTTTTGAAAAGGGGGTGCTCAAAGCATAAAGCATTGCGGAAAGTACCGCAAGGGAAATGCCGCGTTTTACCCGGGAGTTATCCATTTTTTTCGCCTTTAAGATATTCAAGAATCTCTTCCGCGTTGGTATCCGGTTTGACTTTCGGCATAACTTTTTCGATAATTCCGTTTTCGTCAATGACAAAAGTTGAGCGGACCGTTCCGAAATAAACCTTTCCGTAATTTTTCTTTTCCTGCCAGGCACCGAAAGCTTCAATAACTTTGTGCTCCGGGTCGGAAAGAAGAACAAACGGAAGTTCAAATTTTTCCGCAAACTTAACGTGGGAAGCAACAGAATCCTTGCTTATTCCGATAACAACGGCATCAAGCTTTTTGAATTCTTCAAAATTCTGCGCAAAGGCGCAGGCCTGCCTTGTGCAGCCGGGGGTGTTGTCCTTGGGGTAAAAATAAAGAACAACCTTTCTTCCGGAAAAATCCGAAAGGGAAACTTCTTTTCCTTCTTTATCAAAAAGGGTAAAATCCGGGGCTTTTGTTCCTTTTTCAAGCATTTTGAAAAACTCCTTTAAAATTTTACAATATTCGGGTTTAAATTCTCTTTTGTTAATGGTAAAATATATTTGTTATTTTTCCATGTTGTCTTCACAGTTTTTGATAAGGCTGAAAAGACTTGAAGCAAAAAGCGGATAGGTTCTTGCAAGGCTTTCGGAAGAAACGGAAATGTTTTCGGTCTTAACGGAAGAATCACCTTCAAGTTTTTTCACTCTTGCTTCGCAGGTTTTCATATAAGCGTCCGCGCTTTCAAGCGCACCGGAATTCGGAACGCTGAAAGTGTTCATATTGTTTTTCGGGCTGAAAGAGTATATAATTCTGAACATACGGTAGACCGCCGCCATAAGATAGCCGGAAACCTGTTTCGTAAGTTCCTTGCTCTGGCTTTTTGAAAGAAGATCAAAAAGAACGTTGAGGGAATTTGCGATAAGTTTTTTGTTGATAACGGGAAGAACGCCCGCGCCGGAAAGAGTGTTTTCCTTTCCTACGGCGTCCGGTTCCGGAATGTCTTCAACGGTAAGGGTCATTCCGTCCGGGTCGGCGCTTCTTCCGAGAAGATAATCCGCGGAAACGCCGTAAAAATCCGCCGCGCGGATTAAAAAATCAAGTCCGCATTCGCGGATTCCTTTTTCATAATGGGAAAGCAAAGCCTGGGAAACGCCAAGCTGAGTTGCGGCTTCTTTCTGGCTTATGCCTTTTTCTTTTCTCAAAAGCGACAAAACGCGCGGAAAATCTGTTTTCATCTTTAAAAATCCACCTTTTTCGATAACTGTTTGTATATTATAATCTTTTTCATACAATTTGTAAAGTGTTTTTAGGAGGAAATATGGTAACTTACAGAATCCATCTTATCCGCCACGGAATGGCGGAAGACCCCCAAAAGAAAATCTGCCTCGGAAAAAACAGCGACCCTGCGCTTACTCCGGAAGGCGCCGAAGAGCTTCGCGAACTTATGGATACATACCAATATCCTTATGCGGAAAAAGTTTATTGCAGCCCTTCTCTCCGCTGCCGCCAGACCGCGGATATCCTTTTTCCGGAAACGGATTTTGAAATTATGGAAGAACTTTCCGAATGTGATCTGGGGGATTTTGACGGAAAACCAATAGCCGAACTTCTTGAAAACCCGGCTTTCGTCGGCTGGGTCGAAGGAAAATGTCCGCCGCCCAACGGCGAAAAATCCGAAGAATTCGGAAACAGGATCGCCTGCGCTTTTGATGATATTATCCACGATATGTCCAAAAACCACCTTATCGAAACCGCGGTCGTTACCCACGGCACCGTAATAATGGGACTTTGCGCAATGTGCGGCTATCCAAGACAGGAAATGCGTTACTGGGCTTCAAACAGCGGCTGCGGCTATACCCTCAGCACCTCCGTTTCGCTCTGGATGCATGACCAGTGCTTCGAGGTTATTTCCACCCTTCCTTTTGAAAACCGCGAAGAAGATGAAGAAGAAATTCAGCTTTCCGAGGAGGAACGTGAATGGAACTTTTTCGAATGATAAAAAGTGACGCAAGGCGCGCAATGCGTTTTTGCGGCGGAAGAGAAATTGCTTCCGTTATGATAATTGCTCTGGCATATCTTGCAATAAGCCTTACGGAATCCGTTTTGCTTATGATTTTCTGCGGAAAAGATGCTTTCTATTATGATATTTTCAGCCTTGCAAAAACTTATGACGAAGCGGTTTTTATAACCGCCGTCGCCGCATTTGTCTGGTTTTTTGTAATGCCCGCGCTTTTGCTCGGATATATTAAACTCAGTCTTTCCTTTGCGGAAGGAAACGACGAAAGCATTGTGACCCTTTTCGATATGTTTTCTTCCTTTAAAAAATTTATCGGTTCCGCTTTTTTCGGAATAGCTTTTGTAATAAGATATCTTTTCGTTTTTGCGGCTGCAATTCTTCCGGGCGGAGCCTTTCTTTGGTTCGCGGAAACCTATATTCCCGGAGGGAACCGAACCGCCGAAATACTCAAAATTGCCGCCTGCTGTGTTGCCGTGGCAATTATGATCCTTTGCATCTTCCTTGCGATAATATTTGTTCAGCGCTGGAATCTTGCGGCATATTACCGCGCTTCGGGAATGGGGATCCACAAATCCTTTTCCCTTTCCGCAAAGGCAACAAAAGGTCTTTGCACAAGGATAATCAGTTTCAAATTTTCCTTCATCGGTTGGGGAATCTTTTCGCTTCTGGTCCTTCCGCTTATCTGGACTGTTCCGTATTACGGAATTTCCAATGCGATTTTCGCAAAATATCTTATGGAAAGATATGAACATTCCCTTGCGGAAGTTCCGGAAAGCGTAAGCGCGGAAGTTACCTTTGAAGAAACAGATTGACGAAAAAAACGCTTAATACGGCGGCGGAAAAATCCGCAAACAAGGCAGCAGGAACAGTGTTCCTGCTGTTTTTTATTCCGACCGCGCCGTAATAAACGGCAAGAGTATAAAAAGTGGTTTCGCTTCCGCCCATTAAAACGGAGGCAGTTTTTTCCGCAAAAGAACCGGGAACAACGCTTTGAAAAAGTTCCTCGTAATATCCCAAAGCGCCGGAACCGGAAAAAGGCCGCAGAACCGCCAGGGGAATTATTTCCGCAGGAAAACCGAGTTTTTCTGCGGCGGGAGCAACAAAACCCGTTACAGCTTCCAAAAAGCCGCTTTGCCGGAGCATTCCTATTGCCGTCATAAGAAAACAAAGCGCCGGAAGAATGGAAACGGCGGAACGCAGTCCTTCCTTTGCGCCTTCAACAAAGGAACCGAAGACATCGGTTTTTCTGTAAATTGCCCAACCGATAACAAAAGCAATCACCGCCGGAACAATAATTTCCGTGCTCAAAACCGTGCTCATTTTCTTTCTCCTTTCGGAAAACCGATTTTTGCGGCGAAAATCCCGAGCAACAATGAGCACAAACTTACCGCCCAGACCGCCGGAAGGATATCCAACGGGTTTTGAACGCCGTGTTCAAGCCGGATTGCCGCAACGGTTGTGGGAAGAAGCTGGAGCGAAGCTGTGTTCATAACAACAAAACAGACCATTTCTGCCGTTGCGGCGGAAGAAAAACCGGAAATGCGGTGGAGTTCCTTCATGGCGGAAATCCCAAAAGGGGTTGCGGCGTTTCCAAGCCCGAGAAAATTCGCCGCAACGTTCATGGAAACGGCTCCGAGAGCTTTTTCTTCGTTCTTAAGCCTTGGGAAAACCAGAAGCAAAAGCGGCTTTAAGATTTCCCGGAGTTTTTCGATAATTCCGCTTTGCCTTGCGGTTTCCATAATTCCGCTCCAGAAACAAAGCGAACCCAGAAGCTTTATCGAAAGTTCCACAGCGTGGGAAGATTCTTCCAAAGCGGCGGCGGAAACTTCGGCGGTTTTTCCGTTTATAATGCCGGATATTATCGAAATTATTACCGAAAAGAAAAAGAATTTTCCCATTTTTCAAAAACCCCTTTCACCGCAAATTTTAACGATTTATTAAGTTTTGTGACATATATTAAACTATCTTGACAAAAAAAGGAAATTACTGTATATTGAAAGTACAAAATATGTAAAATTATGGGAGGGACGTACTAAAATGAAATCAACCGGTATTGTCAGAAAAGTCGATGAACTCGGAAGAATTGTTTTGCCGATAGAACTTCGCCGAACCCTCAATATTGAGGAAAAGGATGCCCTTGAAATATACGTCGATGAAGATTCGATTATGCTCAAAAAATACGAACCCGCCTGCATCTTCTGCGGAAGCGCCGACGGCGTTTCCGAATTCAAAGGCAAAAACATCTGCGAGCATTGTCTTAAAGAACTTTCAAAATAAAACCGAATAAAAAAACAAAAGCTCCGTGCTCATTTTGAGCACGGAGCTTTTTTAATCTTCCTCGTCGTCCCATTCTTCAAATTCCTGGGTCCCGTCAAAAGCAAGACGCATCAGAAGCGCGTTTTCCTTAGGGTCGGAATAATAATCTTTGCGGATTCCGCAAAAAACAAATCCGTTTTTTTCGTAAAGCGCTATTGCGGGAAGGTTGCTTGCGCGAACCTCGAGAAAAATCACCTGAGTTTCCTTTTCCCGAACCGTTTCGACAAATTTTCCGATAAGAGCTTTCGCAATTCCTTTGCGGCGAAATTCCGGTGAAACCGCAACGTTAAAAATTTCCGTTTCACCTGCAATAGTTCTTCCGCCGATATATCCCGCAAGTTCTTCTCCGCAAAAAGCGCCGAAAAAATCCGCAAAACCGCTTTTTATTTCGGAAGCAACGGTTGCTTCGCTCCAGGGATGGGAAAAACAGAGCTTTTCAATTTCCGCAACGGCGGCGGAATTTTCTTCCGAAAGGCGTTTTATTTCAAAACTCATTTTTCCTTCCACCTTGAATAGTCAAAATTGTGAATGTTTTCTCCGCGGTGATAATATCTTCTGGGAACCCTTCTGGAAACCGCGCAGATTATTTCATAGTTTATCGTTCCGGCAAGAGCCGCAACTTCGTCAACGGAAACGCAGGCGTCACCGTCTTTTCCGAAAACGGTTACGATATCGCCTTCTTCCGCTTCCGGAACGGAGGAAACGTCGAGCATTGTCTGGTCCATACAAACGCTTCCCACAACGGGAACGTATTTTCCGCGGATTATCATTCTTCCCTTGTTGGTAAGAAGGCGGTGATAACCGTCGGCATAGCCTATGGCGGTGGAAGCGATTTTCATATCTTCCGGAGCGGTGAATCTTCTTCCGTAGCTTATGCAGGAACCTTTTTCGTAATCCTTGGTCATGCTCACAACTGTCCGAAGCTCCATTGCCGGCTTAAGTTTTATCCGGCAGGTAACTTCTTCGTGAGAAGCGGGGTAGAGCCCATAGAGAATGATTCCCGGGCGCACCATGTCAAGGTGCATTTCCGGATAGCAAAGAACAGCGGCGCTGTTGCAGCAATGGCGGATTCCAACGTCAATTCCTTTTGCTTTAAGAGCATCACAAACCCGGCAGAAACGGTCGAACTGAAGGCGGGTGTAACTTTCGCCGTCAGAATCCGGCTCGTCCGCAGAGGCAAAATGGGTGAAAGCGCCGGTTATTTTTATGTTCGGTAGCTTTGCGGTTTCTTCCGCTTCCGCAACGGCAACGTCAAAATTATCTTCGGAACAGACAAAACCGATTCTTCCCATTCCGGTATCGAATTTAAGATGAACGTCGATAGTGACTCCGAGCCTTTTCGCTTCTTCGGAAAGCTCCTTTGCGTAATGAAGAGAATATGCAGTCTGGGTGATATTCCATTTTGCAAGGTCGGCAACACATTCCGCAGGGGTGTTTCCGAAAATCAGAATTGGTTTTGTAACGCCGCTTTCGCGGATTCCAAGAGCTTCGCCCAGGTTGGAAACACCAAACCAGTCCGCACCGGCTTCCTCAAGAAAAGGCGCGGTCATTCTGTCGCCGTGGCCGTAAGCGTCGGCTTTTACAACAGCCATAACCATTGAATTTCCCACATGGGCCTTTATTTTTCTGAAGTTATATTCAATCGCATCAAGGGAAATATCCGCCCATGTTCTGCGAAGAACTTCGCTTTTTGTCACTTTTTATCCCTCCTGTCTTTTATCCACATAAGGATATACAGGCCTATTATATTAAAGCCAAGGGAAAAATATAGCAAAACCGTTGAAAAAATGCTTTCCGTAAAAATCAGCAGAACAAGACATCCGAAAAGACAGAGCATTCCGGCGGTGATAAAAAGAAGCCCACGTTTTTTGCTGGAAAGACCTTCCCAGAAACTGATAATTTTTTCCATAGAGTTCCTTTCAAAAAATCAGGGGAGATAATAATCAATAATTTCCTTTGCGGCTGCTTTGTCGTCTTCGGAAAGCATAAGCATTATAACAAGTTCGCCTGCTTCATAAATTTCCGCATCAAGGGCAATTTCATAGGAATCATAAACATCATATTTTCTGAATTCGTTGATTCGGTCGTCCTTGCGGTTTTCAAGAGAAGCCATAACCTCGCCGGCTTTTCCTTCTTCGACACGAATTATCGCAACGTCCGCGGCGCCGTAATTTCCTTCGGCATAGCGGATATCGTAGGAAACAACGTTTTCGAGATCAAGATAAAACTGTTCCTCAACAAAAGTTTTATCTTCGGCTTTTATAACGCTTTTTCTTGTAAGATCGCTTATTTCAAGTTTTTCATAAATTTCGTCCGCAACAACGGAAAGTTCCAGCATATCGTAACTGAATTCATCGGGGTTTATTTCTTCTTCAGCTTCGCTTTCTTCGGAACAGCCGGAGAAAGCAAAAACCGCCAGAAGGGAAAGCAAGATTAAAAGAAGCTTTTTTTTCATAAAGCCGCCTCCTTTCATATGTTTAAAATTATACCCGTTTTAAAAACCTTTTTGGTTAACTGTCTGTGAATTATGGGCATAATATGGTATTATACGATTATGATTATATTACTTTTTCCGGATTAAAACAATATCCAATATATAATTTTGAAAAAAATTATAAAATTAAAGGGATTTTATAGTTGACAAATCTGAAATCCTTTGATATAATAATTCGTGCGTTATGCGGATGTAATTCATTGGTAGAATGCCAGCCTTCCAAGCTGGATAGGGGGGTTCGATTCCCCTCATCCGCTCCAATTTTTGCGCCGTTAGCTCAGCTGGATAGAGCATCTGCCTTCTAAGCAGAGGGCCGGGGGTTCGAGTCCCTCACGGCGCGCCAGGCAGTTTAAGCTTAACTGCCGATATGGTGGATGTAGCGTAGCTGGCCTAACGCGTCAGATTGTGGCTCTGAAGACCGTGGGTTCGAATCCCACCCTCCACCCCATATAAAAGACTTTCGCCCATAGTTAAAAAAACTGTGGGCGTTTTTACTATAACTTCAACATTGGGGCGTCGCCAAGCGGTAAGGCACAGGACTTTGACTCCTGCATCACGCTGGTTCGAATCCAGCT
>JAGASN010000021.1 GCA_017847875.1 Oscillospiraceae bacterium | reverse complement strand
GTTGTTTTTTCAAGAACCTCTCCCGATGGAGAAGAAGGCTATCCCGGAAATCTTGAAGTAAAAGTAACTTTCTGCTGGGAAGGTGACAGCCTTGTTATCGAATATGAGGCGGAAACCGACCGCGATACAATACTTAATCTTACCAACCACAGCTATTTCAACCTTAACGGAGAGGGAAAAGTTGATGAACACCTTTTGAAAATCGAAGCAGACAGATACACTGTTTGCGACGAAAGCTGCACCCCGACCGGTGAACTTGCTCCCGTTGAGGGAACAGCAATGGATTTCCGTAATCCTAAAATCATCGGAAAAGACGCATATAACGACGAACCCTGCGTAAAACCTTTTGGCGGATATGACGCAAACTTTGTTATAAGCGGTCATCCTTTTGCAATCGCGACCGGAGATAAAACCGGAATAACTCTTGTTGCGGATACCGACCAGCCCGGAGTTCAGCTTTATACCGCAAATGCTCTTACCGAGCAAAAGGGAAAAGGCGGCGCGGATTATGGCTTCAGAAGCGCATTTTGCCTTGAAACCCAGCATTTTCCGGACTGCGTAAATCATCCGGAATGGCCGAGCCCGATTTTGCGAAAGGGAGAAAAATTCAAAAGTTTTACAAAATATACCTTTATTTCCGAAAAAGAATAAAACAAAAAAACTCCGTGCTCATTTTGAGCACGGAGTTTTTTTATGAGCATATACCAATTATCTCTGAACACGGCCGGAAGCATCGCCGCCGGCGAGTTTTTCAACTTCCGCAACAGAAATGCGGTTATAGTCGCCTTCAATCAAAAAAGGTCTTTCCGGCGGAAAAGGTACCGCAGGTTTTGACGTTGATAAAAAAGCCATGATGAACATGATGAGCGGTTTTACCCTTCTTCGCCTCACCGGACTTATGGTCATGACCGGAGTTACTTTCACAAAAGAAGAACTTCTTGAGATGAACAGAAAACTCAACAAAATCAAAAAGAAAAAATAATTGAAAAATTTTAATCAATGCCAAAAAAGCGCTCCGCATTTTGCGGAGCGTTTTTTTATATCCGTTTTCAGGAGTTTGAATGTTTTTCTTAAAATCTATTGTTGAAACAAAACCAAAAGGGTGGTATATTTACTAAAGATATTATAAAACGGAGGTTAAAAGATGATCATAAAAGCGGTCTGCGAATATAACGACGAAGGATGCATTGTTTATGCGGAAAATTTTCCGGGAGCATTTGTAAGAGGAAGAAATTATCGGAATGCCGTTGAAAAATTCCCGAAAGAAATTGAATCATATCTTGATTGGGCAGAAGGCGAAGCAAAAATTGATTCTCCGGTTGAAATTGAGCTTGTTCAGGAAAAGAAAAACCCGGAACTTAAAATCTGCGATGCGGATTCCGACGTGATTTTTGATTCCGAAAGAGAACCCCTTACCAAAGAGGAATATAATAAACTTAAAATTCTTGCTCTTCGCTCGGCAATGGATCTTGAAAGAATGTATGATTCCATTCCGGATAAAAAGATGAACATTGTTCCTCCGAGGGAAACTTTTTACGGAAAAATTCCTTCAACCGCCGAAGAGATGTATAACCACTGCATGAACATAACAGAATATTATTTCGGGGAAATCGGGGTTTCGGCGGAAAACGGACCGGATATCCTTTCCTGCCGCCAAAAAGGCTTTGAGGAACTTGAAAAGCAGGAAAATTTCCTCCAAAACAAGGTTTTTGACGGAAGCTATGGGGAAGAATGGTCTTTGAAAAAAGTTCTCCGCCGTTTTATCTGGCACGACAGAATCCACGCAAGGGCAATGTACCGCAGAGCTTATGAGGCATTCTGGGATTCGGAAATTGATAATGTTTTTTGTTTTAAAAGAAAATAATTTTAAAAACCTGTTTTGGAAAACCCTGAAACAGGTTTTTAAAAAACTTTTTATTGGTTTTATATTGTTTTTTCCGAAGAACTGTTGTAAACTGTAATATATATTGAAATACGGAGATGAAAAACTTTTGATAAAAATTGTTACGGATTCCGCGGCGGATTTTGAGC
>JAGASN010000020.1 GCA_017847875.1 Oscillospiraceae bacterium | reverse complement strand
TCAGCATTTTGCAGTTATAATCCTATGAAGCAAAACAGCCCCTACTACTCAAGCGGTAGTAAGGGCTGTTTTTTCACGCTGAAACTATTCTTTTTGACAATGAAACTTTTCTCCTACAATGAAACTAATCTCGGTCACAATGAAATTATTCTTTTGAGAAAAGTTTCATTGTGAATTTCCGCATCGCTGCAAGGCGTCAAAACACCCCTAAAAAGCATCGAAATGAGTGCCGGAGGATAAGATAATGAAACTATTCTTTTTTGCCACATAGCCCCAAAACCTTGTGTTACAGGCAATTTTGATAAAAAGAAAAGAACGAAAGTTGCAATACCAATGGTATCATAACTTTCGTTCTTATTTGGTCGAAGTGACAGGACTCGAACCTGCAGCATCCTGCTCCCAAAGCAGGCGCGCTACCAATTGCGCTACACCTCGATATTCTGTTACTCAATGAAAAATACGAAATCTGCGCTCTGCTTTGTCCGCCCTCTTGCGGTTCCCAAAAATTTCTGCGGTATCCACCTTGAAATTTTTGACCGCTGCGCCAAAAACTGTTCGCTTTTTCGTCCACAGGACGCGCTTCACAGTTTTTGCCCAAAGCAGGCGCGCTACCAATTGCGCTACACCTCGGTATTAAATTAACTATAATATTATAGCGTCATAAAATGTTTTTGTCAAACTTTTTGAATAAAAAAAATCATATCCGCCAAAACTTTTCAATAAGATTAAAGCGGAGGCGATTTTTTATGAATATTTTAAAAAAACGAAAAGAAAAAGAACTTTTGAAAAAGAAAAAAGAAAAAAGGGACCGCCTTCGGGAAGACATTGAAAATCTTGAAGCGGAAATCCGGCAAACGGAAACTGTTTTTAACCTTACAACCGACGAATACCTTCTTGAATCCGCAATTTTTGAACATAACGCCCAGAAGGCAAAAATGAACTATCTTCTGAAGCTTGCCAGAGAAATTTAGGAAACAAAAAAGCCGGCTTTTCGCCGACCCAACGATAATAATATACCAAAACTTGTTTTAAATGTCAATAGTTTTCAACATTTTGTGCTTAAATTATACTTTTTGCACAAAGCAATTCAGGTTTTTTCGTAAGGTATTGCGGATTGAAAAAACAGAAAAAGAGTGGTATATTTAAATCACAGAAAGGATGATTCCAATGTACAAATGAAAAAAGAAAACTCGTAAAGAAGGGTTTTCTTGAAAAAGGGATCGAATGACCTTCGGTTAAAAAGTTTCGGAAAAAGCTGTTAGAAGAAGTGCAATACAAACAAAAAAACGGAAACTTGTTAATGGTGATACGAAGGCTTCGGTATCAGAAGAAAGAGAGGTTGAAATATGCTAGATTTTAAGAGTTCACAGAAATAACCCTTGGCTGATGTAGGTGAAAGATACATTCGGTCAAGGGTTATTTCTCATTTATAAGGTTTTTTCGTTCGCCCGCCGGGGCGTTTTTTTGTGCCCGAAATTAAGCATAAAAAAATATCCGGCTTTTGAGCCGGATAACATATTAAATTTAGCAAAAACTAATATAAATGTCAATAACTTTCAACATTTTAATGGTAATTTATACTTATTGCACAAACAAAAAACAGAATTTTCGTGCGGAATTGCGGATTGAAAAAACGAAAAAACCGTGGTATATTTAAATCACAGAAAGGATGATACCCGATGTACAAATAAACATCAGGAACTCAGATTTAAAATAAAAACAAGATAAAGAAGAAATTCAAAAAAAGAAATCTGAGTTTAAAAAATCGCTGACCTTCGGAAAGAACAAAAAATAAAAAAAGTTCCAGCATCAAGATCAACCCGCTTAAGGGGAAAAGAAAGACAAAAGAAGTGTTAATAGGAACAAGAAAAAAATTGACATACGAAGGCAGCAGCAGAACATCCGAATAAAAAGAAAGAGAGGTTAAAATGATGTTAGATACTAAAATAGAACAGAAATGACCCTTGCTTTATCGTAGGTGAAAGATGCGATAATTCAAGGGTCATTTCATTTGTCTTTGTTTGCGCCGAATGGGCGCTTTTTTTATTTTATATAAAAAACTTTCCGGCGGTTCCCTTTCCCGGCCAAATAACAAAAAAAGACGGCCTTTTGGCCGCCCAGCATTTTTAATATACTCCTCCAAAGAACAAATGTCAATAGTGCAGATACAATTTCTGTGTTTTGCATAACTTTATCGCTTTAACTTAGTGCAATATTGCGGATTGAAAAAGCCGGAAAAAGGTGGTATATTTAAGTCACAGAAAGGATGATTCCAATGTACAATTAAACATTGAAAGCTTTAATTTTTGAAGAAAAGCTTTCAGAGGAAAAACCGTTACCACCTTTGGTAAAAAGGTTTCCGGCATAAAATCAGGTCCCAACTTTTGATTAACGCATTTTTATTTATAGGCTTAAAGTAAGAAGCGTCCGGAAATTGTAATCAGCCGAAGACAACGAGTCGAATGTACGAAACTGTAGAAAGAGAGGTCAAATTGATGTTAGATACTAAAATAGAACAGAAATGACCCTTGCTTTATCGTAGGTGAAAGATGCGATAATTCAAGGGTCATTTCATTTGTTTATGTTTGCGCCAAAGGGGCGCTTTTTTTATTTTTCAAGAAGTTTTTCAATGAAACCATAAAGGGTTTCTTCGCTTAACATTCCGAGCTGTCCGTGAACAAGTTCGCCGTCTGCGTTTATGAATGCTGTTGCCGGAAGAGAACTTGCTCCGTAAACACCGGACGCGGAAAGTTCGGTATCATAATAAACCGGGAAAGTATAGCCTTTTTCCTCAACAAATTTCACCGCATCTTCTTTGGTTTCCTGATAACCGTCGGTGACGTTTATCATCATAAAAACAACTTCATCGCCGAATTCTTCGAAGGCCTTTTCGAAAGAAGGCATTTCCTTAACGCAGTATCCGCACCAGGTTGCCCAAAAATTTATCACAACAGGTTTTCCGGAAAAATCCGAAAAGCTGACCGGGTTCCCTTCCCCATCAAAAACGGTAAAATCCGGAGCCATCACTGCTTCGGAGGAAGAAGCGTTTTGGGAAGGAACTTCATTATCATAATTTGCAGAAAGATATTCATAACCGATAACCGCGGCAAGAAGAAGCGCCGCAGCGCAGAGAACGATTATCGCATATTTTACTTTATTCATAAAAAATCCCCTTTCAGTTAAAAAGCGCAAGAAGGGCGCCAAGCCAGCCGAACATCATCGAAACACCGACGATTATCAAAAAAATTCCGCAGATTTTGTTTATGATCCCGTAATGTTTTTTGATAAAATCGAAAGCGGCAGAAAGCTTGTTGAGAAGAACCGCCGAAAAAACGAACGGAATTCCAAGCCCGAGAGAATACACCACAAGAAGCAGAAGCCCCTGTAAAGCCGTTCCGGAATTTGAAGCAAGCATCAGTGCGGAACCGAGAAAAGCTCCCACGCAGGGTGTGAGGCTTACGGAATATATCATTCCGAACAAAAAAGCGCCGAAGGCTCCTTCGAGCATTTTAAAATTCCCCATTCCTTTAAAAAACGGAAGGTTGAAAACTTCAAGATAGACAAGCCCGAAAACTATTACTGCGCCGCCGGTGACAATGTTTACAGCGGTCTGATATTTTGAAAGAAAACCGCCGAGCGTTCCGGCAAAAACCCCAAGAACGCCGAAAACAACCGTAAAACCTAGCACAAAACAAATTGCTCTTTTTAATATATTTTCTTTTTTCTCCGCGCCTCCGGCAAAATATGAAACATATATCGGAAGCATCGGAAGCATACACGGCGAAATGAACGAAATAATTCCTTCAAGGAAAGTTATAAGATATTGCAAATTTATCCCTCCTTTGGATTTTTTATTTTATCATATATCATTTTAAAAATCTTCTTTTTCAATAAAAATTTACATTTATTTTTTATGTTTTTTTATTGCAATAAGTGCTATAATTAAAAAAACATTTTTAACCGAGGCGGAAAATGATAACCCTTTTACTCCTTATTCTTTTGATTTCATATCTTTCCTATCGGAAAGCTTTTTATTCTTCGCCGAAAAAGCGAAGCAAAACCCATCTTCTTCCGGATACGCCCCAATATACAAAAGTCAATCCGGAAATAAAAAGGCTTATCGGAGAAATGGAAGCGGTTCCTTTTGAGGAAGTTTCCATAACCACCTTTGACGGGCTCAAACTTTTCGCAAGATATTATCATCTTTCGGATTCCGCGCCGATTCAGATTCAGTTCCACGGTTACCGGAGCACCGCAGTCCGCGATTTTTCCGGCGGTTTTTCTCTTGCCCGGAAAATGGGGCGCAATCTTCTTGTTGTTGACCAAAGGGCAGGCGGAAAAAGCGAAGGAACGACCATTTGTTTCGGAATCAAGGAAAAATATGACTGCTTTGAATGGATAAAATACGCTCTGGAACGCTTCGGCGATGTTCCGATAATGCTAACCGGAGTTTCCATGGGCGCGGCAACGGTTCTTATGGCTTCGGAACTTGATCTTCCGAAAAACGTAAAATGTATTGTTGCGGATTGTCCATATTCTTCTCCGGAAGAAATAATCGCTCTTCAATGTAAGGAGATGGGAATTCCGCCGAAAATCGGAATGCCTTTTGTCCGCCTTGGCGCAAGGCTTTTCGGGAACCTTAAACTTTCCGGCGAAGGCGCGGAAAAAGCCGTCAGGAACACAAAAGTTCCGATTCTTCTTGTTCACGGCGAAGAGGACGATTTTGTTCCCTGTTATATGAGCGAAAAAATTTATTCCGCAAACCCGAAAATGATAACTTTTGAAACTTTTCCAAATGCCGCCCACGGGGTCAGCTTTCTTGTTGATACAGAAAGATATGAAAAGCTTTATTATTCCCTTTTTGAAAAATACGGATTATAACAAAAAACGGACTGCAAAGCAGTCCGTTCTTTTTATTTTATCATAACTGCCGCGGAAAGAGCAGGAATTTTTATTTTTTCTTCCGCAAAGAAAAGGTGCTCGGTTCCGGCGGTTTCGTCAAAAATCCGCACGCTCCATTTTCCAACAGGAAGATAGATTTCCTTTTCTTCGGTTTCCGCATTGAACGCGATAAAAATCGCTTCGGCGGTTTCGCCGTTTACGTTTCCCCAGATATGGAAAGCGGGAACGTTTATTTCGCCGGTTCTTACGTCCGTAACGTGGGAATAAACTTCGCCCGGGGTTTTCATTCTTAAGGCTCCGTGGGCTTTTCTGAAGCTTATAAGACCTTTATAATATTCAAAAACCTTTTTATATTCCGGTTTTTCAAGATTGCTCCATTTAATGCTGTTGACGGAATCCGGGCTTTTATAGCTGTTGTGCTCAAAACTTCCGTCCGGTTTTGTTTTGCTGCGGAGCATTTCTTCCCCGGCAAGGAAAAGCGGAACCCCTTGGGAAAGCATATAAACCGCCGCGGCAAGGTTGCTTCGGCGGATTTTTTCGGAAAAATCCGCTTTTGGAAGGGCAACGGAAATTCTGTCGAAAAGGGTGTAACCATCGTGGCAGGAAACGTAGTTTACGCATTTGCTTGGGTTTTTGCACCAATCCGGCATTCCCCGGAAACATTTTCCCAAAAGTGAACCATGGAGTTCCTTTCCCGTAATAAAGCCTTTTTCTTCTGCATCAAACGCCGTTCCGATAAGGAAATCCCTTATTGTATCGCTGAAAAAAGAACAGCCGGGCATTTTTTCGGAATTATACTGGTTCGCAAGTTCAACAATCGGTTTTGTCACCTTTGTTTGCATATTCCAGCCTTCGCAATAGAAAATCACATTCGGGTGGGTCGGGTGTACCGCCTCGGTTATTTCGTTCATTGTTGCAATATCGAGAAGGCCGGAAAGATCAAAACGGAAACCGTCGATATGATATTCGTCCGCCCAATATTTTACCGAATCCACGATATATTTTTTTACCATACTTCGTTCCGAAGCGGTATCGTTTCCGCAGCCGGAACCATCGGAATAAACTCCGTTTTCATCGATTCTGCTGAAATATCCGGGAACAAGAACGTTGACGCAAAATTCATCCGCATGGAAAACGTGGTTATAGACCATATCCATAACAACGCCGATTCCGTTTTCGTGAAGTTTCTGCACCATTTTTTTCATTTCGGAAATGCGGACTTCGCCTTTTTCCGGTGCGGTTGAATATGAGCCTTCCGGAATGTTGAAGTTCATGGGGTCATATCCCCAGTTGAACTGATTTTCTTCCGGTTTTGATTCATCAACGGAACCGTAATCAAAACTCGGGAGAAAATGGATATGGGTAACGCCGAGTTCTTTTATATGGTCAAGACCGGTGGAAATTCCGCCGGGAGTTTTTGTTCCGGTTTCGGAAACTCCGAGGAATTTTCCTTTATTAAAAATTCCGGAACTTTCGTCCATTGAAAGATCGCGGACATGGAGTTCATAAAGAATTGCGTCGGTTATGTTTTTATCATAAAAAACGCCTTTGTCGTTTTCCCAGCCTTTTGGATTTGTTGAGGAAAGATCGACGACCATGGAACGTTTTCCGTTGGTTCCAAGTGCCCTTGCATAAGGGTCCGGAACTTCGGCGCTTTCTTTTCCTTCAACAACGGTGGAAAAAGTATAATAAACGCCGTTAAGATCGCCGTTTTTTTCGGCAACCCAGGTTCCGGAAACATCGGCTGTCATATCGATTTCTTCTATCAAATCCTCTGCCGCGGAATCTCCGGTTTTATAAAGACGGAGTTTTGCTTCGGTTGCGGTAGGCGCCCAAAGGCGAAAAAAAGTTTTTTCCGGCGACCAGAAAAAGCCCAAATCGCCGGAATAGGTATATTTTGATTCAAAATCTTCGGAGGAATAAACCTTCGGATTCACGGTAAAAGTTCCCCTTTTTCTTATTTTTTGCCGAAAAGTCCGCCAAGAACGTCGCCGACTTTATCCATATCGATTTTATCAAAAGCGATTTTTGCTTTTATTCCGTCAACGATCTTTTCGATCTGGTCGTTCGGAAGATCGATTCCGATGAGGCCTTCAACGGTGGTTACGGGGTCTTTTTTGAATTTTGCGGCAATATCTTTATCGTTTTTAATTTTTTCAACGATTTCGTTTATTTTATCTTTAATGATATCCATTTTTCTTCTCCTTATCCTTTGAAGAATGTATCGAAAATTCCGCGGACAATTTTCTTTCCGACTTCGCGTCCGATAGTGTTTGCGGCGGAGTTGACGGTTTTGTTGAATGCGCTGGTCGCTTTTTTGGTTGCCTTGGAAGTTTTTTTCTTGGATTTTTCTTTTTCCTTTTTCTCTTTTTCCTTGGCTTCTTTTTCTGCGGCTTTCTTTTCTTCTTCCGCTTCTTTTTCCTGCTGTTCGGTTATGATTTCATAAGCGGATTTTTCGTCCTTTGTTTCCTCATATTTTCCGAAAAGCGGACTTGCTTTTATTGCCGATTCAACTTCCTCTTCGGAAGCGGCATCCATTGAACTGCTTGGCGGGAGGATATTAGCTTTTTCGACTATTGTCGGAACGCCTTTTTCATCAAGAACGGAAACAAGAGCTTCGCCCGTTCCAAGGGAAACAAGAGCTTCTTCCGTATCGAAATTCGGGTTTTCGCGGAAAGAATTTGCCGCGGCGCGAAGAGCTTTTTGGTCCGCGGGGGTATATGCGCGAAGTCCGTGCTGGACGCGGTTTCCTATCTGGCCGAGAACGGAATCCGGAACGTCCGAAGGGTTCTGGGTTATGAACCAGACGGAAACGCCTTTTGAACGGATAAGGCGAACCATTCTTTCAATGGTTTCGATAAGAGCCTTCGGCGCATCGTCGAAGAGAAGATGTGCTTCATCAAAGAAGAAAGCGAGTTTTGGTTTTTCAAGGTCACCGGCTTCCGGGAACATTTCATAAACTTCCGAAAGCATCCAGAGAAGGAAGGTTCCGTAAAGAAGCGGATGCTGGAAAAGTTCCTGGCATTCCAGTATATTCATAACTCCGCGGCCGTTTTCGTCCCAATCTATCCAATCGGAAAGATCCAGTTCCGGCTCGCCGAAAAAGATGTTTCCGCCCTCGTCCTCAAGCTTGAGCAATGCACGCTGGATTGCGCCGATGCTCTGGGGAGAGATGTTTCCGTAAGTGAGCTTATATTCCTTTGCATTGTCGCCGACATACTGAACCATTGCCCGAAGGTCTTTTAAATCGGAAAGGAGCAGTTCTTCATCATCGGCAATTCTGAAAATGATTCGAAGAACGCCGTCCTGGACCGGAGTGAGTTCAAGAAGTCTTGAAAGAAGTTCCGGACCCATCGAGGTGACGGTCGTTCTGACCGGGTGACCTTTTTTTCCGTAAACGTCAAAAAATCTTACCGGATAGCTTCCGTAACCATAGCTGAAAGAATCCAGACCCATATTATCTATGCTTCTGCGGATATGTTTGTTTTCCTTTCCGGGATTTATCATTCCGGTAAGGTCGCCTTTTATATCGCCGAGGAAAACCGGAACGCCCATATCGCTGAAGCTTTCCGCAATAACTTTAAGGGTAACGGTTTTTCCGGTACCGGTTGCGCCGGCAATAAGTCCATGGCGGTTAGCCATTCCCGGTTCGAGAAAAACAGCTTTTTCGCCGGTTGCAAGCCAGATTTTATGAGTATCTTTAAGGTACATAAGAACACCTCCAAAGCCAGAGTTTTAGCCTTCCCTATTTTAACATAGTAAAAGATTTTAGTCCACAGTTTTAATAAATTTATGGAATTAAAATGGCACTAAACTTTCGCTAAACTTTCGGTTCAGCAAAATAAACCGACCGTCGGTTGAGTTATTTTGAACGTTGGGGTATAATCGAATCATCGAAAGGAGATGTTTTTTAATGGAAAAACAGACATTGGGACAAAAAATTTTTGAACTTCGCAAAGCGAAAAACATGACCCAGCTTGAACTTGCGAATATGCTCAATATTACGGACAAGGCGGTTTCAAAATGGGAACGCGACATTTCCTGCCCGGACATAAACACCTTCCCGAAGCTTGCGGAAATCCTCGGAGTTTCCGTTGACGAACTTTTGCAGGCAAACGCTGACGCAAAGGCTGAGCACGGTGAAAAGAAGGATACCTTTGATATGGTGCTCAAAGCAATTCCCCTTGCCATGAGCGTTGCAGTAATTATCCTTACTTTTGTTGACCAACTTTATTGGGAAGATGCCGCAACCCTTCTCGCAATTGCAGTTCTTTCATTTTCAATAAAAAATTTCAGAGAAAAATAATATCGGTGGGAGCAAGCCCCCTCCCTGCTATAACAAAAGCATTAAAAAATCCCGTGCTCAAAATTTGAGCACGGGATTTTTAAATGCTTTTTTATTCGCTTATAAATTTTTCAAATCCGGAGGAATAATGGATAGTTCCGTCCGGTTCGACCCACATTGCCTCTGTGTTTTCAATGGATTCGATAAGCTCCATTCCTTTCTCGAGAGAAAGGTTGAAGCAGGCGGTGGAAACCGCATCCGCAAGGCCCGAATCCGGAGTAAGAATCGAAACGGAAGCAAAAGTATCTTTCGGGAAAAGGGTTTCCGGGTCGATAATATGGTGATATTTTGTTTCACCAACGTAATAATAGCGCTGGTATGAGCCGCTTGTTACAAGCGCAAGATCGCTGAAGGAAACTTTAAGGATAAAAGTTTCTTCAGAAGTGAGGTCCGGGTTCTGGATTCCCGCGACCCAATTTGTTCCGTCGCCCTTTGTTCCGATTGTACGGATGTTTCCGCCGATGTTGAGTGTGTAATTATCAACGCCCATTTCCTCAAGTGTCTGCGCAATTCTTTCAGTTGCATAGCCTTTTCCGATTGCGCCGACATCAACTTTAAGTTCAGGATCGGCAAAGAAAACGGTAGAATTTTCCTCATCGATAATTATATCGTCGATATTGCAATGCTCGGCGGCTTTTTCGAGCATTTCCATAGGAGGAACTTCAGCGCTGAAATAGTCAAAATTTCCCTCTTCGCGGTAATTATGCCAGATTCTGAGCACGGAACCCATTGCATAGTTTGTTTTTCCTCCGGTGAGGTCATACATTTCACGGCAGAATTCAAAAAGCGCGATTATATCTTCGTGAACCTCTACCGGAGCGTTCCCTGCCTCTTTGTTTATGTCATAAACGTTGGTAACGCCTTCATAGTGGTTATATATATCGTAAAGCTTATGAAAATGCTCAAGCTGTTCTTCAACAACGGCGCATTTCGCGTCAAATTCCTCCTGGCTTGTTTCATAGCCGACAATTGTGGAAGCGGTATCGAAATAATCCAGATAGGATTTTGTGAACCTTGTTTTTTCCGGTTCGGAAGGTTCTTCCGGAATCGGGTTTTCCGCGCAGGAAGAAAGGCTGAGCACCATGAGCACGGAAAGCAGAAGGGAAAAGATTCTTTTCATTGTTTTTCTCCTTGATAAAATTATAGTAACAGCGTTTTGGCAAAAAAACAAAGCGTTCTTATTATAGTTTTACACATTTCACAAATCTATGCAACATAAAAATAAAAGGGGGATTAAAAATCCCCCTTTATGTTTTGCAGCTAATTAAGAATTAGTCAGCATAGCCAACTGCTTTAACAGTTGCTTCGATGTAGGAACCTACCTGCATGGTGCAGCCTGCATAGAGGTCAGCTTCGTTGAGAGCTACCATGTGGCCGTTGTGTTCAACGAGTTCGATAGCTTCGAGGTCTGCAGCAACTTTGCCTACAACGTAGGTGCAGTATGCGTCAGCCTGGGTGTACCATTCAGCAGCGATAGGAGAAGCAACGGTCATACCGTAATCTTCTTTTTTGGTGTATTTGGATCTGAGGTCTTCAGAACCAGCAAGGGTGTTGTCGCTGTTGAGAACGATTTTGGGCTGGATAGCATCAAGACGTGCAGCAAGGATGGTGCCGTCTTCAGCGGTTACTACTGCAGCGTAGTCGGTGTACATTTCGATGGAGCCAGCAGCGTCAGCAGAAGCTTCTTTAACGGTGCAGGAAGTTACAACGCCGAGACCGAGTTTGAAGGAATCAGCAGTGAATTCAACAGTGTTGTTGAGTGCGTCAGCAACAGCAGCCTGGAAATCGCCGATAGCCATGGTGCAGCCAGCATAAAGGTCAGCTTCGTTTGCAGCAACCATGTGGCCGTTGGATTCAACGAGTTCTACGCCGGTGATGTAATCAACGGTTTTGCCGATAGCCCATGCTTCGAAAGCAGCCATCTGAGCATCCCATTCAGCACCGATGGGGGAAGCAACGGTCATGCCGTAGTCAGGACCTTTTTCGGTTTTGGTTCTGTTATCAAAACCTTCAGCAGTGTATGCGCCAGCTTCAGTGGTGGGGCATTTGCTCTGTGCAACGTCGAGGTCGATAGCAACGATGTTGCCTTCAGCGTCGAGAACTACTGCAGCAAAGGTTGCGTCAACCTGTGCTTTGCCTTCAACAGTCTGGTTAACAACAGTACCAAGACCAAGGGTGTAAGTTGCTTCGGTTACTTCGGGTTCAGTGGGTTCTTCGGGTTCTTCAGTTTCGGGTTCGGAGGGTACTTCGGGTTCTTCGGGTTCTGCAGGGGTCTCGCCGCAAGCAGCAAGAGAGAGAACCATCATGAGTGCGAGAAGCATTGCAAGAAGTTTTTTCATAATAAATACTCCCAACTTTCAATTTTTTATTTTTCTATTACAGCTTTACGCCGTAATTCAGCATATATTATAGCCACAGAAAAACGGTTTGTCAATACAAACGTTAACGATTTATCATAAAATTACATAAATATTCCCCAAAAAAACTTATATTTTTTAAATTTTGCACCATAAGTAACACTTTTTTCCGTTTTTTTCCACAAATCGCCAAATTGTCTTTTGTCGAAACTCACAAAAAACTTGTATTAAAATGTTGTAATAAGTAAGATTTACTAATTGACTTTTATTTAGGTGTTGTAATATAATATACTCGGTTTAAATTGACTGTATTATGTCAAAAAATAAACAAACCAAAAGAACGCAGAAATAGAAAAGAGGTTTTTGTCCATGTCTTTTTTCGGCATTAAAGGCGTTCACGTTCCCCACAGAAAGCACACCGCTGACTGCCATCCGGAACGTATGCCTATCCCGAAAACTGTAGTTATCCCCATGGCTCAGCACATCGGCGCACCCGCAAAGCCCGTTGTTAACGTTGGGGATACTGTTGGCGTAGGTCAGATTATCGGCGAAGCAGCAGGATTTATTTCCGCTCCCGTTCACGCTTCCGTTTCCGGTACCGTCAAGAAAATTGACACCATGGCCAACAGCAACGGAGGCACCATGACCGCAATCACCATTGAATCCGACGGTGAAATGCGCGCTCACGAAAGCGTTGTTCCTCCCACGGTTACCAATTACGAAGAATTCGTAGCGGCTGTCCGCGCAAGCGGAATTGTCGGTCTCGGCGGCGCAGGCTTCCCCACCTTTGTAAAACTTTCCGTTAAAGACCTTTCCCAGGTTCAGGAAGTTGTTCTCAACGGTGCAGAATGCGAACCTTATATCACCGCTGATACCCTTACCATGACCGACAGAGCCGACGATATTTTCGAAGGAATTCAGCTTCTTGAAAAATATCTCGGCGTAAAGAAAGTTATCATCGGAATCGAAGATAACAAACCCCAGGCAATCAAAGCAATGCAGGAACTTTCCAAAAAAGACAGCACCATTGTTGTAAAACCCATGCCCGCAGCATATCCTCAGGGCGGTGAGAAAGTTCTTATTTACAACACCACCGGCAAAACCGTTCCGGAAGGCAAACTTCCGCTCGATGTCGGCTGCATTGTTATGAACGTAACCACTCTTGCATGCATCGCAGAATATGTCAGAACCGGTATGCCTCTTGTTGAAAAATGCCTTACCGTTGACGGTTCCGCTGTTGCAACCCCCAAAAACGTAATCGCACCTATCGGTACTTCCATGAAAGACGTATTCGATTTCTGCGGCGGTTTCAAAGAAGAACCCAAAAAAGTTATGTACGGCGGCCCGATGATGGGTATTGCTGTTCCGGATCTTGAACAGCCCATCCTCAAGAACACCAACGCGATCCTTGCTTTCAACGACAAAGACGCAACTCTTCCGGACGAAACTCCCTGTATCCACTGCGGCAACTGCATCAACCACTGCCCGCTCAACCTTAACCCGCCCGCAATTGCAAAAGCTCTTGCTTCCGGCGACGGCGCAGAAATTGCAAAAACCAAGGTCAACATCTGCATGGAATGCGGCGCCTGCGTTTTCGTTTGCCCTGCACACCGCATGATCGTTCACAGAAACAAACTTGCAAAGGCAGAGCTCCGCGCTTACCAGACCAAGCTTGCTGAACAGAAAAAGAAAGAGGAGGAAAATAAATAATGGAAAATAATCTTATTGTTTCCGTATCTCCTCACGTTCACGGAAAAAGAACCACTTCCAACGTTATGCTCGACGTTGTCATCGCACTTCTTCCTGCAGCAATCGCAGGCGTTGTGATTTTCGGCATCAATGCAGCAATCCTCTGCGCAGTATGCGTAGCTTCCTGCGTCGGTTTCGAATTCCTTTTCACCAAGCTCTGCCATCGCCGCACCACCGTCGGTGATTTTTCCGCAGTAGTTACCGGTCTTCTTCTTGCAATGAACGTTCCCGCAACTCTTCCCATCTGGCAGGCTGTTGTCGGTTCCTTCATCGCAATCGTAATTGTAAAATGCCTCTTCGGCGGACTTGGCTGCAACTTTGCAAACCCTGCAATCACCGCACGTATTGTAATGCTTATCACATTCACCGGCACCATGGCAGCAGCAGTTCCTCCCAAAGCTATTGCTGATTCCGTTGACGTTGCAACTTATGCAACTCCCCTTTCTGTACTTCCTAACGGAACTCTTCCCGAAGCAACCCTTATGGATATGTTCCTCGGCGTACGCGGCGGTGCTCTTGGCGAAACTTCCGCAGCAGCACTCCTTATCGGTTTCGTTTATCTCCTTGTCCGCAAGGTAATCACCTGGCATACTCCGGTTGTTTTCATCGGCGCTGTTTTTGCTCTTGCATTCGCAATCACCGGTGATATGACCACCGCTCTTTACTACACCCTTTCCGGCGGTACCTTCATCGGTGCTATCTTCATGGCAACCGACTATGTTACCTCCCCTTCCACCGCAAAAGGCAAAATCGTCTTTGCACTCGGATGCGCAGTTATCACCACCCTCATTCGTTTCTACGGAAGCTATCCGGAAGGCGTTTCCTTCTCCATTCTCTTCATGAACATTCTCAATCCTTATATTGACAAATGGACCATGAAAAAACCGTTCGGAGGTGTTAAAGCATGAAAGAAAACATTAAAAGCGTAGTCGTTCTGACTGCTATCTGTCTTGTTGTTGCGGTTCTTCTTGCTTATACCAACTCCATCACTGCTCCTATCATTGAAGCAAACAAAGCTGCAAAAGCAAGCGGTTCCCTTCTCGAAGTTATGCCCGAAGCAGCCGGTTTTGAAAACATTACCGAAACCCTCGGCGAACTTCCCGCAACCGTTAAAGAAGTACATAAAGAAACTTCCGGTCTCGGCCACGTTATGATCCTCGGAACCACCACCCAGTTCTCCTCCGACGAAATGGGCATCACCGTTGCGATCGGCGCAGACGGCAAAATTTCCAACGTACTCCTTACCGGATATTATGAATCCAAAGACTTCGGCGCAGATTATCCCGCAACCTATATCGGTCAGGACTCTGCTCTCGGCGGCGTTGATACCGTTGCAGGAACCACCTTCTCCTCCACCGCATTCAAAGACGCCATCACCGATGCATTCAACGTTCTCATCAACAACAACCTTGTTGCCGCTGGTCAGAAGAGCGAAGAACAGCTTATCGCAGAAACCATGCCTCTTGCACTTCCCGGTTGTGTCAACAGCCTCGGAAGCCCCGTTACTGTTCCTGTTGAAGGCTTCGCAGCTCCCATTACCCAGGCATTCAAAGCCAAAAACGACACAGGTTATATCTACGTTGTTTCCACCGATGCAGGTTCCGTTGTTGTCGGCGTTAACGCATTCGGCGTTGCAAAAGCATTTGACCTTGAAGGCAACGACGTTACCGCAACCGCAACCGATGCTGTTGCCGCTGCTGTTGCTGCTGCTCCCGCAATTGCAACCGAAAACCTTGAAGCAAACACCACCACCGTTGCTATGTCCTTCGAAGAAGGCGCAGTCATCACCGCTGTTGAAGGTCTTGCTGTTGAATCCGACGTTGTTGCGGCATTCACCGTAACCGTTGGCGAAGAAACCCAGTATGTTGTTATCACCAAACCTCTCGGCTATGGCGATGAAGCAATGAAGATGCTTGTAATCTTCAACGCAAACGGCGAAGTTGTTGCTTACAAAACTCTCTCCGAAATGATCATCCACGGCGAATATTACGCTGAACATCAGCTTACTGACGAAAGCGCATACAGAGCACAGTTTGTCGGTCTTACCGAAGCAACTTATTCCGACGATATGACTCTTGTCGGCGGCGCAACCATGACCGCTAACGCAGTTGCAAGCAACTTCCGCAGCGCTTTCGAAGCTTTCAATCTCATTAAGGAGGTTGTTGCATAATGAAAAAATTAGGTATTCTTCTCAAAGGTATTATTAAAGAGAACCCCGTTCTCGTTCTTCTTCTCGGAACCTGCCCCACCCTTGCAACCACCACCGGAGTTATCTCCGCTCTTGCAATGGGTGTTGCAACCACTGCAGTTCTTATCTGCTCCAACATCGTAATTTCCGCTCTTCGCAAAGCAATTCCGGACAAAGTAAGAATTCCCGCATACATCGTTGTTATCGCTGGTTTCGTTTCCGTTGTTCAGATGCTTATGCAGGCATATTTCCCGGATCTTTACGATATGCTCGGCGTTTATCTTGCACTTATCGTTGTTAACTGCATCATCCTCGGCCGTGCAGAAATGTTTGCACGCAAAAACGGAATCATCGATTCCGCTCTCGACGGTATCGGAATGGGTCTTGGTTTCACTCTTGCCCTTGTTCTCATGGGTTCCATCCGCGAAATCATCGGCGCCGGTTCCTGGGCAGGAATTGAGCTCACCGCTCTTAAACCCTATGCAGTTTCCATTATGACCGCAGCTCCCGGCGGCTTCCTTGTTTTCGGCTGCCTTATCGCTCTTGTTAACAAATTCTTCTCCGGCAAAAAAGCAAAGAAAGAATTTGCTTGCGAAGGCTGCCCCAACGCTGCCGCCTGCAACAAAGAAACTTGCGAAACTGAGGCAAAGGAGGAAACTAAATAATGAAAGAACTTATTATTATCCTCATGAGCGCTGTTCTTGTTGATAACTATGTTCTCAACAAGTTCCTCGGAATCTGCCCCTTCCTCGGCGTTTCCAAAAAATCCGACCAGGCTGTCGGCATGGGTGTTTCCGTTATCTTCGTAATGCTTGTTGCAACCGCTGCAACCTGGCCCATCCAGACTTACCTTCTCGATCCCAACGGCCTCGGATATCTCCAGACCATTGTTTTCATTCTTGTAATTGCGGCTCTTGTTCAGTTTGTTGAAATCTTCCTCAAAAAGTTCATTCCCGCACTTCACAAATCCCTTGGCGTATATCTTCCTCTTATCACCACCAACTGCGCAGTTCTCGGCGTTACCATCAACAACATCACCGATGAATATAACTTCATCCAGTCCATGGTAAGCTCCCTTGGCTGCGGACTTGGTTTCCTTCTTGCAATGTGGATCTTTGCCGGAATCAGAAACCGTCTTGAGGAATCCGACGCTCCCGAATGCTTCAAAGGCATGCCTATCACCCTTGTTGCCGCATCCATTGTTTCCGTTGCATTCATGGGATTCGGCGGCATTATTGATAAACTCTTCGCATAAGGAGATAATAAAAGATGACTGATGTAATTCTTACCGCTGCACTTGTTGTAGCAGGTCTCGGCCTTGCATGTTCCCTTCTTCTCGTTCTTGCATCCCATTTTATGGGCGTTAAAACAAACCCGGTTGAAGGCGAAGTTCGTGATTGCCTTCCCGGAGCCAACTGCGGTGCCTGCGGATTTTCCGGCTGTGATGCTTATGCAAAAGCACTTGCCGAAAATCCCGAAACTCCCGCAAACCTTTGCCGTCCCGGCGGCGAAGGAACCACCAAAGCAATTTGCGAAATCCTCGGCGTTGAAGCCGAAGCCGCAGAGCCCATTACTGCGTTTGTACATTGCGGCGGTGACTGCAACAAACAGGTTTATAAGGAAATTTATCAGGGACTCAACTCCTGCGCTGCCGCAAAAATGCTCTATGGCGGAAAAGGCTCCTGCCTTTATGGCTGCCTTGGCTGCGGCGACTGCGCAACCGTTTGTACCCACGATGCCATCAGCATTGTGAACGGCGTTGCAAAAGTTGACCCCGAACTTTGTCAAGGCTGCGGACTTTGCGCTGCAAAATGCCCCAACCACCTTATTTCCCTTGTTCCCAAAGCAGAAAAAGCAGTCATCACCTGCTCCAACCACGAAAAAGGCGCAGTTGTTCGCAAAGAATGCCAGAACGGATGTATCGGCTGCATGAAATGCCAGAAAAACTGCCCCGCAGAAGCAATCAAAGTTGAAAACTTCCTTGCAACCGTTGATTATGAAAAATGCGTCGGTTGCGGAAAATGCGTTTCCGATTGCCCTGTTGGCTGCCTTGAAATGCTCAAAGCATAATTTGCAAATCTCTTTTTAAGGAAAACGCTCCGCCGCTTTTTATAAGCGGCGGAGCGTTAAAAAAACTTATGGATATGTTTAAAGATAAGAAAACCAGAAATGATATAATTCTCGGAATTGCGGTAATAATTCTTGCCGCGGGAATCTGGCTTGTTTCCGAACTTTTAAAAAAGGACGGAGAATTCGCTGTTGTTACCGTTAACGGAACCGAAACCGCGAAATATTCCCTTTCCGAAGATGCCGAAATCCGCCTTGAATCCGAAAACGGCGGATACAATATTCTTGTTATAAAAAACGGCAAAGCTGATATTATTGAAGCTTCCTGTCCGGACCATGTTTGCGTTGACCAGCGCGCAATCAGCAAAACCGGCGAGGCGATAACCTGCCTTCCGAACAAAACAGTTATTACCATTGACGGCGAAGAAGAAGCCGAAATTGACTTTGTATCTTAAAAGGAATTTATGAAAACAAAAAAAGTTGCAATGCTTGGGCTTACCATTGCCCTTGCTATGATAATGTCGTATATAGAGGCTTTGGTTCCCCTTTCCTTTGCGGTTCCGGGAATCAAAATGGGCCTTGCAAATATAGTTATAATCTTTGTGCTTTATAAAATCGGTACAAAGGAAGCGATTTTGGTTTCTCTTATAAGAGTTATTCTTGTTTCGCTTCTTTTCAGCAACGTTATGGCAATGGCTTACAGCATTGCCGGCGCGGTGCTTTCCCTTTCCGTAATGTGGCTTCTTAAAAAGACCGATAAGTTTTCTGTCATCGGCGTTTCCATTGCCGGCGGAATTATGCACAATGTCGGACAGATAATAATGGCGGTAATTCTCCTCGGAACAGAGCAGATTGCCCTCTATCTCCCGGTGCTCATCATAACCGGTACCGCAACCGGCGTTGTTATCGGAATTGTTTCCGGCCTTGTTATAAACAGATTTAAAAACATAAGGCTTTGATTTTTAAAAAACAGGCGTCCGAACAGCAGCATTTCGCAAGGAAGTGTTGCTGTTTTTTTGTCCGCAGTTTTTTAAAACATACGATTTTTACACCAAAAGCTGCAAATAAAAATGCAGGGGCGGATATTATCCGCCCGTTTTTATATGAATACAACCCCATTTCTTTTGGAAAACCAAAAGAAACGGGGCTTCGGCCTGAAAGAAAAGTTTTCTATCCCCTGCTGTTTGCTCCCGCAAACGCTGTCCCCTTTCAAAAGGGGACTAAAACGCACCACCGGCAGGACTGTGGTTTCCAATCGCGACCGTTGCCGCTCGGTGTCGGCAACGGTTTTCATTTTATCTTTTTGGCTCAACCATATTACCGCCGCCAAAAAAGAACGATTGCTTCCTTATGAAATAAACGGGTGCCTGTTTTTTATTTATATAACGGATTTAAAAGACAGTCTTTTATAACATCTTTTGCATGGTGGACCGAAACCTTGTTTTTGCTGAGAATTTCCGCAAGGCGGAAAACAGTTTCCGGCTCGGGAGAAATCTGTTTTATAAAAACCTTTTCACCCGTTGATTTTTCTTCACCGAAAATTCCGAACATTTCTTCTTCCCCAATTACTTGATATGTTGGATTTATTTCCCCTTGTTCCATTAAAATATCCTCCTCAAAATATTTAATGTAATAATATATTATAAAGCCAAACCAATATCCATTATTTTACAATTTTTGGTTGTATTTTTCAAATTTCAGCCGTTGTTAAAATCAACAACCTTTTTTGACTTTGTTTGTATAATATCAACATTTTCGCGATTTTCGGGGCTTTTTTTGACGTTTAAGAAAATTAATTTTTCAACAAACAAAAAAATCCGTGCCTTCCGGCACGGATTTTTTCTTTAAACTATATACATTTATTAATATGCAACGCCCTGGGCAATCATTGCTTCCGCAACTTTTTTGAAACCGGCGATGTTTGCGCCTGCTTCAAGGTCATAGCCGAATCCGTATTCCGCGGCGGCATCTACACAGCTCTTATAGATATTTTTCATAATACTTTCGAGTTTTGCGTCAACTTCCTCAAAAGTCCAGCTGAGGCGTTCGCTGTTCTGAGTCATTTCAAGACCGGAAGTTGCTACGCCGCCGGCGTTGGAAGCTTTTCCGGGAGCATAGAGGATTCCGGCTTCCTTATAAACTTTGATTGCTTCGGGGGTGTTGGGCATATTTGCGCCTTCCGCCATTGCCATTGCGCCGTTGGCGACAATTGCTTTTGCGGCTTCCTCGTCAATTTCGTTCTGGGTCGCGCAGGGAAGCACAACGTCTGCTTTTACGTCAAGCCACATATTTCTCGGGCCTTCGACAAATTTTGCGGTGGGAACGTAATCGAGATATTCGGAGATGAGACCGCGGTGCTGATAAATTTTTTCAACGATTTTATAATCGATTCCGTTTTCGTCATAAACATAGCCGGAAACGTCGCTTTGTGCGACAACTTTTCCGCCGAGCTGGGTTGTCTTTTTGTTCGCGTATGTACCAACGTTTCCGGAACCGGAAATTATAACGCGTTTTCCTTCAAAGCTTTCGCCCTTCGAAGCAAGCATTTCCTTGGTGAAATAGCAAAGTCCGAAACCGGTAGCTTCGGTTCTTGCGAGGGAACCGCCATAGGTAAGACCTTTTCCGGTAAGAGTTCCGGTCCATTCGTTGCGGATGCGTTTATACTGTCCGAACATATAGCCGATTTCTCTTGCGCCGGTTCCGATATCGCCCGCAGGAACGTCCGTATCCGGACCGATGTGGCGATAGAGTTCTGTCATAAAGCTCTGGCAGAAGCGCATGATCTCAAGGTCGGATTTTCCTCTCGGATCAAAATCGCAGCCGCCTTTTCCGCCGCCCTTGGGAAGGCTTGTGAGGCTGTTTTTAAAGACCTGTTCAAAGCCGAGGAATTTTATGATGGAAGCGTTTACGGAAGGATGGAGGCGGATTCCGCCCTTATAAGGGCCGATTGCGGAGTTGAACTGAACGCGGTAGCCGCGGTTTACCTGGACTTTTCCGGAATCATCTACCCATGCAACACGGAACTGGATAAAACGTTCCGGTTCAACAATGCGCTCCATAATGCCCCATTTTTCAATGTTAGGGTTTTGTTCAACAACCGGTTCGAGAGAAACAAAAACTTCCTTTACCGCCTGGAGAAATTCTTTTTCGCCGGGGTTTCTTTTTTCAACTTCTTCATAAACCTTTGCAAGGTATTCGCTTTTAAATGCCATTTTGGGTTTCCCTCCCATAAAATTAGAATATATTCCATTATATGCTTTAATGCTTTAAATTGCAAGTTTCTTCGGCAAAAATTTCAAATTTTTTTAGCCCAACAAAAAGTTCACCTGCCGTTTACAAAACATAATTAAAATGATATTATAATATAATAAATAAATTTTTTCGGAAGGGGGGGCTTTTGTGAAAAAACTTCGGGAAATGATAAAAAAATATTTTGCCGCAGTGGACAAATGGCTTCTTTTCTTCTGCATTTCGATTTCCACAATAGGAATCCTATGCCAATATTCCCTTGTTAATTCAAAACAGGCCGCAATTCTCGATATCGGAAACCGAGTTGCGCTTGTTCAGGTTCTTGCTTCCGTCATGGGAATTTCCGCGGCAATTATTCTTTCAAACTTCGATTATCATTTTATGGCGAAACTCTGGAAACTTTATATGCCGGTTTCGGTTTTTCTGGTAATTCTTACGTTTTTCATAGGAATGCAGGTTGACGAAAGCATTGACGACAAAGCCTGGCTCCGTCTTCCCTTCGGTCTTACCTTCCAGCCTTCGGAACTTCTGAAAATTTGTTTTATCCTCAGTTTTGCATATCACCTTTCGAGAGTTAGGGAAGAAATCAACAAACCTTTAAACCTTGTTTTGCTTTGCATACATGGCGCTTTTCCGGTTATTCTCATACATTTTCAGGGTGACGACGGAACTGCTCTCATCTTTGGCTTTATTTTCCTGACCATGCTTTTTGCCGCTGGATTAAGCTGGAAATATATAGTTGCGGCAATTCCCGTGGTTGCGGCGGCAGTTCCGGTTGTATGGCAATATTTTCTTACCGACGACCAGCGGACCCGTTTTCTTGCGGTTTATTTTACCGAATATGCGGATCCTCTCGGCGCGGACTATCAGCAAAGGCTGAGCCGAATTTCCATTGGTCTCGGTCAGCTTCAGGGCGAAGGACTTTTTCAGGAAGATTACTGGTATGTTCCGAAAATGCACAACGACTTCGTTTTTTCGTTCATTTGCCAGGCGCTCGGGTTCGTCGGCGCACTTGTTGTTCTTTCGCTTCTTTTCGGAATTTGCTTCAGGGCGATTTATGACGCAAAAATCGCTCTTGATCCTTTGGGAGCATATATCTGTTACGGCGTTTTCGCAATGTTCTTTTTCCAGTGCATCATCAACATCGGAATGTGCATAAGCGTTCTTCCGGTTATCGGAATAACCCTTCCTCTTCTTTCCGCCGGCGGAACTTCCATTGCGATTACATATCTCGGAATCGGTCTTCTTTTAAGCGTGCACGTTCATCGTCGCCGCAATCTTTTCTATGAATAATCTTTTAGGAGTGTGCAATATGAAATATTCAGCAGCAATTGACCTTGGCGGAACGAACATCGGAATCGGAATAGTAAGCGAAGAGGGCGAACTTGTTTTTAAAACAAGTGTTCCCGTTGAGGACAACAAAAACCCCGAAGCGCTTCTTACCCAGATGGCGGAAGGCACAAAAAAATGTATTGAAGATTGCGGAATTGAAAAAGAAAACATAGTTTTCGTCGGTGTCGGCGTTCCGGGACTTATCGAAGGCCCTAAAGGACCGGTTATCCTTGCCGCAAACATCAATTGGCACAATGTTGACGCTGTTTCCTTCCTTGAAGAAAAAATCGGTCTTCCGGTTTATCTCGGAAACGACGCTGACTGCGCCGCAATAGGTGAATATCATTCCGGCTCCGGAAAACAGTTCAAAAGCCTTATTATGATAACTCTCGGAACCGGAATCGGCGGCGGAGCTGTTGCAAACGGAAAACTCTTCCCCGGATTCAATGGTTTCGGCGGAGAATATGGTCATATTCCGCTTGTTCATAACGGTGTTCAGTGCGCCTGCGGCAGAAAAGGCTGCTTTGAAGTTTACGGAAGCGCAAACGCTCTTAAACGCGAAACCCGCGAGGCCGCAGAACAGCATCCCGAATCCCTCATCTGGGAAATGTGCGAAGGCGATCTTGACAACATTGGCGGAAGAACCGCTTTTGATGCGGCAGATCAGGGCGACGAAACCGGCAAAGCCGTTGTTGAACAGTATATCGATTATCTTGCCGACGGAATTTCCGGCATTATAAACATGTTCCGCCCGGAAGTTATCGTTCTCGGCGGCGGAGTTTCCAACCAGGGTGCTTCCCTTCTTGATCCTCTCAACGAAAAAGTTGAAAAACTTTGCGTTGCAAGCGACACCATTACCGCTCCGAAAGTTGTAAAAGCAACTCTCGGAAATTCCGCAGGAATCATCGGCGCCGGACTTCTTGGTTTCTGATAAAACGTTAAAAATTCAAAAACCGCTTTTCACTTTGAAAAGCGGTTTTTTTATAATTACAGAAAAAAACGGTGAACCTTTCGGTCCACCGGATTTCAAGCTGTTAGAATTGCTCGGAAACTAACATCTTTGCTCTTTTTGCTCTGGTTATATAATACCTGTCTTTTGTGATGAGTTTGTGATGAAGTTTTTCCAGTTTGGTTACAATCCAAAACCAGTTTGGTAAAACTTTCGGCAAAAGCCGTTACAAAACGGCTTTTTTTAAAGGATAAGGCAGATAAGCCCGCTGCAGCCTTCGTTTATAATGCGGCTTATTGTTTCCTGAAGTTTAAGTCTTGCTTCCTGGGGCATTCTGCTGAGCTTTGTATGCAAGCCTTCGTTAACGAGTTCATGGAGGGATTTTCCGAAGATGTTGGATTCCCAGATTTTTGCCGGGTCGCCTTCGAATTCATCAAGAAGATAGCGAACAAGGTCTTCGCTTTGTTTTTCGCTTCCTACTATCGGCGCAACCTCGGTTGTGATATCTGCCCGCATAAGATGGATTGAAGGAGCGGAAGCACGGAGTTTTACTCCATATTTTCCGCCCTGGCGGACAATTTCCGGTTCCTCAAGGGTAAGTTCATCAATTGTCGGCATAACGATTCCATAGCCCACCGCTTCAACCTGGTCAAGGGCGCCGCGGATACGGTCATATTTTCGTTTTATTTCCGCAAGCTCACGCATACAGGGCATAAGTCCGCTTTCGCCGTTTATTTCAAGACCGGTTTCCTCACTGAGGATTTTATAAAATAGTTCCGGATTGATAATAACGGTAACATCGGCTTTTCCGGTTCCGAGGTCGATATTTTTAACCGCCGCTTCCTTTACGTATTCACAGCCCGAAACGGCGGGAACTATGTTCCTTACTTCGGAAATTTTTGCAATGTTTTTTGCCGCGGAAACAACCGGTTCAACAACCGCTTTTCTGAGCCAATGTTCTTTTTCAAGAGAAACAAGCCATTTCGGCATATCAACGGCAATTTCCCTTATCGGGAAGGTTCCGAGAACTTCCGAAAGGATTTTTTTGATATCGTTTTCAGCGATTTTAAGGCAGTTCAGCGCAATTACCGGAACGCCGTATTCCGCTTCCATTTCCGCGGCAATCTCTTTTGCGGAGGCGGATTCCGGCTCCGCACAGTTGAGAATTACCGCAAAAGGTTTATCAATTGCTTTAAGTTCCGAAATCACCCTTTGTTCCGCGTCACGATATTCTTCCCGGGGAATATCGCTTATGGAGCCATCGGAAGTTACCACAAGCCCGATGGTGGAATGTTCCGTTATTACCTTATCCGTTCCGATTTCCGCCGCCATATTGAACGGAATTTCCTCATCGAACCAGGGAGTAAGTACCATTCGCGGCGCGTTGTTTTCAAAATATCCGATGGCGGACGGAACAATATATCCTACACAGTCGATAAGGCGCACCCGGAGATTTGTTTCTCCGTCAAGGTTCATTTCAACTGCTTCTTCCGGAACAAATTTAGGTTCTGTTGTCATAATTGTTTTTCCTGCGGCGGATTGGGGAAGTTCATCCGTTGCCCGTTCCCGCCGATAATCGTTTTCGATATTAGGAATAACAAGAGTTTCCATAAATTTTTTGATAAAAGTGCTTTTTCCGGTTCTTACCGGACCCACTACGCCAATGTATATATCTCCGTTTGTTCTTGCGGCAATATCGCGGTAAACGCTGCTGTCTTTCATAAAATTACCCTTCCTCTTTTCTTTGATTTTTAATTGTCATCAGATTTTTATGAAAAAATTTTTTAAAATAGAACGTTTTTTGAATAAAACAGCTTCTTTTGCTAAAAATAAAATCAAAACGAAAAGGAGGTTTTTTAACTATGGAAGCTAACAGACACATCGGCTGTAACGTCAACAACTGCGCTTATCACTGCAAGGACTGCAATTGCTGCAGCCTTGACCATATTGAAGTCGGAAGCCACGAAACAAACCCCACCAAAGCGGAATGCACCGACTGCAGATCCTTTAAATACAGAGGATAAGTTTTGCCGCCTTTTTGCGGCATTACATAATTATTTTTGAAAAATTCTTTTTATCAAAAGAATATCGGTTTTTGTTATACAGCGGAATATCCGAAGGATAAAATAATATAAAACCGCCGTTATGAGCACCGTGAGCACAAGCCCCGGTGTTTCGTTTGTGCTTATGAAAATTTTGAGCACGGTTTTTGAAAAAGCTGTGCTCAAAATTGCCGCAGCAGCCGGAAAAACCGCCCAGCGGACCATATCCACCTTAAAACCGGTTACGGAAACAAGCCGCGAAGCCGAAAGCGCCATGTTGAAAACTTCGCTTATAACGATCGTTATAAGATATCCGGCCGTTCCCAAAAGCGGAACAAGACCATAAACAAGCCCTACGCACATTGCGGTATCATAAACGTTATAGCGCACCACCGCAACCTGTTCCCCAAGTCCTTTTAAAATTCCGTCAACGGCAGAATCCAGATACATGACCGTTACAATCGGCGCAAGGGCTTTTATCGCGTTTCCGGCGGCGGGTTCGTTATAAAGCAAAACCGCAAAATCTTCCGCCCAGCAGATAAGCGCCGCCGCAACGCCCGTTGCGAACATAAGGGTCAGTCGGAAAACGAAGAGCATCACCTTTTCGATTTTTTCGGTTTTTCCAAGGGTTTTATATTCCGTAATCTCCGGAACAAGAAGGTTCGAAAACCCAAGCAGAAAAGCGCAAGGGAATGTGAGCACCGGAAGCACCATTCCGCCTACTATTCCATATTCCGAAAGAGCTTTTTCGTTCGTCATTCCGCTTTTCATAAGCGAAACCGGAACAAGAAGATGCTTAACGGTGCTCAAAGCGGAACGCAAAACCGCCGAAGCTCCCACCGGAAGAGCAATTTCCGCAATTCTTTTCCAGACCGAAAGCGCTTCGGATTTTTTTCCTCCGGAAAAAGGGTGGCGTTTGCGGTCAATTTTATAGAGAAGATAATGCAAAAGAAAGGCCAGCGCTTCCGAAACGGTGCTTCCCGCGGCAACAAGAACGCAGGCTTCGCCGAGATCATCGGGTTTCATTATTGCAAAAACCAAAACGGTGAACGCCATTTGGGAAAGCTGTTCAAAAATCTGGGCCGCGGAAGATGAAAAAACCCTCGTCACGGCGGTGAAATATCCGCCGAAAGCCGCGGAAACTCCGACAAACGGAAGCGAAAGCGCAAGAATTCTGAAAGGTTTTGCCGCCCGGATATCCCCTACCATGGAAAGAGCGGCAAAATCGCTTAAAATCCAAAGCAAAATTCCTCCGGAAACACCGAAAAAGAGGCTGTAAAGCAGCGTTTTGTTCATGGCGGAAGAAGCTTCCGCGCCGTTTTTCTTTGCGTTTTCTTCCGCAACAAGCCTTGTTGCCGCAAGACCGGAACCGGAACAGGCAAAAGTCACCGCAAAGCGATATACCGCCATCATAAGCGAAAAAAGGCCCATTCCGGTGCTTCCGAGGTTGCGGGTAAGCCAGGCGTTATATGCCACCCCGACCATTCCCAAAGAAAGTGACGTTGCGGTCAAAATTCCCGCGTTCACCGCAAAATTCCGAAGTTTTGACAAAACCGCCACCTCCCTTTCGGAATTTATATTCGGCGGAAAAGAAAAAAAGACCTTCCGGAGCGGAAGGTCTTTTTGTTTTTTTATATTTCTTATTTGAGATATTCGCCGATTTCGTTTGCTGCAAGAATTGCCGCGTAAACATCTTCGGGAGTTACTTCGAAAGGCATATTGCCGACGGTATCGCCGGGTGCGCAAACGGTTTCTGCAACAGCCATGATCTCTTCGGGTTTGATTTCGGTTACGTCAAGGTCGGCAAGAGTTGTGGGAAGACCGACTTCCTGGCAAAGGGTAACGACTTCCTCAATTTCTTCCTTGGGAGCATTTTCGAGAACGAGCTGAACAAGAACGCCGAAAGCAACTTTTTCGCCGTGATAGAATTTGTGGGTTGCTTCAATTGCGGTAAGACCATTGTGAACTGCATGTGCCGCTGCAAGGCCGCCGGATTCAAAACCGATTCCGGAAAGATAGGTGTTTGCTTCGATGATGTTTTCAACGGCTTTGGTGCAGACTTTGTTCTGAACTGCGAGATATGCAGCTACGCCGTCTTCGAGAAGGGTTTCATAGCAAAGTTTTGCAAGAGCAAGAGCGGTTTTGGTGGGTTTTCCGCCAACGCAGTTGCCTGCCTGGCTCTGTGCGCAGGCTCTTGCTTCAAAATAGGTTGCAAGAGCGTCACCGATTCCTGCCGCAAGAAGTCTTGCGGGAGCTTTTGAAACGATATCGGTATCAACAAGAACGATGTTGGGGTTGCTCGGGAGGAAGAGATATTTTTCAAAAACGCCTTCATCGGTATAGATTACGGAAAGAGCGGAACAGGGAGCATCGGTGGAAGCGATGGTAGGAACGATCACTACGGGATGTCCGGTATAGTAACCTACCGCCTTTGCGGTGTCGTGGGTTTTTCCGCCGCCGATGCCGACAACAACGTCGCCGCCTTTTGCTTTGAGTTCTTCGATTACGCGGTTGATTTCGGTCATGGAGCATTCTCCGCCGAATTCGACAACTTCGAATTTTCTGTCGCCCATGCCTGCTTCGATGGAAGGCATTACGAGAGGTTTAACGAATTTGTCAACAAGGATGAACATGGAATCGCCGATTGCACCGGCATGTTTTGCAAGATTTGCAAGTTCGCCCCTTCCCTGAATATATCTGGTGGGGCTTCCGATAATTTTTGCCATAAAACAATCTCCTTTTAACTTAAATTGTGTTCGTTATAGTTATACCATTCCGTTAAATTTTTGTCAAATATTTTTTGTCTGATATTGTTATTTTGCCGTAAATTTGTAATAATTCGCCTTTATTATACAAATTGTTTTAAAATTTGCATAAAATTTTAACGCTTGTGTTTTTTGATATGTGACAAATTTGCACCAACAAGAACGATTGTTCGATTTTTTTCGAAAAACCTATTGATTTTTTAAATTTGGGTGATATAATAAAGTCACAAAACAAGAACAGATGTTCGATTTTTCGAACATACCCCATATAAAAACTTGGAAAGGACGTAGTAAAATGGAAAGAACATATGTTTTGAACTTCATCTTTAAAGTTATGACGGCCGCGGGAATCATCTCCCTTTTCGGAATTGCAGGCGCAAGCGATTTCGGTAATCTCACCAATGCGGAAATTTTCGTTTACGGCGGAATTTCCTTTGCTTTTGCCTCCTTCGGAATCTGGGGCGCAATCAACTGCACCAGAGCCATTGAAGCAATGAAACGCCGCGCAAGACGCGAAAGAGCGCAGCGCGTTGCCGCAATCTATACCGCAAAAGCGGCATAAGAATTTTTTGCTATCCCCAAAATTTCCTCATAAACCAAACCGAAAAAACCGTACGAAAAAATTTTTCCGTACGGTTTTTTCATATTCACAAACAAAAAATGCCGGCGAAACGCCGGCATTTTTTATCTTCAGCTGAATGATCTTATCTGATGATTCCGCCCTCTTTGAGGATTGCGCGGAGTTTTTCGATTGCGGCTTTTGCTTCAACAACAAATGCATCGGCGGTGCCTTCATCGGGGTTGATTTTGCGAATCTGGGATTCGATATAATCAACGGTTTTGATCATAGCGGTAGAGTTTTCAATCTGATCTTCAATTCTGAGCATAGTAGCATCCTCCAGACATAATTAGATGAATATATTATACCACGGCTTTTTTAAAAAAGAAAGATAAAAAAGCCTTTTTTAAAAAATATTTTTTTGATTTATTCAATGGATTTGAGCGATTCGACCATGCTTACCTTTTTAAGGCGGAAATACATAATTCCGTTTACAAGAATTGAGAAGAAAACAGTCATAACAAACGCAACCGCAAAGGTCCAGAAAGGAAGACCTTTTCCGAACATGATTTCATCGGTCTGGATAACCCCGAGAACAAAGGAATGGAGCAAAAGCCCAAGACCAAGTCCCGCTCCGGAACCGAGAATCGAAAGAATTATGTTTTCTCTGAAAACATATGCGGCAACTTCCCCATCATAAAAACCGAGGACTTTTATTGTGGCAATTTCACGGATGCGCTCGGTAATATTTATGTTGGTGAGGTTATAAAGAACAACAAAGCCAAAGCCGCCGCGCATACAATTATCAAAACCACAACATAGTTAAGGTTTTCAACCGTATCGCTGAAATTTTCGAGAGCCGTTTGTGAAAAAGAAAGGGCAAGCACGCTTTCATATTCCATAAGTGTGTGGGCAAGCCTGTCCTGAACCTCATGGGAAGTATCCGACATAATTGTGAAAACGGAGTTGGTTTCCGGAATTTCGCCGCAAAGTTCGGTATAAAGTTCTTCCGTCATATAAATGAAATGCATGGCGTAGTTTTCCGCAACGGCAGTTATTTTTGCCGTAAACTCTGTATCTTCACTGTAGAAAGTTATTTCGTCGCCGGGAGAAAGTTCAAAAATTTCCGAAAATCTTTCGGTTATAATAACTCCCTCATCGGAAAGGTGATAGATTTCACCGGAATCCATATCCCGGAAAAGGACCATTTCCTCAAGAGCGGAAGAATCTTCCGCAACAACAAGGGAGATGTTTGAAAGACCTTCATATTGTGCGGACATAATATGCGCCGGAAGATTCTTTACGGTAATTTCGTTTTCATCAAGTTCTTCAAAAACCTTTCCGATTTCCTCTTCGGAGGAATCCGTATCAAGAGAAACAATGAGGTCATAATTAAAAAGTTCGCTGTATTGTTTTTCAAGGATTACGGAAATTGAAGAAAAAAGTCCGAAACCCGTTAAAGTAAGGGCGGCACAGCCCGCAATTCCGAGAATTGTCATAAAAATTCTCTTTTTATAGCGGAAAAGGTTTCTTACTGTGACCTTTTTGGTAAAACTCAGGCGCTTCCAGATGAACGGAATTCTTTCGAGAAGAACGCGTTTTCCTGCCTTCGGAGCCTTTGGACGCATAAGTTCCGCCGGGTTTTCACGGAGTTCGGAATATCCCGCCATAAGAACCGCAAGGCTTGTGCAGATAATGCATATTGCTGTTACAAAAATCCAGGTTCCCGGCATTGCGACCATTTCAAGTTCCGGAACGATATAGCGCATTTCATAAGCGGCATAAATAATAATCGGGAAAACGATTACGCAAAGACCTATTCCGAAAACGGCTCCGCTTATGCTTGCAAATGAAGAATAGGCGATATATTTTGCGAGGATAGCGCCTTTTCCGTAACCAAGCGCCTTCATGGTGCCGATCTGGGTACGCTGTTCCTCAACCATTCTTGTCATGGTGGTGAGGCAAACCAGCATTGCAACAAGGAAGAAGAAAACCGGGAAAACTTTTCCGACGCTTTCGATTATATAAACGTCGCTTTCATAAGTGCTGTAACCGGGGTTATCGTCCCTTGTGAAAACATACCATTCCGAATTATTGAGTTCGGAAAGTTCTTTTTCCGCATCGGCAATTTCAATCTTTGCGTCGGCAATTTCAACTTCCGCTTCGGCTTTTGCTTCTTCAAACTCTTTAAGACCGTCGTTATATTCTTCCCGGCCTTCCTCAAGCTCCTTTTCCGCGTCTATAAGCTCTGCGTAACCTTCGTCAAGTTCCTTTTTTGCGTCCGCAAGTTCCTGCAAACCTTCCGCCCGAGCCTTTTTAAATTCTTCCTTGCCTTTTTCAAGTTCATCTCCCGCTTCATCAAGCTTCGCTTTTGCGGAGCCAAGCTGGGCTTTGGCTTCCTCAAGCTGTTCATGTGCGCCGATTGCTTCGTTTACGGAACCAAGCTGCTCTTCATAAACGGAAGTGTCGCCGCCCATTCCGCCGATCATATCGATTGCGTCTTCAAGTTGTTCGCGGCTTTCATAAAGACCATCAACAGTCATTCCCTGTTCTTCAAGGGAAGAATCGAATTCCTCTCTTCCTTCAAGGTAATCCTGATAGGCTTCCTCATATTGGGCTTTGCCTTTTCGAAGTTCGCTTATTCCGCCATAAATTTCGTCATCGGCTTTTGCAATTTCTTCTTCGAATTCTTTAAGGCCGTCTTTATATTCCTTAAGTCCCTTGTAATAATCGTTCCAGCCGTCCTTAAGTTCTTTTTCGCCGTCCTCAAGTTCAACAAGAGCATCGGCAAGTTCCTGCTCCGCATCAGCAAGTTCCTTTTCAGCATCGGCAATTTCAGCTTTTGCGTCATTGATTTCAGCGTAGGCTTCTTCTTTTATTTCAGAAAGACGTTCCGGTGCTCTTTTTTTGCCGATTGCTTCAAAATCCTCCGCAGTTAATTCTACCGCATCGGAATATTCATCGCTGAAGGCAGAAAGACCTTTTGCGGAATTAAGAGTAAGATAAACTTCTGTAAAAACATCCAGAACAAAGTTTTCTTCCGGAACCATAATATAGGTATCGGCGGAGCCGTTTCCTATGGTTGCGGTACCGCGGTCATAAGCTATATATTGAGGGCTCATAACAATTCCCACAACTTCCCAGCTGCTTCGCTCAAGGCTGTCGTTCAAAGGGTCGTCCGGATCGGTGGTATAGACAGAAACGGTATCTCCGATCTCATGAACAACGGAAAGCTGGGAATGTTTTTCCACAACACATTCGCCGGGGTTTTCCGGAAAACGCCCTTCCAAAAGAACCGTTCCGTTCATTCCGGAATCCGGAAAAGCCATAAGTTTTGCAATAACGCTTGAGCCTTGTTCGTTTTCAACGAAAACATCTTTTGAATATGAAGGATAAATTTCAAGTACGTCGCCGTTTTCCTTTATAATCTCAATATCATCCTCATTAAAACCAAGAGTTGAAACAAGGCGGATATCCATAAGATTCTGTTCTTCAAAATAACGCTCCTGGGTTATGAGCATATCCGGGCAGGTTGCTTTAAGCCCTGCAAAAAAGCCTGCGCCAAGGGCGATTATTGCAAAAATTGAAAAAAACCTGCTTTTTGTTTTTCCTATTTCACGAAAAATATCTTTTAAAAATGCCAATTTTATGAGAACCGCCCTCCTTTCATCAACAAATTCTTACCATTCGATTTTTTCTATCGGAACCGGGTTTTCATTTATTTCTATTCCGGTAACTTTGCTGCTGTTTATGTGGATAACTTTATCCGCCATTGGGGTAAGGGCAAGGTTATGGGTTATTACAATAACGGTCATTCCGTCAATTCGGCAGCAATCCTGGAGAAGCTGAAGAATCTGTTTTCCCGTTACATAATCCAGCGCACCGGTAGGTTCATCGCAAAGAAGAAGCTTCGGATTTTTGGCAAGTGCTCTTGCGATGGCAACACGCTGCTGTTCACCGCCGGAAAGCTGGGCAGGAAAGTTATTCATTCTTTCGAAAAGACCCACTTCGTTCAAAACCGCTTCCGGATTGAGCGGATCCTTGCAAATCTGGGAAGCAAGCTCAACGTTTTCTTTTGCGGTAAGGTTCTGGATAAGGTTATAAAACTGGAAGACAAAGCCAATATCATGGCGGCGATATGTGATAAGTTCACGGTTGTTATATTTCGCAATGTTCTTTCCGTCAACGATTATATCGCCTTCGTCACAGGTATCCATTCCGCCGAGGATATTGAGAATCGTTGTTTTTCCTGCACCGGAAGGACCCACTATTACAACAAATTCTCCTTTTTCAATATCAAAACTTACGTTATCGGAAGCTGTTATGGTAACTTCGCCCATTCTATATCTTTTGCAAACATTTTTTAAACTTACAAAACCGGACAAAAAATCACTCCCAAAATAATTAATTTATAATATTATGAATATAACCTTGCTTTTTTTTGATATTTTTTCTATAATACCTTTTATAGAAAAATACTTTTTTATAAGTATATAACAATTTTTTGAATAAATCTACATTTTGTAAGGAGCTTTTTTATGAATTTGATCGGTTTTTATAATTATACCGTGATACTTACATATATGGGCGCGGCCGCCGCAGTTTGCGGAATTTTCTTTTCCGCTTCCGGCTATCCTTTCTGGGGAGTTATCTGTCTTCTTTTCGCCGGGCTTACCGATATGTTCGACGGAAAAATTGCTTCAACAATGAAGCGTACCGATTCCGAAAAAGCTTTCGGAATCCAGATAGATTCCCTTTGCGATCTCATAAGCTTCGGCGTACTTCCTCTTGCAATAGGTTACGGAATCGGACTTTCCGGCGGATTTTTCTATGCTTCCGCCGTTGCCTATCTTCTTTGCGCAATAATCCGGCTTGCCTATTTTAACGTTGAAGAAGCGCAGCGCCAGAAAACCGAAACCGGAAGAAGAAAAATTTATTATGGCCTTCCGGTAACTTCCGCTGCAATTATCTTTCCGCTTATTTTCGGTTTAAAATCCCTTCTTGGAACAGCAATGCCCATTATCTATCAGATAATTCTCTATGTTGTTGCGGCGGCTTTTATTATTAAATTCAAACTTGCAAAACCCAACAAAAAAGGTATTCCCGCTCTTGTTGCAATCGGTCTTGCAATTCTTGTTCTTGTTATCGTCAGCGGACTTAAATAACGAACCAAAAGCACCCTTTTGCGGTGCTTTTTTTCGTATATCTTTAAAATAATCCGCTTGACAAAGGCTTTTGTTGCCGTTATAATTAGTCTGTTGTAATTTAATATTATAATTATGAGCTTTGATGGGAATAATCAGAAAAACGCGCAAGACAGAGAGCCTTTTGTCCGCTGAAAAAAAGGTTTGCAAACGGTTTTTGAAAGCCGCCCCGGAGCTTCCGGAAGAAATTCCGGCGTTTGCCTTGCGTTACAAAGGTTTTTTAAAAGCGGCCGCGTTTTCGCGGCAATTTGGGTGGTACCACGGAGATGTCTTCGTCCCTTTTGTCATTTTTATGGCAGGGATGGAGGCTTTTTTATTTTCCTGAATTTCCTATGTTCAGCGAAAGCAAGACCCCTTACCGCAAATCAAAGGATTCATAAAAGAATCCCTCCACCGTGCCATACGGCAACGGTCCCCCTCCCTTTAGGCAAGAGAGGCACAAAAGCGTTATTTAATTGAAAGGAATGATATAAACATGGAATGGATGGGCGTAAACGACATACGCGAAAGCTTTCTCAGCTTTTTTGAAAGCAAAGGTCACAAAAGACTTCCCAGCTTTCCCCTTCTCCCCAAAGATGATAAGAGCCTTCTTCTCATCAACTCCGGTATGGCACCGATGAAAAAATGGTTCCTTGGCCAGGAAGAACCCCCTTGCCACAGAGTAACCACCTGCCAGAAATGTATCCGTACCCCCGATATCGACAACGTCGGTAAGGACGACCGTCACGGAACTTATTTCGAGATGCTCGGCAACTTTTCCTTCGGAAACTACTTCAAAAAAGAAGTTATTCCGTGGGCATGGGAATATTTTACCGAAGTCATCAAACTTCCGAAAGAAAAACTTTACGTCACCGTTTATCAGGATGACGACGAAGCTTATGACATCTGGCACAACGTAATCGGACTTTCCGAAGACCGCATTTTCCGTTTTGGAAAAGAGGATAACTTCTGGGAAATCGGTTCCGGCCCCTGCGGTCCCTGCTCCGAAATTTATTTTGACCGCGGCGTTGAACATGGCTGCGGAAGCCCCGACTGCACCGTTGGCTGCGAATGCGACCGTTTCATCGAAGTTTGGAACCTTGTTTTCTCCCAGTTCGATTCCGACGGCGAAGGCAACTATGAAAGAATGGAACACCCGAACATCGATACCGGTATGGGTCTTGAAAGACTTGCATGCGTAATGCAGGGCGTTGACAACCTTTTTGAGGTTGACACCGTTCAGAACATTATGAAAAAAATCGGTGAAATCGCAGGCATCAAATATCACGATGACCCGGTTAAAGACGTTTCTCTCCGCGTTATCACCGACCACGTCCGTTCCACCACCTTCATCATCAGCGACGGCGTTATGCCCGCAAACGAAGGACGCGGATACGTTCTCAAACGCCTTCTCAGAAGAGCCGCACGTCACGGCAGACTCCTGGGAATCAACGAACCCTTCATCTACAAAGTAGTTGACACCGTTATCGAAGAAAACCGCGTTGCTTATCCGGAACTTGCCGAGCACGCTGACTATATCAAAAAAGTTATCCTTTCCGAAGAAGAAAGATTCTGCCGCACCATTGACCAGGGCTTCGAACTTCTTAACGATTACGTTGAAAAACTTGAAGAAGCAGGCGAAACCGTTCTTCCCGGCGACGTAGCATTCAAACTTTACGATACCTACGGATTCCCGCTTGACCTTACTCAGGATATTCTTGAAGACAAAAACATCACCGTTGACGTTGAAGGCTTCACCGTTCTTATGAACGACCAGAAAAAACGCGCACGCGACGCAAGAGCTTCCGCAAACGGCGTTTCCTGGGTTGAAGACAGCCTTGCTTCCCTCGGCGACGTTAAAACCAAATTTGTCGGCTATAACAGAATGGATTCCGCTTCCGAAGTTCTTGCAATCCTCAAGGACGGCGAGCTTGTTTCCGAACTTGAAGAAGGCGACGAAGCGGTCATCATCCTCGATTCCACTCCTTTCTATGCAGAAATGGGCGGTCAGGTCGGCGACAGAGGCACCATCACTTCCGGTCCTTCCATCTTCAACGTAACCGACTGCAAAAAATCTCCCACCGGTCAGTATATGCACATCGGCGTTATGGGCTCCGGCCATATCCACACCGGCGACAACGTCCGCGCAAGACTTACCGAATCCATCAGAAACGCAACCCAGCGCAACCACACCGCCTGCCACCTTCTCCAGAAAGCTCTCCGCGAAGTTCTCGGCGATCACGTTCACCAGGCAGGTTCCTATGTTGACGAAAACCGCTGCCGTTTTGACTTCAGCCATTTCTCCGCAATGACCGCAGAGGAAATTGCAGAAACCGAAAAAGTTGTTAACGAAATGGTTCTTGCTTCCCTCGATGTTGACATCAATGAAATGCCTATCGCAGAAGCAAAACAGATGGGCGCAATGGCTCTCTTCGGTGAAAAATACGGCGACACCGTCCGCGTTGTTAACGTTTCCGGCCGTTCCATCGAATTCTGCGGCGGTACCCACGTTACCAACACCAGCAAAATCGGTCTTTTCAAAATCATCAGCGAATCTTCCGTTGCGGCAGGCGTAAGACGTATTGAAGCAGTAACCGGCACCGGCGTTCTTGATTACATTGAACAGATGAACGGAACCCTCGGCGAAACCGCCGCAAACCTTAAAGTTAACGGCGTCGGCGAAGTTGCTCAGAAATCCGCAGCTGTTATGGCTGAACTCAAAGCAAAAGACAAAGAAATCGAAGAACTCAACAACAAACTTGCTCAGATGAGAGTTGAAAGCCTTATCTCTTCCGCAAAAGAGATCTGCGGACTCAAATTCATCTGCACCAAGCTCGAAGGAATTTCTCCCGCAAGCCTCAGAATCATGGGCGACCACATCAAATTCACCGCACAGGACGCAATCGCACTTCTTGCTTCCGTTAACGAAGACAAAGTTTCCGTCCTTGTTGTCTGCGGAATCAACGCTCTTAAAGAAGGCGCACACGCAGGTAAGATCGTCAAAGAGATTGCCGCAATGGCTGGCGGTTCCGGCGGCGGCAGACCCGACAGCGCAATGGGCGGCGCAAACCCCGAAATGATTGACGAAGCTCTTGCTTCCGCGGCGGAAATCGTTGAGACCCTTCTCATCAATAAATAATTCTTTATAAGGTCACCTTGCCTAAAGGAGGCTGGATTTCGCCGAAGGCGAAAGACTGGGAGATTCATTTAAAGGAACCCCTCCACCGTGCGTACCGCAACGGTTCCCCTCCCTTTGACAAGGGAGGCAATTCACGAAAGGAGCATAATCTTTATGGAAAACTGCCTTTTCTGTAAAATTGCCGCAGGGATAATTCCCAGCAGCAAAGTTTATGAAGACGAAAAAGTTCTCGCCTTCAACGACATTGACCCCCAGGCTCCCACCCATTTTCTTGTGATTCCGAAGGAACACATCACCGGCGCAGGCGAAATTAACGAAGAAAACAGCGGCATCGTCGCTTATATCTTCGAAATCATCGCAAAAATCGCAAAGGAAAAGGGAATTGAAAGCTACCGTGTTGTTACCAACTACGGCGAAGAAGCGGGACAGACCGTTCCCCACCTTCATTTCCACGTTCTTGCCGGAAGAAACCTCGGCTGGCCTCCGGGCTGATAATTAATTAAACAAAAACCGCACTTGCAAGCAAGTGCGGTTTTTTAATGTAGGTGCGGATATTATCCTCCCGTTTTTCCGCCCGTTTTTAATTATTGGTCACCCCACCATTCCCAGAAAGAATCGCTGTAACCGAGGAAACCATCAGAATCATATGCTATGCTGTTGTCAACTTCACCACCGGAACACATAGTGAAAAATACAATAATAATTGCGATTATTATTACCCACATAAACGTAGAGCATCCTATACTTGTACTTTCATCATCATCGCTTTTTGCTCTTTTCTGTTGCTGTTCATTAATCAAATTCACAAAACACCAAATCGCAAAACCAATAAGAACAATTCCAATAATAACAAAAATCGCACTATCTGTTTCTGAACCTGCAATAAAACATACCACACCAAAAGCTGCTAATATTAATACAGTAAACATTGCCTGCCAAAACATCTTATTATTCTCGTTCATTATTTAATTCCTCATTTCTTAATTTTAATTTTTTTCGGACATTCCGTATCTTTCGGAATTCTCCACGGACTTCCCGGCGCGTCCTGCTCCGCTTTTATAAGACCTTTGCGACACCAATCCGAAATAGTATTTTGGGAATATCCCCATTTTTCCGCCGCTTCTTTTGTTCCCATATCATTCGGCACACACATTCCTCCTTGTTACCATGTTGAATGTTATTTACAGTTTAACATAACAGTAAAAATATTACAAGTATTCAGTATAAAACAATTCAACATAAAGGTAAAATAAATACAAAAGAGGAGGTGCTTTATGGACGTTCATGCAAAATTAAAACAACTTATGAAAGACCGCGGCTGGTCTGAATACAGGCTTTCAAAAGAATGCGGACTTTCCGAATCCACCCTTGCAAATATCTTCAAGCGCGGAACAATGCCTTCCATAAGCACCCTTGAAACGATTTGCCAATCTTTTGGAATAACCCTTTCCCAATTTTTCTGCGAAAGCGAAACGGTTGAACTTTCTCCGGAACTGAAAGACCTTTTTGAAGGCTGGGTCAGCCTTACATCAAAACAAAAATCCGCTGTTCTGGAAGTTGTTTCCGCAATGAATAACAAATGATTTTTCAGCGCACCTTCGGGTGCGCTTTTATTATTTATAAAACTTTAATACATTTTGTAAAATATTTCCGAAAAATTGCGAATCGCAAATAATGCACCCGGGATACTGCTGATTATTTATTCCACCCTTCCGTCTTTTGCCTTCAGCAAAATCCACCTCCCCTGATAGGGGAGGCTTTTTGCCCAAAATCCTGCAAAAACTGCACAAATCGACGGATAAAAACCGCTTTCGTCTTATTGCAACTTTATCAATTATATGGTAAAATAAAATGGAATGAGTGTTGAAAAGAGGTGCGGAAATGGCAAAAATAATTCTGGTTGCTTCCGGAAAAGGCGGAGCAGGAAAATCAACTGTTTCCGCGCTTTTGGGCGAAGCTTTTGCTTTCAGAAAAAGCACAGTTCTTCTTGTGGAACTGGATTCGGGCCTGCGAAGCCTTGACGTTGCTCTCGGCGTTTCCGAAAACATTGTTTTCGATTTGGGCGATGTAATCCGCGGTTCCTGTGAAATCAAAGATGCGGTTATAAACTGTCCCTTTTGTCCCAATCTTTCGCTTATTGCGGCGGCGGCAAAACCTGTTATGGTGACCGATGAAGTTATCCGAAAAATTGCAAAAACACTCGGAGATTATTATGAATTCATAATTCTCGATTGCCCTGCGGGAATTGGTCCGGAACTTGAAAACGCCGCAAGATGCGCCGATCTCGGTCTTGTTGTGGCAACTCCCGATCCTTCTTCAATTCGCGGAGCAAGAGCCGCCGGAATTCTTCTTCAAAATTCCGGAGTAAAAGAACGCCGGCTTGTTATTGAACGTTGCCCGCAAAAAGCCAAAAAACTTTCTCCGCTCAAAAATCTTGATGAAATCATCGACGGAAGCGAGCTTCAGCTTATCGGAGTTATCTGGGAAGATCCCGCCACCCGGGATGCCATGGATTCCGGAGAACCCCTTGATGACACCGGAATTAACTTTGAAACTTTCCGCGACCTCTCTGAAAGGATTCGCGGTAAAAATATCCCCCTCGGTTTTAAATAAAAAGGAGGTTTGCTTATGAATATTGCAATTATTGCACAGGACACCAAAAAAGAACTTATGGTCCAGTTCTGCATCGCCTATTGCGGAATCCTCGGAAAGCACAAACTCTGTTCCACTTCCAGAACCGGAAAACTTGTTGCGGATGCCACCGGTCTTAAAATTTCCCGTTTTCTCAGCGGAAGCCACGGCGGCTGTGAACAGATTGCTTCCAGAATTGCCTGCAACGAAATCGATCTTCTCCTTTTCTTCCGCGATCCGATGAACCAGAACCCGGATGTTGATTACACAACCCTTCTTCGCCTTTGCGACGTTCACAATATTCCCGTTGCAACAAACATTGCCACCGCAGAAGCTCTTATCCACGCTCTTGAACGCGGCGACCTTGATTGGCGCGAACTTGTTCACTAAAAAACGGCTTTGTTATGCCATTTTCGATAATTTAATTTAAATTTAGACTATTTTCGATTATTATAATTAAAATTATATAAGAGGTAATTTTATGGCTATTCTTACAAAAGCGCCCAGGGGAACCCAGGACGTTCTTCCCGAACAGAGCGCAAAATGGCAGCACGTTGAAAAAACTGCCATGAGGGTTGCCGAAACTTTCGGCTTTAAGGAAATTCGTTTTCCTACCTTTGAACACACCGAACTTTTTGCAAGAGGCGTAGGCGACTCCACCGACGTTGTTCAGAAAGAAATGTACACTTTCCTTGATAAAGGCGAGCGCTCCATAACCCTTCGTCCGGAAGGAACCGCCGGCTGCATGAGAACCCTTATCGAACACGGACTTCTCAACGGCGCTCTTCCCGTAAAAGCAAGCTATCTCACCAGCTGTTTCCGTTATGAAAAACCCCAGGCGGGAAGACTCCGCGAGTTCCACCAGTTCGGTGTGGAACTGGTCGGTGCCGCTTCTCCCGCAGCGGACGCAGAGATGATTGCAATGGTCAGCCAGATTTTTGACCAGCTCCAGATCGAAGGAATCGAACTCGAAATCAACTCCATCGGCTGTCCGGAATGCAGAGCAAAATATAACGAGGCGCTCAAGGAATATTTCCGCAGCCACGAAGAGGAACTTTGCGAAACCTGCCGTGAAAGACTTGAACGCAACCCCATGCGTATTCTCGACTGCAAGAGCCCCATCTGCCATAAAATTGCCGAAGACGCACCGGTAATTCTCGATTATCTCTGCGATGACTGCCAGGCACATTTTGATGAACTCCAAGAGCGCCTCGATTCCATCGGCATTGAATATACCGTCAACCCCACCATTGTCCGCGGACTTGATTATTACACCAGAACCGTTTTTGAATTCGTAAGTACCAACATCGGTTCCCAGGGAACCGTTTGCGGCGGCGGAAGATATGACGGACTTATCGAACTTCTCGGCGGACCGAAAACCCCCAGCATCGGTTTTGCAATGGGTCTTGAAAGACTTCTTCTCCTTATGGAAAACACCGGTGTTTCCTTCCCGGAAGAAAGCACCTGCGATATTTACATCGGTTCCATGGGAACAAAGGCAAGCATTGAAGCCGCAAACCTTGTTAACTCCCTTCGCGCAGAAGGTTTTAAAGCGGAATGCGACCTTTGCGGAAGAAGCGTTAAAGCTCAGATGAAATATGCCGATAAAATCGGCGCAAAACTTTCCTGCATAATCGGCGATTCCGAGCTTGAGGAAGGAAAAGTTAAAGTTAAAAACATGGTAAACGGCGAATCCGAAGAGGTTGAGCTCGACGAACTCATTGAATTTGTTTATGAGGCAAGACTCGGCGACGTTTTCGGTTCTCTCGAAAGCGTTATTGAAAACGAGGTTTCCAACCTCACCCCTCTCAACATCCCGCCTGAAATAAATTTCTGATAAATTATCCGTAACGGAGGAATATAAATGATAAACGGTTATAACCGCACCGCATATTGCGGTGAATTCAACGAAAGCCATATCGGCAAAGAAGTTGTCGTTTTCGGTTGGGCTCAGAAAACCCGCGACCTCGGCAACCTCATTTTCATCGACCTTCGCGACAGAAGCGGCATTCTTCAGCTTGCTTTCGGCGACGGCACCGACAAAGAAGTTTTTGAAAAAGCAGCTTCCGTAAGAGCAGAATTTGTTCTTGAAGCAAAAGGCGTTATCCGCAAACGCGAATCCGTCAACACCGAAATCCCCACCGGCGCAGTTGAGCTTTTTGTTACCGAACTTTTCATCCTTGCAAAAAGCCAGACCCCTCCTTTTGAAATCAGCGATAACTGCAACGCAAAAGAGGACCTTCGCCTTAAATATCGTTATCTTGACCTTCGCCGCGGCGAAATGCAGAATATCCTTATGATGCGCCACAAAATCGTAAAATCCGCCCGCGATTATTACGATGAAAACGGCTTTATGGAAATTGAAACTCCGAATCTCATCAAATCCACCCCCGAAGGCGCACGGGACTATCTTGTTCCTTCCCGTGTTCATCCCGGATGCTTCTATGCTCTTCCCCAGAGCCCCCAGCTTTATAAACAGCTCCTTATGATGTCCGGCTGTGACAGATATATGCAGGTTGCAAGATGCTTCCGCGACGAAGACCTTCGCGCTGACCGCCAGCCCGAATTCACCCAGATTGATATGGAGATGAGCTTTGTTGATGAAAACGACGTTATGACCCTCAACGAAGGTCTTGTTAAACGCGTTTTCAAGGACGTTCTTGATTATGACGTTCCCACTCCTTTTGAAAGACTCACCTTCAACGAAGCAATGGCCCGTTTCGGTTCCGACAAACCGGATACCCGCTTCGGTCTTGAACTTTGCGACCTTTCCGACCTTCTCAAAAACTGCGAATTCAAAGTTTTTGCAGGCGCACTTGAAAAAGGTTCCGTACGCGCAATCAACGCAAAAGGCGCAGCTTCCGTTTTCACCAGAAAAGAAATCGACAAGCTCACCGAAGTTGTAAAACTCTATAAAGCAAAAGGTCTTGCCTGGACCAGACTTAACCCGGACGGCGAAACCTCCAGCTATGAAAAATTCCTTACCGAAGAAGAAAAACTCGCTATCCGCGAAAGACTCGGCGCAGAAACCGGCGACGTTCTCTTCATCGTTGCGGACAGCAGAAACGATATCGTTTTCGATTCTCTCGGAGCACTTCGTCTTGAACTTGGAAAACGCCTTGACCTTATTCCCAAAGGTACCTATAACTTCCTTTGGGTAACCGATTTCCCGCTTTTCGAGTGGAGCGACGAGGAAAACCGCTGGATGGCAAAACATCATCCTTTCACCTGCCCGAGACCCGGCGACGAAGATAAACTTATGTCCGATCCCGGCGATTGCTACGCAAGAGCTTATGATATGGTTCTCAACGGTTGCGAACTCGGCGGCGGCTCTATCCGTATCAGCGACACCGAAATTCAGGATAAAATGCTCCAGGCCCTCGGTCTTTCCGAAGAAGTTGCCCAGGCTCGTTTCGGATTCCTTCTCGACGCTGAAAAATACGGTGTTCCGCCCCACGGCGGAATGGCTTTCGGCCTTGACAGAATGGTCATGCTTATGCTTGACCGTCCTTCCATCCGCGACGTTATCGCTTTCCCGAAGGTTCAGACCGCAAGCGAACTTATGACCCAGTGCCCCACCGAGGTTGACCGGAAAAACCTTGATGAACTGCATATTACCATCGTAAAAAACGAAGAATAATTATAAAGAAAAAGGCGTTTCAGCTATCGAAACGCCTTTTATGATATGTTTTTTCGGAGGTACTATGGGAAACACGGCAGAATTTGAACTTATAAAAATGCTTCTTGATAAAAAAGCCACCGTCGCAACGGCGGAAAGCTGCACCGGCGGAATGGTTGCCGCAAGGCTCACTTCCGTTTCCGGCGCTTCTGGCGCTTTTAAATACGGCGCGGTAACTTATTGCAATGAAGCAAAACATGTTTTGCTCGGAGTGAGCACCGAAACCCTTGATGAGCACGGCGCTATTTCCGCAGAAACCGCAAAGGAAATGTCCGAAGGGATACGAAAAGTTATGAACGCCGATATCGGCATTTCCGTAACCGGAAATGCCGGACCCGGAGCGGCTGAAAACAAGCCCGTCGGGCTTGTTTTTATCGGCGTTTCGAGCGATAATTATTCCGCGGTGCTCGAAAATCATTTTAAAGGCGACCGATGCTCAATTCGTGAACAGGCGGCAGACAAAGCCCTTTTGCTTGCGCTTTCCGCCGCAGAAAAACTTTAAGGAGACCGAATATGACAAAATATGTTCTTTTTGACCTTGACGGAACGCTCAACGATCCTTATGAAGGCATTACAAACTGCATAAAATATGCGCTTTCTTCCGTCGGAATTGAGGAAAACGACCCGCAGAAGCTTAAAAGTTATATCGGACCTCCTCTCCGCAACACTTTTGCAAAATATGGTTTTGATGATGAAAAATGCGAGGAACTTGTTGCAAAATACCGCGAAAAATTCCTTGTCACCGGAATTCATCAGAACGTTACATACGAAGGCATTCACGAAATGCTCAAAACTCTTTTTGAGCACGGATGCAAAATCGCTCTTGCTTCCTGCAAGCCGGAAGGTGCCTGCAAAATAATTCTTGAAGAAACCGGCATGCTCAAATATTTTGAGACGGTCTGCGGAGCAACTCTTGATAAAACTCTCGACACAAAACCGGCCATAATCGGGGTTGCATTAAAACGCCTCGGCGTTTCTGAAGATGAACTTGAGCACGTATATATGGTCGGCGACAGAGATATGGATATGATCGGTGCTCACGAAAACGGCGTTCATGCCGTCGGAGCACTTTACGGTTACGGCGGAAGGGAAGAACTTTCTGGTGCCGGTGCCGATTATCTTATTGAAAACCCGCTTGAACTTGTTGAAATCGTTTTGAGGAAGGACGGAGAATAATGGACAAAAACGTAATGTTCACCGAAGAAAAAAGAGCCGAAAGAGTTATGGAAGCTTTGCGTTCCAACAGAATGGAAGCTTATTTTGTAAAAACTTCCGCAGAAGCCGCCGAACTTGTCAAAAGCCTTATTCCGGAAGGTTCCGTCTGCCGGGTCGGCGGTTCCAGAACTCTCCACGAAACCGGAATAATTGAACTTCTTGAAAACGGAAATTATGATTACCGTGATTCCCACGTTGTTCCGGAAGAAGAGGTTGAAGCCGCAAGAAGAGAAGCTTTTTTCGCGGATTTTTTCCTTGCCAGCGCAAACGCCATTACCGAGGACGGCGAAATTTATAACGTTGACGGCGCCGGAACAAGGGTAGCGCCTATTATCTACGGACCGAAAAACGTAATTCTTGTTGCGGGAACAAACAAAATTGTTACCGACATTGCCGCGGCGGAAGACAGACTCCGCAACCTTGCCGCACCGGCAAACGCAAAACGCCTTGGCTGCAAAACTCCCTGCGCTGAAACCGGAACCTGTATGAACTGCAAATCTCCTGCGAGAATCTGCTGCAGTTATACCCTTCTGGGTTATCAGAGAATTCCGAATCGCATAAAGATTATTATTGTAGGCGAACATTTGGGATATTAATTTTAAAAAAACTCTTTATTTTAGTGTCGAACCGTGGTATAATGTGTGTTGATACTTTTATAACCCTATGAAAGGACGCATTTGTTTTGAAAAAAATCATTCTTTTGATTCTTTGTTTTGTTGTTCTTCTTTCCGGTTGCGAAAATCTTCCGAAAGCTGAACCTTATTATACCGAAACCAGAGAAGATGTTGTTTTCAGCACCCAGTATGAATATTGTTTTACCGATGAGATCAGCGTTCGCTGCAATTGGAAAAACAACAGTAAAGAATCTTTTTCTTTCCACGATGTTTTTGAACTCCATGTTCTTGGTTCCGACGGCGAATGGTACCTTGTTTCTAAAGGCGAAGAAGTAAATTTTAACACAAATTATTCCCACGGAATTGACCCCGAAAGCGAAACTTCTTCCAGATATAATGTATCCCTTTATACCGATGAGTTTGAATCCGGAAAAACCTATCGTATTTCCACCTATTTTTATGATGAAAGCGGCAACAATTATCAGGTTTTTGCCGAATTCCTCTGTGATGACAAACTTGCCGAAGAAGAGATGTCCGAAGCCAGCGAAGGATTTTTTGATCACCGCGGCGAACCGAGCCAGGGTTCTCTTGAAACAATCAAAAAAGAAGGCTGATTTTGCTTTTCCAAAATTTAAAAGGACGGTTTTTTCCGTCCTTTTTTATTTTTTATTGATATTACAAAACAAAAGGTATAAAATATATATTTAGTTTTTTTATGTTTTTCGGAGGGAATATGTCGTTTTTAGTAAAAGACAGGAATTTTTATAAAGTTCTTTTTTCAATAACGCTTCCTATTGCGGCGCAAAACTTCATAACTTTTACAGTAAGTCTTGCGGACTCCCTTATGCTCGGAAAAGTCGGCGAAGTTGCCCTTTCCGGCGCAAACCTTGCAAACCAGCTTTTCTTTATTCTTATGATAGTTACCTTTGGCGTAACTTCCGCCGCAATGGTCTTTGCTTCCCAATATTGGGGCAAAGATGACGTTTATTCCATGAAAAGGGTAATCACGATAATGCTCCGCCTTGCGGCGGTAATAAGCCTTGTCGCTTCCGCCCTTGCAATTTGTATTCCGGAAACGGTTATGAGCTGGTATTCCGATGACCCGGAAGTTATAGAAGCAGGCGCAAGTTACCTCAGAATAATCGGTTGGGCATATCCTTTTTATTCAATAACCAACGCAATGGCTTCGGTTCTGCGTTCCGCCCATATCGTTAAAATTTCAATTTTTATCTATCTTTCTTCTCTTATTGTAAACGTTTCTCTCAACTGGGTTTTGATTTTCGGAAACCTTGGTGCACCGGAACTTGGTGTTCGCGGTGCCGCAATCGCAACTTCCGTTGCCCGCGTTGTTGAATTTATCATACTTATAATCTATCTTTCCTTCTTCGAGAAAAAAATCCACTACACTTTTAAAGACCTTTTTGTTCCCGTCAAGGATTATCTTGAGGCATTCCTCAAAACCGGCGCTCCCGTTGTTATGAATGAAGCAATCTGGAGCATAGGAACTTCCGTCCTTTCCATGATAATCGGACATATCAGCACCGAATTTGTTTCCGCAAACAGCATCGCCAACATAATCTGGCAATGCGTCTGGGTAGTTATTTCCGGAATGGGCAACGCAACTTCCGTTGTTATCGGAAATGCCGTTGGCAGAGGCGAAGACAAAAAACTTATTCTCAACAAGGCAAAAACCATTGTTCTTCTTTCCGCCGCAATGGGAATTGTTTCCGCGGGAATTCTTCTTATCATCCGCGGACCGGTTATCAATTTCTATGAAGTTTCCGCCGCAACAAAAGCCCTTGCTTATGACCTTATTGTTTCCTATGCTTTGGTAATTGTTCTTCAGGCAATGTCCATGCAATATGTTGTTGGAATTTTCCGCGGAGGCGGCGACACCAAAACCGCGGCAATTGTTGACGTTTTTTTCCTCTGGACCGTTGCAATTCCTCTTGGCGCATTCACCGGACTTGTTCTTGGCTGGGCTCCGCCTTTTGTTTATCTTATGCTTCGTTCCGATGAACTTCTTAAAAATATAATCGGCTTCTTCCGGCTTCGGAGCGGAAAATGGATTCGCGATATCACCGTTCACCCCGCTTCCTAAGTATATAATTCATAAAAAACTGCGTCCGCTTTTTTAAACCGGACGCAGTTTCACTATTGAAAAAAGCCGCTTTTTTTGGCATAATTATAAGAAAAAGGAGGCGAAAAACAAATGCCATATTTTTTCACGGTTTTTGCGATAATAATGCTTTGTTCCGCTTTTTTCGCTTCCTTCATTCCGCTTAAAATTTCGCTGATTCTGATAATCTGTTCCGTTTTGGGCTGCGTTGGTTTCTGTGTTTTCGGAAGAAAATATTTCCGGACTGCGGCTTTTTTTGCTTCCGCCGCCGTTGGTTTTTCGCTTGTTCTTGCCAATGTTCTTTTTGTGTTCAATCCTTCGCTTGGACTTGACGGAATTTCCGCAGAAATTTCCGGAACAGTTACCGAAGTTTCCGCCGCCGGAGGTAACCCTGTTTACACCATAAAAACCGATTCTGTGGATGTTGAAGGCGCTCCGCAGAAAATTAAAGTTCTTGTTTCCGGCTGGGACGAAAATTTTGCGGAAGTTTATGACAAAGTTTCCTGCGAAGTAACTTTCAGAATTTATGAAAACGAAAATTTAAGCAATGTTCTTGCTAACCGTTCCGGAAAAATTTCCATTCATGCTTATACAAATTCTCCCATTGAAGTTATCGGGGAAGAACATTCTTCCTTCGGATATTTCATTCACCTTATCCGTGAAAAAATCTCTTCCGTAATATACAGATTTTTTATCGATTGGCATGCTCCTTTTTTGGAACAGCTTCTTATCGGAACCCGGGGAGAACTTGGAAACGAAATTATAACCGCTTTCCGCAGAAGCGGAATGAGCCACATTCTTGCAATTTCCGGCATGCACATGGTGATAATTTCAGATCTTATCCGAAACCTGTTCAAAACTTTTTTCCGCGGCAAAAAATATCTTGTTACGGAATCCGTTTTAATGATAGTTTTTATCTTTATTTATATGTTTGTCGGCGGTTTCGGAATGTCCGTCCGCCGTTCCGCTTTTATGCTTATCATAAGCTATTTTTCACGGCTTTTATTTTCCGGTTCAAAATCCATTGAAAATCTCGGAATCGCCGTTGTTGCGGTCCTTCTGACAAGCCCCATGGCCGCCTGCGACGTTGGATTTCTTATGTCGGTTTCCGCCTGCGGCGCAATTTCTTTCTTTGTTCCGCCGCTTAAAAAATATTTTTCCGGACGCCTTAAAACCGGAGAAAACCGCTTTGCCAACTATGTGATTCAGGCTTTTTGTGTAAGCGTTGTTTCCTTTCTTGCGGTTCTTCCGGTTTCTGCGCTTGTTTTTGGAAAAGTTTCGGTTGTTTCGCCCGTTTCCAACATCTTTGCCGGATTTTTCGCCCAATATACCATTATTTTCGGAATCATAACCGTTCTTCTCGGAATGGTTCCGTTCCTCGGTTTTGCGGCAGGATTCACCGCCGCAATAAGTTCCCTTTGCGCCGATGTTCTTCTTGCAATTGCCGATTTTTTCGCCGGATTTTCCTTTTCGTATATCGATGCTTCCGAAAACTGGTTTTATGTCTGGATTTTGGGAAGCGCCGTGCTCATAATTTTTCCGATTGTTTTTTCAAAAAGTTTTCGCTTCGCAAAACATTCCGTCATAATGTCCTCCGCTCTTCTTTTTGCCGGAATTATTTGCAGCAACATTGCTTTTTCCGGCGTTGCGGAAATTAAAATTTCCGCCTTTGAGCACGGAACGGCAATTTCGTGCTCAAAAGATAAAGATTCCCTGCTCATAACAAACGGCGTTTCTGCCGGCGAAATTTTTTATTACGATTTCCCCGAATCCGGATACAATTATGTTATAAGTTTTAATCCGGAATCGGATTCCGCGGAATTCGCTGTGGTGGATTCTTCAAAGCCCGAAGTTGCTTTTCTGAGCACGGAAGATTGCATTGAAAGATTTGACTTTGCAAAAGAAATTTCCAAAGAAAGTTTTTCTTTTTCCGAAGGTTCCGCGGCAAAAATTTTTCCGGATTCCGCCGTGGCTTTTGAGATAAACGACATTACGGTTCTATACATTTTTGAAGAATGTGATATAATGGATATTGAACCCAAGTTCCGCCGGGCTGATATAATCATTCTCGATGGGGTTTCCCCTGAATTTTTTCCCGCTCTTCGTTGTGATTATCTTATTCTTCGTGAAAAAGGCGGATATTACAGCGGAACAAACGAAATCATCACCCTTAAAAACGGTGAAGCGGTTTTCTTCGCCCATGGCGGAAATTTAACGAAAGGAAGTGCCGGCCAATGATTTTTAAAGATATGGAAGAAGTCCGGCGCCACCTCAAAATTGGCGTTCCTCTGCCATGCTATTTTATCGGCGGCAGCGACGACCAGCGAAAACGCACGATTCTGAACAAAATTGTTTCAATGACCACCGAAGGCGGAACCGGTTTTGATACCCACCGTTTTTCCGGAAACGTTTCTGCGGATACCGTTGCGGACGCCGCTTTTGAAATAACCTTCGGCGGCGGAAGAAGATGCGTTATCTGCGAAGATCTTCCTTTCGGAAGCACGGGTGAAAACGAATTCAAAAAATTTGAACAGCTTGTTTCCGAAGTTTCGGAAATGGGAGGCTCAACGGTTCTTGTTTTTGCTTTCTATTCCGTTGAAACCGAAGCAAAAAAGGATTCCAAACCCAAAACCGAAAGCAAAACCGGGAAGAAAAACAGAATTGAATCTCTTAAAAAACTTATTGATAAATCCGAAGGCGGCGTTATAAAATGCGAAACACCCACAACCGCCGAACTTTGCACTATTATTGAAAAAACCTGCGCAAAATATAAATGCAGCATCCACCGCGACCTTTGCGCCTATATGGTGGAACGCTGCGGAAACGATTCTGCCCTTTTGATGAACGAAGCGCGGAAAGTTGCGGAATATAAGGGCACCGGAATTATTTCAAAAGCGGATATCGATCTTATGACCTGCGCAACACCGGACGCAAAAGTTTTTGACCTTTCCGCAAAAATTTCCGCAAAGGACCGCAGCGGAGCTTTTCTTGTTCTTCAGGAACTTCGGGAAATGGGCGAATCAGCCCCGCTTATTCTCAACATTCTTTCCGGAATGTATATTGATATGTTCCGGGCAAAAGCCGCCCGTTCTGCCGGAAAAACAAAATTTGATATTGCGGCGGATTTTCCGAAAAGCTACCCGAAACCCCGCCAGTTCCTTATTGAAAGGGCGCTTAATTCCCAAAGCAGATATTCTTCCGAAGCGCTTCTTCTTTGCATTGATGCTCTTCTTAGCGCGGAACAGCGGATGAAAAGCACCGGCGGCGACGAAAACGTTATTCTTGACGAAACGGTCGCAAAACTTTTCTCCATAAAATAACGGAGGATTCATGGAAAATTCACAAACCCGTATTAAAATAAAAGAAACCATAATCGTTGAAGGAAAATATGATAAAATCCGCCTTGCTCCGCTTTTTGACGCAAACATAATCGAGCTCGGAGGTTTCAGAATTTATAACAACAAGGACCGCCTTGCGCTTATCCGCAGAATTGCGGAGAAAAACGGAATAATAATCCTTACGGATTCGGATTCCGCAGGTTTTCGGCTTCGGCATTATCTTTCTTCCGCAATTCCGAAAGCGAACATAAAAAACGTTTTTATTCCGGATATCCACGGAAAAGAAAAACGCAAGGCAAAACCCGGAAAGGAAAATCTTCTCGGCGTTGAAGGAATGACAACCGAGGTCTTACTTTCCGCCTTCAGAAAAGCCGGAATTGACCCGGAAAGCGGAAATTCCGAAAGGACCGAACCTTTAAGCAAAAGCTTTCTTTACGAAATCGGTCTTTCCGGCGGGGAAAATTCTTCCGAACTCCGCAGGAAGCTTTGCGAATTTTATTCCCTTCCAAAAATGCTAACCGCAAATTCCCTTGCGGAAATTCTTCCGATAATTACAACAAAAACGGAACTTCTTTCCGCCATTGAAAGATTAAAAGAAATCTGAAAGGAGGCGCCCCGATTGGAAATTAACAGTCTTACATTTTTATATCTTTTTCTGCCGGCGGCGCTTGTTGTTTTCAACTTAACTCCGCAAAAATTCAAAAACGGCGTTCTTGCCTTAATTTCACTTGTTTTTATAGCTTTTTCTCAGGCACAAAACTTTATTTTCTTCCTTGCGGATTTAATTCTTCTTTTCATAATTTCAAAAGCAATGGCGGCAAATTCCGAAAATCCGAAGACGAAAAAATCTGTTTTTCTCTTTGCAATTACTTTTAATGCCGCGGTAATAATTGTTTCTTCCGTTACGAACCAGCTTTCCGGCGGCTTTGCGCCTTTTGTTGCAATGGTAATTTCCTTTACCGCCATAGGATATTTTGTAGATATTTACAAACACGAAGCTGAACCTATAAATTCTTTTCCGGATTTTGTTGTTTTTCTTGCCTTTTTCGGAAAACTTTCCAGAGGTCCCCTGGTTCGGGCAAAAGATATAAAATATCTTCCCAACCACGAAAAGTTTTCCCTTTCCGAAACAGGAAACGGACTTTTCTTTTTCATCCGCGGACTTGCAAAATATGTTATTCTTGCGCTTCCTCTCGCAAGGCTCCATGAGGAACTTCTTGCTTCCAATTCGGAAGAAATTTCCGTAATTGGCGCATGGCTCAATATGATTGTTTTTTCCATGATGATTTTCTTTGATCTTTCCGGCTTTTGCGATATTGCAAGAGGCCTTGGAAGATGTTTTGGAATTGAGCTTCCGCAAAACTTTTATTTTCCTTTCCAAAGTCCCTCTGTTTCGGATTTCCTCGACAGGTTCAACATGACCGTAACCGGATTTTTCCGTCACTACGTTTACGACGTTCTCAGAACCGACAAAAATTCCCGTCCGCAGTTTATTGTAAACACAATTCTTATCTGTATGCTTTGCGGAATCTGGTTCGGAATTGAAATGAACTTCATCTTCTGGGGGCTCTATATTGCGGCGTTCATTATTATCGAAGATTTTTTCCTTCTTCGCCTGCTCCGCAAAATTCCCCACACTTTCACAAGAATTTATACCTTTGTTATAACCATGTTCTCAATGGTAATTTTTTCCGCACCCGGAATTGATTATATCATAACCTCATTCAAGGCAATGTTCGGAATCGGAGCGCCCATGGTAACCGACCACACGGCATACATCGTTTCCCAGAATATTCTTGTTCTGGCCGTCGGAGCTTTCTTTATGCTCAGCCTTTTCGGAATGTTCATTCATTATTTAAGCAAAAAAGCACCTGTTCTTTACAGCATTTTTGCTGTTTTCGAAAGTGCTGCCCTGCTCACTCTTATTACCGCGGAACTTTTATAAGACAACCCCAAATTTTCTGAAAGGAGGTTTTTAAAACGAAAAAATTTGCCGCTTTTCTTATTATAACAATGATTTTCGGAACCGGAATTTTTGCTTTGAGCAATGTTTTTTCGGCAGAAAGCCTTCCTTCCGAAGAAAACACTTTTGAAAAAATTGAAAAATCTCTTTCTGAAAACATGCCTTTCCGGGAGGAACTTTCCGGACTTATGGATACAATCCGCTATGTTTCCGGCGTAAGACATTTTGGTAACATTTATGTGGGAAGCGAAGGAAGTCTTCTTCTGGATATTGAAAAACCCACTTCCAGAATTTTTTCTGCCGCAAAAAATTATATTCTCGGTTTTGCAGAAAAAAATCAGATAAAGCCATATTTTATGCTCATACCAACCGCTTCGGTAATTCTTCAGCAAGAGATTGATAACTTCACCGGAAAAGATATTTATAACCAGCGAAACATGATTAACAACATGTATTCGGAATTTGAAGGAAAAGTCCGCACAACGGATATTTATCAGACTCTATATGACCATCGCGACGAATATATTTATTATCATACGGAAAATCTTCCCACCTCTCTCGGCGGATATTATATTTACGGTGAACTTTGCAACAGGCTTGGAATTGAGCAGAACACAATGGACTCCTTTTCCGTTGCCTATGCGGCCCATGGCTTTTACGGAAGCCTTGCGACAGATTTTCTCCGTTCCTATGCTTCTTCGGATTTTGTTTCACTTTATGAATATACCGAAAGCGAAAACATTGTTTTTGAGCACCGGAAAAACGATGGCTCAAAGCGACTTTCCGAAAGCATTTTTGTCCAAAACGAAAACCTTTTTGAAAACAAAACGGATATGATTTTCGGCGGAATTTCGCCGGTTATGGATATAACCGTTTCGGAAAGCTTCGGCGAACGCAGTTCTCTTCTGGTTTTCGGTGACGAAACCGCAAAAAGCTGGCTTCCGTTCCTGATTTCGAATTATGACAGAATAACCTTTGTGGAACTTAATCTTGCAAGTGAAAACCTTCTTTCAGAAATTGTTCTTGAAGATTATGACCAGGTTCTTTTTGCGTATAGCACTTCTGCCTTTGTTTCCGGAATTGATTTTGAAAAGCTTGAATTTATAGCATAAACAAAAAAATCCCGTCTTAAAGACGGGATTTTTTAATTTAACTGAAAAATATCAGAAATTATTCTTCGTTTTTCATTTTTGCAAAGCATTCGCTGCAATAAACAGGGCGATCTTCTCTGGGTTTGAAAGGAACTTTTGCTTCGCATCCGCAGGCTGCACAAGTGGTGGTGTACATTTCTTTCTGGGTTTTGATTTTGTTCTTGCGTGCATCACGGCATTCTTTGCAGCGCTGGGGTTCGTTAACGAATCCGCGTTCTGCATAGAATTCCTGTTCTCCGGCGGTAAAAGTAAATTCTTTTCCGCATTCTTTGCACACTAAGGTTTTGTCTTCGTACATTGTTTTTACCTCTTCTTTTTGAATAAATGTATTTGCCCTTGGTTTACCACAATCGCCTTGAAAGATACGTTGCCGGGTGCCACGGAGCATTCGTATATCCAGCCAAAAAGGCCGCATACCAAAAATAATTAATTTTCCGGTCTGATTTCGTTCCGGAGTTTTTTCCGAACGCGTGAAAGCGCGTTCCCAACGGATTTTTCGGTTTTTCCAAGTTTTTCGCCAATGGTTTTATAGGAAAAACCTTTTAAATAAAGCCGAAGAACTTCCAGTTCGAATTCAGAAAGAACTTCAAAAATCCGCTTTTTCATATTAAAAAAAGTTTCTTTTTCAATCCAGTCCGTTTCGGGTTCGCTTTTTGAAGCAAGTTTAACTTCGTCAATTGCAACATAATCAATCATTGCAGAGTTTTTTGCGCGCTGACCGCTCCGAAGGATTGAAGAAATGTGGTTTCTTATGCAAACGGAAGCAAAAGTTCTGAAACCCGCTCCCTTTTTTTCATCAAATGAATGGAGCGCATGAAGAAAAGCCACAACAGATTCCTGATAGATGTCCTCTTTTTCATAGCCGAGTTTTTCCGCCTCGAGAAAAGTTTCCTTTGGAATATAGGCGCAAAGATGCAAAAGTTTTCCAAAATCGTTATAATCGCCGCTGCGGATTTTTTCCGCCATGGATTCAATAGATTTTTTGTTTTTGCACATAAGGGAACGCCTTTCTATCAAGACCAATTAAATAATATTCTACCACAATATAAAAATAAGTCAAGACTTACAAGAACAACAGTTGATTTTTTAACAATTTACACTAAAACTTTCAATTTTCACAGTAAAATATAGGCTTTTGAATTATATCAATCTTTTTTCGCCCAAATATTTCATTTTAATAGATTTATATATAAATTTCTGTTATAATGTTGTTAATAGTTTATGCTTTTTAAGCAGAAAGGATTTTATTTATGGAAAAGAGGAAAAAACGCTTTGGCGACCGTTATGACGGATATCGTGTTCGTTCTTTGTCGCCGATGTCTTATATCGTTCCTTTTATTATGAAGACCAGGAACGATGCTTCAAACCTTTTCTCCAGTTCCGTTGAACTTGGAAGAATTGAAAATTACATAAAGAAAAAACGCCGCGAAGACGGACTTTCCGGATTCGGTTTTCTCCATGTTGTTCTTGCGGCCTATGTTCGCCTTGTTTCCCAAAAACCCGCAATGAACCGCTTTGTTGCGGGACAAAGGATTTATCAGCACGGCGAAGACATCACCGTCAGCATGATGGTCAAAAAGAGCATGGAACTCAACGCCCAGGAATCCGCAATTAAGGTTGTTTTCAGCCCGGACGACACCGCCGATGACGTTTACAGAAAAATGGACAAAGCGGTTGAAATTGCAAGAAAAGCCGGGGATTCAAACCTTTTCGATAACGTTGCGAGAATCATCAACTATATGCCCGCTCTCGTTCTCCGTGCTTTTGTTGCGTTCATAAACTTCCTGGATTATTTCGGACTTATGCCGAAAATAATCCACAAAGCTTCGCCCTTCCATTGCAGCATGTTTATCTCCAACCTCGGTTCCCTCGGAATTGCGCCGATTTATCACCACCTCTATAACTTCGGAAACTGCCCGATTTTCCTCACCTTCGGCGCAAAACGCACCGAACTTGAAGTTCAGAAGGACGGAAGCGTTGAAAAACACAAATACGTTGATTTTACCGTTGTTTCCGATGAACGCATTACCGACGGTCATTATTATGCAACCGCTTTTAAACAGCTTGATTGGATCCTCCGTCATCCGGATTGCCTTGACGAAAGACCCGAACAGATTATTCAGGACGTTGACTGATTTTAGGAGGTCCAAAAAATGAAACTCAATTATAAACGCACCCTTTTGGTTGGTCTTGCCTTCCTTTCTATCTGCACTTTCTGGCAGGCCTATGACGGAATTATTCCGCTTATCCTTAAAAACACCTTCGGAATCGGCGAAGGCGCCACCGGACAGATTATGGCGATCGACAATATGCTCGCTCTCATAATGCTTCCTCTTTTCGGTTCCCTTTCCGACAAAACCCATACTCCTATCGGAAAACGCACCCCTTATATAATCTTCGGAACAACCGTTTCCGTTATAGGCATGCTTTTCCTTCCTTATTTTGACAACAAAGAAAATCTTCTCGGTTTTGCCCTTTGCCTTGGAATTACCCTTCTTGCAATGGCAACTTATCGTTCCCCTGCGGTTTCTCTTATGCCGGACGTAACCCCGAAAAAACTCCGCAGCAAAGGCAACGCGGTTATCAACCTTATGGGCGCAGTCGGCGGCGTTATTTCCCTTGCTCTCATAAGCCTTCTTGTTCCGAAAGAAGGAAAACCGAACTTTTTCCCGATTTTTGGAATCATCGCCTGCATTATGATCGGCGCCGTTGTTATTCTTGTTCTCACCGTTCGCGAAAACAAACTTGTTAAGGAAATGGAAGAAACCGGCGGTTATGAAAGCACCGAAGAGGAACTTAACCGCGAACTTTCCAAAGGCAAAAAAATGCCGAAAGACGTTCTTAAAAGCCTTATCTTTATGCTCGGCTGCGTTGCGTTCTTCTTCTTCGGTTATAACGCGGTTACAACTTTCTTCAGCCTTTATATGACCAACTTCCTTGAAGTTAAAGGCGGAAGCTTCGCGAACTATCTTATGGTCGCAACCGTCTGCTCCATAATTTCCTATCTTCCTTCCGGTATGATTGCAACAAAATTCGGACGCAAAAAAGCCGTTATGATCGGTCTTTCCGTAATGGCCTTCTGCTTCCTTGTAATGTCTTTCTTCAGAAGCGCCGGAATGCATCTTATTCCTTTCTTCGTAATAATCGGTTTCGGTTACGCCTGCGTTATCGTAAACACCTTCCCGATCATCTGGGAAATGAGCCAGGGCAGCGATATCGGAAAATATACCGGATATTACTACACTGCTTCAATGGCGGCTCAGATCGTAACTCCCATGCTTGTAGGTTTCCTTATTGAAAAAATCGATAACTACGGAATTCTTTTCCCTTATGCCGTAATCATGGAAACCATCGCATTCCTTATGCTTATGCAGGTTAAACACGGCGACAGCAAACCGGTCCAGCCCAAAGATAAACTTGAAGCTCTTGATGTCGGAGGCGATGACTGATGCTCGAAAACCCCGTGCTCACCGCAATTGTTATGGTGCTCATCATAATTTTTCTTCTGATTGCCTGCGCTTTTGTCTATATGACGACCCCCAACAAATTCCGCTTTTTCGATATGCCGGTCGCATATTGCCACAGAGGTTTTTGGGACGAAAATCTTCCGGAAAACAGCATTCCCGCTTTTAAAAAATCCGCCGAAAAAGAAATCGGCGTTGAACTGGACGTTCAGCCCACAAAAGACGGAAAAATCGTTGTTTTCCATGACCTTAATCTCAAGCGCCTTTGCGGAGTTGACAAAGCGGTTTCTGAACTGACTTTTGATGAAATTTCCGAACTTCGCCTTAACAAAACGGAAGAAAAAATTCCGCTTTTCACCGAAGTTCTTGAAGTTCTCGGCGAAGTTCCGGTTTCCTGCGAAATCAAAACCGCCGGTGCCGCTTTTGATTCCGATTTTCTTGAAGAGGTTTATCAGATCCTTAAAGATTACAAAGGTCTTTATAACGTAATAAGTTTCAACCCCTTTGTTCTTGAATGGTTCAAAAACAACCATCCGGAAGTTATCCGCGGCCAGCTTTCCGCCGGAAACGGCCACCTTGGAGTTAAAGGTATTCTCGGCTGGGGACTTTCCAACCTTTTGCTCAACTATAAATCAAAACCGGATTTTATCTCCTATAAATGGGAAGACAAAAGCCTTGGCTTCTTACTTTGCCGTTTTTACGGAACAAGGCTTTGCGCCTGGACCGTTCATTCCATGGAAGACGTTGAAAAAGCCGCTTTTGAAGGTTTTTCAACCTTCGTCGGTGAAAATTTTGATATTACCGAGGTGTAAGCTTTGAAGAAAAACGACGATAAAACCAACGTTATGCGTATCCTTGACCAGAAAAAGGTTCCCTATATTCCCCATGGATACGAAATCGAAGAAGGCGCTCCCTGCGACGCGGTTACCGTTGCCGGACTTATCGGAAAGGACGTTTCCGAAGTTTACAAAACCCTTGTTCTCAAGGCCGGAAAAGGAAATTTTTATGTTTTTGTCGTTCCGGGTGCCGCAAGATTGGATTATAAAAAAGCCGCAAAGGCTGTTGGCGAAAAAAGCGTTGCAATGGTCCTTTCCGCAGATTTGCTTGGTCTGACCGGTTATATCCACGGCGGCTGTTCCCCAATCGGAATGAAAAAACTTTTTCCGACAGTTTTCCACGAGGCTATCCTTGATTTAAAAACCGTTACCGTAAGCGCGGGAAGAATAGGAAGGCAGATTGAAATTGAGCCTTCGCTGCTGATTCCTTTGGTAAACGGAAAAACGGCGGATATTACAGTTGAAGAATAAAATTTTTAAACACACTCCGTAAAGGGGTGTGTTTTTATTTATATCGCACCCCATTTCTTTTGTAACCAAAAGAAACCGGGCAAAGCTTGCGAAGCGCGCCCAGTGGGCGAAACAGCGAGCAAGGTTTGGCGCCGCGGTCAAAATATTCAAGGCGTTATGCCGCAGAATATTTTGGGTTCCGCAAGAGCAGTCGCCTGAAAGAAAAGTTTCTAACCCCTGCTGTTTGCTCCCGCAAACGCTGTCCCCTTAACAAAGGGAACTAAAACGCTCCACCGAAAAATAAAAATTTTTAATCTCAACCGCCATCGTACAGGCCGACGGCGGTTTTTATTTTATCTCGGCGGCTCGGATATTACTTTTAAATCGTAGTATGGATATTTTATATTTATCTAACATTATAAAATATGTCTTATTTCGACAAAATTAGCACTCCGATTAAAAAAGTGCTAAAAATTTGTGAATATTTTGTATATTCGCTTGACAACGGAAAAAATATCAGTATAATATAGTTGTTGGCACTCGAAAGAGATGAGTGCTAAATCAAGAATACGAAACAGGGAGGCGTTTTTAATATGAGATTCGACGACAGAAAAAAAAGAATCCTTTCCGCAATTGTTGAAACTTATATCAGAACAGGCGAACCGGTCGGTTCAAAAACGCTTTCCGAATTCCCGGAAATTTCCGTTTCTCCCGCAACGGTAAGAAACGAAATGGCCGCGCTTTTTGAAATGGGTTTTCTTGAACAGCCCCACACTTCCGCAGGAAGGGTTCCTTCCCATCTTGGCTACAGGGCATATATCGACAGCCTTATGAGAGTAAAACCTCTTACAGAGGACGAGAAAGACGGAATTGACGCCTTGTTCAACATAAGCGATCCGGACCCGGATAAGCTCCTTGCGGATTCCGCCGAAGCCCTTGCGGAATATACCGGCTGTGCCACCGTTGCAATGACAACAACGCCAAACTACGTTACCGTTGAGCACATCGATATAGTTCCGGCGGACGCAACCACCGTTGTTCTTCTGGTAATCGCTTCCAACGGCGTTGTTAAAAGCAAGGTTTGCCGGCTTGGCTTCCGGGTCAACACCGGAATTGCGGATTTCTTCCGCAAATTTGCGAAAGACCGTTTTTGCGGACACACCCTTAAGGATATAAGCGCGGAATTCGTCAACGCGGTTTCGATCCAGCTTGGGGAATATTCCGGAGTTTTTAATCCGCTTATCGTTGGAATTTATGAACTTTGCAAGGAAGTTTATGACGGTCAGTATTACCTCGGCGGTCAGGAAAAGCTTCTTACCTATAACGAATATTCCGACAGGGCGCTTGAAATCATGAAGCTTATTTCAAAACGCGACAAGCTCGGGCCGGTTATCGGAAACAACCCTTCCGGCGTAACGGTTTTTATAGGAAAAGAAAACAGCCTTTCCCAGCTTTCCGGAAGTTCGCTTCTTGTTGCAAGGTTCAATATCGGAGAAAACGATTGCGGAACCATCGGTCTTATCGGACCGGTAAGAATGGATTATTCAAGGCTTATCCCGCATCTTGAATATTTTGCTGAAAAACTCGGCACACTGCTTTCTATAACATATCAAAGAAAAACAGGTGATGAAAATGGATAAAGAAAAAGTAACCCCCACAGAAGAGCAGACCGAAGTTCCCGCAGAAAAAACGGAACTTGAAACCATTAAGGAAGAACTTGAGGCTCTTAAAGCCGAAAAGGACGAACTTTATGACAAATATCTCCGCACCCTTGCGGAATATGACAACTTCCGCAAGCGCAGTCAGCGCGAAAAGGACGCCATTTACGGCGACGCCACCGCGGAATCCGTCAAAAAGCTTCTTCCCATTCTCGACAGCTTCGAAAGAGCTCTTAACTATGAATGTAAGGACGAAGAATTCAAAAAGGGCATTTCTCTTATCCAGAATTCTCTTAAAGAAGTTTTCGACGGAATGGGCGTTAAAGAAATTCCCGATGTCGGAGAACAGTTTGACACCAACCTTCACGAAGCGGTTATGCACACCGACGATCCGGCTTACGGTGAAAACGTAATTACCGATTGCTACCGCAAAGGATATACCCTTAACGATAAAGTTATCCGCTTCAGCATGGTAACCGTTGCGAACTGATAAATTTGTTAATCAAAGGCAAAACTTTTTAATATAATCAAACTTGTAAATTTTTAACTTAATTGGAGGAATATAATTATGGCAAAAATCATCGGTATTGACCTTGGTACTACTAACTCCTGCGTTGCAGTTATGGAAGCAGGCGAAGCTGTTGTTATCCCTAACCCCGAAGGCGCAAGAACCACCCCTTCCGTTGTCGGTTTTTCCAAAACCGGTGAACGTGTAGTCGGCCAGGCAGCAAAACGCCAGGCTGTTACCAACCCCGAAAGAACCGTCACTTCCATCAAACGTCACATGGGAAGCGATTATAAAGTAAACATTGACGGAAAAAACTATACTCCCCAGGAAATTTCCGCAATGGTTCTTCAGAAACTCAAAGCTGACGCAGAGGCATATCTCGGCGAAACCGTAACCGCCGCAGTTATCACCGTTCCTGCATACTTCACCGACGCACAGCGCCAGGCAACCAAAGACGCAGGCAAAATCGCCGGTCTTGAAGTAAAACGTATTATCAACGAACCCACCGCGGCAGCTCTTGCTTACGGCGCAGACAAAGAAGACGACCAGAAAATCATGGTTTATGACCTCGGCGGCGGTACCTTCGACGTTTCCATCATCGAAATGGGCGACGGAATCCAGGAAGTTCTTGCAACCGCAGGTAACAACCACCTCGGCGGCGACGACTTTGACGACAGACTTATCAACTATCTTGCAGACCAGTTCAGAATGGAAAACGGCATTGACCTCAGAAGCGACAAAATGGCAATGCAGCGCCTTAAAGAAGCCGCAGAAAAATGCAAAATCGAACTTTCCGGCATGACCCAGGCAAACGTAAACCTTCCCTTCATCACTGCAGACGCAACCGGCCCGAAACACCTTGACGTAAACGTTTCCAGAGCAAAATTCAACGAACTCACCGCAGACCTTGTTGAAGCAACCATGGGACCGGTTCGCCAGGCACTTTCCGACGCTGGTCTTAAAGCTTCCGACCTCGACAAAATCCTTCTCGTCGGCGGTTCTTCCAGAATCCCCGCTGTTCAGGAAGCAGTTAAAAACATCACCGGCAAAGATCCTTTCAAAGGCATCAACCCCGATGAATGCGTAGCAATCGGTGCGGCAATCCAGGGCGGCGTTCTTTCCGGCGAAGTCAAAGGTCTTGTTCTTCTCGACGTAACTCCTCTTTCCCTCGGTCTTGAAACCCTCGGCGGAGTTTTCACCAAGATCATCGACAGAAACACCACCATTCCCGCAAAGAAATCCCAGATTTTCTCCACCGCAGCAGACGGCCAGACCTCTGTTGAAATTCACGTTCTCCAGGGTGAACGCGAAATGGCAAGAGACAACAAATCTCTCGGAATGTTCCACCTCGACGGCATTATGCCCGCTCCCAGAGGTATTCCGCAGATCGAAGTTACCTTCGATATCGACGCCAACGGCATTGTTCACGTAAGCGCAAAAGACCTTGGCACCGGAAAAGAACAGCACATCACCATTACCTCTTCCACCAACATGAGCAAAGAGGATATCGAAAAAGCTGTTAAAGAAGCCGAACAGTTCGCTGAACAGGACAAAAAACACCGCGAAGAAATCGATACCCGCAACGCCGCCGACCAGATGGTATATCAGTCCGAAAAAACCATCAAAGACCTTGGCGACAAGCTTTCTGCAGACGATAAATCCGGTCTTGAAGCAAAGATCAACGACCTTAAAGAAGCTCTTAAAGGCGAAAACATCGAAGATATCAAGGCAAAACAGAAAGCTCTTGAAGAAAAATTCTACGAAGTTTCCGCAAAAGTTTATCAGCAGGCTAACCCCAACGGCAATCCCAACATGGGCGCACAGCCCGGTTGTGACGGAAACTGCGGCGATTGCAACAACCACGGTGACGACGGTTATGTTGACGCAGATTACCGCGAAGTTAACGACAACTGATTTTGCTTTGCCTTTCAGGAAAAACGATATTAAACAAACGTCGTAGGGGCGGTCCTATGTGACCGCCCGAAAAAAACGGGCGCACACGCAGGTGCGCCCCTACAAGCAAAACCAATGATAAATCTGTTTCTGCGCAGGGGTTTTCCTCTGCGCAGAAAGTGCTATAAATGAAGAAAAGTAAGGTGATGCAAAAATGGCGGATAAGCGCGATTATTACGAAGTCCTTGGCGTTGAAAAAGGCGCAACCGACGACGAAATAAAAAAAGCCTACCGCAAAATGGCAAAAAAATATCACCCGGACCTTAACCCGGATGATAAAACCGCCGAAGCGAAATTCAAGGAAGTAGGCGAAGCCTACGAAGTCCTTTCCGATAAACAAAAACGTTCCCGCTATGACCAGTTCGGTCACGCAGGAGTAGATCCTTCCTATGGCGGCGGCCAAAGCGGTTATGAAAGATATCAGCAGTATCAGCACGGAGATTTCGGCGATTTCAGCGATATTTTCGGCGATATTTTCAGCGGCTTCGGTTTTGGCGGTTCCACAAAAACCCGCAACCCCAATGGTCCTATCCGCGGAAACGACACCCAGGTGCGTATTCAGCTCACCTTTATGGAAGCCGCAAAAGGCTGCAAGAAGGAAATTCCGATCCAGCGGCTTGAACGCTGTTCCGATTGTAACGGAACCGGCGCAAAACCCGGAACCAATCCGGAAACCTGTCCCGAATGCGGCGGAAGCGGCCAGGTTCGCGTTCAGCAGCGCAGTCCTTTCGGCGTTATCCAGACCGTTAAAGCCTGTTCACGCTGCGGCGGAAAAGGCAAGGTCATAAACGACCCCTGCAAAACCTGCAACGGAATGGGAAGAGTTCGCCACAACAAAAAAATCTCTGTTGATATTCCTGCCGGAATTGATAACGGCCAGACTTTTGTTGTTCGCGGAATGGGCGACGACGGAACAAACGGCGGTCCTGCCGGCGACCTTAACGTAACCGTTACCGTTAAGGAAGACCCGATTTTCCAGCGCGAAGGTTTTGATGTTTGGGTTGATATTCCCGTTACTTATGCCCAGGCGGTTCTCGGCGACGAAATAACCGTTCCCACCATTGACGGAAAAGTTTCCTATAACATTCCGGAAGGTACCCAGCCCGGAACAACTTTCCGCCTTCGCAACAAGGGAATTCAATACGTCAACAACCGCGGACGCGGCGACCAATATGTAAGAGTGAACATCGAAGTTCCGACCAATCTTTCCGGAAAACAGAAGGATATGCTCCGGGATTTTGATTCCTCCACAAGCGACAAAAACTATGCAAAGCGCAAAAGCTTTTTTGACAAAATCAAAGACGCATTCAAGGGAGATTAATTGATGGAAACCTGGAACGAGCTTACCGTAAAAGTTAAAACCGAAGATACCGCAAGAGCAAGCGACGTTTGCACCGTTGTTGCGGATATGGGAATTTATGTTGAAGATTACAGCGACCTTGAAAACGTTGTATGGAACATCGCTCACGTTGACCTTATTGAACAGGAACTTCTTGAGCGCGACCGCACCCATTCCCTTATCCACGTTTACATCAAGCAGGAAAAGGACGCTCTTGAATGTGTTGAATTCATAAAAGCCCGCCTTGATGCGGAAGGAATCGAATATGAAACTTCCATTGTCGGCGTCAACGAAGAGGACTGGGCAAACAACTGGAAACAGTATTACCACACCCAGAGAATCGGAAAACGCATTGTTGTAACCCCTTCCTGGGAGGAATATACTCCCTCCGGCGACGACGTTCAGATGCGTCTTGACCCGGGAATGGCTTTCGGCACCGGAACCCACGACACCACCCGCCTTTGCCTTGAACTTCTTGAAGAGGTTGTTACTCCCGAAACAAGAATTCTTGACGTCGGCACCGGAAGCGGAATTCTTTCAGTCGGCGGAGTTCTTCTCGGTGCGCCTTCCGCTCTTGGCGTTGATATCGACCCGGTTGCGGTAAAAGTTGCGAACGAAAACGCAGAGATAAACGAAGTTTCGGACAAAACCGAATTTGTCTGCGGCGACCTTACCGACAAAGTTCACGGAAAATTCGAAATCGTTACCGCAAACATTGTTGCGGACGTTATCATAAGACTTTTGAGCACCGTTAAAAATTACCTGCTCAAAGGCGGCGTGCTCATCGTTTCCGGAATTATCGATACCCGCGCAGACGAGGTTGAAAACGCCTGTCACGAAGCAGGTTTTGTTACCGAAAAACGGCTTGAGCACGGCGGTTGGGTAGCTATCAAGCTCCGCTATTGATTTTGAGCACCGAAAGGAGAACATAAAAAAATGAAACCTTCAGATGAACTCAAAGAGGGCACTCTCATTCTTTATAACAAACACCCGAGCGTTGTCCGCGGAATCACCGCAGACTCCACCAAAAACGCTGTTTTTCTTCTCATCGAAGACATGATCGACCACGGAATGTATGATTCCAACATCGACGATATCGACTATTGGCCTTCCTGCCCCCATTACAAACTTCTTGATACAATGGAAGTTCTGCTCAAATTTGTCCGCTATGGCGAAGGAACCCTTGTTTTTATGGAACCCCAGAGCGGAATGTGCATAAATGTTCCCCATTTTAACGTAAACCTTGAGGTTGCGGGAATGGATTTTGAACCCGGAAAAGGATATCTCCTTACCTTTGCGGATAAATTCCTTCTCGGCGCGGAAACAATGGTCGAAAAAGAAAAAGAGGAAGAATAATCAAATAAAAACGTAGGGCGGGAGCTTGCTCCCGCCGTTTTTGTTTTAAATTATACTGTAGGGGCGAACCTATGTATTCGCCCGTTTTATCTCCGTAAATTCTTTCAATCCCTCTTCCGTCATTTGCTTCGCAAATGCCACCTTCCCCTCCGGGAAGGCAAAATAAAAGCACCGCCCGATGGGCAGTGCTTTTTTTATCGGGCGGATAATATCCGCCCCTAAAGTTTTTATTAAATCCCCTCGCCACGCCTTACGGCATGTGGCCCTCTCCCCTTTAACAAGGGGCGCAAATTATTCTTTCGCTTCGTCGACCATGGTCTGGAAAACGGTGGAAAGTTCTTCGTATTTATCGATCATCGCATTGAGGCGGTCGGAATGTTTTGTGATTCCGTCCGCTTCATATTTATCCCGAAGTTCTCCCCATTCCTTCGGATATTTTGCGGTAAGTTCAAGAAGAAGGGCAAGAAAACCATCGTGATCGAGCTTTTTTGTTCTTGCGCCCTTTTCCGCGGGAAGAATATAGCTCATAAAAACGTCGCTTACTTTCTGTCTGGCGGTCATAAGGGCGGCTTCCGCATCTTCCCGGCTTTCGAGAAGAGTTTCGAGAATTTCCTGGTTTTCCATTTTTTCGGTGGCAAGATAAATTCTCATATCATCTGCGAGTCTTGGAATCGGTTTCATTTTGTCCTCCTTATTTTATGCCGGCCATGATATAGGCGCATTTATAAACGTCGCCGCAACCAAGAGTTATTACAAGGTCGCCGGGTTTTGCGTTTTTAAGAGTGTGCTCCGCCATTTCCTCAAAGGTGTTGAACCAGACACTTCCGGGAATTTTTGCGGCAAGATCGGCGGTATATACGTTATAGGTGTTCTTTTCACGGCTGCCCATGATTTCGCTCATAACAACGTGGTCCGCAACGGAAAGAGCTTTTGCAAAATCGTCCATCAAAAGGGCTGTTCTTGAATAGGTAAAAGGCTGGAAAACCGCCCAAACTTCATTAAAATCCATTTCCTTCGCGGCACGAAGAGTTGCTTCAAGTTCGGTCGGGTGGTGGGCATAGTCATCGGCAATGGTAACTCCGTTTACTTCACCGAGGATTTCAAAACGTCTTCCCGCTCCGGGGAATTTATCGATATGCTCCGCAACCTGTTCCGGTTCCATTCCAACATAAATGCAGGCGGCGGCGCAGGCAAGAGAATTGAGGATATTATGCTTTCCGGGAATCGAAAGCTCGATTTCGGCGATGGGTTCACCTTTGTGCATAAGAGTATAGCCGGATTTTGCTCCGCCGAGCTTATGAATGTCCTTTGCCCAATAATCGTTTTTTTCGCTCCAGCCAAAGGTTATGATTTCCTTATCAAGTCCTTCAACGGCTTTCATGGTGTTTTCGTCGTCGCCGTTTACGATAAGGGCGCCGGTGCTGTTTTCCGCAAATTTCCGGAAGGATTTTATCGTGCCTTCAACGGTGCCGAAATAATCAAGGTGATCGTTATCGATATTGAGGATTACGGAAATATCGTTGGAAAGCTTGAGGAAGGTATCAACAAATTCGCAGGCTTCGACTACGAAAATATCGCTTTTTCCCGCTCTTCCGCTTCCGCCGAGGGCTTTTACTTTTCCGCCGATGAATGCGCTCGGGTCGAATCCACCTTCGAGGAGTACCTGGGCGATCATTCCGCTGGTGGTGGTTTTTCCGTGGGTTCCGGCAACGCAAATAGCCTTGCTGTAACGGCGGGAAAGAACGCCGAGCATTTCGCTCCTTTCAAGGCAGGGAACGCCGGAGGCTTTTGCGGCGATGAGTTCCGGGTTATCCGCCATAATCGCGGCGGTATAAACGATAAGATCCGCCCCTTCGATATTTTCCGCCTTCTGGCCGAAGATAACTTCGATTCCCATTTTGCGTTCAATTTTTGTGGTTTCGGTTTCGTTGTTGTCGGAACCGGTTATGTAAAAACCTTCGTTATGCAGAATCTGCACCATCGGGAACATTCCCGAACCGCCGATTCCTATGAAATGAAGATGTTTTTTTCCTTTAAGAATGTTTTCATCAACTGTCAACGGTTTTTCACTCCTTCACAGTTTGCGGCAAAAGCCGCAGAATAATCCTTATATATTATACAACCAATTTGCAAAAAAAGAAACAGTTTTTTCATTTTCGGTGAATAAAACCAAAAAAATCCTCCCATAATTCTGACGAAAACATTTTGGGAGGATTTTTAAACATGAACATCACGGATATCCGCATCAGAAAAATTTATGAAAACGAAAGACTTCGTGCCCTTGTTTCGGTAACCATTGACCATGACCTTGCGGTACATGACCTTAAGGTTATTTCCGGTCCGGAAAGGCTTTTTGTCGCAATGCCCAGCAGAAAGGACGAAAGCGGAATCTTCCGGGACGTTGTTCACCCCATAACCCCGGAAGCAAGAAAACTTCTTGAGGATTCGGTTCTTGCGGCTTATGATGAGCACCTTACCCGGCTTGAGGCAGAGAACGAATTTGAGATGGAATAGAAAAATAAAAAGGCCCCCTTGTTAAAGGGGGCTGGATTTCGCCGAAGGCGAAAGACTGGGGGATTCATCTTTATTGCAGATATAACCACAAAAGGAATTCCTCCGTCATTTGCTCCGCAAACGCCGCCTCCCTTTAGACAAGGGAGGCTTTTTCATTTACATTTTGTAGAAATTTGTATTTTTATTACGTTCTGTAGCGAATTATTCAATTTTTTCGATAAAAGGTTTGAGATATTTCACCGCTTCGTCTTTGTGCTCCCAGTCATAAGCCATGGCAGAATATGCTTCATAACCGATTCCGTCTTCGGTCCAAAATGCTTTTGCGCTTGAGCGGAAGCCTTCTTCCGGGTTATTATGGATAAAATAAATCTCTTTTCCGGAATCGGTTTTTATAATTTTTTCTTCCCATTTTCCCTCTTTTTCATAGGAATTCCAGACGGAGGTTGCGGTTGTTTTTTCTTCGGAAAGACAGATATAGGTATATGCATAAACAAAGTTGCCTTTGTTGTCATAATCCACAATAAAGCTTATCGTTGCACAAAGGGGAATAAATCCGCCTTCGGCTTCGCTCACTTTTTTACCGGTTATTGATATACTGCAGGGCCAGAGCGAAGTCTTTTTTGCTTTTCTGCGCTCCGCAAGATAGTTTATTCCTTCTCTTATCTCATCGCCGAGGCAGAAATCAACACCCATATATTCTTCCAGTTCATCAACGGAATAATTGTTTTTCTCATCTGTTTCATCAAAATAGAAGTTCAGCGAAGCCCAAAGTTCCTCTCCTTCAGGAAGGAGAAACTCCTTGTTCTTGTATTCTTCATAAGTATGCTGAATAGTTTCATAGTCATAATTCAGAGCCGCGACGCAGTCATCATAAAATTCCTTGCTGACCTTCTGCGGTTCAAGTTGATACTCAACTGTCATTTCATAGAATTCCGCTTCCTCAATGTCACCGTAATAATATTTTGAAAGACCTTCTATATCCACAACTTTTGTTCTATAAGAAGTTGTAATATTTCCTATTGCATAGGCGGTTACGGAAAATGCCATGATGAGAGCCGCGGCAATAAGCATCTTCCAGCTTCCCTTAAGGGGCTTTCTCTTTTTTTCTTCAAAATCAAAAAGGCTTTCGTCAATGTCGTTCATTGCATTCATAAGGTCTTTTTCGTTCATAAATTGAGTTCCTCCTTTTCGAGTTCTTTTTTAAGGCGTTTTCGGATCCGGAAAAGAATCATCGAAACTTTGTTTTCGGAATATCCAAAGCGCTTCGCAATCTCTTTTACGCCTTCGCAGAGCCAGTATCTTCTCAGGAAGATGTTTCTTTGTTCTTTCGGAAGTTTCGCTAAAAAGGCGTTTAAAACGTCCCGGAGGGCAATTAAATCCGCCTGTTCTTCAAAAAGCGGAGCCGGAATACATTCCGCCAGTTCGTCAAGCTGAATTTTAATTCCGCCGTCACGTTTTTTCGCTTTTTCCGTTTCAAGTTTTTTAAGAGCGGCGTTTCTTGCGATTTTTCCGAGATATAGGTTCAGATGTTCCGGTTTATTCGGCGGAATCAGGTTCCAGGCGGCGGAAAGAACATCGTTCCAGATTTCTTCCGCGTCTTCCCTGCTTCCGAGGATTCTTTCCGCAATTGAAACGCAGTAATTTTTATATTTTTCGGCGGTTTTTTCAAGCGCCTGTTCTTCCCTTTTAAAATAAAGTTCAACAATTTCCCAATCCTGCAACAAAACACCTCCTTTTTTTAATTCCCGGAAAGCTTTCTCAATATATAAGAACGATATTATAACACAAATCTTTCGCCTTGCTATAAAAAAAGCTCCCTTGCCGGGAGCTTTTTGTTTTTATTTGGTTTTGCTTTCTTTAAGGGGAACAATGCTGTTCCAGCAGTTTTCGTCCTTGCTGTCGCGGATGAAATATCCGGTTCTTACGAACTGGAATCTTTCGTTTTCGCCTGCTTCGGCAAGAGCTGCTTCGAGTTTTGCGTTTTTGAATTCTTTTACGGAATCCTTGTTGAGGTAATCGTTATATTCTTTTCCTTCCGGAAGAGTTACCATGTTTGCCTCGGTGAAAAGACGGTCATACATACGAACATCGGCGTCAACTGCGCTCTTTGCGCTTACCCAATGGATAGTGCCTTTTACTTTTCTTCCGTCAACGGGGTTTCCGTTTCCGGTTTCAAGGTCCGCGGTAACGCGGATTTCGGTTACGTTTCCGTTTTCGTCAATGTCAAAATCCTGGCATTTTACAATATATCCGCCCATAAGACGAACTTCGCCTTCCGGTTTAAGGCGGAAGAATTTAGGCGGCGGAACCGGAGCAAAGTCTTCGCGCTCGATATAAAGTTCGCGGCTGAATTCAACTTTTCTGGTTCCCGCTTCGGGATCGTTTACGTTGTTTGCAATTTCAAAATATTCGGTTTTGTCTTCCGGATAGTTTGTGACAACAACTTTAACCGGGTCGATTACGGCCATTCTTCTGGTTGCGGAATAGTTGAGCTCATCGCGGATGCAATGTTCAAGAAGCTCAACGGCAACAAGGGAATCCGCCTTGGAAACGCCCGCGGTTTTTACAAATTCAATGATGGAGGAAGGGGTATAACCTCTTCTTCTCATACCGGAAAGGGTGGGCATTCTCGGGTCGTCCCAACCGTCAACAATGCCTTTTTCAACAAGTTCGCGGAGATAGCGCTTGCTCATTACGGTATAGGTTACGTTAAGGCGGGCAAATTCATACTGATGAGGACGGGGATGGGTGAATCCAACGTTTTCAACAACCCAGTCATAAAGAGGTCTGTGGTTAGCAAATTCAATGGAGCAGCAGGAATAGGTGATTCCTTCGAGTGCGTCCTGAATCGGGTGTGCAAAGTCATAGAGAGGATAGATGCACCATTTGTCGCCCTGGCGGTGGTGAGTTGCGCGTTTGATGCGGTAAATTGCCGGGTCGCGCATATTCATATTGGGGCTTGCGAGGTCGATTTTTGCGCGGAGGGTTTTTGTTCCGTCCTCAAATTCGCCGGCTTTCATTCTGCGGAAAAGGTCAAGGTTCTCTTCCGGAGTTCTGTCGCGATAAGGGCTGGGACGGCTGGGTTTGCCGGCGTCAGTTCCGCGGTATTCCTGCATTTCTTCTCTGGTAAGATCATCGACATAGGCTTTTCCGTCAATGATAAGTTTTTCGGCAAATTCATAGCATTTGTCAAAATAGTCGGAGCCATAGAAAATTCCGCCGTTGGGTTCATAACCAAGCCAGCGAATATCCCGGAGAATGCTCTGAACGTATTCGTCGTCTTCTCTTGCGGGGTTTGTATCGTCATAGCGGAGGTTGAATTTGCCGCCATATTTTTCGGCGGTGGAAGCGTTTATCCAAATTGCTTTTGCGGAACCGATGTGGAGATATCCGTTGGGTTCCGGAGGAAAACGGGTGTGAACTTCGGTGTTATAGCCTTCCGCAAGTTCTTTGTCGATTATATCGTGTATAAAGTTAGATACTACTTCTTCGGGCATGGTAGTTATCCTTTCTTTCGTTTTTTCGGCGGGAGCAAGCCCCCGCCCTACTGTAAATTGGTTGTTATAAGAAAATTAAAGGTTGTTAAATGCTTTTTCAAGTCTTTCGAGAACTTTTTCTTTTCCGAGGATGCTCATAACGGTGAACATATCTGGGCTGTTGACTCTTCCGGTTACCGCCATTCTGATAACTGCGGAAACGTCGCCGACGTGGCCTTTGAAAGCTTCGGGATTCTGTTTGAATTCCTTCGAAGAAGCGGCATAGCCCATGGAAACGGAAAGTTCCTTGATTTTTCCGAACCATTCGGTCTGGTCGTCGTGCTCATCATAGATGCTCATATAATTTTTGAGCACGGCGGCAATATCTTCGGTGCTCATATTTTCCGGATACTGTTTTCCTTCAATGAAAAGTTCATCATAGAAGAAAGCCATATAGTCTTTCATCTCGCTCCAGACAGCGATATCTTTTCTCGGTTTCGGAACGCCGCGGCCGATGGAGATGATTGCTTTTGCGTAATCCGGATCACGGGCAAGAAGCTGATAAAATTCGTTATCATATTTTTCTGCCCAATCGGAGAAATATTCCCAGACTTTTTCGGTGGTGAGCATTGCGACAACGTTTTTGGAAACGTCGCGGAGCTTATCAAGGTCGAAAAGGGAGCCGGAAACGCTCATTTTGTTGGTGGTGAACTTGAAGTTCTCATAAGGTTCCTTGGGGTTTGCAAGGCGCCATTCCTCAAAGTTGGAGTTGAGGAGTGTGAGAAGATATTCGATTACGGAAGGAACGGGATATCCTTCTTCAAAATAGAAATCAAGGGCAAGTTCCGGGTCTTTGCGTTTGGAAAGTTTGCGTTTGCTTTCGCCGTCCATTTTCATAAGCTGAGCGGTGTGGACATATTTGGGCATTTTCCAACCGAGAGCGCTGAAAAGCTGAACGTGGATGGGCCAGGTTGCAAGCCATTCTTCGCCACGGACAACGTGAGTGGTCTGCATAAGGTGGTCATCAACAACGTGAGCAAAGTGATAGGTCGGAATACCGTCGGATTTGAGAAGAACGATATCCTGGTCGTTTTCCGGCATATCGATTTTGCCTTTAACAAGGTCGTTAAGGTGAAGATATTTTTCTGCGTCGCCTTCGCTTCTGAAACGGAGAACCCAGGCTTTGCCTTCGGCAAGGGCTTTTTCAACTTCTTCAAGGGGCATATCGCGGTGAGCTGCCCATTTTCCGTAATAGCCGGGGTTTGCTTTTTCGGCTTCCTGCTGTTCTCTCATTTTTGCAAGGTCTTCTTCGGTGCAGAAGCAGGGATAGGCTTTTCCTTCCGCAACAAGTTTTTTTGCAAAAACATGATAAAGATGTGCTCTCTGGCGCTGGCGATAAGGACCGTAATCGCCTTTTTCGCCGTCGATAAGTGCGCCTTCATCAAAATTAAGTCCGAATTTTTTGAAAACGTTGATAATGGTTTCAACGCCGCCTTCAACAGCGCGTTTTGCGTCGGTATCTTCGATTCTGAGGAAGAAAACGCCGCCGCTCTGGTGTGCAAGGCGTTCATCGGTAATTGCGCCGAAAAGGTTGCCGAGATGCATAAAACCGGTGGGGCTTGGTGCAATTCTGGTTACCTTTGCGCCTTCGGGAAGATCTCTTTTGGGATAGCGTGCTTCAACCTCTTCCGCGGTTTCGGTAATATTCGGGAACAGAAGTTCCGCAAGTTTCTGATAATCCATTTTTATTTTCCTCCTGAACGGGAATAAACATATAGAATTATTTTACCATGTTTCGGCTTTCTTTACAACTCTTTAACCGCAATTTAAAGGGATTTTTTTGAGTTTTTATAAAAATAAAAATAGCCGTCGGCCGACGGCTTTTTTTGATTTTTAATTAAAGAGCAAGGAAAGCGATATAGCTTGCGATAATTCCGACCGGGCAGATAACGCAGGTTGCCTTGTTGCGGAATTTCATAAGAACAGCCGCAAGAACGGAAGCAACGGAAGCGAAGATGATGAGATTCATGGTGGAAGGATCCGCAATGGTATAAATTCCGCCGCCGCGATAGAAGAAATCCGCAACGGAAAGAATTGTGAAGTTGAAAAGGCAGGAACCTACAATGTTGCCGACGGCAATATCGTAGTTCTTGATTTTGAAAAGAGTGAAAGTGGAAGCGGTTTCCGGAAGAGAGGTTGCAACGCCGAGGAAAAGTGCGCCTGCAACGGTTTTTCCAAGGTTGAGGCGAACGGAAAGTTCATCGGTGATATAGGTGAGGATAACGCTGAAAACAACGATTCCGACGCTTACAATGGTGAATCTGGTGAGAATCTGTTTTCTGGAAAGAGTAACGGGTTCGCCGTCATCTTCGGTTTCGGAAGTTCCGCCCATTTTATACATAATCCAAACAGTGAGAACGTAAAGAAGAATGATAAGAACGGAAGTTACGCTTACGTTTCCGATATCGAAAGCAAGGAATCCATATTTGTTGCAAACGATAAGAAGTCCCATCGCAACAACGGAAACAGCAACGATAAAATGAATTTTCGAAAGGTCGCATTTTGCGAATTTTGCAACAGCGGTGAGAATGAAGAAGCTGAGCATCGCATAGTTAAAAAGGTTGCTTCCGAGGATGTTTCCGATGCAAAGACCGGGCTGGTCAAGCATAAGGGTGGAAGAAATGCTGGTGAAAAGTTCCGGAAGAGAAGTTACCGCGGAAAGAAGAATTCCGCCGAGAAATGCACCGGAAAGAGAAGTTGTTTTATCAAGCATATCCACATATTCGGAAGCTTTGATGGACATAAAGGTTACCAAAGCGGCAACCACAAGATAGAGCACATAGATCATTGTTTGTGTTTCCGTCCTTTTTTGTATTATTTTTTGCTTTTCTGGCTTTATTATGCGGTTCAAAAAGCCCTGATACAATGTGATATTTTATCATTAAACCGCATATTTTGTCAAGCAAAAGCGGCCTTTTCTCCCCTTTTTGTTACTTCAAATTTCGTTTATGAAAACATAAAAAAACAGCCGGCAAAGCCGGCTGTTTTTTGTTATGTATCAAAAATTATTTCTTTTCGATAACAGTGATTCTGCCCTGGCCGTAAACGTCGGAATAATCTTCGCCGACTACACCGCCGAGAACATCAACAATGTAGTTGATGAGGACCTGGTTGTCGATCATTACGGAATCAAGAATAAGGGTGTCGTCCTGGAACATATTGAAGCCGTCGCCGCCGTTTTTGAGCATATAGTTATGGCTTGCAAGAACGTAGGTTTTGTTTACGTCAAGGGGCTCGCCGCCGACCATAACGTCTTTAACTCTGTATTCGCCTGCAACTTCAACGAAAGTTCCGTTTTCGTCAACAACAACGCTGGAATCAACGTTCATATCAATGGTGTAGCTGATACCTGCAACCTGAAGGAAGCCGCCGTTTTCAGAAGGAAGTTTGGAAGCGCCGAATTCAAGAGCGTTGAGGATATCCTGGCCGTTGGTTTCAACAGTGCACATTTCGTTGCCGAAAGGATGTACGGAGATGATCTGGCCATAGGTGATGTCGCCTGCAGGGATGTCTGCACGAACACCGCCGCCGTTTACGAATGCGATATCAGCGCCGGACATTGCAAGGTAAGCATCTGCGCAAAGGTCACCAAGGTTGGTTTCCTGACGGCGAACCATTCTTTCACCGGTTACGGGATCTTTGATGGTGAGGTCAACTTCGGTGGAAGCAACAACTTCGTTTACAAGTGCTTCGAACTGTTCTTCAACGCCTGCTACAAATTCAACAGTTGCTGCGTTGCTGATAAGGGTGGATTTTGCTACGCCGTCGGTTCCGATGGTGAGCATACCGATGTTTTCAAGTTTGGTACCGGTGGAAGTAAGGATAACGTCTTCGCCGTCTTTGTTCTTAACAAGGTCGCCTTCGATTACGGAATGGCTGTGACCGTCGAGAACAACGTCGATACCGGTGGTGTTGTTGATAACTTCGGAAGAAGTCCAGGGGGTGCAGTCATATTCGATACCGAGGTGAGCCATTGCGATAACAAAGTCTGCGCCTTCTGCTCTTGCTGCATCAACGGAAGCCTGAACAGCATTATAAAGTTCTGCGCCTTCTTCACCCTGGCAGAAGCCATAGATGTATTCGCCTGCTTCGTTCTGGAAATAGGTAGGAGTGGAAGTGGTGATGGTTTTGGGGGTGCAGATTCCGAGGAATGCGATTTTTGCGCCTTCTGCTTCAATAATTACATAAGGATCGAAAACAGGTTCGCCTTCTTTATTGAAGTTTACGGAAACATAGGGGAATTCTGCTTTTTCGGCAAGTGCAAGGAACTGTTCCATGCCATAGTCGAATTCATGGTTGCCGGGAACTGCTACATCATAGCCAACATGGTTCATGATGTCGATGATGTATTCGCCTTTGGAAAGAGTACCAACGGTATCGCCCTGGATTGCGTCGCCGTTATCAACAAGGATTACGGTTTTGCCCTGTTTTTCAAGGGTATCTTTAACGGTTGCGATACCTGCGTAGCCGAGGTTGCCGGAAACGCCGCAGTGAACGTCGTTGGTATAAAGAACAACAACTTCGCCGGTAAGTGCGGGAGTTTCAACTTCGGGTTCAACAGGCTGTTCCGGCTCTTCTGCAGGTGCTGCGGTGCAGCCTGCAAAAACAAGCATAAGAGCCATCAAAAGTGCGATAATTTTGCGCATATCAAATGCCCTCCATATCTTTTTTCAAATTCTTTTTTTCGGGATTTCACCCATCTAACATTATAGAATAAACCGAAGGGTTTTTCAACATCATTTTAGTTTTTTAAAAAGAAAAAAGCCCTTTCCGAAAGGAAAGGGCTTTTTGATGTTTGTTTTGCAGCTAAACTTCGAATAAAAATTATTCGTTGATAGCGATAACAACACCGGAACCAACGGTACGGCCGCCTTCACGGATAGCGAAACGGAGACCGATTTCGATTGCGATAGGTTCGATGAGTTCAACGTCCATTTCAACGTTATCACCAGGCATGCACATTTCGGTGCCTTCAGGAAGGGTGATTACGCCGGTAACGTCAGTGGTTCTGAAGAAGAACTGAGGTCTGTAGTTGTTGAAGAAAGGAGTATGACGGCCGCCTTCGTCTTTCTTAAGAACGTAAACCTGGCCGCGGAAGCATTTGTGAGGATGGATGGAGTTGGGTTTTGCAAGAACCTGACCACGTCTGACTTCAGTTCTCTGGATGGAACGAAGGAGAGCACCGATGTTATCGCCTGCTTCACCGTAGTCGAGGATTTTGTGGAACATCTCAACACCGGTAACAACAGTTTTCTTTTTCTCTTCGGTAAGACCAACGATTTCAACTTCGTCGCCGGTATGGACCTGGCCACGTTCTACACGGCCGGTAACAACGGTACCACGACCGGTGATGGTGAAGATGTCTTCGATAGGCATAAGGAAGGGAAGGTCTGCTTTACGTTCAGGAGTGGGGATGTAGCTGTCAACAGCGTCCATAAGATCTGCGATGCATTTGTAAACAGGGTTGTTGATATCATTGGTGGTATCTTCAAGAACCTGGAGAGCAGAACCAGCGATTACAGGGATGTCATCACCGGGATAGTCATACTCGGAAAGGAGTTCACGAACTTCCATTTCAACGAGTTCGAGCATTTCTTCGTCGCCGCCGAGCTGGTCAACTTTGTTGAGGAATACTACGATGTAGGGAACACCTACCTGACGGGCAAGAAGGATGTGCTCACGGGTCTGGGGCATAGGACCATCTGCTGCGGAAACAACAAGGATGGTACCGTCCATCTGTGCTGCACCGGTGATCATGTTTTTAATATAGTCAGCATGTCCGGGGCAGTCAACGTGTGCATAGTGACGGTTGTCGGTTTCATATTCAACGTGTGCGGTGTTGATCGTGATACCACGAGCTTTTTCTTCAGGAGCTTTATCGATAGAGTCGTATGCGCTATACTCTGCCTGACCTTTAAGAGAAAGGTATTTGGTGATAGCTGCAGTGGTGGTGGTTTTACCATGGTCGATGTGGCCGATGGTACCAATGTTTACATGGGGTTTGGTTCTCTCAAAATGCTGTTTTGCCATTTCGGATTGTCCTCCTTACAATTGGTTAACTTTCGATTTTTATTTTAATAGGCTTAATTACTATTTTATACAAAAACAGAAATTTTTCAAGGCTTAAAAGCAGATATTTTCTGTTTTTTCTAAAATAATTTTATCTATTGCTTAAGAACGCTCTTTAATAACGCCTTCTGCGATAGATTTCGGAACTTCAACATAGTGGCTGGGTTCCATTACATAGTTGCCGCGGCCCTGGGTTTTGGAACGAAGGTCGCTTGCATAACCGAACATTTCGGAAAGCGGAACAAAAGCTTTGATCTCTTTTGCGCCGTAGTTATCATCCATACCGCGGATCTGACCACGTCTGGAAGAAAGGTCGCCCATAACGTCGCCCATATATTCTTCGGGGAAAGTTACGGTTACGTTCATGATAGGTTCAAGAAGAGTAGGAGCTGCTTTTCTCATAGCTTCTTTGAATGCCATGGAACCGGCAATCATGAATGCCATTTCGGAAGAGTCAACTTCGTGGTAAGAACCATCATAAAGAGTTACTTTAACGTCAACTACAGGATATCCTGCAACTACGCCGGCGTTGAGAGCACCCTGAATACCTTTGTTAACAGGTTCGATGTACTCTTTCGGGATGGAACCACCGACGGTTGCGTTGATGAATTCGTAACCTTTGCCGCTTTCGTTGGGTTCAAGTTTGATCTTAACGTGACCATACTGACCTTTACCACCGGACTGACGTGCATATTTGGTTTCCTGATCAACCGCTTTGGTGATGGTCTCTTTATATGCAACCTGAGGTTTACCAACGTTTGCTTCAACTTTGAATTCACGGAGAAGACGGTCAACGATGATTTCGAGGTGAAGCTCACCCATACCGGCGATGATGGTCTGTCCGGTTTCTTTATCGGTGTAAGCTTTGAAGGTGGGGTCCTCTTCAGCAAGTTTGGAAAGGGCGATAGCCAATTTTTCCTGACCGGCCTTGGTTTTCGGTTCGATTGCAAGTCTGATAACAGGTTCCGGGAATTCCATCTTTTCGAGTTCGATGGGGTGTTTCGGATCACAAAGGGTATCACCGGTGGTGGTATATTTAAGACCTACTGCTGCTGCGATATCGCCGCAATAGCAGACTTCAAGGTCTTTTCTGTGGTTTGCGTGCATCTGAAGGATACGGCCCATTCTTTCGTTCTTATCCTTGGAGGAGTTGAGAACGGTGGCGCCTGCTTCAACCTTACCGGAGTAAACTCTGAAGAAGCAAAGTTTACCTACGAAGGGGTCTGCTGCAACTTTGAATGCAAGGATAGAGAGAGGTTCCTCGTCTCCTGCATGGCGAATGGTTTCTTCGCCGGTGGTGACATCGATACCTTTAACAGGCGGGATATCAAGAGGAGAGGGCATATAATCAACGATTGCGTCGAGAAGTTTCTGTACACCTTTGTTACGGTAGGAAGTACCGCAGCATACGGGAACGAAGGTGTTTTCAATGGTACCTTTTCTGATTGCGGCTTTGATCTCGGGAATGGTGAGTTCTTCGCCTTCAAGGTATTTTTCCATGAGTTCTTCGTCTGCTTCAACAGCGCCTTCGATGAGTTTTTCTCTGTATTCTTCGCAGATTTCGATCATGTTCTCGGGGATATCTTCAACGGAGATATCTTTGCCGAGGTCATCGTTATAGATGTAAGCTTTCATCTCGAGAAGGTCAACAAGACCTCTGAAGAATGCTTCAGCACCGATAGGGAGCTGAATTACGAGAGGAGTAGCTTTAAGTCTGGTTTTGATCATGTCAACGACATGGAAAAAGTCTGCGCCCATGATATCCATTTTGTTAACGTAAATCATGCGCGGAACTTTATATTTGTTTGCCTGACGCCATACGGTTTCAGACTGGGGTTCTACGCCGCCTTTTGCGCAGAGAACGGTTACAGAACCGTCGAGCACGCGGAGAGATCTTTCAACCTCAACAGTAAAGTCTACGTGTCCGGGAGTATCGATGATGTTGATACGATGGTCATTCCAGTAAGCGGTGGTTGCAGCAGAAGTGATGGTAATACCTCTCTCCTGTTCCTGAACCATCCAGTCCATGGTGGCGCTGCCATCGTGGGTTTCACCGATTTTATAGTTAACACCGGTATAGTAAAGGATACGTTCGGTTGTGGTAGTCTTTCCTGCGTCGATGTGAGCCATGATACCGATATTACGGGTCATCTCAAGTGAAACATCTCTTGCCATAAAAACTCCTTAATAAATAAAAGAATAAATACCAAATGGAAAGATTACCATCTGAAGTGTGCGAAAGCTTTGTTTGCTTCTGCCATTTTGTGAACGTCTTCTTTTTTCTTGAAGGCGCCGCCGGTGCTGTTGATAGCATCCATAATTTCGCCTGCAAGACGTTCTTTCATGGTACGTTCGCTTCTGGTTCTGGAATAAGCGGTGAGCCAGCGGAGACCGAGAGTCTCACGTCTTTCCGGACGAACTTCAAGCGGTACCTGATAGTTTGCACCACCTACGCGGCGGGTTTTGCATTCGAGAACGGGCATGATGTTTTCGAGAGCTTCCTCGAAAGCTTCAAGACCGTTTTTACCGGTTTTTGCTTCAACGATTTCGAATGCTTCGTAAACGATTTTCTGGGCAACACCTTTTTTACCGTCGAGCATGATGTTGTTTACAAGACGGGTTACCATGATGGAATTGTACATAGGATCCGGCAAAACTTCACGTTTTGCGATTTTTCCTCTTCTTGGCACTTTTCTTCCCTCCTTCATAATTTAGAATGAATTCATAGGTACTCGAAAGCGACAAACTCCCGTTGTGCCCAATAAAAGAGGATGAAATATATTCATCTGCACTTTTAAGGGCGCAGGTTTTCTCTTAAGTTTTAACTTAGGAAACCGGAAGCTTGCTCTTACTTCTTCGCACCAGCTTTAGGACGTTTTGCACCGTATTTGGAACGGGCCTGCATCCTCTTTGCAACACCCTGAGCATCAAGGGTACCGCGGATGATGTGGTAACGAACACCAGGAAGGTCTTTTACACGTCCGCCTCTGATGAGAACGACGCTGTGTTCCTGAAGGTTGTGGCCGATACCGGGAATGTAGGAAGTGACTTCCATTCCGTTGCTAAGACGTACTCTGGCGATTTTACGAAGAGCAGAGTTCGGTTTCTTCGGAGTTGCAGTACGGATTGCAGTGCAGACACCACGTTTCTGGGGGCTGTGCTGATCAATTGCAACTTTTTTCTTGGAGTTCCATCCTTTAAGAAGTGCCGGAGCAGTGGATTTAACTTCAAGGTCTTTTCTTCCGTTGTGTACGAGCTGGTTAAAAGTAGGCATAGGTTTCCTCCTTTCTTCAATAATGAAAGTCGATTTTTGCGCCAAAAACCTTAATTTTTGCCGCAAATGGACAGGGCAATCCCTTCAAGAGGGCTTACCACCTAAAAATAATAACATCTTTGTAACCGTTTGTCAATAAGGAATATATGATTTTTGCATAGTTTTTTTAAAGAAATTTTATAACAATTGCCAAATTTTTATCAGGTGTTATTTTGTCCGTTTCGGGCAAAATAATACCTATTTTTGTGCGCGAAAGGTGGAATTTCCGTTAAAAAAACTCTCCGCATTTCTGCGGGGAGCTTTTTGTTTACTTCGGTTTGTTCCGTTATTCCACCATGAACTTCGTCCACTCCGTTTTGTCATACTGCATGACGTCCGTGGATTTTTCCATTCCCAGTTTTTCATAAAACGGAATCGCATTTTTATTAGCAATCAGATAAACCGCAATATCCTTTTCGCCGCCCGCAATTTCATGGGCGGTTTTCATCAGAGCCCTTCCGATGCCTTGTCCGGTATATTCTCTGTCAACGCCCAAATCCGTAACGTAAAGCCAATAGGCAAAATCCGTAAGCCCAAACAACACGCCAACTATATCGCCATTTTCATTTCGTGCTGTAAGACTTATTGATGCGTTGTTCACAAGTTTTGAAATTCTATCAAAAAACCTTTCTTTAGGATATTGTGAACCCAAATCGGTTCTTTTTAGAAAACCTATATAATCTTCTGCAGATATACGTTCTTCCTTAATTGCTATGCCTTTCATATTATACTTCCTTTAAACTTTGTATATAAAAAAACAAGCGGGACGGATAAACTGTCACGCTTGTTTTTAAATGCCTTTCGGCTTATTCGGTTACTGCTTCGGCTGCTTCCATTACGCGGTCATATTCGTTGTCCATATCATAGGGACGAACTTCCGGTGCAACGGAGGAATAGTCAGCTTCGGAATAGCATTCCATACCGGTACCGGCAGGAATAAGTTTACCGATGATGACGTTTTCTTTAAGACCAAGGAGTCTGTCGCTCTTTCCTTTGATTGCCGCCTCGGTAAGAACACGGGTGGTTTCCTGGAAGGATGCGGCGGACATAAAGCTTTCGGTTGCAAGAGATGCTTTGGTAATACCGAGGAGCATCGGGATATAAGTTGCTTCGCGAAGGCCGGTTTCGCCGTTTGCAATGCGTTTTCTGATCTCTCTGTTTTCAGCGAAGAAATCGCCTTTTTCAACAACCATTCCGGAAAGGAGATGGGTATCGCCCTGGTCATCAACTTTAACTTTCTTCATCATCTGACGAACGATAACTTCGATGTGTCTGTCGTTGATATCAACACCCTGGAGGCGGTAGGTCTTCTGTACTTCTGCAATGAGGTAATCCTGAACTGCAAGAGCGCCGTTAACATCAAGATATTTATGCGGGTTGACGGAACCTTCGGTAAGGAGTGCGCCTGCTTTAACGTGGTCGCCCTCTTTAACTTTGGTGTGGCTTCCGTAAGTGATGAGATATTTGCGTTCTTCGCCAGTTTCTTTGTTGAAGATAACGATATGGCGGTTTTTCTTGATCTCATCGATTCTGACGTCGCCTTCGATTTCTGCGATGACAGCTTCACGCTTCGGAGTTCTTGCCTCGAAGAGTTCTTCAACACGAGGAAGACCCTGGGTAATATCTTCTGCGGAAGCGATACCGCCGGTATGGAAGGTACGCATGGTAAGCTGGGTACCGGGTTCACCGATGGACTGTGCGGCGATAACACCGACAGCTTCACCGACGTTAACAGGTTTTCCGGTTGCAAGGTTGGAACCATAGCATTTTGCGCAAACGCCGTGTTTTGCCTCACAGTTGAGGATGGAACGGAGCTTGAGTTCGGTAATGCCTGCATCAACGATCTTCTTGGCGTCGTCTTCATCCATCATCTTGTCTTTGCTTACAAGAAGTTCGCCGGTTACGGGATGGAGAACATCATCAACGGCGTAACGTCCGATAAGACGTTCGCTCATGGGCTCGATCATCTCGTTGCCTTCGCGGATATCATGAACTACGATACCTTCGTGGGTTCCGCAGTCCTGTTCGCGAATGATAACTTCCTGGGAAACGTCAACAAGACGTCTGGTAAGGTAACCGGAGTCCGCGGTACGAAGTGCGGTATCGGCAAGACCTTTACGCGCACCACGGCTGGAAATGAAGTATTCGAGGATGTTAAGGCCCTCACGGTAGTTAGCACGAATCGGAATTTCGATTGCTTTACCGGAAGTGTTGGCGATAAGTCCGCGCATACCTGCAAGCTGACGGATCTGGTTCATGGAACCACGAGCACCGGAGTCCGCCATCATGAAGATGGGGTTATATTTATCAAGGTTCTGTTTAAGAGCATCGGCGACTTCGTCGGTGGTCTTGTTCCAGGTTTCGATAACCTTTTTGTAACGTTCGTCGTTGGACATAAGACCGCGGCGATACTGTTTGGAAATGGCATCGATTTTCTTTTCCGCTTCGGCAAGGATCTCAGCCTTTTTAGGCGGAATAACCGCGTCGCTTACGGAAACGGTGATAGCACTTTTGGTGGAATATTTGAAGCCCTGTGCTTTGATTTTATCAAGAACTTCGCTGGTAACGGCAGTTCCGTGTTTCTTTACGCAGCGCTCGATAATTTTACCAAGCTGTTTTTTGCCGACAAGGAAGCCGATTTCGAAATCGAATTCGTGTTCCGGATCGGTTCTGTCAACATATCCGAGGTCCTGAGGAATGGGCATGTTGAAGATTGCTTTACCAACGGTGGTGTCGATAAGTTTGCTGCGTTTGTTGCCGTTTTCGTCGGTTTTTTCAACTCTGAGTTTGATCGGAGCATGAAGACCGACAACGCCTGCGTTATAAGCCATAATAGCTTCATCAAGGTTGCGGAAAGCTTTTCCTTCGCCGGGTTCGCAGCCGGGTTTCTCAAGAGTGAGATAATAGGAACCGAGGATCATATCCTGGGTAGGAACCGCAACGGGTTTTCCGTCCGCCGGTTTAAGGATGTTGTTTGCGGCAAGCATAAGGAATCTTGCTTCTGCCTGTGCTTCGGTGGAAAGCGGAACATGAATTGCCATCTGGTCGCCGTCGAAGTCCGCGTTATATGCGGTACATACGAGTGGATGGAGTTTAAGTGCGCGTCCTTCAACAAGAACGGGTTCAAAAGCCTGAATACCAAGTCTGTGAAGAGTAGGCGCACGGTTGAGCATTACGGGGTGATCCTTGATAACGATTTCGAGAGCATCCCAAACTTCGGGCTGGGTTGCTCTTTCAACCATTTTTCTTGCGTTCTTGATGTTGGTTGCTGCGCCGACATCAACAAGGCGTTTCATAACAAAGGGCTTGAAGAGCTCGATTGCCATTTCTTTAGGAAGACCGCACTGGCTCATCTTGAGTTCCGGACCAACAACGATAACGGAACGTCCGGAATAGTCAACACGTTTACCGAGAAGGTTCTGGCGGAAACGTCCCTGTTTACCTTTGAGCATATCGGAAAGGGATTTGAGGGGACGGTTGGAAGGTCCGGTTACCGGACGGCCTTTTCTGCCGTTGTCGATAAGTGCGTCAACTGCTTCCTGAAGCATACGTTTTTCGTTGCGGACGATAATATCCGGAGCGCCGAGTTCAAGAAGTCTTTTAAGACGGTTGTTTCTGTTGATAACTCTTCTGTAAAGATCGTTGAGGTCGGAAGTTGCAAATCTGCCGCCATCAAGCTGGACCATAGGTCTGATATCCGGAGGAATTACAGGAACAACATCGAGGATCATCCATTCCGGACGGTTTCCGGAAAGGCGGAAAGCTTCGACAACTTCAAGACGTTTGAGAAGGCGAACACGTTTCTGACCGGAAGCGGTTTCGAGTTCTTCGTGAAGCTGTGCGGAAAGGGATTCAAGGTCGATATCCTTGAGAAGGAGCTGAACAGCTTCCGCGCCCATTCCTGCCTGGAAGTCTTCCTCATATTTTTCACGCATATCGCGGTATTCCTTCTCGGTAAGAAGCTGTTTCTTTTCAAGAGGAGTGGTACCGGGATCGGTGACGATATAGCTTGCAAAATAAAGTACCTTTTCAAGAAGTCTGGGGCTCATATCAAGGATAAGACCCATTCTGGAAGGGATTCCTTTGAAATACCAGATGTGGGAAACGGGAGCTGCGAGTTCGATATGACCCATTCTCTCACGTCTTACCTTTGCTCTGGTAACTTCAACGCCGCAGCGTTCGCAGACTTTGCCTTTGAAGCGGAGGCGTTTATATTTTCCGCAGTAACACTCCCAGTCCTTGGTCGGTCCGAAGATTCTTTCACAGAAAAGACCGTCGCGTTCCGGTTTAAGTGTTCTGTAGTTGATGGTTTCGGGTTTCTTTACTTCGCCGTAGGACCATTCTCTGATCTTTTCGGGAGAAGCAAGGCCGATTTTGATAGAATCAAATGCGTTAAATTCCATTAATTTACGACCTCCCCTTCAATTACATATCTTCTTCGGAATAACCGAAGCCTGCATAATCGGCGAATTCATCGCTGTCTTCGTTCATATCGCCGATTTCAAAGCCTTCGAAGTCGCCTTCGTAAGCTACGTTTTCGCCTTCGAACTCAACGGCTTCATCAGCAGGAATAAGACCTGCGTCTTCATCGTCGAAGTTCTGTTTAAGATCGATCTCTTCATTGTTTTTATCAAGAACTTTAATATCAAGTCCGAGGGACTGGAGTTCTTTAATAAGAACTTTGAAGGATTCGGGAATACCTGCCGGAGGAACGTTCTGGCCTTTAACAATGGACTCAAAAGTCTTTACACGGCCAACAACGTCGTCCGATTTAACGGTAAGGATTTCCTGAAGAGTATAGGCTGCGCCATAAGCTTCAAGAGCCCAAACTTCCATTTCACCGAATCTCTGGCCGCCGAACTGAGCTTTACCGCCGAGAGGCTGCTGGGTTACAAGGCTGTAAGGACCGGTGGAACGTGCGTGAATCTTATCGTCAACAAGGTGATGGAGTTTGAGGTAATACATATAACCGACGGTTACGGGGTTATCAAAGAGTTCGCCGGTACGTCCGTCGCGGAGATATACTTTACCGCTCTGGTCAAGACCTGCTTTTTCAAGAAGTTCGCGGATATCGGCTTCGTGAGCACCGTCGAAAACAGGGGTCATAACGTGCCAGCCAAGTTCTGCGGCAGCTCTTCCGAGGTGAACTTCGAGAACCTGACCGATGTTCATACGGGAAGGAACACCGAGGGGGTTAAGAAGAATATCAAGAGGTCTGCCGTCCGGAAGGAAGGGCATATCTTCCTGAGGAAGAATTCTGGAAACAACACCTTTGTTACCGTGGCGTCCTGCCATCTTATCGCCGACGGAGAGTTTTCTCTTCTGTGCGATATAGCAGCGAACAACTTCGTTAACTCCGGGGTTGAGTTCGTCGCAGTTTTCTCTGGTGAAAACCTGAACGTCAACAATGATACCGTATTCGCCGTGAGGAACACGGAGAGAAGTATCTCTTACTTCGCGGGCTTTTTCGCCGAAGATCGCGCGGAGAAGTCTTTCTTCCGCGGTGAGTTCGGTTTCGCCTTTGGGGGTTACTTTACCGACAAGGATATCTCCGGCGCGAACTTCCGCACCGATGCGGATGATACCGCGCTCGTCGAGTTCTTTAAGAGCGTCTTCACCGACGTTCGGGATATCGCGGGTGATCTCTTCCGGACCGAGCTTGGTGTCGCGGGATTCGAGCTCATATTCCTCGATATGAACGGAGGTGTAGGTGTCTTCTTTAACAAGTTTCTCGTTGATGAGAACCGCGTCTTCGTAGTTATAACCTTCCCAGGTCATGAAGCCGATGAGCATGTTCTTACCGAGGGAAACTTCGCCTTCGCTGGTTGCGGGACCATCGCAGATAACCTGACCTTTTTCAACGTGTTCGCCTTTTTCGACGATAGGTCTCTGGTTAACGCAGGTTCCCTGGTTGGAACGAAGGAATTTGATGATCTTATATTCGTCGGATTCAACGGAATCGTCACGTTTGATAACAACGCGTTCAGCGTCAACCTTGGTAACGGTACCTGCGTGTTCAGCAAGAACGGTTACGCCGGAGTCAACTGCTGCTTTGTATTCCATACCGGTACCGACATAAGGTCTTTCGGTTTTAAGAAGCGGAACTGCCTGGCGCTGCATGTTTGCACCCATGAGTGCACGGTTTGCGTCGTCGTTTTCAAGGAAGGGGATCATTGCGGTTGCAACGGAAACAACCATTTTAGGAGATACGTCCATATAGTCAACTTTTTCCGGAGCAACTTCGATGAATTCATCTTTGAAACGGCAGGTGATCTTCTGGTTTGCAAAGCGGTTGTTTTCATCAAGAGGGGTGTTCGCCTGTGCAACAATGAAATCGTCCTCGGTATCAGCGGTCATATATTCGACTTCGTCGAGAACAACGCCGGTTTCTTTATCAACCTTTCTGAAAGGTGCTTCAATGAAACCGTATTTGTTGATTCTTGCATAGCTTGCGAGATAGGAGATAAGACCGATGTTAGGACCTTCAGGGGTCTCAATCGGGCACATGCGTCCATAGTGGCTGTAGTGTACGTCTCGAACTTCGAAGCCTGCGCGGTCACGGGAAAGACCGCCGGGACCAAGAGCGGAAAGACGGCGTTTGTGGGTAAGTTCTGCAAGAGGGTTGGTCTGGTCCATGAACTGGGAAAGAGGAGAAGATCCGAAGAACTCCTTGATAGCCGCAACGACGGGGCGGATATTCACAAGACCCTGAGGAGTGATGGCTTCGGTGTCCTGTGCCTGAATGGTCATGCGTTCACGGATTACGCGCTCAACTCTGGAGAAACCGATTCTGAACTGGTTCTGAAGAAGTTCGCCGACACTGCGGATACGTCTGTTGCCGAGATGGTCGATATCGTCGGTGCTTCCGAATCCCCAATAAAGGTTGCACATATAGTTGATGGAAGAATAGATATCATCGATGATGATATGTTTCGGAATAAGTTCGTCAACGTTCTCTTTGATGAGAGCGATAAGTGCTTCCTTATCGTCGCCTGCTTTTTCTGCAATTGCGCTGATAACGGAGAAACGAACTTTTTCGTTGATGAAGAGCTCTTCGAGTTCTTCTTTGGAAAGGTCGACATAATCTTCGGCATCGACCATGTTGTTGGAGATAACTTTTACCTTGTGACCGTCAACGTCAACAAGAACTTCGCGGACGCCTTTTTTATCGAGGAGAGCTGCGTCTTCTCTGGTAAGGGTTGCGCCTGCTTCAAAAAGAACTTCACCGGTAAGCGGATCTGCTGCCGGTTCCGCAAGGGTCATGCCTGCAATACGTCTTTCGAGAGCAAGTTTTTTGTTGTATTTATAACGGCCGACACGGGAAATGTCATATCTTCTTGCGTCGAAGAAGAGGTTATTGAGATGCTGCTCACTGGTTTCGATCGTGGGCGGTTCACCGGGACGAAGTTTTCTGTAAACTTCGAGAAGTGCCTCTTCTCTGGATTTGGTATTATCTTTTTCAAGGGTTGCGAGGAGCATAGGCTCTTCGCCGAAATAATCGAGGATCTGTGCGTCACTTCCGAGTCCGAGGGCTCTGATGAAAGTGGTAATGGGAAGTTTTCTGTTCTTATCAATTCTTACGCCGAAAACATCGTTAAGGTCGCTTTCATATTCAAGCCATGCGCCTCTGTTAGGGATAACGGTGCTTGCAAAAAGCTTCTTACCGGTTTTGTCGTAGTTCATGGCGAAATATACGCCGGGAGAACGGACAAGCTGGGATACAATAACACGCTCTGCGCCGTTGATGACAAAGGTGCCGGAAGGGGTCATAATCGGGAAATCTCCCATGAAGATATCCTGTTCTTTGATCTCGCCGGTTTCCTTATTCTGCAGTCTTGCCCTTACACGAAGGGGAGCTGCATAAGTCACGTCGCGCTCTTTGCATTCCTCGATGGTATATTTGGGCTTGTTTTCGATATGATAATCGATGAAGTCCAAAACAAGGTTTCCGGAATAGTCGGTGATGGCCGAAACATCACGGAACACTTCCTGAAGACCTTCCTCAAGGAACCATCTGTAAGAGTCTTTCTGAATCTCGATGAGGTTCGGCATATCGAGGACCTCGTTGATTTTGGAAAAACTCATGCGGACATTTTTTCCGAGCTTGACAGGTTTTACATTTACCAAATAGCTCACTCCATTCATCCGTATTTACGTCGTTTATTTTTCTTGACCGAAACACTTGCATTTTTCGTCAAACTGTGGTATAGTAGTTTAGAACGAGATACAAATGTCCATTATGGTACATTTTATTATTATATTACTAAAGTCAAGAGGTGTCAAGCCGTTTTGGGCGGTTTGGCATTATTTTTTTATATTTTTTTAAATTTAGGGCAAAAACAGCCGTTTCCGGCTTGTTTTTGCCTTTGTTTTTGTAAATTATTGGAAAATCTCACAGCGATTATTCATCAGCTTTTTCTCCCCTTTTCGTACCGAAAAACTCTCAAAAAACGCTTTCGATTTGAAAAAAGTGTACACGCTTCCGTGCGTTCTTTTTAGTCTTTTGTTTTCAATCTTTGCAACAAAACCGGTTTATTTTTGCACTATTATAGTGTAAACCAAAACAAAAGAAGGTGCTTTCCTTTGAAAAAACTTTTCCCGATTTTCATAGCCGTTCTGATGGTTTTTTCGGGCTGTTCGGAATCCGCCGAAGAAAAAACGGATTTTTGCCCGACGGTTTTTTATAACGGAAATTTTTATTGTGAAACCGACCGGATAAATTCTTCAGCCGAAGGTTTTGAATTTCTCGGAATAATTGAAAAACAGGTTTTGCCCGATGAGCCGATGACAGGCGGAAAAATTGTTTCAAATTTTCTCCCTTCCGGAACGGAAATTTACGGGAATCCGGATTTTCCCCAAAGGCTTTTTATCAAAACCGACGAAAACAAATTTGTGACCTATGCCCTTTCCCTTTCGTTTTCAAAACCTTCTTCCGAAACCGAAGTAAAAAGCGAAAGTTCCCGTTACGAAAACCCCTATACTTCCTGCGTTCCGGAATCTGAGCCAAATTCCAAAAAGGATTACGGCGAACCTTCCGTAAGCCACAGCACCGATACTTCTTCCGATATATCCTCCGCCGAAAACGTTCAGTATATAAAAGGTTCCGTTGTAAAAAAACTTCCGGAATATTCTAATCTTCCAAACGCCGCACCTGGAAACGGATCCGCTCTTGAGCGCTGGAATCTCGCCATATGTAATTTATCCGAAATTTCGGAAATCCGCCTTCAATATGAATTCGCTCAGGAACGCAGTCTCAGTTTTGATGAAACTTCCGCAATACTGGAAGAACTGCGTTACATTTCACCTAAAATGAACCCCGAAACGGATATTCCTTCCAATAAAGAATCCTATACCGTTGCCGCTTTTGATTCAGGTGAAAACGAACTCTGGAGAGTCACTCTTAACGGGAATCGCTTTATCGTAAGCTTTGGAAAAGAAAACGCTTCCTACGTTTTCGGAATGGAAAAACCTTATTCTTCCGCAATAATTTCAACCGCCGTCTTTTGTTATTCATCAAGCCGGCCATGAAGCATATAAGAAAAGCCTCCCTGCCGGGAGGCTTTTCTTTTTTCACCATTCAAGTTCGCGCAAAAGGTTTTCCCTTATCCGTTCTATTATGTGGTCGCTGTATTCAAGTTCGCCGCTTTCAAGAAGCAGCGCCGCTCCGTAGGCAATGCTTCGGATAACGTATCCTCTGTCCGCTTTTTCAACCGGGTCCATTTCCGGAAAGCATATTTCCATATAACTTTCCACCCTTTCCGCAAGGGGAAGCTTTCTTCCGGAAAGCATAAGTACCGCGCGAAAATGCGGGTTCGCAATGCAAAAGCGGATATAAGCTATACAAATTTCCGCAAGGCAGGTTTTCGGGTTGGAATAAACCGCCGCAACCTGGTCCAGAAGGAGGTTGAGCTGGCTTGTTATATAATCAAAAATCCCTTCGATAAGTGCTTCCTTGCTTTTAAAATGTTTATAAGGCGCCGCGCAGGAAATGTTGCAGGCACAAGCAACCCTCCGCAGGGAAAAATCCGCAACTCCGTGGGTTTCAAGCTCTCCTATTCCGGCTGTAATAAGCTGTTCCCTTACTGAAGCGGAACCGAGTTCCTCGTCCATAAAAGCGCCCCCTTAAATGTTAAGTTCATATTCGTAATCTGTAAATTCTTTTTCCGTCCCCTGCTTTTTATACGAAAATTCTCCGGTGATTTTAAATCCAAACTTTTTCATTATTGCATTCGAACCGGGGTTTTCCCTGTTCACCCGAACGGTAATTTTCCTGCCCCCATGTTCTTTTGCGTAGCCTATCATTCCTTTGACCATTTCTGTTGCATAACCCATCCTCCAGAAATTTTTGTGCACGCAATATGCTATATCATAAACAAACCCATCGGCACTCGGAATAAAACTACATGTTCCGATTTTTTCCCCGGTGATTTTATTTTCTGAAATCAAATAACAGCATTCTTCGTCATCACCAAGGATTTCAAGGCTTTTTCGGTATTCATCATCCATGTTCTCTTCGCTTGGATCCGGAAGATATTCGCCCATTTCCGGATCGTTCCAGACACTTATTGCAAAAGGAACATCCGATTTTTCAAATCCGCGGAGAAAAAGTCTTTCGGTTTCAATTATTTCAATTCTCACACCATAGCCTCCTGCTTTCTCTTTTCCATTATATTATATCACTTCTTTCCCGCAATTCAATTATTGACTTTTGTTTTATATAGGTATATTATAGATATATTATTCGTTGGTTAACAGTGTTAACCAACTGTTTTGGGGGTGCAGAATGAACACCGGAAGAATGAGAGAACTGGGCGAAAAACGCTCCGTTATAAGAGAACTTTTTGAATACGGAAACAAACGCAAAGCGGAAATCGGCGTCGAAAACGTCTTCGATTTCAGCATCGGGAACCCGAGCATTCCCGCTCCGAAGGAACTTTCGGAAGAAATCTGCCGTCTTCTTTCCGAAGAAAACCCGCTTTCCGTTCATGGCTATACCTCCGCTCCCGGCGACCTTTCCGCAAGAAAAGCCGTTGCGGAAAACCTTAACGAAAGATTCGGAACAAATTTCGGCGCGGAAAATCTTTATCTTACCTGCGGCGCCGCCGCTTCTCTTACAATTTCCCTTTCCGCCGTTGTTGAAGAAGGCGAAGAAGTAATCATCTTTGCGCCCTATTTCCCGGAATACACAGTTTTTATTGAAACCGCCGGCGGAAAGCCCGTTTCCGTTCCCTGCAAATGGCCGGATTTCCAGATGGATTTTGAAAAACTTTCCGAAGTTCTGAACGAAAAAACCGCCGCTGTAATAATCAATTCTCCGAACAACCCTTCCGGCGCGGTTTTTTCGGAAGATTCCATCAAAAAACTTTCCTCGATCCTTTCTGAAGCGGAAGAAAAATTCGGAAGAAAAATTTATCTCATTTCCGATGAGCCTTATCGGGAACTTGTCTATGGAAAAACCGAAGTTCCGTTCGTAACAAAATATTATAATGATACTATAATATGTTATTCCTGGAGCAAAAGCCTTTCCCTTCCGGGGGAGAGAATCGGATATATCCTCGTTTCGCCGGAAAATCCGGATTGGAAAGCAATTTATTCCGGAATCTGCGGCGCGGGAAGAGCCCTTGGTTTTGTCTGCGCCCCTTCCCTTTTCCAGAAAATCATTCCGAAATGCGTCAATATGACTTCTGATTTTTCCGTTTATGAAAAAAACAGGGATCTTCTTTATAATTCTCTTGCGGAAATGGGTTTTGAAGCAGTAAAACCGGAAGGCGCTTTTTATCTTTTCCTTAAATCTCCCGAACCCGACGCAAAAGCCTTTTCCGAAAAAGCAAAAAAATATGAGATCCTTATCGTTCCGAGCGATGATTTCGGAACAGAAGGCTTTGCCAGAATTTCCTATTGTGTTCCGACAGAGCAAATCGAGCGTTCGCTCCAGTCTTTCAAAAAACTTGCGGAGGAATATTCCTTATGAACAAACTTGAAGAAGCAAGAAAAAGCATAAACGAAATAGATAAGGAAATGGCGGCCCTTTTCGTAAAAAGAATGGAAGCCGCAAAGCTTATTTCCGAATATAAAATGGAGCGCGGTCTTCCGATTCTTGACCAGAGCCGCGAAAACGAAGTTATCGCAAGAAATTCCGAGTTTGTCGCGGACGAAGCCCTCCGCTCCTATTACGTAAATTTTCTTAAAGAAACAATGGGAATTTCCCGAAAATATCAGCAGATGCTCCAGGAAGGGCTCAAAGTTGCTTACAGCGGAGTTGAAGGCGCCTTCGCCAACATTGCCGCGAAAAACATTTTCCCTTCCGCAAAACAAATTCCCTTCGGCGATTTCACTTCCGCTTATGAAGCTGTCGTTAGCGGTGAATGTGACTGCGCCGTTCTTCCGATAGAAAACAGCTATGCGGGCGAAGTTTCCCAGGTAATAGACCTTATGTTCCAGGGCAGCCTTTATATAAACGGAATCTATGACCTTGAGGTGACCCATAACCTTCTCGGTCTTCCCGGCGCAACGATAAACGATATAAAAACGGTAATCAGCCACCCCCAGGCCCTTGAACAATGTTCAAAATATATCAAAAAACACGGATTCGAAGCCGTTCGCGCAAACAACACCGCCATTGCCGCACAGAATGTTGTTGAAGCGGCGGATAAAACCGTTGCCGCAATTGCAAGCCGTGATACCGCAAAACTTTACGGATTAAACGTGCTTGAGCGCAGAATAAATGAAAGCAGCATGAACACGACCCGCTTTGCGGTTTTCTCCCGGGCGGAAAGTCTTCCGGATTATAAGGAAACCGGGCGCCAGTTCATAATGGTTTTCACCGTTCGGGACGAAGCCGGTGCTCTGGCCCAGGCGATAAACATCATCGGCGACTGCGGCTTCAATATGAGAACTCTCCGAAGCAGACCCATGAAGGAACTTATGTGGAAATATTATTTCTACGTTGAAGCGGACGGAAACGCTTACGGCGAAGAAGGAAAGCGAATGATGAAAGAACTTTCAAAATATTGCGACCGCCTTCGCATAATCGGTTCCTTCCCCCATGAGAAAAAACTTTAAGGAGGATTTTTCAAATGATAATCCCCGTGAATCTTCCTTTGGGAAGCTATGATATAACAATCGAAAACGGCGTGCTCAAAAAAGCAGGTTCTATCCTGAACCTTGAACGCAAGGTGCTCATCGTCACCGATTCCGGCGTTCCGGAAGAATATTCAAAGACCGTTGCGGCCCAATGCAAAACTCCATATATTGCAACGGTGCCTATGGGCGAAGAAAGCAAGAGCCTTGATATCTTCAGCGAACTTTGTGCCGCAATGCTTGAGCACGGTTTTACCCGAAGCGACTGTGTTGTTGCGGTCGGCGGCGGAGTTTGCGGCGATCTTGCGGGTTTTGTTGCCGCAAGTTATATGCGCGGAATCGATTTTTATAATATCCCCACAACCGTTCTTTCCCAGGTGGATTCTTCCGTCGGCGGAAAAACCGCGGTAAACTTTGGCGGAGTTAAAAATATAATCGGTGCTTTTTATCAGCCGAAAGCCGTTCTTATAGACCCTGAAACATTAAAAACCCTTTCAAAACGCCATTTTTCAAACGGTCTTGCGGAAGCGGTAAAAATGTCCCTTTGCTTCGATAAGGAACTTTTCGAACTTTTTGAAAATTCCGATGCTCAAGAAAACATCGAAACGATAATTGAGCATTCCGTAAAAGCAAAATGCAGGGTCGTTGAGCAGGACGAAAAAGAAAGCGGACTTCGCAAGGTGCTGAACTTCGGTCACACAATGGGACACGCCATTGAAAGTGCCGAAGAACTCGGTGGACTTTATCACGGCGAATGTGTCGCTCTCGGAATGATTCCCATGTGTTCTCCGAAAATCCGCGAAAGATTAAAAGCGGTGCTCAAAAAACTCGGTCTGCCGACCGAATATCACGGCGATATCGAAAAACTTGTTGCCGCCGCTTCCCATGATAAAAAATTTTCCGGCGAAAAGGTCACCGTTATAACCCTTCCGGAAATCGAAAATTTCAAAATGGAAGAATGGTCCACCGCAGAACTTTTTGAACGAATGGAGGAATTTTTTTAAATGAAAGATACCTTCGGACAAAGCGTTTCCATAACTCTTGCCGGCGAAAGCCACGGCGCCGGAATCGTTGCAATCCTTTCCGGAATGGCCCCGGGAATCCGGGTTGACGAAGATTTCATCGCCGGCCAGCTTACAAAAAGGCGCCCTGCCGGCGCAATTTCCACCGCAAGGCAGGAAGGCGACAAATTCGAAATCTTAAGCGGCGTTTTTAACGGCTTTACAACCGGAACGCCCATTGCAATTCTCATCAGAAACGAGAATACCCAAAGCAAGGATTATTCCGAAATTGCGGTAACCGCAAGACCCGGTCATGCGGATTTTTCCGCGGAGTGCAAATACCACGGTTTCCAGGATTATCGGGGCGGCGGACATTTTTCCGGAAGAATAACCGCAGGAATCGTTGCCGCAGGCGCAATCTGCGTTTCCGCCCTTGCTGAAAAAGGCATTAAAATCGGAACCCACATTGCGGAATGTGCCGGAATTCCCGACAGAAATTTTGAAAATACCGAAGAAGATATAGATTCCCTTAACGGAAAACTTTTTGCCGTTCTTGATGAAGAACAGGGCAGAAAAATGGAAGAAGCCATTCTTGCGGCAAAAAACGAACAGGATTCCGTCGGCGGAATCCTTGAAACCGCAATAACCGGAATTCCCGCCGGAATCGGCGAACCTTATTTTGACAGCATTGAAAGTCAGCTTGCCCATTTTCTTTTCAGCATTCCGGCAGTAAAAGGCGTTGAATTCGGCGCCGGATTCGGTTTTGCAAAAATGCGCGGAAGCGAAGGCAACGACCCTTTCCGCGTTGATGAAAACGGAAAGGTTTTTACAAAAACCAACCATAACGGCGGAATCAACGGCGGAATTTCAAACGGAATGCCCATAACTTTCCGCTGTGCCATAAAACCCACCCCTTCAATTTCCCTTGAGCAGGAAACCGTTGATTTCACCAAAGGTGAAAACAAAAATTTTGTGATAAAAGGCCGCCACGACCCGGCAATTATCCACAGAGCAAGAGTTGTTGCGGATTCCGCCGCCGCAATCGTTCTTTGTGATATCCTTGCCCAGAGATACGGCACCGACTGGCTGAGGTGAAATATGGAATACGGACTTATCGGGGAACATCTTCCCCACAGCTTTTCGCCGGAAATCCATAAAAAAATCGGCGATTATAAATATGAAATAAAAGAACTTCGCCCGGAAGAACTTGAAGATTTTATAAAGGCAAAAGATTTTAAAGGAATCAACGTTACCATTCCTTATAAACAGGCGGTAATTCCTTTTCTTGATGAAATCGATGAGGCCGCAAAAGAAATCGGCGCAGTCAACACCATTGTTAACCGCGGCGGAAAACTTTTCGGATATAACACCGATTTCGGCGGTTTAAAAGCGCTTTTTGAGCGGAGCGGAATTTCCGTTTCCGGAAAGAAAGCAATAATTCTCGGAAACGGCGGAACTTCCCATACCGCCGAAGCAGTCCTGAAAGCTCTCGGTGCTCAAACGGTGCTCAAAACCGACCTTGTTCCCGGAAAAGGCACCATAACAAATGAAGAAGCGGTGCTCAATCATTCCGATGCAAAAATCCTTGTTAACACAACCCCCTGCGGAATGTTCCCCAAGCTTTCCGGAATGGCGGTTGACCCGGCGGATTTTCCGAATCTTGATGGAGCGATAGACGTTGTTTATAACCCGCTCCGAACCGATTTTGTTCAGCGTGCTCAAAGCCTCGAAATTCCCGCAGCATCAGGACTTTATATGCTCGTGATGCAGGCGATTCTTGCGGCGGAACATTTTTTTGACGAACCCGTTCCGAAAGAAAGAGCCGAAAAAATCTATCAGCGGCTTCTCCGAATGAAAAAGAACATCGTTCTTATAGGAATGCCCTCTTCCGGAAAAACAACAGTCGGAAAAATCCTTTCCGAAGAACTTAAAATGCCGCTTTTTGATTCCGACGAAATCATAATCAAAAAAACAGGCCGCGAAATTTCCGATATTTTTGAAAAAGAAGGCGAACCCGCATTCCGCAAGCTTGAAAGCGAAGCGATTTTTGAACTTTCCGGAAAAACCGGAGCAATAATTTCCACCGGCGGCGGAGCTGTTCTTGACCCGGAAAACGTTAAAAATCTTTCCAAAAACGGAAAGATATATTTCATCAACCGTCCGCTTGAAAACCTTGTTCCCACAAGCGACAGACCCACAGCTTCCAGTTTTGAAGCCATTAAAAAGCGTTTTGAGGAACGCTATGAAATTTACTGCGGTTCCGCCGATAAAATTATCGATGCGAACTGTTCCGCAGAAAAAGTTTCCGAAAAGATAAAGGAGGATTTTCTGAATGAAAATTTTGGTGATTAACGGACCGAACCTCAATATGCTCGGAATCCGCGAACCGGGAATTTACGGAAGCGAAAATTATAATTCCCTCCTTGAAAAAATTTCTGCCCATGCTGAAAAAAACAATGTTTCCGTCGAATTTTTCCAGAGCAACCACGAAGGCGCCCTTGTTGACAAAATTCAGGAAGCCTTCGGCGTTTTTGACGGAATCGTAATCAACCCCGGCGCTTATACCCATACCAGCATTGCTCTTCTCGATGCGGTAAAAGCCGTCGGTATCCCGACCGTTGAAGTACATATTTCCGACGTTTCAAAACGCGAGGATTTCCGCCAGATTAGCTATATCCGCCTTGGCTGCGTTGCTTCCGTAATCGGAAAAGGCACCGACGGATATCTTGAAGCAATGGATATCCTCCTCGAAAGGAGCAAAAACAGATGATTGCCGAAATCAGACCCGGAAAAGGCAAAGGAATAATGGAAGCTCCTCCTTCAAAAAGCATGGCGCACCGCCTTCTTATCGGCGCAGGGCTTGCAAAAGGAAAAAGCGTAATCGAAGGAATTTCCTCCTCCGAAGATATGAAGGCAACTCTCGATTGCCTTTCCGCAATCGGCGCGGAATATGAAACCGAAGGCGACAAAGTTGCCATAACCGGCGCCGATATCCGAAATATTCCGGAAGGCGCGGTTTTAAAATGCCGCGAAAGCGGAAGCACCCTTCGGTTTTTTATCCCGATCTGCCTTCTTGACGGAAAAACCTTTACACTTACCGGAAGCGAAAAACTTCTTTCCCGTCCCCTTTCTGTTTATGAAGATATCTTTAAAAAACAGGGCATAACTTTTGAAGCGGCGCCGGATAAAATAAAAGTCGGCGGAAAGCTCCAAAGCGGAACTTATAAAATAAAAGGCAACATAAGCAGCCAGTTTATAACCGGGCTTCTCTTCGTTCTTCCGCTTCTTGGAGACGACAGCGTTATCCAGCTTATTCCCCCGGTGGAAAGCCTTTCTTACATAAACCTCACCATTGAAGCTCTTGCGACCTTCGGCGTTGAAATAAAATGGCAGGACGAAAAAACCCTTTTCATAAAAGGCGGACAGAGCTATAAAGCTGTTTCGGCAAAGGTTGAGGGAGATTATTCAAACGCCGCTTTTTTCGCCGCTCTTAATGAACTCGGAAGCGAAATTGAAATAACCGGCCTTAACCCGAAAAGCCTTCAGGGCGACAAAGTTTATGAAAAAAACTTTGCCCTTCTCGGAAAAGGCACCCCGACCATAAACATTTCCGATTGCCCGGATCTCGGCCCGATTCTTTTTGCCGTTGCGGCGGTTAAAGGCGGCGGAGTTTTTACCGGAACAAGGCGCCTTAAGATAAAAGAAAGCGACAGAGCTTCCGCCATGGCGGAGGAACTTTCGAAATTCGGTGTTGCGGTGACCGTTCATGAAGACAGCGTTGTGGTCTATCCTCATGATTTTCATGCGCCAACTGAAGTTCTTTGCGGTCACAATGACCACCGGATCGTAATGTCCTGCGCAGTTCTTTCAACCCTTACCGGAGGAAAAATCGAAGGAGCGGAAGCTTCCCGGAAGAGCCTTCCGGATTTCTTCGAGCGGCTTAAAAAACTCGGATTCGAGGTGAATCTTTGTGATGCTTGATACAAGCAAAAATATACTCATCGTCGGTCTTGGTTTAATCGGCGGAAGCTATGCAAAAGCTCTTCGAAAGCTCGGTTTTAAAATTTCCGCAATAACCCTCAATCAGGAAGATGTAGATTACGCCGTTGAAAACGGAATTATCGACGAAGGTTTTACAAAGCCTATTCCGGAAGTTCTAGGAAAAGCGGAACTCATAATCTTCGCCCTCTATCCGAAGGTTTTTATGGAATGGATAGAGAAATATCAGAAATTTTTAAAACCCGGTGCCCTTCTTACGGACGTTACCGGCGTAAAAAGCTCCGTTGTATATAAAATCCAGGAAATGCTCCGGTCGGACGTTGAATTCATCGCCGCCCACCCTATGGCAGGTAAGGAAGTTTACGGAGTGCAAAACAGCGACCCGAAAATTTTCCACGGCGCAAACTATATCGTGACCCCCACCGAAAAAAACACCGAAACGGCCGTTGAAGACTGCCTTGAGCTTGGAAGGCTTATGGGCTTCAACCGTGTTTCCGTCCTGACTCCGGAAAAACACGATGAGATGATCGGCTTTGTTTCCCAGCTCACCCACTGCATCGCAGTTTCGCTTATGAACTGTTATGACGGCGAAAAGCTCCAGGATTACACCGGCGACTCCTTCCGTGATTTAACGAGAATCGCAAGAATAAATGACGAAATGTGGAGCGAACTTTTTCTTATGAATAAAGAAACCCTCCTGGAACAAATGGACAAATTCCTTTCCGAATTCGGAAAACTTCGCGAGACCCTTGAAAACGGCGACAGAGAAACAATGCGCGAAATGATGCGTGTTTCCACTGCCCGCCGCGCACTTTTCGATAAAAAGTAAAAAAGGAGATTTATTGCTATGAATATGGAATTTAAAAGAAAACTGCCTATCCCGCTCGAAACAAAGGAAATGTATCCTCTTACTCCGGAACTTGCCGAAGTTAAAGCCGCCCGCGATGAAGAAATAAGCGCGGTTTTTGAATCCCGTTCCGATAAACTTGTTCTCGTAATCGGACCCTGCTCCGCAGACAGAGAAGATTCCGTTCTCGATTATATCCACCGCCTTGCAAAAGTTCAGGAGGAAGTTAAGGATAAAATCGTGATTATCCCGAGAATCTATACCGGAAAACCCAGAACCACCGGCCAGGGATATATGGGTCTTCTTCATCAGCCGGACCCCAACGGCGAACCGGATCTTTTCGAAGGAATCTGCGCCGTCCGTAAGTTCCACCTTCGCGCTCTTGAGGAAACCGGTTTTACCTGCGCGGACGAAATGCTCTATCCGGAAAACCACCGCTATCTTTCTGATCTTCTCGGTTACGTTGCCGTTGGCGCACGTTCCGTTGAAGACCAGCACCACCGCCTTACCGCAAGCGGAATTGACGTTCCGGTCGGAATGAAAAACCCCACCGGCGGCGACCTTTCCGTTATGATGAACTCCATAACCGCCGCCCAGGTTCCCCATAATTTTGTATATCGCGGCTGGGAAGTTCAAAGCCAGGGCAACCCCCTTGCCCATGCAATTCTCCGCGGATATGTTGACAAACACGGAAACAGCCACCCGAACTATCATTACGAAGACCTTCAGAGAGTTTTCGACCTTTACAGCGAAGGAAATTTCAAAAACCCGGCAGTCATCGTTGACTGCAACCATTCCAACTCCGGAAAACAGTGGTTTGAACAGATTAGAATTGCCCACGAAGTTATGTACAGCAGAAAATATAACAGCGATATCGCAAAAATGGTAAAAGGCTTTATGATTGAAAGCTATATTGAAGACGGCTGCCAGAAAACCGGCGGCGGAATTTACGGAAAATCCATTACCGACCCCTGCCTCGGTTGGGAAAAGACCGAAAAGCTCATTTATGAACTTGCTGAAAAAGTTTAATAAAAACAAAAAAACCTGCTTTACGGCAGGTTTTTTTCTTTTTTTTCAAAAAAGGTATTGACAAAACGATTAGACAGATGTAAAATTATAACCAAGGTTAGACAAACGTAAAAGAGGTGTTATCCCGTGAAAAAAATCCTTGTTATAATTCTTTCCCTTGCAATATGTTTTTCCGGCTGCGGTTGGAACGTTGAAATCGTTGACCCGAGGGAAGAAACCGTTTCCCTTGAAAAAGAACCGGAAGCCGAAGAAATAAGCGAAGATTTTATCGAAAAGATAATCCTTGATTTCGGCGCGGTCAAAAAAGAGGACGGAACTTTTGAAAGCGAAAAAATCGGCGGTTTTCTTTACGATATGTATTTTGAAAAAGCTTACAGCCTTGAAACCAAATATTATTTTTATTGGGCAACAGGAAAATTTGTCGAAAAATACAGCGATTACAGCACCCGTTTTGCTTCTCCCCACGGAATCGGCTATTCTTTTCCGGCGGAAGAATTTGAGGAACTTATCGAAAGCTATTTCGGAGTAAACCCCGAAAGGCTCCGGGAAGATACTTCCTTTTATGACGGCACCCATAACGCTTATTGTTCACCCGGCGCAAGTATCGGCGGTTCCGGTTCGCAATATGAAATAAAAATTCTTTCCCATACCAAAATTGAGGACGAACTTGTAATATATCTTTCCGTCGGCGGTGCTCCCTGCTATCTTAACGTACTTCTTACCGAAAACGGCGGCTACCGCTTTTTAAGCTATCTTCCGGAAAAAATCGAAGAACCGGAATTTCCCATGAGCGCTGAGGGTGAAGCCCTTTCTTTCTGCCTCGGTTCCAATAACCTCGAAGCATCAGAACTCACCGTGGGAGATTCAATCGGCGACTGGGTTCTTGAAGAGCTCGAAGTTACTTCCCACGGGGAGGGAATAGAAAAATCTTACGATTCCGTTTTGGCAACTTTTTCCGGAACAGTTACCCTTGAAGGACTCATAACATTAAACCCTTATGCCGGAGCCGGCTATGACTTCAGAATCCGAAACAGCGACGGTCTTGATAAAATTCCGAAAATCGCGGAAGAAAACATTGAAACTTTTATAGAAACTTTCAGAATAGGACTTCCGGAAGTCGAAAATCTTCCGGAACTTAAAGAAAATGAATCTTTCCCCTGCTATATAACTATTGACAGCTACACCGCCAACTATGCGGCAACGGAAGCCATGCACAGTGCGAACGTTGTTAAAATCGAACCCATTGTTAAAAACACCGGCCTTTCCGAATTCCATGAGGAAATAATCGTCAATTTCGGCGGCGAAATCAGCCCATATTACGAACTCGGAGTCAACAAGGGCGTAAGCCTTTATTACATTGACGAAGGCGTTGAGGATTTTTCAAAAGAGAGTGCCACAATTTTTTACAGCTGGCTTATGTCAAAAACCTATGTTGAGGACAGAATCGAAGTTTCTCTTCCGGGATTCAGAGAAAAAGTTTACGCCTATTCCGGGGAATTTTTTGAAAGCGAAGTTATGAAATATTTCGATGTTTCCGAAGAACAGCTCCGGGATCCTTATATTTACTACGAAGAGCAGAATTGCTATTTCCTTGACGGACATGTAGGAATCGGCGATACCCCCGCTCTTGTTGTAAGCAGCATCGAAGAATCGGAAGATAAAATCGCTTTCCACCTCACTCTGGATTATAGCTATGAAGATGACCGCAACATGGTCCTTACCGTAAAACTTCTTCCGGAAGGCGGATATAATTATATAAGCTATCTTCCGGAATAAATAGTATTAAAACACCAATCCTTGCCCTGGTTTTTAAAAAACTATCTCCCAATTGCCAATAAATTTTAATAACAAAAAAAGAAAGACATTTTTGAAAAATGTCTTTCTTTTTTTACCATTATATTGCGCAAAACATTTTCGGCAGAAAAATACATAAGGACTTTTGTTGATTTCCATATAATTTTCAGCTATAATGTTTTGCGGCACATTTTAATAATCCTCTTAGCAAGGGAATACTATTGGTAAAAATGTATTCCTTCGCCTTGCTATGGGGAAAAATGTGTCGCAACATTGAGGGAAGCATTTTTCATGCGTCCCTTAATGGGACGCATTTTTATTTTAAAGGAGATGGCACAATGAAAAAGCTTGTCGCAATAACCCTTGTCCTTGCAATCTGCCTTTCCGGCTGTGGAAAAACCGAAGAACCGGTTGCTGAACCAAAAGAAGAAACCGCAGAACTTGAGAACAGTGTTACCGAAAAAGAAAATGTATTGCTTTCTGAAGAAGAAATCGGGCAATATCTGGAAGCACTGAACCAAATTGAAAAAACAATATTCTTTGCAAAAACAAACGGCGAAGCTGAATTTGTTCCTTTATATAAAGAAAAATCCGAAGAACTTTATTGGGACAAAACCCCGGATTTACTTGTTCCCGAAGAGGATTATGACCCCGAAAAATATTCCGGATACTATACAAACGAAATGCTTGAATCCTGCTATGAAATCAATAATTTCAAAAACGAACAGGAAATTGCGGATTATATGAGCCAATGGGTTTCGCCGGAAATTTTTTATGGTGATACTTTTAAAAACCACATTCTTGAATTTGAAGGAAAAGCCTATCTTCTTCGTTTTTCCCGAGGATATGGCACCATAGCATATGAAAACGCCGAAATTATTTCTGAATCGGACGAAAGAATTGTTGTCGAAGCAATTGTTAACAGCGTTATTCCGACTGAAAACGAAACAAACTCAACTCCTAAAGAAACTATAAATTTTGTTCTTGAAAAAACCACAGACGAAAAATGGATTGTTGTTTCACTCGAAAAAAAATAATTATTCCACCCCATAAAAAATTTTGTAATAATGTAAAAAAGGCCTGCTCCAAAGCAGGTTTTTTTAATGTTTACAAAACCGCAGGAATATATTATAATTCTGTTATAAAATTATCAGGAGGTTTTAACCTATGAAACTCAAAAACAAAGTTGCAATCGTAACCGGCGGTGCAATGGGAAACGGACTTGGAATCGTAAAAGTTTTCCTTAAATACGGCGCAAAGGTCGCGATTTTCGATTACAGCGAAAAAGTAACCGAAGTTGCCGAATCTTTTAAAGCGGAAGGCTATGATGTAATCGGATATCTCTGCGATGTCCGCGACAGCGAAGCTATTAAAACAAACGTTTCCGATGTAATCGAAAAATTCGGCACCGTTGATATCCTCGTTAACAACGCCGGAATCGCATGGCTCGATACCTTTATGAACACCGACGACAAACTCCGGGACGCACATTTTGATATCAACATCAAAGGCGCATGGAATATGGCAAAAGCGGTTGTTCCGACCATGATGGAAAAGAAAAAAGGCGCAATAGTAAACCTTTCTTCCGTAACCGGCCCTCTTGTTGCGGATCCGGGCGAAGTTGCTTACGCAACAACAAAAGCAGCTCTCATGGGCTTCACCAAAGGTCTTGCGGCGGAACTTGTTTCCTATGGAATCCGCGTAAACGCGATCCAGCCCGGATATATCATGACTCCTATGGTTGAAGGCATTGCCGAAGCTTCCAACGCTTCCGATCCGGAAAGCGTAATAAACGGAATCGGTTCCGGAATCCCGATGGGAAGACTCGGCACCATTGAAGAACTCGGCGAACTCGCCGCTTTCCTTGCCTCTGATGAATCTTCCTATATCACCGGCCAGGGAATCGTTATTGACGGCGGTTCAACAATGCCGGAAACTTCCAGCGTAGGCGTAACCGAATAATCGCCGTGCTCAAAAAAAGAAAAAGCCGTGCTCAGATGAGCACGGCTTTTTTTACATATCAAGCCTCCCTTGCCTAAAGGGAGGTGTCTGCAAAGCAGACGGAGGGATTCTTTTACCACTTTCCGTTCATTTCGGTAAGAAGGTCGTTCTGAATCTTCCAAAGCTTCGGGGAAAGGTCAACGTAATATTTATGGGGATATTCAAAACGTTTCATCTCTTCCCAAAGGGTATCCACCTGTTCGGCGCAGTATTTGCGGATTTCCTGAATGGAGGGGGATTCATAAACGCATTTTCCGTTTTCAAAAATCGGAACAAGCATCTGTTTTGCAACAACATTGGTGAGAACTTTTTTCTTCCAGGTTGCCTGGGGGTCAAAAATTTCGATATCTTTGTCGGTGTTCGGAGCTTCCTCGTTATAAAGAGCAATATAGTCCGCAACGGCTTTTCCGTTCTCTTTTGAATAGAAACGGTAGAAAGTTTTGAAATCAGGAATGGTTATCTTTCCGACGGATTCGCTTATTTTTATAACCGGTTTAAGTTCGCCTCCTCTTTCAACTGCGGCAAGTTTATAAACGCAGCCGAAAACCGGGTCGCTCTTCGCGGTGATAAGGTTTTCGCCGACGCCGAAGCTGTTGATGGAAGCGCCCTGGATAATAAGATCGCGGATGATATATTCGTCAAGAGAGTTCGAAGCGACAATTCCGCAATCCGGATAGCCTGCATCATCAAGCATTTTTCTTGCTTTTACGGAAAGATAGGCGATATCGCCGGAGTCGATTCGGATGCCTTTCGGGCGGATTCCGAGAGGTTTAAGGACTTCGTCAAAAACTTTTATTGCATTCGGAACGCCGGATTTGAGTACGTTGTAGGTATCGACAAGAAGGGTGCAGTTGTTTGGATAGGTTTCGGCATAGGCTTTGAATGCCTCATATTCCGAGCCCATAAGCTGGACCCAGCTGTGGGCCATGGTTCCCACTGCCGGAACGCCGTAATCTCTGTCGGTCATTGCGCAGGCGGTTGCGGAAACGCCGCCGATATAAGCCGCTCTTGCGCCGAGAACTGCGGCATCCGCATTCTGTGCTCTTCTGGAGCCGAATTCCATAACCGGTCTGCCCTGGGCTGCTCTTACTATTCTGTTTGCTTTTGTTGCAATAAGGCTCTGGTGGTTCGCAATAAGGAGCACAACGGTTTCGATAAACTGCGCCTGAATTGCCGGTCCTTTGATTACCATAATGGGTTCTCTCGGGAAAATCGGGGTTCCTTCCGGAACGCACCAGACGTCACATGCGAATTTAAAGTTGCGGAGATAATCGAGGAAAGTTTCAGAAAAACAATTTTTGGAGCGGAGATACTCAATATCTTCTTCGGTGAAGCTGAGATTTTTGAGGTAGTCTATAAGCTGTTCAAGACCCGCAAAAATCGCAAAACCGCCGTTATCCGGAATTGTTCTGAAGAAAACGTCAAAAACCGCAACGGTATCGCCCATTCCTTTTTCAAGGTAACCGTTCATCATAGTAAGTTCATAAAAATCGGTGAGCATGCTGAGATTTCTTTCATCACGTTTCATCATTATCACTCCTTTTGCCCGATTAACCGGGCAGATTTTTCCACCCTTAATATTAACACTATTTTGTTAAAATTTCAATGAGGGTAATTAATTTTAAGAAAGCTATTGATTTTAATTTTTAATTAAATTATGCTTATTTCAGGACGTCCGAAAACCTAAACGAAAGCGAGAAAGCATTTTATGAACAAAGAAGAACTTCATGATTTTATAGAAAAGCAGCAGTCCAATATCTGCCAGGTTTCGGCAATTAAGAACGGCGATTTTGTTTACTCCGATTGCTGGAACAATTATAAAAAGGACGATTGCACCCATATAATGTCCGCCACAAAGAGCATTATAGCCTTGCTTATCGGAATTGCAATCGATAAAGGGCAAATCAAAAGCGTTGACGACAAAGTTCTGGATTATTTTCCCGATTATAAAGTTAAACGCGGCGAAAAAACAATTTTTGAAGTTACAATAAAACACTTGCTCACCATGCGCGCGCCTTATAAAGGCAAGGGCGACCCCTGGTCTAAAGTTTGTTCAAGCGAAAACTGGACTTTTTCCTCCCTTGATTTTTTGGGCGGAAGAAAAGGCCTTACCGATGAATTCGATTACAGAACAGTCTGCCTACATATTCTTACGGGAATTTTATACAGAGCAACGAAGATGAAAACCGTCGATTTTGCCAACGAATATCTTTTTGAACCCCTTGGAATCAAACCGCACGAAAATTATTATGCCAAAACCGCCGAAGAACATAAACAGTTCACCATAAGCAAAACGCCGAAAGAAAACATCTGGTTCGCCGACCCGGAAGGGCTTGGAACTCCCGGATACGGACTTTGCATGTCAGCGGAAGATATGGCAAAAATCGGTTTGCTTTGCCTTAACAAAGGGATTTATAACGGAAAACAAATCGTTTCTTCCGGTTGGATAGAAGAAATGACAAAACCGAAAACCGTCGAAAGCGATTATTTCCGCGGAATGGATTACGGTTACCTTTGGTGGATAATTGACCGGGAAAAGAATATCTTTTCCGCCATCGGAAACAGCGGAAACGTTATTTACGTAAATCCGGAAAAGGATATCGTAATCGCGGTATCTTCGTATTTCAAGCCGACAGTTTTCGACAGAGTTGACTTCATAAGGGAATATATCGAACCTTTTATCGAAGAAATTTAAAAAAATTAAAGGAGGCTCAAAAGGCCTCCTTTTTTCATACACCTCATCCGTCTGCTTTGCAGACACCTTCCCCTCAAGGGGAAGGCTTTTAAATTGCGCCGATTCCGCCGATAAATTCGCGGACTCTTTCGTGCTTCGGGTTTTCGAAGATATCTTCCGGCGAACCTTCCTCAAGGATTTTTCCTTCGTCCATGAAGATGATTTTGTTCGCAACGTCCCTTGCAAAGCTCATTTCGTGGGTTACAACAATCATTGTCATGTTGCTGTCCGCAAGGGATTTTATAACTTTAAGAACTTCTCCGGTAAGTTCCGGGTCAAGAGCGGAAGTGGGTTCATCAAAGCAAAGGATATCCGGTTTGAGCGCAAGTGCCCTTGCGATAGCAACCCTCTGCTGCTGACCGCCGGAAAGCTGGTGCGGATAATAATCCAGCTTATCCGAAAGGCCGACTTCATCAAGAAGTTTTCTTGCTTCCGCTTCAATTTCCGCCTTTATCTGCTTTTTGTTCTGTTTATAATCCGGGCGTTCCTTTTCAAGAAGCTCTTTCGCAAGCATTACGTTTCCGAGAACGGTATACTGTGGAAAAAGATTGAAGTTCTGGAAAACAAGCCCAAAATGAAGACGTTTTTTGCGGATATCACTTTCGCTTGAATTATCTTTTTCCGAAGCGTCAAAAAGCGTTTCGCCGTTTACGATAATTTCGCCTTCGTTCGGCGTTTCAAGAAAGTTTATGCAGCGGAGAAGAGTTGTTTTTCCGTTTCCGGAAGAACCGATTACCGCCATAACGTCGCCTTTTTCAAGGGAAAAATCAATGCCTTTTAAAACTTCAAGCTCGCCGAAATTCTTTTTTAAGTTTTTTACTTCAAGAATAGCCATTTTTTACACCTTAAAATAATCCATTTTCTTTTCAAGCCAACCGAGGAAAATCGTAAGAAGTCCGCTGAAGAGCAGATAATAAACGCCGGTGAAAAGCATCGGCCAGATTATACCTTCGGATTTTATGTAATTCTGTCCGTCCCACATAAGTTCATAAACGGCAATTACACGGACAAGGGAAGTATCTTTAACAAGGGTGATAACTTCGTTTCCGATTGGCGGAATAATGCGTTTTATAACCTGGAGAAGAACAACTTTAAAGAAAATCTGGCTTTTCGTCATGCCGAGAACTTCGCCCGCTTCATATTGTCCTTTCGGAATTCCTTCAATTCCGCCGCGGTAAATTTCGGAAAAATAACAGGCATAGTTGAGGATAAAAGCGATCATTGCCGCAATAAATCTTCCGGTTGAGCCGCTTCCCCACCAGTTGTTTCCGAGAATAATTCCGGGTCCGTAATAGATTATGATAAGCTGGAGCATAAGAGGAGTTCCGCGGATTACCCAAACAAGAAGTTTGTTGAACCAGCGGATTATTCCAACGCTGCTCATGGAACCGAAAGCAATAACAAGTCCCAGCGGAAGAGAACCCAGAAGGGTAAGGAAAAATATTTCAAGGGATTTTACAAATCCGATGTTGAGAGAAGTCAGAACTTCTCTTATCTGTTCCCAATCCAGTTGGGCAAAAAAAGAAATTTCGAACATTTTAACCTCGTCTTTTCACCAATGCAGGGAACGCCGTTTCCGACGTTCCCTGCATTGAAAGATAATTATAATTAAGGGGATTTTTTATTTGATGATTACGGATTCCTGAACGCCATAGGTTTTTGCGGTTTCAAGAACGGTTCCTTCTGCGCAGGCATCTGCCCAGAACTGATTGAATTTTTCAACAAGGTCGCTGCCTTTTCTGAAGCCTACAACGTATTCTTCGCTGGTGAGAGAAACGGTATAGGTAAGATCGGGATAGCCGGTTCCTTCGCCGATCATTGCGCCGGCCATAAGAAGGTCGATTACGCATGCATCGGAGGTTCCTGCTGCAACTTCCATAAGAGCGTCGCTCTGATAAGCAACTTCGGTGAAGTTAAGGCCAAGACCTTCAACAATTTCTTTACCTGCGGAACCTGCTTCAACAGCGAATGCAAGTTCTGCAAGAGAAGCTTCGTCCTGATACTGGTCGGCAACGTCTGCATTGACTACAACAACCTGAGCGTTTTTGCAATAAGGATCGGAGCAGCCCATTGCGTCTTTAACTTTATCGGTAAGGGTCATGCCGTTCCAGACAACGTCGATGCTCTTGTTTTCAAGTTCAAAAATTTTGTTATCCCAATCGATTACGATAAATTCAACTTCAACACCGAGATATTCGGCAAATTCTTTTGCCATATCCGCATCAAAACCGATCCATTCGCCGTTTTCGTCTTCATAATCCATCGGTGCGAAATCGGTGATTCCGACTACGATTTTTCCGTTTTCGGTAACGTATTCAAGGTCGGAAGCGGGTTCGTCATTGCCGCAGGCGGTAAGGCAAAGGGTAAGTACGAGAGCAAGTATAACAGCCATAAATTTTTTCATTTTATTTTCCTCCAAAAATTCAAGTTTTTAATAAATTGATGTTTTTTATATTTTTCCGATAAAAGCATCAATGTCGGTGTCGCTTGATTTCTGAAGGTTTTTGCCATATTTTAGCCATCATTTTTTCCTCCGTTGTTTTACTGTGGTATCATAGTAACACTTTACCACAATAAAGTCAATAGCCAAATCAATATTTTTTGAAAAATTTTTTTAAATTTTGCGGAAAAAATATTTTCTGTTAATATCTTGACAACCACCTGCGAATATTGTATCATTTGATACATAAAAGAGGTGATTTCTTTTGACAGCAAAAGACCGCGAGGCTTTTTTAAAAAGCCCGCTTTTTTCAAAACTCAATTTTGAAAACATAAATTCAAAAATGGAAATTGTTTCCGCAAAAAAGGGCGAAACAATAATGGCAAAAAATAACTTTGAACGCTGCCTTGCTTTTATTCTGAAAGGAAGCGCATCCGTTTTGAAATTCGGCTTTGACGGAAAGAAAACCGTTATGAACCGCCTTTTTGAAGGCGATGTTTTCGGAATGGCAACGCTTTTTTATGAGGAAGAGGAATTCCCTTCGGAAATTGTTGCGGAAAACGATCTTCGGCTTGCGGTTTTCCCAAAGAAATCCATAGAAAGCGCTTTTTGCGAAAATCCGGAATTTGCAAAAGCCTATGTAACCCTTCTTTCCGAAAAGATTCATTTTCTCAACAAAAAACTTTCCGCCTTCTCCGAAGGAGAATCTTCCGAAAAACTTTTGCGCTGGATTCTTAATTTTTCAAACGGCGAAAAAGAAATTTTTCTTCCCTGCTCCGTTTCAAAACTTGCCCAGATGCTCGGAATCGGAAGAGCCTCGGTTTACCGCGGATTCTGTTCTCTTTCCGAAAAAGGAATTATTGAAAAAGACGGCAAAAAAATTACTATATTACAAAAATAATATAATTTGGAGGAAACCAAAATGAAAAAACTTCTTTCCCTTATCCTTGCGCTTGTTATGATTATGGCGTTTTCCGCCTGTTCCGAAGAACCGGAAGAACCAATCGTTCCCACCGAACCCGAAGAACCCGCAACCTCTTCCGAACCGGAAGCACCGGTTGAACCCGAATTTTCCGGCACGGAAATAAAAGTCGGCATGCTCAAAGGCCCTACCGGAATGGGTGCAGCCTGGCTTATGGAACAAAGCGAACTCGGTCTTACCCTCAACAGCTATGAATTCACCGTTGCCGGCGCCGCTGACGAAATTACCGGCCAGCTTATCCAGGGCGGAATTGACATTGCCGCTCTTCCCACCAACGCAATTTCCGCTCTTTATAACAAAACCGAAGGAAAAATCGTCTGCCTCGGTGTAAACACCCTCGGCGTTCTCTATATCCTTGAAAACGGTGAAACAATTTCCACTATCGCAGATCTTAACGGAAAAACTATCCTTGCTTCCGGAAAAGGAAGCACCGCAGAATCTGTTATAAACCATCTTCTTGCCGAAAACGGAGTTGACGCCGAAATTTATTGGGCAAGCGAACACACCGAAGCCGCAACCCTCGCAATCACCGGCGAATATGATATCGTAATGCTTCCGGAACCTTTTGTCACCAACGTTATGACAAAGAACGAAAATCTCAGAGTCGCACTCAATCTTTCCGAAGAATGGAACAAGCTCACCGGCGAAGTTCTCACCATGGGCGGAATCGCGGTCCGCAGGGAATTCCTTGAACAGAACCCAAAAGCCGTTGCGGAATTTGTAAAAGATTACGGCATGAGCATCGCTTTCACCAACGAAAATCCCGCCGAATCCGGAGTTCTTATTGAAAAATTCGGAATTGCCGCCGCTTCCGTTGCGGAAAGTGCAATTCCGCGTTGCAACATTGTCTGGCTTTCCGGTGAAGATTATAAACCCGTGCTCAAAAATTTCCTCGGCGTTCTTTTTGAAGCAAACCCCGCATCCATCGGCGGCAATCTTCCGGATGAAGATTTTTATTGCTGATACTAACCTTTTAAAATATTTATGAAAGGAGCGCCGGAATTTTGAAAAAAGCCTTTTTTACCGTGATTTCCGTGGTTTTTTGGATAATCCTGTGGCAAATCATACACCTTTTCATAGCTCAGAACATTCTTGTTCCCTCGCCCTTTTCGGTTTTTAAAAGGCTTTTGGAACTCTGTGCCGAAAGTTCTTTTTGGGGTTCGGTTCTGATTTCGCTTTCAAGAGTCGTTTCCGGATTGGTTTTGGGAACGGTGCTCGGAATTTTCCTTGCGGTGCTCACCGCAAAATCTAACCTGCTCAAAAGCCTTTTTGCGCCGGTTCTCCATATAATAAAAGCCACTCCCGTGGCTTCTTTCATAATTCTTGCCATACTCTGGCTCAGTGTTGAAAACGTTCCTTCTTTTACCGCCATGCTCATTGTTCTTCCCGCAATATGGGCAAACACCGAAAAGGGGATTCTTTCCGTTGACAAAAAACTTTTGGAAATGGGAAAGGCTTTCAGACTTTCCAAAAAACAGATTTTTTTCCGGATAACCGTTCCTTCCGTAAAACCTTTTTTCAATGCCGCTTTAAACAGCGCGGTGGGAATGGCATGGAAGGCGGGAATTGCCGCGGAAGTTATCTGTCCCCACGGAAAATCCATCGGTGCCGCCCTGCACGATTCAAAAATCAATTTTGAAACAGCAGACACCTTTGCCTGGACCGTTGCGGTAATAATTCTCAGCGTGCTTCTTGAAAAAGCAATTTTGCGCCTTACTTCCGAAAGGAGGAAAAGCAATGCTTGAATTTAAAAACGTGAATTTTTCATATGAAGATAAAAAAATTCTCGAAAACTTTTCCTTTTCCGCAAGTGAAACGAAATCAACCGCGATTCTCGGGCCTTCCGGCTTTGGAAAAACAACTTTATTGAATCTTGCGGCGGGGTTTTTAAAACCGCAGAACGGAATCGTTGTTCCATTTTCCGGAAAAAGTACTTTTATTTTTCAGGAAGACAGACTTCTTCCCTGGCTTACTGCGCTTGAAAATTTAACTTTTGTAAATATTGAAAAGGAAAAGGCGCTGGAATATCTAAAAAAAGTCGGTCTTTCGGAATGTTCGGAAAAATATCCGGAGGAACTTTCCGGAGGGATGTGCCGCAGACTTGCAATTGCAAGAGCTCTTGCTTTCGGGGGCGATGTTTTTTTCTTTGATGAACCGCTTCGCGGGCTTGATATAAAAACTTCGGCAGAAATCCTTGAGCTTATAAAATCCGAAACCGCCGGAAAAACTTTGTTCCTCATAACCCACAACCCCAATGAAGCCTTTTTCCTTTGTGACAGAATTGTTGTTGCCGGAAAAGAACCTTTTGAAATAATCGCCGAAAGAAACAAAACCGATTTTTCCGACGAGGAGGAATTTTCCTCTTTTCTTAAAACCGTGATATAAAAAAACGGGGCAGGATTTTCCTGCCCCGTTTTTTATTTTGTGCAAAGTGCCGAAAGAACAATTTCCACCGGTGAAAATTTTCCGCCCAAAATTTCCGGAACCGCAGAACCCACCGAAAGACTGACATTTTCCCCTTTTATAAGCGGAATAAGCATTGAGACCGTTGTTCCTTTTCCCTTTTCGGAAGTTATATTCATTCTTCCGCCGCTTTCAAAAACAAAGTTTCGCGCAAGGGTCAGCCCAAGACCCATTTTTGCTTCGCCCGGAACATTGTTTTTGGTATAAAAAGGCTCGAAACAATGGGTGATGCTTTCTTCGTCCATTCCGAAACCGTTGTCGCCGACTATAATTTTAACAAAATTTTTGGTTTTTGAAATTCCAACCCTGATTCTTCCTCCGGAAGGGGTGTTTTCTGCCGCATTGAGGATAAGATTAAGGATTGCATAGCAGAATTTTTCTCTGTCAATATCAACAACAATATTTTCTTTTGGTATTCTTAAAATCAGCCCGAGGTTCTTTCTTCCGATATATTCCTCGGATTTTATGCAAATATCTGAAAGCAGACCGCAAATTTCGGTTTTTTCGTTTATATATTTCCCGCTTCCGGAAACAGCTTCGAAATAATCGTTGAGGTTGTGTCCTACCCTTAAAATAAGATATCCCATGGTGTTAATTCCGTCCGTTGCTTCAGAAAATTCCGCAGGAATTTTCATTGTTTCAACAAACTGATTCATAACCGCTTCCGAAAGCTGTTTTTTAACGGAAAGCGAAAGTTTTGCCGCAAGGTCGCTTTCAATCTTTTTCACACTTCTTAATCTTTTATAACTCATACATTTTCCCCTTAAAGATTTTATACAAATATAATAGCTTCTTTCCTTCTTCCGGGCAAGCCTTTTTGTCAACTTGACGAAAACAGAGTATTTAAAAAATAAATTTTAGTGAAGGAATGCAGAATAATTAAAAATCTCTTGTTTATGTTAAAAAAATATTATAAAATGATATCTGTAAAAAATTGATTTATGGAGGTAATCCCAAATGATCAGAATTGGTATCAACGGCTTCGGCCGTATCGGCAGACTTGTTTTCCGCATTGCTGCTGCCCAGCCCGAAAAATTTGAAATTGTTGCAGTTAACGATCCTTTCATCGATCCCGACTACATGGCTTACATGGCAAAATACGACACTGCACAAGGCAGATTCAACGGCGAAATTTCCGAAAAAGACGGCAAACTCGTTGTTAACGGAAGAGAAGTAAAAGTTTATGGCTTCAAAAACCCGGAAGAAATTCCGTGGGGTGAAGATGGCGTTGAATACGTTATCGAAGCAACCGGCGTTTTCAAAGAAGTTGACACCTGCCAGGCACACCTTAAAGCAGGCGCAAGAAAAGTTGTTATCACCGCTCCTTCCAAAACCGCTCCTATGTTCGTAATGGGCGTTAACAACAACACCTATTCCAGCGATATGGAAGTTGTTTCCAACGCTTCCTGCACCACCAACTGCCTTGCTCCTCTTGCAAAAGTTATCAACGATAACTTCGGCATTAAAGACGGCCTTATGACCACCGTTCACGCAGTAACCGCAACCCAGAAAACCGTTGACGGTCCTTCCAAAAAAGACTGGAGAGGCGGCCGTGCTTCCTGCGGAAACATCATTCCTTCCTCCACCGGCGCAGCAAAAGCTGTTGGCAAAGTTATCCCCGCTCTTAACGGAAAACTCACCGGTATGGCATTCCGCGTTCCCACCATCGACGTTTCTGTTGTTGACCTTACCGTTAACCTTGAAAAACCCGCAAAATATGACGAAATCTGCGCTGCAGTAAAAGCTGCTTCCGAAGGCGAACTCAAAGGTCTTCTCGCTTACACCGAAGACGCTGTTGTTTCTTCCGATTTCCTCGGCGATCCTCACGGTTCCACCTTTGACGCAAAAGCAGGTATCGCTCTTACCGATACTTTCGTAAAACTTGTTGCATGGTACGATAACGAATGGGGTTATTCCAACAACGTTCTTAAACTCACCGAATACATCGATTCCGTCGATAAAGCATAATTTTTGCGAATATTCAAAAGCCTCCCGAAAGGGAGGCTTTTTTTCTTAGCCTTCCCTTGGAGAGAAGGTGGCATTTGCGTAGCAAATGACGGATGAGGTGTTTTATCAAACATACAAAATGCAAAAACGGGCGGATAATATCCGCCCCTACATATTTTGCAATAAAATTTGGCATGGCAACTTTTATTTCTTAATTATTTCTTAAATTTTTCCCTTTTTCCTTGCAACAAAAAAGCGGATTTGCTACACTTTATTTATAAAGGAGGGATTTTTTTATGTATAAGGAAATCAAATGTGAAAAATGTGGAAAAACAATGGAATTCGTTATAAGAAAACCTATTCAGCTTGGCGTTGAATCAAGATATACTCCCGGCTGGGCAAGCGATTCCCTTCCCTGCGAAATCTACGTCTGTCCGAAATGCGGCGAATATCATTTTTATAAACCGGAAAACGACCTTGAAAATCCCGATGTTGAACTTATAAAATGCAACTGGTGCAAAAAACAGTATGACAAAAACTATCCTTTCTGTCCCGAATGCGGACACAAACCCGGAGATATATAATATGAAAGAAAGAAAATTATCTTTAGTCATCGGCGCTATCTGCGTTGCGGTCCTTGTCCTCTGGTTTTCCGGAATCCTTCCGAAACAGTTTGCAAAATCCGCCGCGGAAAGATATATGAACGAACAGCTTTACGGCGAATTTTACGACGCGGAATATGTTGAATATTCCCCCGCCCATGATTCCTATTTTGTCTATTTCAGCGGCGGACCGAACCCTTCCGGCGAAATGGGAACAACCCGCCACATCGGTGTTTATTACCGCTTTTTCCCTTTTTTCGTCTGGTATGATTCAATGTATCCCGGCTGATTGAAATTTTTCTTAAAATCGTTTATAATTTTTCAAGATCATAAAAAAGGCGGTTTTTAAAAAATGGAGATAAACGAATATCAGAAGCTTGCAATGGTGACTCTCAACAAAAAGCTTAATAAAAAAGAGATGCTCACAAATTCCGTAATGGGTCTTTGCGGCGAAAGCGGCGAAGCCTGTGACCTTGTTAAAAAGCATCTTTTCCACGGGCACGAACTTGACCGTGAAGCGCTTATAAAAGAACTGGGCGACGTTGCCTGGTATCTTGCGGAAGCCGCCGCCGCTCTTGATATAAGCCTCGAAGAGGTTTTTGAGCGCAACATCGAAAAACTAAAAAAAAGATATCCCGAAGGTTTTTCGGAAGAAAAATCCATAAACAGAACTGAATAAAAAAAGAAGAAGCTCCGCAATGCGGAGCTTCTTCTTTTTTTATTCATATTTTACATAGTCCGAAATATCTTCAACTTGTTCAACGCTTCTTATAATTTCCCGAACCGTTTCTTCGTCCATACCGAGCCTTGTTTCAAGCACAAACATATTATAGCCGTCCGACCAGAAAATCATTCTTGTTCCAAAAGGATCTCCGCGGAATCCGTCATCGCAGGGCAAAAACTCAACGCAGAAAAGTTCTTCTCCGTCAATTTCAAAAACGCCTTCCGAAACTTCTGTTCCCGCCGGAACGCCGTAACCTATCGAAGCTCCGTTATCATAGTTCCATGCGGGATATTGAGTGAAAATCGCATAAAGATTTTCACCGTAATTATCATATACCATTACGCTGAACGTTTCACCGGCTTCTCCGCCGCAATCTGTCCAGTTTTCGTTTTCCTCAAGATAGGTCGGAACATAATAATCATGGAGAAACTGGTCCGAATCCTCCGCAACGTCGATGTTGAAACGGATACTGTAATGATCGCCGCTGTATCCGCCAAGGGCTTCCATAAAAACAATTTCGCCCTCGTTAACGGTATTGAAAAATTTTGCCGCCGCAACCGCCGTTACGGAAAACAGAACCAAAAGCGCCGCCGCAAGCAAAAGACTTGCTTTTGTTTTAAAATGCTTTTTTGAAAAATTTTCGCTTTCTTCAATATATTTTTCATCAATAAATTCCATTGCGGAAATAATATCCTTTTCTTTCATCAAAAAAACCCTCCTTTTCAAGAAAATTTTTAAGTTTCTTTCGCGTTCTGTGCAAAATCACCGAAACGCGGTTTGGTGAAAAACCGAATTTTTCGCCGATTTTTTCCGGAGTTTCAAAAAAGAAATAGCGCCGGATAAAAATTTTTCTTTCCTTTTCCGGAAGTTTTGAAACAAAAAGATTTATGCTTTCGCCAAGTTCCCTTGCGATATAATCTTCCTCAACGCTTTCTTTTGAAGGAAGCGCTTCCGAAAGTTCTTCCGCGGCAATTTCCAGAACCCCGCCGCCGCGCTTTTCCGCCTTTTCCTTTTCAAGGATTCCAACGGCAAAATTCCGGGCGATTTTCGCAAGATAAATCTTAAGATTTTTCGGTTCATTCGGCGGAACCGAATTCCAGACGGCAAGCAGCGCGGAATTAAGACATTCTTCCGCTTTTCCGGAATCGCCGAGAATATTTTCCGCCGTCTTATAGCAATATCCGCCGTATTTTTCTTCCGTTTTGCGGATAGCTTCTTCATTCCTTTCAAAATAAAGCCGGATTATATCCTTATCTTCCAACCGCTCACCTCCTTTTTTCTTAATTGAAAAGCCTTTCATTCTTAATGACAGATTTTATATCCAAATATTACAGCAAAAACCAAAAAAATCCGCCGGAAGGCGGATTTTTTTAATGCCCGTGCCATTCTAATTCCCTGAATTTTCCGTATTCCGAAAAATCTTCAACAACTTCAAGGCTTTTTATAACTTCCGCAACAAATTCATCCTCAACGTTTATCGCAAGAATTCTGAAAACATTGTAACCGTCCGACCAATAAAAATTTTTTGTTCTGCCGTTTTCCTTTTTTAACGGTTCAAACACAACGCAGTCGATTGTTACGCCGCCGAAAACAAATTTTTCTCTTGAAATTTTCATTTTTTCCCCAAAGGAAAGTCCAATATCGTCAAACATAAGCGCCGAATCCTGATTAAAACTTATTATTTGTTTTTTCTCTTTGTTTTCCCAATAAAACATCCCGTAATATGGGGTTGCGCTTGCGTTATATTCTCCGTTCAAAAGAATTTTCGGAAGATAATATTCTTTAATAACCTCTTTTGCATCATCTTTTATCTCAACATTAAATTCAATATTATATTCATACATTCCGATTTTTCTGTCAAAATGCTCGTTTATTTTTATTCCGTTCATTTTGTTTTCAAACCAACCGGAAGCAACGGAGGTTATTGAAAAAGCAACAAGAAGAATTGCCGCAAGAACAAAAGCCGCTTTTTTCTTTGAAAAAATTTTGTTTCCCCTTTCGCTTTTTTCAATAATTTCATCGTCAATTTCGCCGAAAGCTTCAAGAAATTCAAACTTTGTCATAAAGAATATCCCTCCTTTTCAAGATAATCTTTAAGTTTTTTCCGCGTTCTGTGTAAAATTACAGAAACCCTGTTTTGCGAAAAACCAAACCTTTTCCCAATTTCCTTCGGCGTTTCGAAAAAGAAATAGCGCCGGATAAAAATTTTGCTTTCCTTTTCCGGAAGATCTTTTACAAAACTGTTTATGATTTCTTTAAGTTCACCGGCAACAACCGTTTCCTCGGTATCATCATCCGACGGAATCAATTCCGAAAGTTCCTCAAAAATTTCTTCCGCTTCTCCGCCGCCGCGTTTTTTTGCGTTTTTTCTCCGAAGTTTTTCCAAAGCAATGTTTCTGGCTATTTTAGCAAAAAACAGCTTCAGGTTTTTTGGCTTTTGCGGCGGAATCGAATTCCACAAAATCAAAAGAGCCGAATTAAGACATTCTTCCGAATCCTCTTCGTTGTTCAAAAGATTTTTTGCAATTCTCCGGCAATATGCTCCGTATTTTTCGGCGGATTTTTCTATCGCTTCTTCGTTCCTTTCAAAATAAAGTTCAATTATTTTTTCATCCAGCAAAAAATCCCCTCCTTTTTGTCACCTTTACCATAAAAGTGATTTTTTTGCCGTTAATATTACAAAAAAATCCGCCGGAAGGCGGATTTTTTAAATTCTATTCAGTTTGCCAATATTCCGAATTTGTCTTTTACTCTCCTAAGCTTTGCTCCCCAGGAATCCGAAAGCAAAAGCAAAAAAACAACCGTTGCGGCGGAATGGATTCCGTCCGGAATAAGGCTTGTTACGCAAAGGCTTATATAGCTTTGCCAGGAAAGACCATAGACAAAACCCGCGCCGTTCCAGATGTTAAGAATCCAGCCATAGATATATCCGCAGCAGATTCCGAAAACGATTAGCTGCCATTTCTTTTTAAGAAATCCGGCTTTTGAAAGCAGACCCGCAAGAAAACCGATTAATCCCCAGGCGAACATCTGCCATGGGGTCCAGGGGCCCTGGCCGAAGAAAAGATTTGAAGCAAGGGCGGCGATTGCGCCGGTTAAAAAACCCGCTTCCGGTCCGAAAACCATTGCCGTAATCACAATTATTGCGGAAGTTGGCTTGAAATGGGGAACAAAAGCAAAAGCCGCTCTGCCGACTGCGGCAATTGCCGCCATTACCGCAAGCGGAATCCATTCCCTTGCCTGGGGCTTTTTCATTTCATAAAGCATCAGAAACGGAATAAGCGCAAGGATCACCATTATCATGCTTATGAATCCGTAATTTTTTGCTCCGGTTACCATAAAGACCCAAAGGGTCAGCGGAAAAAGCAGGCAAACAAGAATAAACGCCGCTTTTGTTCGGAATTTTTTTAAAGAAGGCTTCTGCAAAGCTTTTCACCTTCCTCGCAAGTTATGATATTCTGAACAAGATGCCTTGTCATGCGGCTTGCCGCAGTTGTATAAAAGCTGTTTTCGGAGAAAAACTTTTTCGGGCTTCCTTCGGAAACAATGTAGCCGTCAAAGAAAAGCATGCAATGGTCGGAATATTTTGCACAGAATTCTATATCATGGGTAACCATGAGCACGGTTTTTCCTTCGGAAGCAAGTTCACGAAGAATATTACCCATATTTTCTTTTGAAAGAGCGTCCATTCCCTTGGTAGGTTCATCAAGAAGAAGGATCTTCGGTTCAAGAAGAAGGATTTTTGCAAGGGCGGCCTTTTGCATTTCGCCGCCGGAAAGGTCATAAGGGTGGCGGTCAAGAAGGGAATCTATCTCCATCTTTTTCGCCATGCTCAAAACTTTTTCCTCAATTTCCGCCTTCGGGATTTTTTTGCCGGCAAAAATCTCTTCGAGATCCCTTCGGAGAGTTTCAAAAACGAAAAGGGACTGGGGGTTCTGGGGGAGTACCGCCATGTTGTGCTCAAAAAGCTCAACGCCTTTATATTTATTAAGTTCCTTTCCGGAAATTTTAACGCTTCCCATATTGTATTTCCGCTTTTGGGAAACAACCGAGAGCATTGTCGTTTTTCCCGCGCCGTTTCCGCCGAGAATGGAACAGATCTCGCCTTTTCTTACAGAAAGGGAAAGATCCCTGAGCACCGGGTCCGCGCCTTTTTCATACTGGAACCAGACTTCCGAAACTTCAATAACCTTCTCTTCCGGTCTTTCGTGCTCTTTGAGCACCGGAGATTCCGGGTGTTTTTCGTCAACAAGGCGGCTGAACCAGCTTCTGCCCTCAACAATGCTCAAAGGGCATTTTCCCTTGAGCACGCTTCCGTACATTCTTGCGGGGGTGGGCAAAGCCTTATACATTCCTTCGTGTTCCTCGGTCGCAAGATACTGCGCCATTTCCTGGGGCGGAAGGAATTTTTTGACTGTTCCTTCCTCCATAAGAAGAACCTTATCCGCATAGCCGTAAACTTCCTCAAGGTTATGCTCGGTGATGATTATCGTAGTGCCGAGTTCAAGATTTATCTTGCGGACGTTTTCAAGAAACTCCCTTGCAGCAATGGGGTCAAGCTGGCTTGAAGGTTCGTCAAGGATCAGGAGCTTCGGCTGCATAAGCATTATTGAGGCAAGGTTAAGAAGCTGTTTTTGTCCGCCGGAAAGTTCGGCGGTTTTCTTCCGGAACCAGTTATGAATTCCGAAATAGTTCGCCATTTCCGCAACTCTGCTTCTTATAATCGGGGTCGCGACGCCGATATTTTCGAGCCCGAAGGCAAGTTCGTGCCAGACCTTATCGGTAACTATCTGGGCGTCCGGATTCTGCATTACAAAACCGATTTCCCCTGCGGTTTTTTCTTCCGGAAGGGAATAAACGTCCTCGCCGTAAAATTCAACCGAACCTCTGGTCGTTCCGTTGGGTTTAAGCTGGGGCTTAAGGCTTTTTAAAAGTGTTGATTTTCCGCAGCCGGAAGGACCGCAGACGACAATGAATTCGCCCTCGTTAACGGTAAAGTTTATATCGCGGAGGGCTGTTTCGTTGCCTATGGCATAATCGAAGCTGAAATTTTTTACTTTAACTGCTTCCATTTTAAGTCCTCCTTAATCTGAATTACCGCCGGTAAAATTCCAAGCGTTATATACAAAAAGTAGATAATTATGTCGATTAAATCAATTTTTCTGAAGAACATTGCCGGATAAAACTCCATCGTTCCTCTGCCGCTTGCATAAGTAAAAATCTCCGCGGCAAAAAGAATAAGTATCAGCGCAAGCATCTTCCCGTCTTTTTTACCGAAGCGGAAAATTGAAAAAGTGCTTCGCTTATGCTGACTGTAACCTCTTGCCCTCATTGAATCCGCGGTTATTACCGCATCCTCAAGCGCCCAGCTGACTAAAATGGAAAGTATTCTTGCGCCGGAACGGATCCTTTGTTTTATGCTTCCGCTTTTCCAGTCAAGACCAATGCTCCGCTGGGAATCCGCGATAACTTTTATCTGTTCAATAAGCCGCGGAATAAGCGAAAGGGTCATTGAAACGATAAGCGCGATCGAAGGTAAAATCCTTCCGAAAATATAAATGAATTTGTCGGAGGTCACAACGGTGTTATAACAGGTGAACCAGACCACCGCCGCGAACATCATTCCGGCGGAAACGATTCCGTAAACCGTTGCCTCAAGAGTTACCGGATTATCAAAAAGATAGAAAAGAACCGTCATTCCCCTGTGGTTAAAAAGCGGGTTCGCAAGAGCGATGAAAACAAACATCGGGATTCCGAAACCGAGGGTCGCAAAAACCGTTTTTCTTCCGTTTATCATTACGGAAGAAAAAATTGCGCACACCAAAGAAACCGCCACGAAAACCGGGTGGATAAAAAGAAGGGTTCCCGCAATCACCGCCACGAAATAGATAAAACTTACCCATGGGTGAAAAAGCGAAAGTCCCGATTCTGTTTTAAGTTTCTTTTCAGAATCCATTTTGTTGCTTCCTTTTTCTTAAAAATCAGTGTCCGTAAGTATCTCCGACGTCCTCGCCGAGATCGCAGGTATAAATTATCTCGATTTGGTCGCCGCGCTCGATTTTATATTGTCCCATATTAAAACTCGGGAACCAGCCGTTTACCTTATACATCCAGCCGGAAAGCGGGCCGCAGTCGAATTCATAAAGGTTCGAAACTCCTTCGATATAAGGAATTTTTGCCGCGCCGGTATATTCCATATGTATCTTGTTTTCCCGGACTGTTTCCGCAAAAACATCGAAAACCGTTGCGCCCTCTTCATATTCAACTTCAAAGCTGTCGAGGATAATTCCGTCTTCCGGAAGAATTTTGAGCATCGCTTCGGAAAGTTCGCCGCTTTCAACGGCGGTTTTGCAGTTTATGCTTACATAACAGATGTTTTCGTCCGGGCGGTTTTCAAGTTCGACCTTTCCGCTTTTCATAATTTTTTCAATTTCTTCCTGGCTCAGTTCCTGGGTATAACCTTCAAAACCGCTGAAGCTGTTTCCGGAAGGAAGGTCGCTTTGACAGCCGGCAAGAACCATTATAAAAACAAGCATTATTGCAAAAATCTTTTTCATTTTTCATTATCCTTTCTTTTTAAGGCAATAAAAAAAGCAGTCCCGAAAAAGGACTGCAAGCTGAAACAGGGGTTGCTTGATATTCATCCTTTCCCAATGAATTACCGCGCGAAGTTTTTACGGCAAGTCTTCTGGCTTATGCTTCTTCCGAAAAAAGCGCCCTTCCCGCTTCAAAAAAGCAGTGGGATAAAAATGCCTTTTCCGTCGGCAATTACAGCTGAGGGAGCAGCCGCGGATTTTAACCGCGTTCCTTTTTACCGCAAAAATTGCGGCCGTAAAAATTGCTTTTTATTAAGTTCAAAAGGTATTATAGACCCAATTTTTAATAAAGTCAACCAAAAAGGCGGATTTTGGAAAATTCGGCAATTTCAGATAACGGTCGGCGCAAGAAAGGAAAACGCCGGAATGTTCCTCAGAACACCATAAAGAAGAGCCGCCGCGATAAAAATCCAGATAAGCTTCATCGGAATTTTTTCGGAAATTCTGTCTTTTCCAAAGCGGATATAGCTGAAAACAAGCGCGCCGAAATAAGCCGCCAGAAGCGGAAGCCCGATTGTGAAAATTGCGTTATAACGAAGCGCCCGGTAAAAATCAAGATGCAAAACGGAACGCAGCGCCCTTGAGGAACCGCATCCGCTGCAATAAAAACCGGTTATCTGGTGGAAAACGCAGGGAATTCCCGCTCCTTCCCCTTCTCCGGTAAAATAAAGATAGACCAAAGCGGCGGCGGCAAAAAAAGCCGCCGCCAGGGTTATTGCTATTCGTTTTTTCATCAGTAATAAAGAATTTCCTCAGCAAGTCCCGCCGCAATTCCGAGAGCAAAAAGAACGACATAGAGAATTATGAAAAGAAGTCCGAGACCAAGACCGACCCAGAACCAGATTTTTGCGGTTCTGATTTTTCCTGCGGCTTCGGCAAAATCGCCTTTATCTGCGGCAACGTGGCCGAGAATTGCAAAAATAAGGCTTATGATACCGGTGAGCTGGCAACAGGTGAAAATTTCAACCGCCGCAAGAACGATCCAGAGAACGGTGTTCGGTCTTTCGCCGTTAACAACCGGTTCCGCCTGATATTCCGGCATTACCGGAGGAACATAGGAACCCTGTTCCTGATATTCGTTATAATTTTCCTGATGATATTCTCCCTGAACGGGTGCTTCATAAACGGGCTGTTCCGGCTGCTGATAAACCGGTTCTTCCATAACTTTCATTCCGCAGTTTCCGCAGAAAACAGCACCTTCGTGAAGTTCCGCTCCGCAATTTTTACAATTCATAAATATGCCTCCTGTTCATTTAAAATATTATTGCTGCAATAATTCCGATAATAATTTCTATTACCCAGATTATCATAGTGAAAGCAAACCAGCCTTCCGCCTTTTCAAGAGCAGTTGCCGCAGGATAAAATTTTCCTTCTTTCTGGAATCTGTCCGCTTTCACAGCAAAAACCGTTGTTATAATTCCGCCGATAAGACAGCAGAAAAGCGAAGAAAGAACGCCGAGGATTATCCACAGGGTTGTGTTGAGTTTTGTTTTGCCGTATCCCTCGTCGTCATCATCAAAATCGTCCGATACATATTTTTTCGGTTTTTCCTTCGGTAAAACAACCGGTTTCGGCGCAGGTTTTGAAGTAATTTTCACCGGGTTTTTCGAAGGTTCGTCTATGTAATTTTCGTTTCCGCAATCAATGCAGAAACAATCGTTGCGCGAAGTTTTTGCTCCGCATTTGGTACAGTATCTCAAATCCGTCTGAGCAAATTCGCGTTTTTTGAAAAATTCAAGAGTTCTTCCGCAGTTGGGACAAATTCCGTTTTCAAAGGCGTTTCCGCATTTTGGGCAGTATTTATCGCCTTTTTAAAAAGCAAGTTCGTTTTTTGCTCCGCAAAAAAACAATATCTTCTGACTTCGTATATTTCGTTTCCGCAATTGACACATTCTGTTTTGTTTTTATTCCTCGGAGTATGCCAAGCCCATTCTTCTGTGTCGCCGCAGACTTCGCAAATAACTTTATTATTAAATTTTCCTCCGCATCTTTGGCAATACCCCAAATCATCATCGTCGGGAATTACTAATATTTCTTCGTTTTCAAAGTTTCTGTCTTCGCTTTTGCAATCGCACATAACAAATTCCCGCTTTTACTTATTTCTGTTTACAGTATAACAAAATAATTTTTCCAATACAACAGAAAAAATTTTAAGATTTTCTTATTTTCTTCTTAAAATTCATTTTTTCTTCATTGTAAAAATCCCGCGTCGATGTTAATATATATTATATTACATTTTTAAAAGAACGGAGGTGTTTTCCGCGTGCTCAAAAAACTGATATGTTTTCTTCTGGTGCTCGGCTTTGTTTTTTCCGGTTGCAGCGCGCCGAAGACCCTTGGTTTTGATATGTCCCGAGGGGTCGATTCTTTTGACCCCCAACTTGCCGGAAGCGACCCTGAACTTATAATCGTCGAAAACTGCTTCCAGGGACTTCTTGATAAGGACGAAAACGGAACCCTTATTCCCGGCGCCGCGGAAAAATGGGAAGTTTCCGAAAACGGGCTTGTCTATACTTTCCATCTCCGAAAAGGTCTTCTTTGGAACGACGGCGAAACCCCCGTTACCGCAGACGATTTTCTCTTTGCTTTTGAAAGACTTTTCAGCCCGGAAACTTCCGCACCTTCCCGAAGCGACTTTTTCAACATAAAAAACTCCGAAGATGTTCTTAACGGAAAAGTTCCGAAAAAATCCCTTGGCGTAAAAACTGTTGACACCCATACTTTAACAATAACTCTCGAAAGCCCGGATCCGCTTTTTCCGGATCTTCTCACCAATGCGGCAGCAATGCCCTGTAACCGTGCTTTTTTTGAAAACACAAAAGGCCGCTATGGGCTCGGGCTTTCCTATACAATTTTCAACGGCGCATATTATGTCCGCCGAATCAACAACTACAGCTACGTTCTTTCTCCCAATGAACACAGCCCAATTGCCAACGAAGGTTATGAAAACGTCTATCTTTTCGTTAAGGACGACCCCAAGGCAGATGCCGTTGACCGCCTTCTTGAAGAAACCGTTGACTGTTCCGTAATCAACCCTTCCGATAAGGATTTTCTTGTGGAGGAGGGTTTTGATATTCTCGAAAGCGAAAACACAACCTGGGCAATGGCTTTTAACACCAAAGATGAGGCGCTTAAAAACAACAAAATCCGCCGCGCAATCGCTTATGCAATAGACAAAACCCTTCTTGCGCCGAAAATTGAAGAAAACTTCCGAATCGCAGAAGCTTTTGTTCCGCCCTGCGTAACCCTTAACGGCGAAATTTATCGCAAAACAGTCGGCGAAAAATTTTCCGGATTTGAATTTGACCCAAAAATCGCTTCCGATCTTTTCAAGGAAGGCCTTGAGGAACTTGGGCTTACAAAACTCACCACCCTTACGATAATATGTACCGAAGAATTCATTCCCGCAATGGGCTTTGTTCAAAAAAGCGTTCAGGATAACCTGGCGGTTTTCATAAACCTTGTTCCGGTAACGGAAGAAGAACTTAACTCCGCCGTTGCTTCCGGAAATTTTGACCTCGCGGTTGTTCCGCTTACCCCGCAATATGACAACCCAAACGCAATTTTCTCCCTTTTCACCGATTCGGAAAACATAACCGGCTTTTACCACGAAGAATTCAGCGAAGCTGTCAGCGCCGCTTCTCACGAAGAAGATTATACCGCCATGGCGGAATCCTTTTCCGTTGCGGAACAAATGCTTCTCCAGGCAATGCCCGCCCTTCCGCTTTTTTATGAGACCTCATATTTTGCCGTTTCGCCAAAAATTTCCGGTCTTGGTTATTCCGTCTACGGCGGCCATATAACTTTCCGCTTCTGCGAATAATAAACTGCCTTCCCCCGGGGGGAAGGTGGCAAAACCGAAGGTTTTGACGGATGAGGGGAAAGGAGCAGGCTCCCTTGTGCAAAGAAGATTCCCCTAACAGGGGAAATGTCGTCGCAGACGACAAAAGGGTGCTTTAGCTGTCAGCGAAGCTGACTGAGGGATTGCAAACCCTGTTCCGTTAAAATTCTTATGTAAATATATCCCCCCATTTCTTTGACGGCGCAAAGAAACGGCGGCTCGGTTAAATTTCAGATTACCTTCCCAGAGGGGAAGGTGGATTTTTCGGCTTTGCCGAAAAAGACGGAAGAGGGATAAACCTTGTCCAACCAAAAACAGGACGCACCCGTGGGTGCGCCCTGTTTTTTTATATTTATGCCGAAACGGTGATGTTTTGTTTTTAACGAACAAATTTCTGCCACAAAATATTCGCTTTTCGGTTTAAAGTGACAAAGTCCGTAAATATTTTCCTGTAAAAACAGCCTTAAAACGGTTACAATTCTGTCAGAATTATTGACATTTCTTTTTAAAAATAGTATCATAACAATGAAATATGGGGTAAACTCCATATTTACTAAAAAGAAGTGTAGAAACACGAAAAATGTAAGGAGTGTCACTATGAAAAAACTTCTCGCAATGCTTCTCGCTCTCGTAATGGTTCTTTCCTTCGCAGCATGCGGAACCCCCGCAGAACCCGAAGAACCCTCTGAACCCGAAGTTCCGACCGAACCCGAAGAACCCACCGAGCCCGAAGTAGAACCCACCTATGCTGAAGAATTTGCAGCAGAAATCGAAGAACTCAAAGCAAAATATGCAGCTCCCGGCCTCGAAGTAACCGACGCTTTCGCTGAAGATGTTCAGAAAGCAATTGATGACTTCATCGCTACTTACGGCGGCACCGAAAACGCATACGTTGTTTTCGACTTCGATAACACCTGCTCCATCTTCGACGTTGAAGAACAGCTTGCTGTTCATCAGCTCCGCACCATGACTTTCGCTTTCACCCCCGAAGAACTCCCCGAAATCCTTAAAGAAGGTATCGGCGATCTCGAAGAAGTTCGTGAAAACGACTATTCCGAACCCGCAACTTACCAGGCATGGATCAACGACATCGTAAAAGCATACACTTACCTTTACGAAACTTATGGTCCTTTCACTGCTAAAGGTCTCGACGAAGCTGCACAGGCTGAAATCCAGGCTGACGAACAGTGGGTTGAATTCGCAACCAAAATGCGTGCTATGTATTCCTTCGTAGGCGACGTTGAATCCGCTTCCGTTTCCTATCCTTGGGTACTCTATTGGTTCACCGGTATGACTGAACAGGAAGTTTATGATCTTGCATTTGCTTCCCACAGCAAATACCTCGAAGTTGAATCCGTTTACACCACTTGGACTTCTCCCGAAACCATTGAATCCGAAGCTGGCATCGTAACTGTTGAATTCACCGACGGTACCTGCGCTTCTGAACCTCTCAAAGGTCTCTGGAAAGCTCTTGACGAAGCTGGCATCGATGTTTGGGTATGCTCCGCTTCTGCAACTGATCCTATCCGTGCTGCAATCGATGCTTTCGGTCTCCATGACTATGTAACCGGTATGCTTGCTATGACCAACGTTGTTGGCGAAGACGGCAAATATGTTCACAATTATGACTACGAAACCGGTTGCGGCTGGCTCAAAGACGGCGACGGCTGGAAACGTGATGATGCTCCCATCAAAGCACAGACCCAGGGCGTAGGCAAAGTAACTGCTATCAACAACGCAATTCTTCCTAAATACAACAACGTAGGTCCTCTCGCTTGCTTCATGGACTCCACCGGTGACTGGAACTTCTGCACTGAGTATGCTAACACCAAACTCGTTATCAACTTCAACCGTGCAAACCGTAAAGTAACCGACGGCGGCGGTATCGCAGCTGCAATCGCCATTTACCAGAGAGATTATCTCGGATATGACCTCGCTACTGCAAACGCAAACGGCGATACTCTCTACGTACTCCAGGGTCGTGAAGAAAACGGTCTCCGTGGTCTCCGTTCCAGCAACTTCACTATGAGACTTGGTAAAGATACTGAACTCCTCTTCAGAGAAGACAACAACTTCATCATGCTCCATTACATGATTGCTAACGAACTTACCACTGAAGAAGCAATCAACCTCTTCACTGTTAAGACTGCTGCTGAAGATTCTGTAATCGATGTTAAATACGGTTGCGTTTCCGAATATGCAGGTTACAAAAACATCAAATAATTAAACTATTTGATACATAAAAAGACGAGGCTTCGGCCTCGTCTTTTTTTATTTTCAACAACTGTTGCTTTGAATAATATTCCGATTCGTGCTAAAATATATTTTGAATAAACCGGAAGGAGCTGATTTTTGTGCTGTTTTATATAATTTTTTTCGCAAGTGTCTATATCGCTCTTTCCACCGTAACGGTTTATGGTTTTGTTGACCGCTGGTATTGGCTCATTCTTGCGGTTTTGATTTTTATAAACGTTTTTATGCTCGCCGTTGCGGCGCATTTTATCTATTGCGCTTTTCTTTCGCTTTTTGTCAACACAAAAAAGCCCATAATCCACCAGAACAGATATTATTACCACGTTCTTGTTCAAACGGCTTTTTTGGTTCTTAAAATTTTCCGGGTCAAAGTAAAAATCACCGGAAAAGAACTTGTTCCCGAAAACGTAAATTTTCTTTTCGTCTGTAACCACATCCACTGGCTGGATCCTGCTGTTCCGCTTTTGCTTTTCAGAAAGCGCCACATAGCTTTCATAAGCAAAAAGGAGACACATTCCTATCCGGTTGCGGGTTCTTTCCTTCACGAAGCCGCCTGTCTTCCCATAGACCGCGAAAATGACCGCGAGGCTCTTAAAACAATCAACCATGCCGCCGAATTTATCAAAAACGGAACCTGCTCCATCGGAATTTATCCGGAAGGCTGGGTCAACAAAAGCGGCGAACTTCTGGAATTTCGCCACGGCTCTTTCCGAATTGCCAAAAAGGCGGAATGTCCCGTTGTTGTTGCCCATATTTCCGGAACGGACAAAATTCTTAAAAAACCGATTTGGAAAAAAGCCGAAGTTCTGCTTGAAATAAAAGGCGTCATCGACACCGAATTTATAAAAGTGCACAAAACCGTTGAAATCAGCGATTTTGCAAGAAAAATTATGACTCAATAAGTTGATTTTATTATTTATAAGAGTTACAATGTGGATATAATAAAAATGTTTTTTAAAGGAGCATTGCCATGCAGGAACTTGAAAAAATGATGCATATCCATTGCAAACCCGGCGACGTTGGCCGCTATTGCATTCTTCCCGGTGACCCCGGAAGAGTTGAATCCATTGCCGCATATTTTGACGACGCAAAACAGGTTGCATACCACCGTGAATATAACGTCTGGACCGGCTATCTTCTTGGCGAAAAGGTTTCCGTTTGCTCAACCGGAATCGGCGGTCCTTCCGCTTCCATTGCAATGGAAGAACTCCACAAATGCGGTGCCGATACCTTTATTCGCACCGGAACCTGCGGTGGAATTGACCTTAATGTTCAGTCCGGCGATATCGTTGTTGCAACCGGCGCAATCCGCTTTGAGCACACTTCCCTTGAATATGCTCCAATCGAGTTCCCCGCTGTTGCGGACCTTGATATTACAAACTGCCTTGTTAAGGCCACCAAAAACCTTGGCCTTCCGCTCCACACCGGAATTGTTCAGAACAAAGACAGCTTCTATGGTCAGCATTGCCCGGAAAAATCTCCGGTTTATTATGACCTTCTTCAGAAATGGGAAAGCTGGAAGCGCCTTGGCGTTAAAGCAAGCGAAATGGAATCCGCAGCGCTTTTTGTTGTTTCTTCCGCCCTTGGTTGCAGAACCGGTTCCTGCTTCCACGTTGTCTGGAACCAGGAACGCGAAGCCGCCGGTCTTGACCAGAAGATGAGCGAAGACACCAGCAATTCCGTAAAAGTTGCTGTGGAAGCGCTGAAACTTCTTATTGAAGAGGACAGAAAATATAACAGATAATAAAAAGAAAAAATCCTGCCGATTCCGGCAGGATTTTTTTATACCTGGAATTTTTCAACCTTATGGAGGATTTTTACATCAACAAGAGCGTCGATAAGCGTTCCGTTTTCGGTGAATTCCTCGCTGAAAATTCTTCCGCTTTCGCGGATTTCGGCGGAGATTCCGCCGTTTGAATAAGGAATAAGAAGGTTCATTCTGATCTGGCTCGGAGGAATCATTTTTGCAAGTTTCCGAAGCATTTCTTCAATTCCGAAGCCGGTTGCGGCGGAAACAAGAACGCAGTCTTCGGTGCAGATCGGAAGTTCGCCTTCAAGAAGGTCGCATTTGTTGAGGACATTGAGCATGGGGCTTTTGTCCGCTTTAAGGCTTTGAAGAAGCTCTCTTGTTACCTCGGTCTGGGAATCCGCTTCCCCGGAAGAAATGTCGCAGACGTTAAGAAGAATATCCGCCTGAACAGTTTCCTCAAGGGTGGATTTAAAAGCTTCAACAAGATGATGCGGAAGCCTTCTTACAAAACCGACCGTATCAACAAGCATAATGCTTCTTCCGTCAGGAAGCTCAAGGCTTCTTGCCGTTGGGTCAAGGGTTGCGAAAAGCTTATCTTCCGAAAGAACGCCCGCATTTGTGAGGCGGTTGAGAAGAGTTGATTTTCCGGCGTTTGTATAGCCGATTATTGCCGCAGTTATAACGCCTTCTTTTTTTCTTCTGGAACGGATAAGCTCACGGTTGGCGGAAAGTTCCTCCAGCTTGCGTTCAAGGCTCTCTATGCGCCTTCTTATGTGCCTGCGGTCACTTTCAAGCTTGGATTCACCCGGGCCTCTTGTGCCGATTCCGCCGCCCAGACGGGAAAGGTTTTTTCCCATTCCCTCAAGGCGCGGAAGGCGGTATCTGTATTGGGCAAGTTCGACCTGAAGACGTCCGGCTCTTGTTTGCGCCCTTGCTGCAAAAATATCAAGAATTAGCATTGTTCGGTCGATAACTCCAAGACCCGTTGCTTCTTCAAGATTCCGGATATTCGCGGCGGTGAGCTCGTGGTCGAAGATAAGGATATCGGCGTCATTCGCCTCTGCAAGTTCCCGGACTTCATCAAGTTTTCCCCGGCCTATAAGGGTTGCCTTATCATAATCTTTTCTTACCTGGATTACTTTTGCAACAACTTCGGCTCCTGCGCTTTTAGCAAGTTCCTCAAGTTCATCTATGGAAACTTGCGCGTCCCAATCGCCGCAATCCGCCGCAACAAGAATTGCCCTTTGGATTTTGTTTTCGTTTTCTATCATTTTTTGTGGTTCTCCTTAACCGAAAACAAAAGGCAGGATTTTTCCGTTCCTGCCCTTTTTAATTATCTTTTCATTTCAACAAGATATTCTTCGGTGCCTTCTTCAAATTTTCTTTCGCCGGAAAGGCAAAAACCCCGGCGTTCATAAAAAGCGATCGCCCTTTTGTTTTTTTCAAGTGCCCAAAGAAAATCCGCGCCTTTTTCAGAAACCGCAAAATCCAAAAGCTTTGCGCCTATGGAATTTCCTTGCAAAATCGGTTCAACAAAAAGCTTTTTTACCTGTTTTCCTTCAACCATAACAAAGCCTTTTATTGCGCCGTCATCATAAACAAAAAATTTTTCCGCTTCAGGAAGATATTCCTTCGCTTTTTTTGAAACCGAAAGTTCGGAAAAATAAAATTCATCGTCCTTAAAAATCGGATAAAAATTCAGCCGATAGTTAAAAATTTCGATTTCCGAAATTCTTTCAAAATCTTTTGCTTCTGCTCTGCGAATATTTTTCATCAGCGAAGATAGGTTATCATTTCTTCAAGGGGTTTGCGGTGTTTTTTACGGATTTCGGAATCTGCAGGATATCCAATTGCAATAACGAGAGCGATGGATTTCGGGCTGGGAATTCTGAAATTCGCCTTGAGTTTTTCTTCGTTGAAAACGCCGAGAATGCAGGTTCCGAGACCGAGCTCGGTTGCTTCGAGGCAGAAGTTTTCGATCATAAGACCGATATCATACTGGCGGTAATCGCGTTTTCTTGCTTCGGAATTTGCCGCGGGAATTTCGGCATGTTCCTGGGTTATAAGAACAAAAGCTTTTGCTTCGCCGACCCATTTGTTAACTTTTTCGCCTTTGCAATATTCTGCGGCAACGGCGACAGCTTCCGGTGCGTGGGCAATGTAAAAATGATAAGGCTGGGTGTTGCAGGCGGAAGGCGCAAGACAGGCAGCATTTATGCAGGAAACAATTTTTTCGGCCTCAACGGGTTTTTCGGAAAAACTTCTGCAGCTCTGGCGCTGCTGCATAATTTTGATAAGGTCAGTCATGGTAAAAAATCAATCCTTTCGTTTATCGTTACCGTTATATTATAGCCCCAAAAGATTAAAAACTCAAGGTTTTTATACATCCAAAGAAACAGGGCGAATGAATCTCGCGTAATTGTTGACCAGATCCGAATAATAGACAAAACAGCCGGGACTGTTTTGCGCAAGCATAAGTTTTTCGGAATCGACCACCAAAAGCGCATGGGTATATTTTTCTTCTTCGGCACAAACATAGGAACCTATATGAACAAGGTCACCGGTTTTAATGCTTTTTATGTCGTAAAACTCAACGGTTTGCATATCGCTTTTTTCGCTTCCTATCCATTCATAAAAGCGGCTGACGCTTGCCCAGATAAGAGTTCCGCCCTTTTTGGCGCAATACCAATCGTTTGTCATGCAGGAATGGTTTTTCGCGGTTTCTCCCGCGGTTTTAAAACCGGACCAGATACATTGGGAAGCAAAATTCATGCAGTTCCCGAACCAGTCCCCCACAAAATGAAATTCGGGATTTTGCTTTTCGCAAAACAAAAGGGCATATTCCGCGGCGGCTTTTCCGTTATAAACGCGCCGATATTCAAAATCCGCTTTTTTGGGGGGATTTTTTTCGGAAAATTCTTTTTCGAGAAGATTTCTCATTTCAATTTTTGCCATAACGTTTACCGGAAGGTCGTTCTGGAATTTTCCTTCCGAGCCGGGGAAATAATGATAGGCAATTTTATAAATTCCGTCCTCAAGGGTAAGCACCATTGAATGTTGTGAATTGGCGGCAAAAATCGGCGGATAGGCTTTTCCCGGAATTCCTTTTATCACAAAATGAAGAGCCACCGCGCCTTCGCCGAAATCCTTCATCGAAACAAAATCCATTCGCTGGTCATCAAGTTCCCTCTCCGTTATGTAATCTATGGTATAGGGAAATCTTTCGGTTTCAACATAACAATAATCATTTTCGGCAATAATGCTTCTTCTCATCGCCAGAAGGGTGTTCCAGTTCTGAACGTTTTCCATCATTTCAAAATCATGGTCGATAACGGGTGAAATATCCACCGGAAGCATTGCGATATAGGAATCATAAAGCGCATCGAAATAGTTTATTACCGCCATTTCCGGAGTTTTGCTTTCGGGAGCAACATATTTTATTTCCGTCGGTTCTTTTGTTTTTTCCTCCGGTGTTTCGGTTTCGGAAATTTCCGGAACCGGTTCCGGAAGTTCGGTTCCGGCAGGTTCCGAATTTACACAGCCGAAAAGCATCAGAATTGCAATAAAAAGAGCGGCAATTTTCAAAATTTTCCCTCCGTTTTTTACAAAAACATTCTTTTTGTATTATATTAAATATCATAGAATTTGTAAATATTAGTATTATAAGGAAACAAAAAAGCCTGTGCGCAGAGCGCACAGGCTTTTATTTTTATTTATCGGTGTTGAGCATTTTCCGAAGTTTAAGTTCGTTTGCTTCTTCGTCCATAAAAGAAATTCCAAGGAGCATTCCGCCTTCATCAAAAACGGCAATGTTTCCGGAAATTCCGCCCCAACCTCTTTTTTGAAGTTCAAGGGGCACTCCGCTTCGGTAAAGTCTTTTATCAAAATCGCCAAGAACAATCTTCGGAAGATTTTTATAAAGCCTTTCTATCGGAATCAGATGTTCTTCAAAATTTCCTTTTTCCATCATTTCCTCAATTTCGGAAATTGTGAAACATTCGGAAAGTTCAAAACCCGCCGCCATTGTTCTTTCAAGAGCACTCATCGAAGCGCCGCAGCCGAGTTTTTCGCCCATATCGTTGATGAGAGTCCTGATGAAAGTTCCCTTTCCGCAGGAAACTTCGATTCTTGCGGTCTGAGCATGCTCATCAAATTCAAGAAGTTTTATGTCATAAACCTCAATTTCCTTTTGAGCACGCTCCACAACCTTGCCCTCTCTTGCAAGGTCATAAAGGGGTCTTCCGTTAATCTTTACCGCCGAAAACATCGGCGGGGTCTGCATCTGTTTTCCGATAAAACCGGACATTACTTCAGCAAATTCGCCTTCTGTAACCCGGCTTTCGCTTTCTTTGAGCACCCGACCGGTGGTATCCTGGGTATCGGTAACGATTCCGAATTTTATATCCGCAACGTAACGTTTGTCCTCATTGGGAAGAAAATCGCAGCATTTTGTTGCTCCACCAAAGAAAAGCGGCAAAACCCCGGTTGCCATTGGGTCAAGAGTTCCGGAATGTCCGATTTTTCTTGTTTTAACAACTCCGCGAAGTTTTCCTATAACATCAAAGGAAGTAAAGCCCGCCGGTTTTTTAACCGGAAGAATTCCCGTCATTCGGTTACCTCCCCGAGAACTTCCGCAACAACTTTGAGCACCGTTTCTTTTGCGGTTTCAAGGTCACCTTCGACAAAACAACCTGCGGCACAGCGGTGGCCACCGCCGCCGAGTTTTCCGCAAATGGCGGAAGCGTCGATTTCTTCTCCGGTCCGGACGGAAATTTTATATCCGTTATCACGGAAACGGAGAGTAAGACCGATTTCAACTCCCTCAATTTCCCTTGTCATTGCCGGAACGCCTTCCAGTTCAGATTCAAGAACGCCGGTTCTTTCGATCATCTCTTTGGTAAGGGAGATAACCGCACAGCGGTTATCAAAATAAAGTTCCGTTCCGTTAAGAACTTCCCTTTCGATTGCGATTCTTGAAAAAGATTTTACCTCGAACATTGCGCGGTTAATCATTACAAAATCGCATCCGGCTTTGAACATTCTTCCGGCAACCGCATGAGTATGACCGGTTGTGTTCGAATAGCGGAAACAGCCGGTATCGGTGGAAACGCCGGTATAGATGCAGTCCGCAATTATCTTTGTGAGCTGGGTCTCCTCAAAACCATAGCAGATATCTTCGATAATTTCGCAGCAGGCCGCCGCGGTATCTCTTACCAGCCAGTTTTTTGCGTAATGTTTGTTTGAACCGTGGTGGTCGATGCAAAGATCGACCTTTCCTTTATATTCATTAAGATTTTCTCCGAAAAGCTGTTCATCGGCAATATCCACCGCAACAACGGCTTTGGGTTCAAAATCTTCCGGTTCATATTCCAGGAGCAGGTATGAAAACTGCTTCGGAAAACCATCGTGACAAACGACTTTGCTTCGTTTTCCAAGCTGCTTAAGGATATAATGCAAAGCAAAAGCGGAACCAAGGGTATCGCCGTCCGGATTTCGGTGGGTAAGGATAACGATATCGTCCATTTTGCGAAGAATTTCGCAGCACTTTTGAACATTTATTTCCATTTTTTCTTTCCTCTCCTTTCTTTTAAAAATTATTCTTCCCCGATTTCCCGAAGAATTTTCTGGATTCCGGCGCTGTATTCAATGGAATCATCCGGAATGAAATGGAATTCCGGAACTTTTCTAAGCTCAAGACGCATCATCATTTCGTGACGGATAAAACCGCCCGCTTTTGTAAGAACTTTAACCGCTTCTTTTGCTTTTTCCATTCCTTCAAGAGAGCTTATATAGACTTTGCAGTGTGAAAGATCGTTTGTGAGTTCAATGCGGACAACGCTTATCATTCCGCCGGAAATTCTCGGGTCTTTCATGCTGCGGAGGATATCCATCAGCTCTCTGCGGATATCCTCGCTTGTTCTGTTAAGTTTAAATCCTGCCATAATTCCTCCGGTTTAGTCTTCGCGATATTCTTCAACGATATAAGCTTCAAAAATGTCGCCCTCTTTAATGTCGTTGAATTTTGTAAGGGTCATACCGCATTCATATCCGGAAGCAACTTCCTTGACGTCATCTTTGAAACGTTTAAGGCTGTCGAGTTTATCGTCGGCAATGATAATGCCGTCACGAACAACGCGGATATTTGCGTTTCTTGCAATTTTGCCTTCGAGAACATAGCAGCCCGCAACGGTACCGACGTTGGAAATTTTATAAACCTGGCGGATTTCCGCACGGCCAAGGTCAACGTCACGATATTTCGGAGCAAGCATACCTTTCATTGCGGACTGGATCTCTTCGATTGCGTCGTAGATGATTCTGTAAAGACGGATATCAACACCTTCACGCTCTGCGGTATCTCTTGCGGTGGTGTCGGGACGGACGTTGAAGCCTACGATGATTGCGTTGGAAACCTGTGCAAGCATAACGTCGGATTCGTTGACTGCGCCAACCGCACCGTGGATAACTTTTACGCGGACTTCCTCGTTGGAGATTTTTTCAAGGGACTGGCGAACCGCTTCAACGGAACCCTGAACATCAGCTTTGACGATGATGGGAAGTTCCTTAATTTCGCCTTCGGCGATCTGGTTGAAAAGGTTATCAAGAGTAACTTTCTGATACTGTTTGAATGCTTCCTGTTTTGCTTCATATTCACGCTGTTCAACAAGTTCACGTGCAAGTTTTTCATCGGAAACTGCGTTGAACTGGTCGCCGCCGGTGGGAACGGAATCAAGACCGGTGATTTCAACAGGAATGGAAGGACCTGCTTCGGTAATTCTGTTGCCCTTATCGTCGATCATAACACGGACTTTACCTACTGCGGTACCCGCGATAACAACGTCGCCGGTATGGAGAGTACCGTTCTGAACGAGCATGGTTGCAACAGGACCGCGGCCTTTGTCGAGTCTGGATTCGATAACGGTACCTTTTGCCATTCTGTCGGGGTTTGCTTTGAGTTCGCGAACTTCCGCAACAAGGGTAATCATTTCGAGAAGGGTATCGATATTTTCACCGGTTTTTGCGGAAACGGGAACGCAGATTACGTCGCCGCCCCATTCTTCCGGAACAAGACCGTATTCGGTAAGACCCTGCATAACTTTATCCGGGTTTGCGGTGGGTTTATCGATTTTGTTGATTGCAACGATAATGGAAACTTCAGCCGCTTTTGCGTGGTTGATTGCTTCAACGGTCTGGGGCATAATGCCGTCGTCTGCCGCAACAACGAGAATTGCAATATCGGTGCAAAGTGCGCCACGGGCACGCATTGCGGTGAATGCTTCGTGTCCGGGAGTGTCAAGAAAGGTGATGGAATTTCCGCTTTCGGTAGTAACTCTGTATGCGCCGAGATGCTGGGTAATGCCACCTGCTTCGCCGGAAGCAACATGTGCGCTTCTGATATAGTCGAGGATAGAAGTTTTACCGTGGTCAACGTGGCCCATTACGCAGACAACAGGATCGCGGGTGATGAGATTTGCTGCATCGTCCTCGCTGTCGTCGATAAGGCGGTCTTCGATGGTTACAACAACTTCTTTTTCAACTTTTGCGCCGATATCCATTGCGATAAGAGCTGCGGTATCGTAGTCTATAACTTCGTTTACGGAAACCATCATGCCCTGAAGCATAAGACGTTTGATGATTTCGGAAGAAGCGATTTTGAGTTTGAGAGCAAGGTCGCCGACGGTGATTTCGTCCGGAATGGTGATCTCAAGTTTCTGACGGCGCTGACGCTCCATTTCGAGTTTCTTGAGTTTTTCCTGTTCCATTTCGTGTTTGCTCTTCTTGGGTTTGCCCTGCTGTTTGCTCTTCTGGTTGAGTTTCTGCTTGCTTACATAGCTGTCGCTCATGGAAGAAGCGGGTGCGATCTGCTCATATTTATCGTTATATTTATCAAGGTCAACGGAAACCGCGCTCATATCAACGTGAGCAACGCCTGCCGCAAGTTTTTCTGCCGGAGGCTGGTTTGCGGGTCTGGGTTTTCTTTCAACAGGTTTTTTCGGTTCATGGCGGTGGCTGTTATCCTCTTTGTCCTTATCAAAGCCAAAGCTGTTTCCGCCGAAGCGATCGTTTTTGTTGAAGTTCGGTTTGTCGCCGAAACGGTCGTTTTTCTGGAAGGCGGGTTTATCGCCGAATTTTTTGTCGCCGTTCTGGGGTCTGTCGCCGAATTTTCTTTCGCCCTGGGGTTTATCGCCGAATTTGCGGTCACCGTTCTGAGGACGGTCACCGAATTTTTTGTCGCTGCTCTGCTGAGGTCTGTCGCCGAATTTTCTTTCGCCCTGGGGTTTGTCACCGAATTTGCGGTCACCGTTCTGAGGACGGTTGCCGTCAAATTTGCGGTCACCGTTCTGGGGTTTTTCGGAACGCTGGTCGTTTCTTCTTTCATTCTGGCGGTTTTCGCGATTTTCGGCAGGTTTGCGCTCTGCGGGTTTCTGTTCGGTTTTCTGAACAGGTTTTTCTGCTGGTTTTTCCTCTGCTTTGGGTGCAGGTTTGGGTTCCTGTTTCTTTTCTTCTTTAACTGCGGGTTTTTCTTCTGCTTTGGGTGCGGGAGCAGGTTTTTCCGCAGGTTTGGAAGCGGGTTTTGCTTCCGCTTTCGGAGCTTCCGCTTTGGGTTCTTCTTTTTTCTTTTCGGTTTTGGGCTGACCTGCCATTGCGAAATAAGGAGCAAAGCTTGTTACTTCGTTCTTTTTGGTATAATGTTCAAAAACGTAGTTAAGCTCCTCTTCGGTAAGGGCAGTCTGTGCCTTTTTTGCGGGGAATTTTTCGCCGAGAACATCAAGAACGTCTTTAACAGGTTCTTTAAGGTCTTTTGCGAGGTCCGCCGCTTTATATTTAATATTTTCAATCATCTATGCATTTCCTCCAAACTCGTTCATGCTTTGTGCATGCCGCTTTCCAGCAGCTCTTTGAATTTTTTTGAAAAGCCGCTGTCGCAAACGGAAAGCACACCAACACGTTTTGCAACGGCATATCCTATTTCGTCCATAGTAAGGGGTAAAATCAAAACTTCTGTTCCGGTTTCTTCCGCAATGCGTTTTACGTTTCTTGCGGTTCTTTCGGAACAATCCGCCGAAAGGAGAACGGCTTTTGCATTTCCTTTCCTCATGGCTTCTTCGGTCATATCAAAACCAAAAACAAGTTTTCCTGCTTTTCTCGAAAGACCGAGGAACCCGGAAAGTTTTTCATTCGCCATCTTTTTCCAGCTCCTTTTCAAGCGCGTCATAAACTTCTTCCGGAATCGAGGTTTCGAAAACCCTTTCGATGCGTTTTGTTTTGCGCGCCTTTTTAAGGCATTCCGGATTCGGGCAGACATAAGCGCCTCTTCCGGGGCTTCTTCCGGTTTTATCAAGGGAGATAACTCCTTCCGGGCTTTTTACAACGCGGATAAGTTCGCGTTTCGGCTTTTTTTCTCCGCAGCCGGTGCACATTCTTTCCGGTATTTTTTTCATAAAAAGGCTTCCTCCTTTCGGAAAAGTTTATCGTTTATGTTAAAAACAAATTATTCTTCTTCGCCCCAAAATCCGCTTTCGGGTTTGATATCAATTTTCCAGCCGGTAAGTCTTGCGGCAAGTCTTGCGTTCTGACCTTTGTTGCCGATTGCAAGGGAAAGCTGTTCGTCCGGAACTTTGACTTTGCAGGCTTTGTTGCCTTCGGGGTCAACTTCAACGGAAACAACTTTTGCCGGGGAAAGAGCTGCGGCAATGAATTCTGCCGGGTCTTCGGAATACTGAACAACGTCTATTTTTTCGCCGCCGAGTTCATCAACAATTTTTGCAACACGGGCACCGCGGGTACCGATGCAGGCGCCGACTGCGTCAACGTCAGGATCTTTGCTCCAAACGGCAAGTTTGGTTCTGGAACCTGCTTCGCGGGAAACGGCTTTTATTTCAACGGTTCCTTCATAAATTTCGGGAACTTCGATTTCGAAAAGGCGTTTTACAAGGCCCGGGTGGGTTCTGGAAATCATAACTTTGGGTCCGCGTTCGGAAGCGGTTACTTCAACAACGTAAACTTTGGTTCTTTCGCCGTCCTGGAAAACTTCTCCGGGAATCTGCTCGGATTTGAGAAGGAAAGCTTCGTTGTGGTCAATTTCAAGGGTTACGCTTCCGCGGACAGCGTCGGTGCTGATTACGGTTGCGGTGATAATTTCGTGTTCGCGGCTCTGGAATTCTTTAAGTACCTGGCCTCTTTCCGCTTCGCGGATTCCCTGTTTGATAACGTGTTTTGCGGTCTGGGCGGCAATTCTTCCGAATTCCTTGGTTTCGAGCGGAATATCAACAACGTCGCCGAGCTGAGCTTTTTTGTTATATTTCACAGCTTTGTCGAGGAGAATCTGGTTTGCGGAATCTTCAACTTCTTCAACAACAAGTTTTCTTATTGCAACGTCAAAGGTTCTGGTTTCCGGGTCGATAATAACTTTTACGTCTTCGGTTCCGACATAATCGCGGCGAATCGCGATTGCGATTGCGTTTTCAATTTTTTCGCAAAGGTATTCAACAGAAATGCCTTTTTCTTTTTCAAGAAGCGCGAGCGCTTCAAAAAATTCTGCGTTCATTTTTTTATAATTCCTCCTCAGTCTTCGCTGCTAAAATCGTAATAAAGTTTTATAAAAGCGGTGTCCGCTTTGTTAAAGACCATTTCGGTTCCGTCTTCAAAGGAAGCGGTGATTACGCCTTCTTTGATATCGTCGAGCTGAAGAAGGAATTCGCGCTGGTTATATCCTTCCGGAGCACGGACAAATCTTACGGTTGCGAGATAGCCGAGATAACGTTTTACGTGTTCTTCGGTAACAAGTTTTCTTTCAATTCCGGGGGAAGAAACTTCGAGAACATAGTTTTTTTCAATGGGGTCTGCTTCATCAAGAATGGGGTCCATCTCTCTGCTGAAGTTTTCGCAGTCTTCAATGGTAAGACCTTCCTTGTCAATAAAAAAGCGCAGATACCACTCCGTGCCCTCTTTTTCAAAACGGACGTCCCAAAGTTCAACGCCGAGTTTTTCCGCAACGGGAAGGGCAAGTTCAGTGCAGGTCTGCGCGGTATTTTTCTTTTTTTCCGCCAAAAAAACACCTCCAAAAAATTTTCCGTTAAACAGAAAGGAGCGGGTTTTTTGTTCCCACTCCTTCATACTACAATATTACTTTAATAATATTAACATATTAAATTTGAAAATGCAAGCTTTTTAAAGCCAAAATTGCAAAATTTTTCTTTATTTTAAGCAAAAAGGCTTCCCAAAACCCAAAGAACAAAGAAATGCACCGGATAAAACCAATAATAAAGCGCCTTTATCCCTTTGTTATAAAGCCCCTGTTTTCCTTTATAGAGCCAGATCGGTATAAGCGCAAAAATTGCAAAACTCTGGCGCAAAATTTCAATTTTTGTTCCGAAGATATCCACTTCATAATAAAAACCGGAAAGAATCTCCGAATTTATATACCAAAGGCATATAAGCTGACCTGCGAAGCACCACCATTTTCTTCCCCGGAAGAAATAGAAAACAAGAACGGTGAAAATTCCCGCATAGTGATAATCGCAAAAGCTGAGAAGACCGAGGATAAAACCCATTGCAAGGCTTCCCGCTCCAACAAGGAATCTTATCAGAAGCGATTTTTCCTTTGCGTTTTCGTTGAGCCACATAAGCCCCGTGCTTATAAGAAAAGTCCAGAGAACGTTTTGATGAAGGGGATAAAAAACGTTTCCGCCCACCGCAAGGTTAAACGGAATTTCGGAAATCAGCGCAAAGATAAAAAGTCTTTTTACATATTTCTTAAGATTTTTTGTATGGAAAAACCCTTCCACGTTCATAAAGGCAAAAATCGGAAAGGCAATTCTTCCGATATCCGTGAGCCAATCGTTCCCCGGAACGATTGTTGCCCAAAGATGGTCGCAAAGCATAAACATCATTGCGATAATATGGAGATGGAAGGAAGTCAGTTCAAGTTTTTTCATTTTTTATACCTCAGAACTCCGCTTTCCTCTTCCGGATTCCAAAGAACCGCTTCCCCGGCTTCAAGGCTTTTTTTAACGTCGATAAGGCGCTGGTTTTTTGAACCCCGGAAAAGCAGATTCAGCGATTTTTCCTCAAGAACAAATTTTCCGTCAACAAGGATATCCGTTACATAAAGAAGTTCCTTCCAGCCGGGTTTTTCCGCTTCGATTCCGCTCATTATCTGCTCAAAGGTATAGCCGGAATATGTAACGATATGAAGCCCGCGCTTTTTAATTTCTTCGCCAAGTTCCGAAAAAGCTTCCGCCTGAAAAAAAGGTTCTCCGCCGGAAAAAGTCACTCCCTGCAGAAGCGGATTTTGTTCAATTGCCTTAAGAATATTTTCCGGGTGGCTGATATATCCGCCCTTCGGGTCATGGGTTTCCGGATTATGACAGCCTTTGCAGTGATGAGGACAGCCCTGGCCGAAAATTGTCATCCGGATTCCCGGACCATCGACAATGGATTCCCTCATAATGCCCGCAAGGCGCAAAGTTTTCATTTCCATTTTTCTCTCCGTTCAATAATACCGAAAACCCGAACGCTCTGCGTTCGGGTTTTTTGTTTTGTTTATCAGATTTCTTCTGCCTGGGTCTGGACGGAATGTTTAACGCGGTCTTCAACTTCCGCGCGTTTTGCGTTGTTGAAGTTATCAAGAGTTCCTACAAGATAACCGGTGATTCGGCGGATTCTTTCAAAATGCTCGCCGTCTTCCTCTTTTCTTCCGCATTTCGGACATTCGTCACCGATAATTCCGGTGAATCCGCATTCCGGGTCACGGTCAACCGGGTGGTTAACGCTTCCGTAGCCAACGCCGGATTCCTTCATGCAGCGGATAACCTGCTCAAAAGCATCAAGGTTCTGGAGCGGATCGCCGTCGAGTTCGATATAGGTGATATGACCCGCATTGGTAAGAGCATGATAAGGAGCTTCCCTTTTGATTTTATCAAAAGCGTTTATGGAATAATAAACCGGAACATGGAAGGAGTTTGTGTAATAATCACGGTCGGTAACGCCGGGGATTTTTCCGAATTTTGCGGCGTCCATGCGGACAAATCTTCCGGAAAGTCCTTCCGCCGGAGTTGCAAGAAGGGAGAAGTTAAGACCGTATTTTTCGCTTGCTTCGTCCATTCTCTTTCTCATATATGCAATGATTTCAAGGCCGAGGTTCTGGGCTTCCTTGCTTTCGCCGTGGTGGAAACCGGTAAGAGCTTTGAGGCATTCCGCAAGACCGATGAAACCGACGGAAAGGGTTCCGTGTTTAAGAACCTCGCCCACTTCGTCGTCTTCCTTAAGTTTTTCGGAATCGATCCAGATTCCCTGTCCCATAAGGAAGGGATAGTTGCGGACTTTTTTCTTCTTCTGGATTTCAAATCTTTCAAGAAGCTGTTCAATTACAAGAGAAATTTTTGCGTCCAGCTGGTCAAAGAAAAGGTCGATGTTGTGGTTCGAAAGAATTGCAAGTCGCGGAAGGTTTATGGAAGTGAAGGAAAGGTTTCCTCTTCCGTTAACAATTTCTCTTTCCGGATCATAAACGTTTCCGATAACTCTGGTGCGGCAGCCCATATATGCAATTTCGGTTTCCGGGTGACCTTCTTTATAATACTGAAGGTTATAGGGAGCATCGATGAAGGAGAAGTTCGGGAAAAGGCGTTTTGCGCTGACCTTGCAGGCAAGTTTAAAGAGGTCATAGTTGGGTTCGCCCGGGTTATAGTTGATTCCTTCTTTAACTTTGAAGATATGGATCGGGAAAATGGGGGTTTCGCCGTTTCCGAGACCCGCTTCGGTTGCAAGAAGGATATTTTTTATAACAAGTCTGCCTTCGGGAGAAGTATCAGTACCGTAGTTAATGGAGCTGAACGGAACCTGGGCGCCTGCTCTGGAATGCATTGTGTTGAGGTTATGGACAAGAGCTTCCATTGCCTGGAAGGTTGCGCGGTCAATTTCCTTTTCCGCTCTGCGGAAAGCAAATTCCTGGGCTTTTACGGCAATTTCCTCGCCGTATTTTTCTTTAAGAAGGGAAAGTTCCGCGGCTTTATAAACTTCGCCATCCTCAAGTTTCGGCCATTCGCCGCAAAGGTTAATGGCTTCGTTCAGAATTTCTTCCGCTACGCAGTCGCCGCATTCTTCGTTTGCAAGAAGTTCAAGGGCTCTTCCAAGGTTCTGGCAATAGATTTTTTTATAGGATTTTGCAACGCCGGGAGCCATTCCGTAATCGAAGTTCGGAATACTCTGGCCGCCGTGCTGGTCGTTCTGGTTGGACTGGATAGCAATGCAGGCAAGAGCCGCATAGCTTGCGATATCCTGGGGTTCACGAAGGTGACCGTGGCCTGTATCAAAACCGCCTTTGAAAAGTTTGAGGATATCTATCTGGCAGCAGGTCGTGGTAAGGGTAAGGAAGTCAAGGTCATGAATATGTATATCGCCGTCATGGTGTGCCTGGGCATGACGCGGATTGAGGATATACATTTCATAAAACTGTTTTGCAGCTTCGCTTCCGTATTTAAGCATGGTGCCCATGGCGGTGTCGCCGTTGATATTTGCGTTTTCGCGTTTAACGTCGTTTTCCTTTGCGGACTGGAAAGTAAGGTTTTCCATGGTCTTCATAAGGCGGGTGTTCATCTCGCGGACTTTGTTGCGGTTTGCGCGGTAAAGAATATAGCTTTTCGCGGTGCGGGCATGTCCGGTTTCGATAAGCATTTTTTCAACAACGTCCTGAACGTGTTCAACATGGGGAGTTTCGATATGCTCTTTGTTTTCAATATAATCAACAACAGCAAGCGCAATGGACATTGCCTCGTCATAGTCGCTTCCTCCGTTTGCTTTTGCGGCCATAAAAACGGCGTTTGCGATTTTATCGATGTTAAAATCGGCAATTCTTCCGTCGCGTTTGATAATAGTTTTAATCATAAAGAAAACCTCCCGGGGATATTTTTGCGTTTAAAAAAACGGCACTACTAATATTATAATTTCCCGCACAAAAAAGGTCAATTGTAAGAATTGCTGAATATCGTCCTTCTTTTTGTGGAGTTATTTTTACAGAAAATTTTGATTTTTCTCTTGACAAATTTCTTTCTTTTGCTCCGCAAAAAAAGAAAGCGGAAAGCCTTTGCTTTCCGCTTTTGGTTTTTGTCAGTCATAGCTGAAATAATGTTTTGCCAAACCGCCTTCGGAAGTTTCGCGGTAACGGCTTTTTATATCTCTTCCTGTTTCATACATGGTTTTTACAACCGTGTCGAAGGAAATTTTTCTCGTATTGGTAAGGAAATTCGCAAGCGAAAGGGCGTTTATGGAACGCATTGCCGCAACGGCGTTGCGCTCGATGCAGGGAATCTGAACAAGACCGTCAATGGGGTCACAGGTCAGCCCAAGCATATGTTCCATGGAAACTTCCGCAGCATATTCTATCTGGTCAAGGCTCATTCCGCAAATTTCCGCAAGGGCGGCGGAAGCCATGCAGCAGGCTGTTCCGATTTCCGCCTGGCAGCCGCATTCCGCACCGGAAATTGAAGCGTTTGTTTTGATAAGGTTGCCGATAATTCCGCCTGTTGCAAGAGCATGGAGAATATCAACGTCGGAAACCTTGCGTTTTTTCTGCCAATAATAAAGAACTGCGGGCATAACTCCTGCGGCACCGCAGGTTGGCGCGGTAACAACGGTTCCGTTGCTGGCGTTCTGTTCACCGACCGCATAAGCATAGGAACAGACAATTCTGTTTTCCTTGGTTTCGGGGCTTTCGTCCATGTGATACTGGTTATAAAGAAAAGCCGCCTTGCGCTGAACGCCCAACCCTCCGGCAAGGACGCCTTCGGATTTAAGTCCTTCCTTAATGGTGCGCTTCATCTGTGCCCAGACTTCTTCAAGATAATCCCAGATTCGCGGGCCTTCCATTCTTTCAACGTATTCCCATATCCGGATTTCGTGTTCACGGCAATATTCCGCAATTTCGTCGAAGCTGTTTTCATAATAAACTTCCGGCGGAGCAACATAATCCGTTCCCTCAACGGCAATTTCGCCGCCGCCGATGGAATAAACGCGGATTTTATCCACCTCTTCACCATTTTTGAAAGCATGCATATCCATTGCGTTCGGGTGATAAAAACTGCTTTCGTCCGTTTCAAAATCAAAAATGATTTCCGAAGGAACCGGAGCAAGGGTCTGGCGCAAAACCGCATCTGTCATATGCCCTTTTCCGGTTTTGGAAAGGGAACCATAGAGCGTTACGGAAAAGCCATCCGCATCGGGATTTTTTTGTTTGAAATAAAGCGCAGCTCTTTCCGGTCCGATGGTATGGGAACTGGAAGGACCTCTTCCGATCCTGTAAAGATTGGTTAAACTTTTCATCCTAACCCTTCTTTTGTTTTAAATATTCTCCTTGCGGAAATAAAGAATTCCGAAAGTTCCGGGACCGCAATGTCCGGTAATGGTGCTGCCGGCTTCGTTCACGATAATGGTGTGGAACTTATGATATTTTTTGATTTCCTTTTCAATTTCCTTGAGAAGTTTTGCGTCAACGCCGGTCCAGGTGAGGAAGATGATATCGGTTTCGATATTATCGTTTCCGTCAAGTCTGTCGCAAACATATTCGAGCGCGCATTTTTCATAAGCGCCGCGATATTTTTTTCCGACTTTCATTTTGCCGTCAACAACTTCGATGCAGGGTTTGAGCTTAAGAAGGTTTGCGCCAAGAGCCGCAACGCCGCTGCATCTTCCGCCTTTGTGGAGGAATTCAAGCTGGTTGAGGATAAAGCTTGCGTCAACCCTGGTTTTTGCTTCGGCAATATGTTTTGCGATAACTTCCGCGCTTTCGCCTTTTGCGGCAAGTTCCGCAGCAAGAACTACCTGAAGTCCGATTCCGGAAGAAAGGTTTGCGGAATCTATGGACCAGACATGGCCGATTTCCACCGCGGCGATGCATGCGTTCTGATAGCAGGAAGACATGGTGGAACTGATGGTGAAATGGATTACGTCATAACCTTTTTCAACCCAGGTGGTAAAAGCTTCGGTATATTCCAGAACGGAAACGGCGGAGGTTTTGGGAAGTCCCTTTGTTTCCTCATAGTATTTAAAAATATCCTGAGCGGAGATTTCAAGTCCGTCCTTATAAGAATTTTCTCCAAGGGTTACGGAAAGGGGAAGCACTTCTATATCATATTTTTCAATAAGTTCTTTCGGAAGATCTGCGGTGCTGTCGCTGATGATTTTAATAGGTCTCATAATTTGTGTTTTGCCTCCTTTTCTATTAAAACATATCCCTACAGTTTAGTATTATACAACATTTTAAGCAAACTGAAAAGTACCTAATATTTAATTTTACTGCAAAAGAAGTTCAATATTCCTTGAAAAATGCCCTGTTTTTGGAATATAATATGCTTATTAAAAAGAAAGGCAGGATTTCACCTTTATGCACGACGAACTCACCGCCAACGATATTAAAAAAATGGAAGAGGAACTCGAATACCGAAAACTGGTCCTTCGCCCGCAGATTCTTGATGACGTAAAAACCGCAAGAGGCTTCGGCGATCTTTCCGAAAACTTTGAATATAAGGAAGCAAAAAGAGCCAAGGGCAGAAACGACAGCCGCATCCGCTATCTTGAAGCAATGATAAAAACCGCCGTTATAATCGACGGTCATGCGGAAGAAGGCGTTGTCGGTCTTTACGACAAAGTAACGGTTTATATTCCGGAAGACGACGAGGAAGAGGTTTATCAGATAGTAACGGACGTCCGTTATGACGTTTCCGCCGGTTTTGTAAGCAAGGAATCCCCTTTCGGAAAAGCGGTTTTGGGCAAAAAGCTCGGCGACAGATGCACCGTTCAGGTAAATCCGGATTTCGGCTATGACGTCATCATAAAATCCATTGAGAAAATGGAGGACGACGACACCGCTCCCCTTGCAAGTTATTAAGCAAAAAGCTCCCGTGCTCATTTTGAGCACGGGAGCTTTGTTTTACCTTTCTTTGAGCACATTAGCAAAATTGGTGATGCTTTCCGGAATAATTTTTTCAAAAACCTTAAAAGTCGGGTCGGTTTTTGCAATTTTTATAATCGAATTTACAACAATTTTATCCATTCCCTTTATTTTATCCGCCGGAAGCTCTCCGCCGAAGGAATCAATTATTGCGGCGTGGTCCATAAATTCTTCGCTGAAGTTTTTTGTAATTGCGTCCGAAACTTTATCCGCAAGGCAGGAACATATGAAAAGCCCGAACTTTGTTCCGAAAAGTTCGTCCTTATGTTTTTTTAGATAGGCGGAAATTTTTTTATCGATAACGCCCATTCTTACGTATGAACCGATTGCAACACATTCATAATCCGAAATTTCCGGAATTTCTTCGGAAATTTCAAAAAGGTCGCAGCTGTCCGCACCGATGTTTGCGGCAAGAAGCGCCGCGCATTTTTTTGTTGTGCCGGTTTTGCTTGAATAGATTATCAAAGTTTTCAAAAAAGCACGACCTTCCGGAAAAATGTATAAAAATATAATATCACATTGCTCCCTATATTGCAAAGCAAAATTGAACAAAAAAGAAAAGGCGCTTTCAAAAAGCGCCTTTTTTCTTTTATTCTTCGTCTTCTTCGTTTTCCTTCGGGAGAATTTTTGCGTGAACTTTTGCAATTCTGTGTTCCTCAACGTGAACAACTGTGAATTCAACTCCCTGGAATTCAACAACAGGGTGTTCGTCTTCTTCCGGAATTCTTCCGAGGAGATCCATTATAAGACCGGAAAGGGTGTCGTAATCCGCGTCCTCATCAACGGAGATATCAAGAAGTTCTTCGATATCATCGAGAAGAACCGTTCCTTCAAAATCGAAGTTATCTTCGTCGATTGCGCTTATTTCCTCTTCCTCGTTATCGTATTCGTCCTGGATATTGCCCATTACGGATTCGATAAGGTCTTCCATTGAAACAAGACCGGCGGTGCCTCCGTATTCATCAACAACGATTGCCGCCTGGATCTTTTTCTGCTGGAATTCCATAAAAGCTTCGCGGCAGCTGTTGGATTCCGGAATAAAGTTTACGGGGCGGATAAAATCCGCAACTTTTCTTCCGTCAAGATTTGTATCCCCGATAAGAGTAAGAAGGTCTTTGGCAAAGACAACGCCCTTAATATTATCGATGGTTTCTTCATAAACCGGCATTCTTGAATATCCGTCGGAAATTGCAAGATCCACCGCTTCGCTTATGGGGGTTTCCATTTCGATTGCGGTAAGGTCTTTTCTGTGGGTCATAATTTCGCCGACGCTTCTGTCATCGAATTCAAAGATGTTGTTTATCATCTCTTTTTCGCTTTCTTCAATGGTGCCTTTTTCATCGGCAACGTCGAGCATCATACGAATGTTTTCCTCGGTGGCTTCCTCGGGTTCTTCGTTGGGGTTGATTCCGAAAAGGCGGAGAACAACGTTGGTCGAACCGCTGAGAAGATATACAAAAGGCTTGAAAGCTTTATAGCAGAAGGAAAGAATTCCCGCTATGGCATAAGATATTTTTTCCGGGTAATGCATTGCAATGCGCTTCGGAACAAGTTCGCCGAGAACGAGAGAAACATAGGAAAGCAAAAGAGTGAGCACAAAAACCGTTCCGCCGTGAACGATATCCGCATCTATCGGAATATATTTCAAAAGAAATTCCGCAAGGGGGTCCGCATAAACGTCCGCCGCAACCGCCGAAGACAAAAATCCGGAAAGGGTTATCGCGACCTGAATGGTTGCAAGAAAATTATTCGGCTGGTCAACAAGTTTTGTGAGTATTCTTGCTTTTCTGCTGCCTTCTTCCGCATCTTTGCGGAGTTTTGCATCGTTAAGCGAAATTACCGCAATTTCGCTCATTGCAAAAAATGCATTAATAAAAATAAGAACTAATACCAAGATAATGGCCATAGGACTTCCAGGGTCATCCATGAAAAGGTTTCCTCCAATACATTATAAAATTACTCAGTTTAATATGATATATTATATCACAGCTTCTGTCAATAGCGAAAATGCGGCTTTTTATCGCAATATTTCTTGACCTTCGGGCAAAATCGTGTTATGATATTCGGGCAAACTTAATATGGAGATGTATCGAAGTGGTCGTAACGAGAACGACTCGAAAGATTTCCATTATCTGGTAATTTCGTCCAGAAGGTTTGGCTTTTTGATGAAATTTTCTAGAAACGAAAAAACGGCTGTGTTTTTTCTTCGTTCCGGTTCTTCTTTCCAAAAGTCCTCTTGACTGAAAGAAGATAAGTTTGTAAAATCTTTATATACGGAGAGTTGTCCGAGTGGTCGAAGGTGCAGCACTCGAAATTTTACGGCTGCTTGGTCGTTTCGTCCGCCGGAAATCCTTGATTTTAAAGGGTTTTCAAAATCAAAAATCGAATATTTTTCAGTGTTCTCTCCTGCTTTTCTCTCCAAAAAATTTTTGAGTTAAAAGCGGATGGAAATATACACGGAGGGTTATCGAAGTGGTCATAACGGGGCTGACTCGAAAATTTAAGACCATTTGGCAGTTTCGTCCGTAGAAAAACCTTGATTTTATTGAGGTTTCAAAACATTAAAATCGAATATTTTTTCCTGTTCTCTCCTGTAGTTCTCTCCAAATATATTTTGATTGAGAAAAACTACAGTTCAGAAAATACACGGAGAGTTATCGAAGTGGTCATAACGAGCTCGACTCGAAATCGAGTTGCGAGTGAAATCGCACGAGGGTTCGAATCCCTCACTCTCCGCCATCGAAAAAGCCTGTAATCAAGCCGATTTCAGGCTTTTTTCTTTTTGCTTTTTTTAGAACAAGTGGTCGGAGCCTACAACATTTTTTGCATACCCTAATTTGGAACTTCACCGCTCCAACGGCTTGTGAAGCCACCTGCTTCGGGCAATTGCAATCCGCTTTCCATTGCCTGAGCCGAAGTGATCTTTGCACTATAATCCAAATGCGCATAAATGTTTGCTGTCGTAGAAAAATCCGAGTGACCCAGCCACTCCTGAATGTGCTTGAGGGGTACGCCGTTTGCAAGAAGCAGCGAAGCACAGCTATGACGAAGATCGTGAAATCGCATACGGCGCAGTCCTTTCTTTTCGAGAAGTTCGGGGAAACGTGTGGTTAGATAGTTAGCCTTCATTCTTTCTCCCATTTCATCCACGAACACATACCCGTCGTACTGATAGTTGTAGCAATTTCCGCAGACCTTTTTGTTCAGCTCCTGCGCTTCCTTGACTTGCATAAAATATTCTTTAAAACTGCCGATCAGCGGAAGTGTTCTTAAACTCGACTTTGTCTTTGCTGATTCCTTTTCAATTTCCTGATACTTGCCGTCCAGATTGATAGAGGTTACGGTTCTCTTGATGGAAATTGTTCCTCGTTCAAAATCAATGGCATCCCACTTCAGTCCCAACACCTCACCACGGCGCAGTCCATAAAATGCCGCTACCAAAACGGGAAGCTCTAACTTTGTGCCCTTGAGGGCTTCAAACATTTTCTGCGCTTCCTCAGCTGTTAAGAACACCGGCTGAAAATCGTTTTTCTTTGGTCGGTCAACTTTATCCGCTACATTTTGAATGATCATATCTGTTTTCACAGCGTATTTGAGAGCCGAGTGAATAATTGCGTGGTAGTGGATGACTGTATTGGGCTTAACGACCTTGAGCTTTTCGGAATAGAAGCTTTGAACGTGCCTTGCTTCCAGTTCACGCAGTGTCAGCTTCTTCTGACGGAAGTACGGCTCAATAGAACTTTTAATTAGTCCCACGTATGAACTGTAAGTAGCGATTGCCAAACGTCCCTTTGCAATGTCAAGCCATTCGAGCAGATAATCGGCGAACAGCATATCGGCACTTAGATCGCCTTCTTCGACGGGAACGATAAACTCGCTTCGGATCTTTGAAAGTTCCACCTGAGCTTTGCGCTTGTTTCCCTTTTCGGGTAGTCCGAGGGGAACCCATTTTGTTTTTCTTTTTTCGCCGCTATTCCAACTGAGTACGGCGTAATAATAACCTTTTTTAATTTGCAGATGTCCTGCTACCATTTTATTTTCCTCCTAAAATTTAGATTAGCACGCAGAACGAACTCCAAACCGACGGCACTATTATACCGCAGGTTCGAAGTTCTCTCCATTGTGCGAATTGTTACGCCGCAAACACTTTGGTTCGAATCAGCGTGCGTCTCGGTTTCGGTCTCGCTGTCGTTTCAACAGTTCCAAACCTTTGACAATATCTTTTTTGATCTGCTCGTCCGTATAATTCGGCGGAAAGTATTTTCGAAGGTCATCACGCTTGAGCTTGATCTGCTCTTGCTGATTTGGCTTTTCCTCCGACATAATTTCATAAATTGCGTTTTGGTCGAGCAAACCTTCCTGCGATAGTTTCTTAAGTCGTATACTCTGTGCGTGGGATGGTGTGCAGTCGTTGAGATTCATTGCATCGAGCAACACGAGCTGTTCTGAGTGCTCCAAGTAGGAGATCTCTACAGCGGGACTGAAAGCAATTTTGTTTTCATCCACCATCGTAAGCAATTCGGGAATCAAGTAGGTTAAGCGGATATATCTTCGAACTTGGTCTTTACTTTCTCCTGCATCATCAGCAACAATTTCTACGCTAAGCAACTTCTCTGCAACTTGCATAGAAGCTTTACCCTGATGTTTTATTGCATCAAGCTTCATCTTGTAAGCAAAGGCTTTTTCGCTGGGCAAGATCGTTTCTCTTTGTAGGTTGGCATCTACCATTGCGATCACAGCTTCATCATCGGACATCTCACGAACGATGACGGGCATTGTTTCCAAGCCCAACACCTGACACGCCGCAAGCCGTCTGTGCCCTGAGATCAATTCATAGCCACCATCAGGCATCGGTCTGGCAAGTGCCGGAGTGATTGCACCCACTTTGCGGATACTTTCAATCATTCGCTCCATTTCCTCGTTGTTCAAAATCTTAAAAGGATGGTCTTTGAATGGGTGAAGCTCGGCAAGAGGTATGTTTTGCACTTTCTCAAGCTTTGCATCGTCCCGCATTTCTTGTGTAGTAAAAATATCATCGTAAGACGGTAGAGTAAAATCCGTTTTTCGTTTTGTCATTGTGCATCATTCCTTTCTTATTTCCATTTGAGATTGCTTTGCTGTGGTCGCAGGAAGGTGGCTTCCACATCAGCTTGAAACTGATGCCATCGCAAAGCTTCTGCTTTCAACATCGGCGCATCAATAAATCCAAGTGCGTGTGCTTTCACCGCAAGCTGATTGATGTTGTTGCCGATGGCAGACAGTTTTCGCATCGCTTCATAGAAATTGCCGTCCGGTTTTTCTCTCGGCTCATAGCCACGGATCAGCAAACGAATCACTGCTGTTTCCGATATTCCTGCAAGCTCTGCTTTTCTTTTAAGCTCTGCCGCCTCTTGGGGTGAGAGCCAAAACTGTTTCTTAATTCTTTTGTTCATGATCGTTCCTTTCCGAGAGAGGTTTTAGGAGACATCCTAACGAGTTTTTACTGTTTGGGAGTACAAACAGTCTGCTCGCTACGATAGCGCAGCCTAAAACCTCTGCGTCATTTTCATTACTTCAGTAGGTCCTCTATTACGCTTAGCCGATAGAGGATTTCGCTTTTTCCAAGGGAGTCCAAGTCCTTTTTGAGTTGTCTTACCAGTCGAAAAGTCTTATAGATTTTCTCATCAGTTGCGGCTTTAACGTTCTTTCCAAGGCCCAATCTTCTGAGATATTCCGACAGAGAAAGTCCGCAATACATTGCGCTTTCGCTGAGTTTTTCTTTCTCGGCGGGTGTTACTCTTACGTTAATTCCTTGTGTTCTGATTCTCATAAATATCAAATCCTTTCTTTTGTTTGTGACGACAATGACGGTTGTGACGGTGTCTTCTATATAGAGATCTCGCCGTCATTTCCGTCACCGCTGTCACTCATTTCAAGCCGAATCAGGCGGCTTGTCCCTGTGCGTTTTGTTCGGTATTCAATGCCCTGCGGCATCAAAACCTCTGACGAAAACCTCGCAAGTAGCTTTGTTACTACGTTTGCCGTAGCTTCGGTTTCGTTCATTTGGGTAAGTAACTGACTTGCTGTGCCTTGCCAAGTTCTGCGTAAGGCTATGAACTGAACGAGCCGAAAAAGAAAGTCGGGAATCTCTTCTCGGTGAAGATCATCGGCGTTCTTTCGCTCCACAAGCTCCCATAAATGCGTACCGTTATCGAACTTTAAGGTAAGCTCCTGATACTCAATATCTCGCCCCGTTGCAAGGAGCGTTCCCATCTCGCTTGAGCGACTTCGCTTCAAAATAAAGCTAGTATCGGCGGCTCCCGTGATACCCGTTGAACCCGTAACCTCGTTGAACGGGTCGTTTGCATCTTTCATTTTGCGAACGTGATGGACTACAATCACCGCTATCCCGAACTTGTCCGAAATGTTTTTCAGCGCTGTGATATCGTCGTAATCTCCCGCATACATTCCGCTTTTGCCAAGGGTGTTTCGAGAGTCACGAACCTTCTGAAAGGTGTCGATGATCACAAGCTTTGTGTTAGGAAAGTCGGACAGATAATCTTCAATCTGCTGCTCTAAGCCGTTGCCAATCTGATAGCTTGTGGTGGCAATTCTAAGCTCGGCAGGTGCTTCATCCGTGAGCTGATACAAGCGGTTTTGAATGCGAACGTGAGTATCTTCTAAGCACAAATAGAGCACGTCGCACTTATGGGTTTCAAATTCCCACACAGGATTTCCCCGTGCCACTTGCATCCCGAGCCACAACATCAACCAGCTTTTGCCGATTTTGCTTGCGCCCGATAACACGCTCAATCCTTGCGGTATCAAGCCCTCCACAATGAATAAAGTCTTTCGAAGCGGCGTTGATAACAAGGTGTCTGCATCAACGGTTCTTAGTTTTTCAACCTGCATTTTTCTCACCTCCTTCCTCCATAACGTAGTTGATGACATTGACCTTCGGAATCTTAAAGGCGTTCCCAATTTTGATGCCGGAGATATATCCGTCATTGATAAGGTCGTATGCCAAGTGTCTGCTGATGCCCAGCATCTTCTGAAGCTGAGCAACGGTTACGATGTCCGGATAGTCCGGAAACATCATTTTGTAGAGTTCTCTTAACTCTGTTTTTCTCATAATCTTTTACCTCCTTCTGAGAATGTTCAGCCACACGGTTTGTGTGGCTATGTAAAGAGCTCGATATAAGGAGAGGCAGTCTTATACCGTCTCCTACGCCGATCTGCCTGAATGTCGTTCCTATTCCGGAGTCTCACCGCAACGTTTTGTTTTTCTTGGTACGCTCATATCGTGGCGATACTTCACCGAAAAAACATATCTCATTCAGCCGGTCATTCAGTTGTCAAAGTTCAATAGAGCCCCTCAAGGAGTAGTCAGCGGGGTACGGGGTGAATATCCGACAAGCAAAAACGTTTTTCACTTATTTCTCTCACTAACCAATTAGCGAATTTCGTGGGAGTTTGGCAAAGAACTTTTTAGTGTCCTCACTTTTAATTGCTGACTTTTTTGAGGAAATGGACATATTATTTTTTCTTTTCCACTTGGAAACAGCGTGTTATCAGGGTTTTGTCCCTTCACTAGTTCCGAATGAGGTCGGGCAAATGGACAACCCTTTTTCGAAAAGAATTTTGCATCCGAAAACAAAAAACAGCCGAAAACCCTTTATTTACGGGATTTTTCGGCTGAAAAAATATTTTGAAATTTTCTTGAAATTCATAGAAAAACGAACGAAAATCTGCTATAATGATAAAAAGTCAACTTATGATATGACGGTGATGCTATGATTTTGAAACGAATACCCGATAAATTAAAATCAGATATTGAAGGTTTCCGCTCTGCTCCTTCGGGCAATAATGTGTTGTTCTTCTCGGCAGATTCGGGAATGGGCAAGACCTATGCGGCGTTATCTTACTGCGCCGAGAATAAGGATAGTCTGTACTTTTCTTTTCGGCATATCAGCTCTGAACTGGCACTTAAATTATTTGCGGAGCGTTATCCCGACGTCTTTAAGGATTGCACGACTTGGGCGATGTTCTTCGATTGTCTGAAGATCTATAGCAAAGAAAAACACCCAACCGTCTTTTTTGACGATGCGGGCGAACGAAATGATAAGACTGATTTTTACGCTGCACTAAAGAAGTTTTCAGAAGAAAGTAATAGCGATGTGCTTGTAGTGTTAATCGGTAGACCTTGGGAACAGATTGAAATCCCTTGCCAAACGATATCCATAGCACCGTATTCCACGCAGGAGATTGCCGAGACACCATCCGTAAGCGACAAGGACTCAGTAGATATCTTTTGCTTGTCGGCAGGTGTTACGGAGCTTTTGTCTTTATATGATACGAGCATTTCTTTTGAGGAAAACATAAAGGCGCTATTACATATCAATTCACCGTTTTACCGCTTAATGAAAGACAAAATGTGTAAGTGCTTCCGAACTCCCGAAAGCTACAACACGCTTTTATATGCAATGGTGAATGGTTATAATCGCATCAGCGAACTGGCGGTGTTTTCAGGTTATCCCAAAAACAAATGCGATAAATACGTTAAAACGCTGTGTGAATTTGGTCTTGTCCGCAAGGAACCCGAAAAGAACGGTCACACAAAATATTATCCCGCAAACAGTTACATTGCTCTGTGGTATAAGACTTTGCTGACCGCCGTTCCCAATGCAGACGGTAGCTTTGGCGAAGATGTTTTTGATCGTTTTATGAGATATTTTAACGACGTGATCCTTTCTGCATTTTATAATGAAATGTGTGTCTATTGGTTGAATCAAAACATCATTTCCATTTCGACGGAATACATTGACACCAAGGATTTAAGTTATCGAAATGTCAAGGTCGGCAATGTGACTTTTGATTTTGCCTGTGAGAAAAAGCGGGCGGTATATGCCTATTACGATACAATTCCCGGTGGAAAGCTCACACAAAAGCTCTGGAAGGAGATTGAGAACAGTACCACGAAAGACCGACCGTTTTACGAAAATGAATACGTTATCTGCACCGTAAACCGTGTCCCTGATAGCTACTGGACCTTGAACAAGCATTATGATAACGTACATATCGTTAAGCTTGAATCTCTTTTTGCCACCTATAACAAAGACTATAACCGCCGTGTGCATCCACGCTTTGTCCCGTCGTTTGTCTGATTCTACATATAGTTTTCAAAGCCTTCTCTCGAAGCTCTCGAAAGAAGGCTTTTTTACCGTACAATTTATGACTTTTTCGTGTCAACCCCGAATAAACCCCTATTAAACCTTGAAAAATTTTGAGAATTGTGTTATACTATACAATGTAAAATTGTATTTTTGTGAAAACGGAGGGTTTCACCATGGATAACAACCTTGAACGCTGGTATTCAATAAAGGAAATCGTACAGTCTGTAGATCAGCAAAGGAGATGCAATGTCTAATCAAAATATGTCATCTGAAAAAGAAGCAAAAAGCATGCAGGAAAACATAAAGAAAGCTGGTGGATTATTCTATCAGTATAGACCTTGCAGAAGGGACGCAGAAACAATTTATGATATAGAAAATATTCGTCATGGGGTTGTTTACGCTCAAACACCATTGAATATGAATGACCCGTTTGATTCGATGATTGGCTTTTCAGCCGAAAAAGTATATTCTGAATGTATTGCTATGTTAGTCGATGCGATGAGTACTGACGAAATAACGAAGGCCTTGGTATCCACATTGCTTCAGCAAAGAGCCTTTGGTAAGATGGCAGAGTTGATTCTTGCTATTAAAGAAC
>JAGASN010000019.1 GCA_017847875.1 Oscillospiraceae bacterium | reverse complement strand
CTGAATACGCTGATGATTGTAGAAATAGATGTATCTGTCGATGAGAAGACGAGCTTCATCAAAAGTCTGAAGTTTAATGCGGTAAATACATTCGGTTTTGATAATAGAGAAAAAATTTTCAGCCAAAGCATTGTCATAAGGGTTCCCGCGTCTTGACATTGAAGGCGTAATGCCGTAAGATTGAGTCAGCTTAAAATACCCATGAGAAGTGTATTGAAAGCCCTGGTCACTGTGGAGCTGCAACTCTGCGGTGACCTTTTCCTTTTTTATGGCAGCTTTTATGGTGTTGAGAACAAGGTTGACGTTTTGTTCAGTTCCGGTTTTGTATGCAACGATACTGTTGTCATACAAATCTCTGATAATGGATAAGTACAATACACCTTGCTTCGTATGGATATATGATATATCTGTAACCCATTTCTGATTAGGTCTTTCGGCATGAAAATCTCTGTTGAGAAGATTGGGATATTTATGAAGATATTCTCCATAATTACGATATTTCTTTCTTCTCACAACCGAAAGAAGGTTGTATTTCCGCATAACACGCAGGATTGTTTTCGGATTATGATATATTCCTTTCCTTTCAAGCCATGTGTGTACTCTGCGATATCCGTAGGTTTTACCGCACTCACTCTGACATTCTTTTATCTTTTCGGCAAGCGGAAGATCTTTTGCCGGTATATCCATTCTTGATACATATCCATAATATCCGCTTCGTGATACTTCAAAGAATCTGCACATCTCGCTTATGGAATACTTTTCTCTGTGACGATATATCACCATATACTTTACGCTCGTTCTCACTTCCTTTCTGTGAGCAAGAGAAAATCCCGCAATAACTCGTTTTCCATCTTTAATCGCTTGTTTTCATACTTGTATTCAGCAAGAGTTTTTGCCGGTTTTCTTCCTCTTTGTTTCGGTATTGTTTCTTTTCCTTCCACCAATCCGCACCAACATTGAATTGCATATCGACTTATTCCATATTTTTTACTTAAAGCTCTTACGGGTTCTCCATCTTCTTGTTTCCTTACGATTTCTTCTTTTATTTCAGAATTATATCTTTTCATTCCTTTTTTCCCTGACATAAAAATACCTCCTATGGTAGTATCTTAATTCTACCATAGGAGGTGCTTTTTTCATATTGTCCGTTTTTACTGGACTTGTGCAAAATCCGCGGCTTTTTTTATCTTATAACTGCAATTTTTTCGCAATCGTGATAGATATATTCCTTTGTTTCCGGCTTTGCGCCCGGGTTTTCTTCCGGATTTTCAAGATACCAATCCATAATCAAAAGCGTTGCCCGGCCGTAATTTATAGTATACCAAAGGGTTCCGTCCTTCGTTTTTGCGCTGTTCATCGGAAAAAGGTTCGAAACGCAGATAGTCCGGTTCCTGACGTCATAAAAATATCCACCGTCAACAATCCTTTGGTTGAAATCCGCCGTTTCTTTCAAGTTCTCGGAAGAACCGATTCCTCCCGCAGTAATTTTACAACCGGCATATTTTGTTTCGGAATAAACGCTTTCAAGCCATTCTTCAAGGCTTTCGCCTTCCTTTCTCGGTCTTGAATCCGGCGGAAGAATAAGGATCTCCGAATTTGCCAAAAGTTCCGGATTGAATTTTTCCGGATCTTCGACGGAAACATTGATGAAACCTGGTTTTTCAAAAATCTCCATAGAAAGACCGCTTTCGTTAAAAACGGAAAGTTCAGCCTCTTTTCTTTCGCGGAAAACGGTTTTAAAAACAACTCTTTCCGGATTTTCAACCGGCTTCCAATAGATATCCAGCCATTCCGTATCGTATTCCAAAGGTTCGCTTTTAACAAAATCTTCGTCCTCGAATGAATAAGCAAAACAATCTTCCCCGATTACGATTTCATAAGGAAGAATTTGGCGAATCGTTTTGCCGTCATAGGTTTCCCAATAGATGACCTTATAAAAAACGCTGTTCGCTTCAACGGGAGCAACGCTCTTTTTTCCGTTTTCATAAATAATTGTTGCGACTTCCTGGCCGGTCCAATCATAATCCATAAGCGCGTTGAAATCGTCATATTTTATTTCAGCCCCGCTCTGCTCCTGCTTTTTAAGGTTGCTGTATGTCGGTCCGTTCCCGTTATGGGTTGCAATTTTGCAAACGTTTTCCGAAGGAGCTTCAAGAATTATCGAGGCTATCACCATGCTTTCGCCTTCCGGAACTTCGGAAAGGGCTTTTTCCCATTCTTCTTTTGGAACGTTTCCCACCGTAAACGTAAGTATGTCATCGGAAAATTTATAATTTACATAATTTTCAAGATTTCCCGGCATGGATAATTTTATGTTTTCCGTAATAATTTCTTCCGCACTCCAATAATCATAAAAATCCGGCGGAAGAACAAGGCTTTTTCCTTTTGCGGCGCCAAGATCGGAAATCTCAATATAATCGGAAAAATCATCTTCCGCATAGGGAGTAACTTTATAACCGTTCCATTTTCCGTTTTCGTCAATATCCCATTTTCCGTTTTCTTCGGAATAGAAAATCGTAATATTGCCCATAAACGGATTCCATTCGTCTTCCGGTTTTCCTTCAAGTTTTTCCGGCTCGCCGCCGAGGAAAAAGACTTCCGTTTCGTTCTGCTCGTTATGGAATGCGCCCGCTTTCACAGTTCCCACTTTTCCGCCGAAAACAATTTTTCCGGAATAAAACTGGAAAGAGGTGCCGCTTATTGTTTCGATATCGCCGTTTATTATTATTTCGGAAGCCCCGCATTTTTCAAAAGCGCCGTCGCCTATTATTTTAACGCTTTCCGGAAGAATATATTCCCCGGTTTTATTTTCCGGGAGCTGTATGATCTCGGTCATTTCTTTATTGAAAAGCGCGCCGCCGGAACTTTTATAAAAGCTGTTGTCATCATGGACGATTATTTCATCAAGCCCGCAGTAACGGAAAGGGGTATCAAATATCTCTACAACCGTCGATGGAATATATGCGTAAGAAAATTTTCCCGCGGACTGGAACGCGTTGTCACCGAGTATTTTAAGTCCTTCCGGAAGAACAAGTTCGCCGGAAAAATTGTTCATGCAAAAGGCCAGTGTTCCGATTTCGGAAAGGCTTTCCGGAAGGACAAGTTTTTCGGAACGGATATTCATTTCTCTGAAGGCCCCGTTTCCTATCGTTTCAACGCCGTCTTCAATCAGAAGTTCATAAACTTCTCCCTTATATTTTTTCCAGGGCGGAAAAATCTCGCTTATTTCATCATACAGATTATAATCCGCCATCCGGCCGGTTCCGCTTATCCGCAAGGTTCCGTCATCATAAAAAGTCCATTCAAGGTTTTTTCCGTTTTCTTCCGCACCGCAAAAACCGGTTTCGATAACCCCCGGTTTATCCGCAAGAAAAGCCGTGCTCAAAATTATTCCGAGAACGGCAACGGCCGCAGCGATGAGCACCGATCTTCCGAATTTGGCTTTTTTATGCGGTTTTATAATGTCCTCCACCGCAGATTTAAGTTCCCCTGTGCTTTGAAATCTGCTTTCCGGAGCAATCATTGTGCATTTTTGAACGATTTTTCCAAGGCCGCCTTCGGCAAGCTTTGTCGAAGGGTGCTCGCCTGTGAGCATAACGTTGAGCACCACCCCGAGGGCATATATGTCCGACCTTGAATCCGTTTGGGAAAGTCCATATTGTTCCGGCGGTGCATAGCCCGTTGTTCCGAGTATTTTCGTATCAGTGCTCTTGTCCGGATCAACGATCCTTGAAGCATCGAAATCTATGAGCACGACCCGATTTCCGTCAATTATAATATTTTCCGGTTTTATATCCCTATGGACCGCGCCTATTCCATGAATCGAATCAAGGGCATTGCAAAGCTGGACAACTATATCACCGGCTTCTTTTTCGGAAAGAACGTCGCATTTTAAAAGCGAAAAAAGAGTATCTCCGGAAACATATTCTTCAAGAACCGCCGTCATATCCGGTCCTTCATAAACGGAAAAAATTTCGGGAAGATTTTTGCAGGAAACGTTCATAAGTTTTTTATAAACTTCGCCTTTTCCCGAAAATTTTCTTAAAATAAACCTTTTTCCGTTTTTTTTGCTGCGAACAACGGAAACAATACTTTTTTCACTTTTTTTAATGATATTTACTGAATCATAATCATCTCCGGTGCCGGTTATTATGTTTTTTATATAATATTTCTCCATTATTTGCCTCCAACTATGCAGCCGGCATATTGATTTTTCGTTTTCAAAAATGTAAGATGTTATCATTATATCAAGTATTTTTAAAAAGTAAAGGAGGCGATTATTTGAAAGAAAAGAACACCGACGACCTTAAAATCGAACTTATGGAATCCCCCGATCTTGATGAATTTCTTTCCGAAAACGAAAAAAATTTCAACAGCGAAAGCATTGCGGATACTCTTAACGATCTTCTTATAAGAAAAAACATTCAAAAATCCGTTCTTGCAAAACAAGCCGGAATAAGCGAAGTTTATCTTCATCAGATTTTTGCCGGAAAGCGCAACCCATCGAGAAATCGTCTTCTTTGCCTTTGCTATGGACTTGACGCAACTCTTGAAGAAACCCAGCTTCTTTTAAAAAACTGCGGCGCCGCACAGCTTTTTTCTTCAAACCGCCGGGACGCAATCATAATTTTCGGAATAGTACATAAAGTTGATCTTTTCCGGATAAACGACAAGCTTTTTGCCGAAGATGAAGAGACCCTTTTTTAAAAAGAATAAATGCCTGCCGCTTTCGGCAGGCGTTTTTTATTTACAATTATTAATTTTTGATTAAACTTTGGGATTTACTGTTTTATATGGAATTTTTTATGATATACTGTGCTTAAAAGGCGCCGGAAAAAATTTTTTACAAAAAATTTCTTTTTTCTGCAACAAAACGGCGTTTTTTGCGTACTTATATTATATAAAACAAAATTTTACATAAAGCGAGGGGATTTTATGAAAAAACTCAGAAAATTTTTGGCTCTTTCTTTTGCGGTGATAATGCTTCTTTCCGCGTTCAGCGGATGCAAAAAGCCCGAAAATCCTTCAAGTTCAATGCCGGAGTTCATCTATGTTCCCACTTACAGCAAATTCAACCTTCCCGAGGGAACGCAATGGATAAACTACGTTGCGGTTTCCGGAGATAAAATCTATTTTTCCGCGGATTCCTATCAGGAAACCGAACGTACCGATGAAACCACCGGCGAAACCTATATGGAAAGCGTTTATGCCCAAAAAGTTTTTTCTTCCGATCTTGAAGGAAAGGAAGTTAAAGAGCTTGCAGCATTCGGAACCAACAACAGATACACAGAGGAAATGCAGTTCGACGAATACGTAAACCGCATTTTCGCTGACGAAAAAGGCGTTTACGTCCTTGTTTCCCAAAATACGACGACTTTCAATCTTCCGGATAACTTCAATCCGGAGATTCAGTCCCAATGGGAATTTGCCGAAAGCAGCACTTCTTTTGTTCTTTATACCATCGATAATTCCGGAAACGTTGATGAAGGAAAGGTTATTTTTGAGCTTGATCCCGAAAACGATTTTTATCCGGACAGCATTATCCACGGAGATAACGGAAACTGGTACGTTTCCTCCTATCTCGGAATACGGGTTTATGATCCGGATTTCAACGAGCTTTACCGCATTGATACTCCCGAAGGCGGCGGAAGCCTTATAAAAATAAAAGACGGCAGCATCGGAAGCATCCTTTGGACCGAAAACGGCCAGACTTTCAATATCATCAACGATTCCAAGAAAGCTTTTGATGAGCCGATAAATCTTCCCCAGGATATTGATTCCTTCCGGGGCGGAAACGGAGTTTATGATATTATTTATAATACCTCAAACGGCGGCGGAATCGGATATTTTAATTTTGAGACCGGAGAAAGCGAAACGATTCTCAACTGGCTTGATTCCGACGTTGACAGCAGCTATATTTACGGCGACAGAATAGTTGTCGTTGATACGGAAACCGTTGTTGCAATCGAAGAATCCTGGACCGACAACGGAACGGAATATAATATCATTCATCTCAAAAAGACTCCCTCTTCCGAAATTCCCGAAAAGAAAATCATTTCCCTTGCCTGCATCTATCTTGATTATGACGTCAGAAGAGAGATACTTGAATTCAACAAGACCAACAGCGAATACAGGATACACGTTACCGATTACAGTGAATTTGCTTCCGGAGAAGATTATTACGGTCTTACGAAGCTTAATACCGAAATCATAAGCGGCAATATTCCGGATATCTTTATCACCAACAATATGCCGATGGCAAGATATTCCGGAAAAGGAATTTTTGAAGACCTTACTCCCTATATTGAACAGGATATCGGTTTCGATAATCTTGTTTCTCCTCTTTTTGATGCTCTTCGCACAGAAGACGGAAAACTTTATGAAATTTATGATAATTTCAATCTCTATACCTATTTCGGACTTAAAAACGTTGTCGGCGACGGTTCAAGCTGGACCTTTGATGACCTTAAAGCCGCTTTTGAAAAACTTCCGGAAGGCGCGACCGTTTTTGAAAAATACGTTACAAAAGCTAACGCATTCAGCCTTCTTTTCAGCAACAACGTTGAAAACTTCGTAAATTGGGAAACCGGCGAATGCCGCTTTACCGATAAGGAATTCATCGATATTCTTGAATTTACGGAAAACTTCCCTCTTGAAGAACCTCCGATGGATGACGGAAGCGGAATGTATTATTACTATTCTCCGACAGCGTCCGTTCTTAAAGGCGAACAGCTTCTTGCAAACGCATATTTCTATAACGTTGATGATTTCCGCGCAAACACCTTCTATGTTCTCGGCGACAACGTTTCCTTTGTCGGTCTTCCGACAAACGAAGGTTCCGGAAACTATTTTTCCGTCTATGGCGGTCTTGCAATGTCCGCAACAAGCGAACACAAAGAAGTTGTCTGGAATTTCATAAGCCGGATCCTTACCGAAGAATATCAGACAAAAGACAATTATTATGACGGAATTCCCACCAACAAAGCGGCTTTCGATAAAATGATCGAAAAATCGATGACTCCGGAATTTGATGAGTTTTATGTTCCTTTCGATTACGAAAATAATTTCGGCGGCGGAATTATGACAAAACCCGCTCTTCCCGACGGCGAAGTTCCGGTCGAGGAAACCGTTCCGGAAGAAAACGAAAACGCTTTTTCGATTCCCGAATATTCCAAAGGCCAGACCAACGAAAAAGGCTGGCACGAAGTTCCGAAATCCTGGGGCTGGCTTGAATACGGAACCCAGCATTTCGAATATCCGGTTTACGCAATGACCGAAGCAGAGTATAATATCATCATGGACATTATAAATAATACGACAAGGATATCCCGCTATGACGAAAGCGTTATGAAAATCATAAACGAAGAGATTGAATATTTCTTCAACGGCGAAAGAACCGCCCAGCAGACTGCGGAGTATATCCAGAGCAGGGTAAATCTTTATGTCAACGAACAAAGATAAAAAAACAAAAAAACAAAAAACCTTCCGGGAACGCTGGCGCGGACTCAATTATAAAACGAAGGATTTTATCCAGAGCTGGATGTTTTCCGGCCCAAGCGTTCTCGGGGTTTCGGTCTTTTTCATAGTTCCCTTTCTTGTGGTTGTTTATTATTCGGTGATAAAAAGCCCGCTTAACCCGGAATTTGTTTTTCTTGAAAACTTTCAAAACGTTATCGGGAACCAGGCTTTTAAAATCGCCGTTAAAAACACAGCGGATTTTTCAATAATCGCCGTTCCTCTTGCGGTAATTCTTTCCCTCGGGCTTGCGCTTATGCTTGAATCGAGGATTCCGCTTAAAAGCCAGTTCCGGACTTTCTTTTTAAGTCCGATGATGGTTCCGGTCGCTTCGGTCGTTCTTATCTGGCAAGTGCTCTTCCATCAGAACGGAGTTATGAATGAAATAATGCTTGTTTTCGGGCTTGATAAAATCGATTGGCTCAAATCCGAATGGGCAATAGGCGTTATCGTCGTTCTCTATCTTTGGAAAAACCTTGGATATAATATGATTCTTTTCATGGCTGCCCTTGCCAATATTCCAAAGGAGCTTCTTGAAGTTGCGGACGTTGAAGGCGCTTCCGAAATGTATAAATTCTTTGCAATAAAACTCCGCTATCTTTCTCCAACGGTGCTTTTTGTAACAATACTTTCGATGATAAATTCCTTTAAGGTTTTCCGCGAAATTTATCTTCTTACCGGAGAATATCCGGTTGAAAGGCTTTATATGCTCCAGCATTTTATGAACAACACCTTCGAAGCTCTTGATTACCAAAAGCTTTCCGCCGCCGCGGTTATCCTTGCGATAGTAATGGTGGCAATAATCGCTCTCCTCTTTAAAGTTGAGGACAGCTTCGGAAAGGATGTGGAAGGCTGATGAAAAAGAAAAGATATTTCGGAAGAGCGGCAATGTTCGTTATATCCGCGGTTTTTGCCTTCCTTTTCCTTATGCCGACCGTTCTTACAATAACAAACTCCTTTATGGAACAAAGCGAGATAAACGCAAACTACGGAATGATTTTTTCGAATATAACCGGTGACAGAGGATATATTTCGGATAAAGTTACCCTTAAATTCATTCCTGATAAAGTAAGCCTTTCCCAATACATAACCGCCATTATAAAAAGCCCGGATTATCTTCTGAAGTTCTGGAACTCCGTAATACTCGTCGTTCCGATAGTTCTTCTCCAGGTTGGAACAGCTGCCCTTGCTTCCTATGGATTCACCCGGTGGCGCGGAAAGTTCCGGAGTTTTATGTTTTTCTTTTATGTTATCCTGATGCTTATGCCTTATCAGGTAACCCTTGTTCCGAACTATCTTGTAAGCGAATGGCTCGGTATTCTTAACACAAAATGGTCGATAATTTTCCCCGGAATGTTCGCTCCGTTTTCTGTTTTTCTTCTTACAAAATCAATGCGCCGGATTCCCTCTTCTCTTATTGAAGCGGCAAAACTTGACGGCGCGGGCGAATGGCAGATTTTCACAAGGGTCTGTCTTCCCCAATGCAAAGGCGCCCTTTATTCCATAGCAATGCTTGTTTTTATAGATTACTGGAATATGGTTGAACAGCCGATCATCCTTCTTCCGGATCCGGCCCAGCAGCCTCTTTCCGTATATCTTTCACAGATAAATTCCGGCGAAGTCGGAATAGCTTTTGCCGTTGCAACAATTTATATGATTCCGACCCTTCTGCTCTTCCTCCAGGGCGAGGAATACCTTGTTGAAGGTATTGCGCACCAGGGCTCGGTGAAAGGATAATTATTATGACAGAAGAAAAAGTCAAAAAAAGAGAATGGGTCAAAAACGCCGCGATTGCATTTCTAAGCGTTCTTCTTGTTCTGACCTTTTTTTCCAACACTTTTATGAATTATTCGCTTCCCGAAGTTTCGACCCAATATGTCATGGGCGGAAGCATCAATACAAAAATCCGCGGAAGCGGAACGGTTTCTGCAAACGAGGAATATACCGTTGAAACCGAATTCGGAAGAAAGGTCGAAACTGTCTGTGTCCAGGTTGGACAGAAGATCAGCGCCGGCGACGTTCTTTTCGTTCTTGGCGAAGGCGACAGCGAAGAACTTGAATCAGCAAAGGAAATCCTTTACGATATGGAGCTTGCCTATGAAAAACAGCTTATCCAGGCCACCGCAAGCGGAAACAGCGATTTAAGCCGAAGCGTTGATGAAGCAAGAAGAGCCCTTGCGGACGCAAAAGACGAAGCAAAAGAACTCCGCCCTTCCGCAACAGGTTCGGAATCTGCAGTAAAAGCCGCAGAAAAAAGGCTTGATGAAGCCGTTGAAAATCAGAAAACAGCCGAAAAGGAATATAACGAAGCTCTTGAAAAATTCAATTCCCTTTCCGGCGACGAAGCGATTTCTTCCGAAATCATAAGATATCAGACCCTTTATGACGAAGCGGAAGCAAACTATCTTGCTTCAATTTCCGAAAGAGATAAATATCTTCCTTCCGACGAAAATTACGTAAAATATGACAATGCTGCGCAGGAATGGAAAAAAGCTATGGAAAGCTATGATTCCGAAATTCTTCGCCTTTCTTCCGAATCCGAAAAATTAAAAGCCGTTTATGACGACCTTTATAACGACAAAAAGGAAAAGGAAGAAGCTCTTGAAAAAGCATCCGGCGAGGTTCTTGAAGCGCAGAAAGCTTTTGACACCGCAAAGGCAAACCTTGATGAATATGAAGCAAAATCCGCCGAATATGAACTTGCCCTTAAACGCGTTGAAAGTGCGGAAAACAATCTCCGCGTAGCTATAGACAACCTTGAAGCGCAGATCGAAGCGGACGAAATTGCTGAAAAGATCCAGGATCTTGATTTTGCGGATATGAAACGTGACATTGAAAAACAGCGTGAAAAAGTTGCCGAACTTTCCGGCGGCGGCGAAGGAAACGAAATTACCGCAAAAGTCGGCGGCACCATCACCGAAATTAACGTTAAAGCAGGCGAAACCGCCGAACCCGGAACTCCTCTTGCAATGATCGAACTCAGCGACAGAGGATATACCGTGAGCATCCAGGTTACCGCGGAACAGGCGAAAAAAGTTTCAATCGGCGATACTGCCGAAGTCAGCACCTATTGGTGGGGAAGCCAGATAAACGCCGTGCTCAGCGACGTTAAAACCGATGCTCAAAGCGGCGGAAGAAACAAAATCCTTATTTTCGATGTTTCCGGCGACGTTGAACCGGGAATGAACGTTGATATTGCCGTTGGCCAGCGCAGCCAGAATTATGAAGCAATCGTTCCGAACAGCGCGGTCCGAAGCGACAGCAACGGCAGCTTTGTTCTTATTATCACAACAAAAAGCAGCCCTCTCGGAAACAGATATACCGCAACCCGCGTTGACGTCCAGGTTGCCGCAAAAGACGACATCAACACCGCCGTTTCCGGTCTTGGAAGCGGAGAATACGTTATTACAACTTCTTCTGCGCCGATCGAACCCGGAATGCTCGTACGCATGGCCGAAGGTTAAGGTGAATCCTCTATGAAACGGATCCTTGAACACAAAAAACTTTTAATACTGAATATTGTTCTTGTTTTTCTTTCCGTTCTTTGCCTTTCCGGTTTTTTTATTGTTTCCGGAACTCTCGATCACGTTGATTCCGCAAAAAGATGGAAGGGCGAAAGCGAACTTTCATATTCATACATATCCTGTTTTATGCCGGTGAATTATAAAACCGACGAAAATTCCGTTTATTCCTTTGGAAAAACCATTGATTCAAAAATGGTCGAAGCCTCGATTGAAGCTCCTTCCGGCGGCTCTCTTTGGAACTTTGCCTATTCCGGAAACGGGATAATAACCGCTTCGACCGATCGCGGAAGCGCAGAAATCTGCGCGGTCGGAATCGGCGGAGATTTCTTCTTTTTCCATCGTCCCGTCCTTACATCCGGAAATTATATAAGCGGAAACGATCTTATGCAGGACGGAGTGGTTCTTGAAAAGGAACTTGCCTGGAAACTTTTCGGCGCAACCGAAGTTTCCGGAATGGAACTTCTTATAAACGGAAACCGTTATTACGTTGCCGGAGTTATCGAAGCGGAAAAAGATTTTGCAAGCAAGAAGGCAAAGATCCCTTCCGGAGGCCTTTATATGTCCTATACAAAGCTTTCCGAACTTACCGATACCGGAATAGATTGTTATGAAGCCGTTCTTCCAAGCCCCGTTTCCGGCTTCGCACTCAATCTTTTCAAGGAAAACTTTCCGGCAAAGAACTGTGATATAATCGAAGTTAACAAGCGATACGGAATAAAAAATATTCTTTCCGTTGCCGGTTCCTTCGGCGAACGTTCAATGAGGACCGACGGAATTGTTTTTCCGGAATGGGAAAACGCAGCAAGGCTTACGGAAGATTACTGCGCGGTACTTTTCATTCTTTCAGTGATATTTATTTTGCTTCCTCTCGGTTTCGGAATTTATCTCGGAAGAAAATACGGAAAAATCGGTCTTTCAAAACTTTGGATTTTTGCTAAAGACAGGGCGGAAAAGATTTATGATGACCATAACCGAAAAATTTACGAACGAAACCTCCGGGAAAAAGAGGAACAGAATCAATAGAAACTAAAAAAGGGAAAGCCCTCCGGCTTTCCTTTTTTGTTTTCTTAATGCTTTAAACGTTTTAAAAAAGAGAGAAATTTACCCAAAATTTGTCGAATTTTGGGTTATAATGCGATATATTAAAAAATATATGCGAAACTGTACCTCTTGAATGCTCTGAATTTGGTACAAAATTCAAGCGCTGTAAAAGGTCTGTTTTTGGGCAATAAAAAAACCTTGAAACCGCATAGTTTCAAGGTTTTTTCGATATTTGGTGGAGACGAAGAGGATCGAACTCTCTACCTCTTGAATGCCATTCAAGCGCTCTCCCAAGTGAGCTACGCCCCCAAATATTCCGCTGACTTTTATCAGCGGAGATTATTATATCACAGAATTTGTGTTCTGTCCATAGTTTTTTTGGAAATTTTTAATCGGTACTGATAAGTTTTCCCATTATAATAAAACGCTGGTTTGCGCCAAGACCGCTGTAATAACGGGTGCAAGTTGAAAGAGTTATGATCTTATCATTATCGCCGACGCTTACTCCGAAATCAAAAAGGCTCATGCCCATTGCTTTCGATGCAACGGAAGCAACGTCTATGTTGTTGCAGTTTATATAGAAAGTAAGATCCTTCGTGAAACAAACCGCAAAAACTTTGAAGGTATGGACTCCGCCGTTGGTGGTAAGATAAATATACTGGTTTTCCGCAACAAAATCCTCATAGGTGTATGCCATAAGGGATTCGAACTGGCTTCCGGTCTTTTTAAAAGGAACAAAACAGTTATTCCAGTTATGTCCGTAAATAACGGTGTTCTGGGAAAGTTCGCCGCTTCTGAGATGGGCGGTTTTTGCTGCCCAGGCAACGCTGCTCGGTTCATAATAAGTTGTGGAAGTTGAACATTGCCATATTGCTTTATCCTGAATGCTCGTTCCCTGAACGCTGAGATGTGCCGCAACGGTTTTGTCGCTCATGGAATATTTTCCTGCCGAGCCGGAATATCCCGGATCGGTTACAGAACCAACGCCAACCTGGGTATAACCGCCGCCGGAACCGGAACCTGAACCTGAACCGCTTTCCAAAACAGGTTCTTTTTCCTTCATGGTTTCCACAAGGTTCTGATATTTTGTTGCATAAAGGTTTTTATACATTGTTCCCTTGAGATAAGTATATTCTCTCTGAGGTTCACAGGTTGTTTCGGAAAGACCTTCGCCTTCCGCTTCTTCAAAAAATTCTTTTTCTTCCTCAATTCCGGAAACTTCTTCCGGTTCGGAAACCGGTTTATCGTTCGAAACAAGAACTGCCGCAAAAACCGCCGTTGCCGCAACAGCGGAAATTATCACAGCGCCCAGGGCGATTAATAATTTTATCTTCAAAAAGACCGCCTCCTTTTCCAATTTTATATTATAACAAAACATGGAAACATATTCAATATTTGTTTTTTTCCTTTTCCACATATTTTAATTTTCTTGACCTTGCAGCGATAAAGTTATATTATATAATCAAAGAATTCCGAGAAAAGAGGCAAAGAAAACTTATGAAAAATTTTGGTTTCGGACTTATGCGCCTTCCCATGAACGGCGAAGAGGTCGATATTGAACAGGTTAAAAAAATGACCGACCGTTTTATGGAGGAAGGCTTTACATATTTTGACACCGCGCATCCTTATATCAAAGGAAAAAGTGAACCCGCAATTCGCGAAGCTCTTGTAAAGCGCTATCCGAGAGAAAGCTTTGTTCTTGCGGACAAACTCAGCTCCAGCACCTTTGAAAAGGAAGAGGATATCCGCCCGGTTTTCGAAACAATGCTCGAAGCCTGCGGAGTTGAATATTTCGATTATTTCCTCATGCATGCCCAAAGCCGCAACAACTATCCCAAATATTGCGAATGCAACGCTTATGAAATCGGCGCGGAGCTTAAAGCCGAAGGAAAAATAAAACATCTCGGAATGTCCTTCCACGATTCTGCCGAATATCTTGAAAAAATTCTTACCGAAAAACCGATGGTTGAATTTGTCCAGCTCCAGTTCAACTACGTTGATTACAACGACGATGAAGTTCAGGCAAAAAAATGCCTTGATGTCTGCCGCAAATTCGGAAAAGACGTTATCGTAATGGAACCTGTTCGCGGCGGAAGCCTTGTTGCACTTCCGGAAGAAGCGAAAAATCTTCTTGAATCCACCGGAAAAAGCTGCGCGGAATATGCGGTTCGCTATGCCGCTTCCCACGAAGGAATTTTCATGGTTCTTTCCGGAATGAGTTCCCTTGAACAGCTTGAGGAAAACATCGGCTTTATGAAAGATTTTGAACCGCTTAACGAAGAAGATTTTGCCCTTCTCGATAAAGTTGTCGAAATCGTAAATTCCGTTGAACAGATCCCCTGCACTTCCTGCAAATACTGCACCGAAGTTTGCCCCAAGAACATTGCCATTCCGTCAATTTTCGGCGTTCTCAACGAAATCCGCCGCTATGACAAAGAACATACCTGGATCCCCGGTTTTGGTGAACGCAGTGCTTCCAACTGCATAAAATGCGGAAAATGCGAAAAAGCCTGCCCCCAGCATATCGAAATCAGAAAATATCTCGAGGAAGCCGCGAAAACAATTGAATAATCTTTTTGAGCACGGAAGATTTTTCCGTGCTCATTTTGTTTTTCTGTTGAAAAACAAAATGAAAGGTGATAATATAAAACCAAACAAAAACTTCTGTTTTATAACGAAAGGAGAAAGAAATTATGGGAAAATTTGCAGTTAAAGAAACCGCCACCGGAATTAAATTCAACCTTCTTGCTACCAACGGCCAGATCATCGGTGTTTCCGAAGTTTATTCCGGAAAAGAAGCCTGCCTTAAAGGAATTGAAAGCGTAAAGAAAAACGCGGAAGTTGCAAACCTTGAAGACCAGACTGTTGAGCCCGTTGTTGCAGCAACCTGCCCGAAATTCGAAATTTACACCGACAAAGCCGGCGAGTTCCGTTTCCGTCTTAAAGCACGCAACGGCGAAATCATTCTTTCCTCCGAAGGATATAAAGCAAAAGCTTCCTGCGAAAACGGAATCGAATCCGTCCGCAAAAACGCCCCCGAAGCAGAAATCGTTGAAGAATAATCCAAAACCCGATAAAAAGCACGCCTCCGCGTGCTTTTTTGTTGCCAAAACTGATATAAAAGGTTAGTATAATCCCATAATTACAAAAAAAACGAGGTGCCTCAATGGAAAAAGCAAAAGTTTATTTTACCCGCGATATAAGCCCCGAAGGTCTTATGAAAGTTTATGAAGCTCTTTCTCCGGAACTTCCGGGAAAAGTTGCCGTAAAAGTCCATTCCGGCGAAACCGGAAACCAGAATTTTCTTCATCCGGAATTCTGGAAGGAACTTATCAAAAAAGTCGGCGGAACCGTTACCGAATGCAACACCGCTTATGAAGGAACCCGCAACACCACCGAAAAACACCTTAAAACCATTGAGGAACACGGCTGGAACAAATATTTTACCGTTGATCTTCTCGATGCGGAAGGTCCCGACCTTGAACTTCCCATTCCGGAAGGAAAAGTTATCAAAAAGAACTTTGTCGGAAAAAACATCGTGAATTACGATTCTCTCCTCGTTCTTTCCCATTTCAAAGGTCATCCCATGGGCGGATACGGCGGCGCTCTTAAACAGCTTTCCATAGGCGTTGCTTCCTCCTTCGGAAAAGCATATATCCACGGCGCCGGAGTTCCGGAAGAAATCTGGACTTCCGACCATGATTCCTTCCTTGAATCCATGGCCGACGCCGCTTCCTCCGTTGTAAAATATTTCGGCGGAAAAGCCGCATATATCAATGTTATGAAAAATATGTCCGTCGATTGCGATTGCTGCGCCGTTGCGGAAGACCCCTGCATGAAAGATATCGGAATTCTTTGCAGCCTTGACCCAATCGCCATCGACAGAGCCTGCCTTGACCTTGTTTATGCTTCCGATGATCCCGGCCGCGACCACCTTGTTGAAAGAATCGAAAGCCGAAACGGCGTTCATACCATTGAAGCCGCAGTTGAGCTCGGTTTCGGAACAACCGAATATGAACTTATCGAAATCTGATTTATAAAAACAAAAAAAGCCGCCCTATGGCGGCTTTTTTTGTTTTTATATTCAGGGCTGCTGTTTTATCCGCAGAGTTTGCAAGCATCAGATTTTGCACCAAAAATCTGTAAACTAAAATGTAGGGGCGGATATTATCCGCCCGTTTTTATATGAATACAACCCGGTTTCTTTTGGAAAACCAAAAGAAACGGGGCTTCGGCCTGAAAGAAAAGTTTTCTATCCCCTGCAGTGTGCTCCCGCAAACGCTGTCCCCTTTCAAAAGGAGACTAAAATGCTCCACCTGATGAACAGTATTTCTAATAT
>JAGASN010000018.1 GCA_017847875.1 Oscillospiraceae bacterium | reverse complement strand
GCCCTTGATGTTGCCAAGGTCGCTTTCCAAATATTTATGAATTGTCTGGCCGCCGATATCAATACCTATGGAATAAATATTTATGCCCTGGTTTTTAATATATTCCGCGGCGCTTTCTGCGGCCCATGCCGCCCAGTCGCTGTAGTTTGTTCCGTAATCGCATTTAAGATTAGGGCGGTTATGAGCATGATATTTTCCGTCCGCATAAGTTCCGTTAGTGTTTCCGCAGGAAGAATCACGGCAATAAATATTGTTTGTGTTTGCAAAACCGTTTGCAAAATATCCCGGGTCGCCCCAGCTTGCGCCGCTTGCTCTATGGTAACAACTGCTCGAGTCGCAGGTCATATAGGGGCAATATCCGTTGATTTTTGTTTTGCTTCCGATATCGGTTACATGCGAAGGCTCATAAGTCCATTGGCCGATTTCGCCGTGATCACCACTGGTGTGGCTTCCTCTGTAGCAATATGTAGTGGGGAAACCATCGGTTGCAAGAATGATAAACTTATGCATCATCTTGGAATCTTTAAGAAGATTGTTCGCAAGAAGAAGTCCCGCTTCGATATTTGTGAATCTTTCGTGGCTGGAATCGTAAGACTCTTTTTTTATTGCAGTTTCAAGGCTGTCGAGTTTGCTGTCCAGTTCGTTTGTTCTTCCGCTATAATCCTCAAGCGCCGCATAGGTCTGGGCATGAGTGTTAAAAGCAACTATTCCAAGATGTTTTTCGGAAGCAATAAAACCGCTTCCGTAATAACTTTTTATAAATTTGGAGATAGCTTCCTTAGCGCTTGCAACCCTGTCGTCATCGCTCATGGTGTTGGAAGCATCAAGAACAAGAACAACCGCAACACTGTCATAAAGTTCTTTAAGATTTTCCTTTGTCTTTACCTGAAGAGTAATATCAAGATAATTTTCATTATTGGTCTGCGTAAGCGTTTTGCTTATTTCAATCGGATCTTCCGCAATGTTATTATAAGTTGCGTGTTTTCCGCCCGCATTTTCAATTTGCTGTGAGTTATCCGTCGCCGCAAAAACAAGGCTCGACGGCAACATCAGCACAACCGCCAGCAATAGCGCCATTACTTTCATAATCGTTTTTTTCATTTTCTAATCTCTCCCTTCATAGAAAATCCTTTCCAAAAATTTTCCGAAATTAATATATAATGAAGATTCATTAACAGAATTTTTTATCTTTAATCCACCGGATTAAAGATAATAGCGGTACCGCTATTTATATATCACATTATATTATATATAATATCCTTTTTCAATAAGCTTGTTGCATATTTCAACTTACAAAATTTGCCTTGAATTTTGTGAAAACAATACAACGGTTTTCTGCCTCTTCGGGTTCGAATCCGAGCGGGCATAAAAAAAACAGCACCGGCAATGCCGGTGCTGTTACAAGTTGGTTGCCCCACGGGCAAAGATTGCGAAACGCGCCCTGTGGGCGATTCAGCGAACAATCTTTGGCGCAGCGGTCAAAAATCGCAAGGCGTATGCCGAAGGGATTTTTGGGCACCGCAAGAGGGGAGCTTTGGGTTCGAATCCGAGCGGGCATAAAAAAACAGCACCGGCAATGCCGATGCTGTTACAAGTTGGTTGCCCCACGAGGATTCGAACCCCGACAAACAGAGTCAGAGTCTGCCGTGCTACCGTTACACAATAGGGCAATATCTAACGTGCTTTACTATTATATTCATATTTTCTCCGTTTGTCAATAGAAAATTAAAATTTTTTCAAAATTTTCTTCTCCTATCGACAAAACTTTTCCTTTGTATTATAATTTAGCCGTAGCAAACAATAATTTTAAAAAAACGGAGGAATAAAAAAATGCCCGCAATTCATTTTTCCGCAGAAGATTTTAACAAAACAATTTCCGAAAGCCCCTCGATCGTTGATTTTTGGGCAACCTGGTGCGGACCCTGCAAAATGCTCGGACCGGTAATCGACCAGATTGCCGAAGAACTTGAGGATAAAATTCCCGTCGGCAAAATCGATGTTGACGAATGCCGCGAAGTTGCAATGGAATACGGCGTAATGTCCATTCCCACAGTTATCTATTTCAAAAACGGCATTGAAGTAAAACGTTTTGTCGGAGTTCAGCCAAAAGATAAACTTCTTGAGGCCGCAAAAGAACTTGAATAAAAAAACATAAAAGGCGGCTTTCAGCCGCCTTTTTCTTTTTTTATTCTTCCGCTTCGGCAACAAGTTTATCGCGGTAAGCTTTTGCCGCCTGTTCGGTTTTGTTGTCGCCGAAACGGTAATAAACCCTTCCTTTAAGCGTATCCGGAAGATACTGCTGTTTTACATAATGGTTTTTATAATTATGGGCATATTTATATTTCGGCGGCTTGTGGCCTCCGGCAGATTTCGGATGAACGTTGACGAGATGCTCCGGGACTTCGCCGGAAAGTCCGTTTCGGACGTCCTCAAGCGCGGCATTGATTGCCTCAACTCCGCTGTTTGATTTCGGTGAGGTGCAAAGGAGAATGACCGCATCCGCCAGGGGAAGCTGTGCTTCCGGAAGGCCAAGCTGAAGAGCGGTATCCACGCAGGCTTTTACTATCGGAATAGCCATAGGATATGCAAGACCGACGTCCTCGCAGGCAATTGCAAGAAGCCTTCTGCAAGGAGAAATTATATCTCCCGCATCAATAAATCTTGCGAGATAATGAAGCGCGGCGTTTTCGTCGGAACCGCGGACGGATTTATGGAAGGCGGAAAGGATCTCAAAATGGTCGTCCCCTTCCTTATCATAACGGTTTGAACTTCTTTGAGCAGCGGAATGAGCATCTTCCAGCGAAAGCACCCTTTCGCCGTGCTCATTGAGCCTTGAACCAAGCCAGCAGGCTTCAAGAGCGTTAAGCGCTTTGCGCGCATCGCCGGAACAGTTATAGGAAATATGGCGCAGAACGCCTTCCTCAACATTGATTTTCGTTCCGTCGTCGTGCTCAAGTTTTTCAACCGCTCTTTCAAGAGCACGCTCAATTTCCGAAGGTTCAATTGGTTTGAATTCAAAAACTGTACTGCGGCTTAAAATGGCGTTATAAACGTAAAAATAAGGGTTTTCGGTGGTGGAAGCGATAAGCGTTACCCTGCCGTCCTCGATGAATTCGAGAAGGGTCTGCTGCTGCTTTTTGTTGAGGTACTGGATCTCATCAAGATAAAGGAGCACGCCCTGAGCACCGTCTATTCCTGCGGTTTCCGCAAAAACCTCTTTTATATCTGCGGTTGAGCACGAGGTTCCGTTGAGGTGACAAAGTTTTTTGTTCGCAATCTTTGCGATTATCCTTGCGACGGTTGTTTTTCCCGTTCCGGAAGGTCCGAAAAAGATAAGGTTCGGGATAACCCCGGAATCCGCAATTTTTCTGAGCAGCTTTCCTTCGCCGAGGATATGCTGCTGGCCGCAGACTTCGGATAATTCAGTTGGTCTTAATCTGTCGGCAAGGGGTGCGGACATTCGGCGTCATCTCTTTTCGGTAAAAATTATTCGTAAAGCGGGAATTTTCTGCAAAGTTCGGCAACGCCGGCTTTAACTTCCTCGGCGCTGTTTTCATAATCAAATGTAATTTTTGCGATAAATTCCGCAATTTTTTCCATTTCGGAAGGTCCGAAACCTCTTGTGGTTGCGGAAGGTGTTCCAAGGCGAACTCCGCTTGTTACGAAGGGAGAAGCAGGGTCGTTCGGAATCATATTTTTGTTTGCGGTGATGTTCACGGAATCAAGGCGCTGTTCAAGTTCCTTTCCGGTAACTCCGGTTTCCCGAAGATCGAGCATCATAAGATGGTTATCGGTTCCGCCGGAAACAAGCTTAAGTCCGTTTTTGATAAGGGCATCCGCAAGGATCTTTGCGTTTTCAACAACTTTTTTCTGATATTCTTTGAATTCCGGCAAAAGCGCTTCGCCAAAGCAAACCGCTTTCGCGGCAATTATGTGCTCAAGAGGACCGCCCTGGGTTCCGGGAAAAACCGCTTTGTCAACAGCCTTTGCGTATTGTTCCTTGCAAAGGATAAGACCGCCGCGGGGTCCGCGAAGGGTTTTGTGAGTGGTGCTGGTAACAACGTCCGCATAGGGAATCGGAGATTCGTGTTCACCTGCGGCAACAAGTCCGGCAATATGGGCCATATCGACCATCATATAAGCGCCGACTTCATCACAGATTTCGCGGATTTTTTTGAAATCAATGGCTCTCGGATATGCGGAAGCGCCGGAAACGATTATTTTGGGCTTACATTCAAGCGCAATTCTTCTTACTTCATCATAATCGATAAGTCCGGTTTCGGAATCAACTCCATAGGGAACAAAATTATAGGATTTTCCGGAAAAATTAACCGGGCTTCCGTGGGTAAGGTGTCCGCCTTCCGCAAGGTTCATTCCCATAATGGTATCGCCAAGTTCAGCAAAAGCAAAATATGCCGCAAGGTTTGCCTGGGAACCGGAATGGGGCTGAACGTTCGCGTGTTCCGCGCCGAAAAGTTTGCAGGCGCGTTCTCTTGCGATGTTTTCAACTTTGTCAACATATTTGCATCCGCCATAATATCTGTGACCGGGATAACCCTCTGCATATTTGTTGGTAAGAGCAGAACCCATTGCGGCCATTACCGCCGAAGAAACAAAGTTTTCGGAAGCAATAAGCTCGATATTATCGCGCTGGCGCATTAATTCATCATGCATTGCTTCCGCCAGTTCCGGGTCCTGGGCATAAACAAAACCAATTGTATCCATTTTATCGCTGTACATAGTTTTCTCCCTTTCACATAAAATTTTCTATTATAGATTATAAAATAAACTATTTAAAAAAACAATGGATTTTAAATATTTCGGCATTTTTCCACAATTATTTTTTATTATACTTTAAAGAAATTTTCTTTTATGCTATAATTTATATAATACCCTTTCGGAGGATTCTTAAAACCATGAATTACGTTTTCATAATCAATCCTGCCGCCGGAAAAGGCAACAAATCCGGCGATATCGCAAAAAAAATCCGCGATTTTTTTAAAAACCGCGATGATAATATCCAGATTTATCTTTCAAAAGCTCCCGGTGACGCAATCCGCTTTGGGAAAGAATATCCTATTCCCGAAGGCGAAGAAGTTTGTTTTGTTGCCTGCGGCGGCGACGGAACTTTTTTTGAAACGGTTAACGGCGCTTTCGGAAGACCGGGCGCAAGTTTTGCTGTTTATCCTTCCGGTTCCGGAAACGATTTTATAAAAACAATCGGCGGAAAAGCTGAAGATTATCTTGACCTTCAGAAGCTTGTTGACGGAAAAACAAAAATTTTTGATGCTCTTCAATGCGGCGAAAAAATCTGCTGCAACATCTGCAACATCGGTGTCGATTCGGTTATTGCGGACCGCATTAACCGTTACAAAACAATTCCCGGGGTTTCCGGCGCAATGGCTTATAACATTTCAACGGCGGTAACTTTAATCGGCGGTGCTTTCGGCGGACTTGCAAAGCCTATGAAAGTAACTTTTGACGACGGCGAAGTTTTTGAAGACCGCTGTATGTTTTCCGTTTTCGGAAACGGAAAAATTTATGGCGGTGGCTATCATGCCGTTCCGGAAGCAAAACCGGACGACGGACTTATTGATTTTTGCACCGTTTCCGAAATCGGTCTTCTCCGCATTGCAAAGGTAATCGGTGTTTATAAAAAAGGCGAGCATATCCACGATCCTTCCCTTGCGGACGTTTTAAAACTTCGCCGCTGCACCGAAGCAAAGGTCGAAAGTTCCGAACTTCTGACAGTCAGCATTGACGGCGAAATTTCAAAAACCCGCTCCATAGAAATAAAAATCCTTCCGGCTTCCCTTCCCTTCCGGGTCCCGGCTTTTGAATAATATGAAAACAGAAAGAATAACCCATGCTTTTGATCCGGTTTTCGATTCCGAAAGCCGGATTCTTGTTCTCGGAACAATGCCTTCACCAAAAAGCCGCGAACTCGGTTTTTATTATTCCCATCCGAGAAACCGCTTCTGGCCGGTAATGGCAAAAATTTTCGGAGAGGAACTTCCGAAATCGCCGGAGGAAAAGGCCGATTTCTGCCTCCGGCACAAAATCGCCCTTTGGGACGTGCTGAAGGAATGTGATATCGAAGGCGCTTCGGATTCAAGCATAAAAAACGCCGTTCCCAACGATATGCACACAATCCTGAAAAATGCGGATATCAGGGCGATTTTCTGCACCGGAACGACCGCCGCAAAACTTTATAAAAAGTTTATCGAGCCTGAAACAAAAATTTCGGCGATTACTTTGCCTTCAACAAGCCCCGCAAACGCAAAGGTTAAATTTGATGAACTTGCTGAGGAATATAAAATTATATTGGAATATCTTAAGTAAAAAACTCCCGCTCTTCTGAGCGGGAGTTTTGTTTTATCATTCTTTGATTTTTTCTGCGATTTTTTGAAGGTCCTCAATGGAATCCGCAATAAATGCGTTTCCTTCGCCGGCAACATTTTTGACTGCGGTGAAAAGGTCCTTATCTTTTCCGAGAATTACGAAAGCATCGAAGCCATCGTCAACCGCGGCGGAAAGAGCTTCGTAAAAACGAACGGCGTTTACCTGCTGTTTTGCAAAATAATCGGAAGGAAGAGTCATAACATCAACAAGTTTTCCATATAAAGTGGAGTACATCTTTGTGGAAAGTTCGTGGTGGGTTATGCCGCGCATTGCGTCCTGAAGTTTTGAAACATAGGGGAAAACCATAACGGTATGGAGCGCAAGGGAATCGCGGAGTTTTGTGGGGTTGACCTTGTGTTTTGCAAGTTCGGTAAGAACAGCCTTAAGTCCTTCCTCATCGCCCACAACAACAGTCTGTTCCGGTGCTTCAACGGCGGTCATCTGAACGAATCCCGCAAGGCATTTATCGGAAACAAGGCTTACAAATTCGTGTTTTACGTTGCGGAGGCGGTAAGCATCAAGTTTTCCTGCGCCAACAGCCGCTTTTCTCATATCGCGGTAAGCGTTTGCAACGGCGACACCGTCTTCAAGAGTAAAAACTCCGCCGGCGGTCATTGCGGTAATTTCTCCGGCGCTGTAACCGATGAAAGCTTCCGCTTCCGGAAGAATTTCCTTTGCGGCTTCATAAAGAGAAAGTTCCTGGAGGAACTGGAGCTGGAAGGAAATTTCCTCATCGGTAACTTCCGCGGCTTTTCCCTTCATGGAAAGATTTGCGGCATCGAGCCCGAGAACTTTTGATGCGTTTTCATAAATTTCTTTGGTTTTTTCGGAATATTCACAAATTCCTTTTCCCATTCCGGCATGGGAACAGCCATAGCCCGGGAAAACAAAAGCTATTTTTTTCAAGATAAAATGCCCTCCGTAAAAATAATACAGAATAATACAAATACTAATATACCATAAATTCCGCCGATTTCAAGATTAAACCGAAAACTTAAAATAAATTTATCCAAAAAACATTGACAACTCAAAATGTTTTATATATTATATTTAAAGGCAAAAACAAACAGCCGTTAAGCTTGTTTTTTAATTATTAGGAGGTAATTTTCAATGGTATTTGAAAAAGTTAGAGAAATCCTTTGCGAACAGCTTGAAATCGATCCGGACGAAATCACTCTTGATACCAACATCATCGATGATCTCGGCGCAGATTCTCTTGATCTTGTTGACTTTGTAATGTCCCTCGAAAGCGAGTTCGATAAAGAAATTCCCGATGAGGATGTTGAAAACATCAAAACCATCGGCGATATCGTTTCTTACATCGAGAATTCCCTTTAATCTTTCGATAATTTCAGAAAATATTGGAAATGAAGATCGCGGAACTTCTTGTTCCGCTATTTTCGTTTATACCGGCAAGGAGTTGTAAAATAAAAAATGGCAGACCAGAAAAAAATGGTAGAGGCAATTACCTCCATGGAGGACGATTTTGCCCAGTGGTATACCGACGTTGTTAAAAAAGCCGAACTTATAGATTATTCCAGCGTCCGCGGATGCATGGTTCTTCGCCCCTATGGCTATGCGATCTGGGAAAACATCCAGAAACTTTTCGACGCCCGTTTTAAAGAAACCGGACACGAAAACGTTTATATGCCTATGTTCATTCCCGAAAGCCTTCTTCAGAAAGAAAAAGACCACATCGAAGGCTTTGCTCCGGAAGTTGCATGGATCACCATGGGCGGCGGCGAACAGCTTCAGGAAAGAATGTGCGTACGCCCCACTTCCGAAACCCTTTTCTGCGATCATTACGCACACGTAATCAAATCTTACCGCGATCTTCCGAAACTTTATAACCAGTGGTGCAGCGTTGTTCGCTGGGAAAAGACCACCCGTCCTTTCCTCCGTTCCATGGAATTCCTCTGGCAGGAAGGTCACACCATGCACGAAACCGCAGAGGAAGCAATTGCAGAAACCGAACAGATGCTTAACATCTATGCGGACGTTTGCGAAAAAAACTTTGCTATCCCGATGATCAAAGGCCAGAAAACCGAAAAAGAAAAATTCGCAGGTGCGGAAGCAACCTATACCATTGAAGCAATGATGCACGACGGCAAGGCTCTTCAGTCTGGAACTTCCCATTTCTTCGGCGACGGCTTTGCAAAAGCTTTTGACGTTCAGTTCACCGGCCGCGACAACCAGCTTCACACTCCGTTCGAAACTTCCTGGGGCGTTTCCACCCGTCTTATCGGTGCGATCATTATGACCCACGGCGACAACAACGGACTTGTTCTTCCGCCCGACGTTGCTCCTATCCAGGTTGTAATCGTTCCCGCACAGCAGCATAAAGAAGGCGTTCTTGATGCCGCAAAAGCAGTCAAAGACCGTCTTGCAAAATTCTGCCGCGTAAAACTCGACGACAGCGAACAGACCCCCGGCTGGAAATTCGCGGAATATGAAATGAAAGGCGTTCCGGTCCGTCTTGAAATCGGACCCCGCGATATCGCAAACAACCAGTGCGTTCTTGTTCGCCGCGATAACCGCGAAAAATATTTCGTATCCCTCGATGAACTCGAAACCAAGATTCCCGAAATTCTCGGACTTGTTCGCGACGGCCTTTATCAGCGCGCTCTTGAAAACAGAGAAAACCGCACTTTCACCGCTCATGACCTTGATGAATTCATCAAAATTGCCAACAGCGGCAACTGCTTCATCAAATCCATGTGGTGCGGTGACCGCGCCTGTGAAGAAAAGCTCAAAGAGCTTGCGGGCGTTTCTTCCCGCTGCATGCCTTTTGAACAGGAACACATCGGCGACGTTTGTCCCGTTTGCGGAAAACCCGCAACCAAAATGGTCTATTGGGGCAAAGCATATTGATATAATGCAAAACAAAAATCCCGCTCAGCCGAGCGGGATTTTTTTATTTAGCCTCCCCATGGGGAAAGGCTATTCGGCAGGAGCAAGTCCCCGCCGTTCTCATCTGAAATCGAACAAATCTTTCGGACTTACTTCAAGGACTTCGCAAAGCTTGAAAATAACATCAAACGAAACGCCGACGTTTCCAAGTTCAATTGCGCTGATGTGGCTTCGGTCAATATCCACAAGTTCCGCAAGCTGGAGTTGAGTAAGTTTTTTTCGTTTGCGGTAGTAAACAACATTCAGTCCGAACTTTTCATAAAGTTCTTTATATTCAGCTTTCACAAAAAATCACCCCTGCATATAATTTTAGGTGATTTTTACAGTTCATAAACCTTGTCATAACAGCGTAATGCTATTGACACAAGTCATTTTATGTCGTAAAATAGAAATTACAAAAATTTCTTTTGAAAAGAGGACGAAAAAATGGAATTTATTCTTACACTCGCAATTGCCGCAGGTCTTGCATTTATCCCCGCAAACATTGCAAAGAAAAAAGGTAAAAGTTTTGGACTTTGGTGGTTCTATGGCTGGATGCTTTTCATTGTTGCGCTCATTCACTCTCTTCTTCTTCCCGACCCCAACGCCCAGGCAGCTCAAGCTGTTCAGAACACTGTTTCCTCCGCAGATGCCCTTGCAAAATATAAAGAGCTTCTCGATTCCGGAGTGATTACCCAGGAAGAATTTGACGAAAAGAAGAAACAGCTTCTTGAAAACTGATATTTTTGAAAATAAGTTTTAACAGCTAAAGCGAGGTTATTCAAATGAAAAAAATATTTGCTTTATTGATTGCTCTTATTATGGTACTTTCTTTCTGCTCCTGCGGAGAAAGAGATCTTACCCCTGAAGAACAACTTGCGGAAGCAAGAAGGCAGACCGAAAGTTTAAAGAAGCATGCCGATGACGCACAAAAAAGATTGGATGATTTGAATGACGCCATCGATGAATACGAATATTGGAAAAACCAAGTTGATAATGCAGGTTAATCTTCTTTTCCAAACAAAAAAATCTCCCGCTTACCCGGGAGATTTTTTATTCTCTCTTATTGTTCGATTTCATAAGGCCAGGTGTTGATTCCGCCGAATTCATAAACTTCTGAATATCCGAGGGAAACAAGAGCTTCTGCTGCAACTTTGCTTCTGTTTCCGCTTCTGCAATAGACAAAAACCGGAACGTCTTTTTCGGGAATTTTTTCTTCAGCTTTTTCAGAAACTTCATAATGGGGAATCAAAACCGCGCCGGGAATATGTCCTTCAGAAAATTCTTCTTCCGTTCTCGCATCCAGAAGAACGAATTCTTCGAGGTTTTCCATCATTTCCTTTGCTTTTTTCTGACTGATATTCATATAATCACTTCCTTCTTCCGGAACACTGCATCCGGAAACCGCCAAAAGGAAAACCAAAGCGGCGATTATTGAAACAATTCTTCTTTTTATCATTTTTATATACATAAACCGATTCTCCTTTCCTGCGGGATTTGACATATTTTTAGAGTTGGGATATTATTGTTTTCGGATATATTTTCTTTTCAAAGGAGCGTATAAAAAATGTCCTGTGAAAAATGTAATCTGCTTATGCAAAAATCTTTTCCGTTCTGGGAAGCTCTTTCCGAAAAAGATAAGGAAGAACTTATGAACGGTGCCGGCTGCGCCGAATTCAAAAAGGGACAGAACATTCATAACGGAACCGTTTGTACCGGAATAATCTTTGTCAAAACCGGCTGTCTGCGCGTTTACATGCTTTCTGAAGAGGGTAAGGAAATAACACTGTACCGCATCTTCCCCGGCGATGTTTGCGTTCTTTCCGCTTCCTGCATTCTTGAATCCATAAACTTTGACGTTCAGGTAGATGCGGAAGAGGACAGCCGCTGCTGCATTTTAAGTCCCGGCGCATTCCTCAAAGTTTCCGAAAGAAAACCGGAGATGAAGAATTTTCTTCTTGAAAAAACCGTAAGCCGTTTTTCCGAAGTTATGTGGGTAATGCAGCAGATACTTTTTATGAGTTTTGACAGACGCCTTGCGATTTTTCTTCTTTCCGAAGCGGAAAAGGAAAAAAGTTCCGAAATAAAACTTACTCACGAACAGATCGCAAAATATATGGGCTCCGCAAGGGAGGTCGTCTCGCGGATGCTCAAATATTTTTCATCTGAAGGTTACGTTGAACTTTCCCGCGGCGGCGTTAAGATAACCGATTACGATTCTCTTGACCGTTTAGCCCTTTGAAAATTCAAGAACTCTTTCTTTAGGGCGGAAGCCAACCATTGAATCAACGGCTTTTCCATCACGGAAAAGAACAAGAGCGGGAATGCTCATTATTCCATAGCGGGAAGCAAGTTCCTTTTCTTCATCAACGTTGACTTTTCCGAAGGAAACTTCTTCAACTTCTTCGGCAACCTGGTCAACAACGGGAGAAAGCATTCTGCAGGGTCCGCACCAGGGCGCCCAGAAATCAACAACAACGCTTCCTTCGTTTTTAAGAACGTTTTCTTCAAAATTTTCTTTATTAAGAACTTTAACTGACATTATCTTCAAATCCTTTCGGTTTTTAATTTGTTTTCGTTGATGTTAGTATAACCTAACCGAAAAAGTTTTTCCGTGACTTTGTCACAATAAAAGCGTTTTTGCAAAAAAATTTTTGCAAAGGCGCTTTTTTCATATTTTTTCCGTTTTTGCATATTCCTTTTTAAAAAGGAGATGATTCAAAACGGAAAAACTTACGGAAATAATCTGGGGACCCGCTCTTTTGGTCCTCGTTTTGGGAACAGGCTTTTTTCTTACCGCCGCAAGCGGATTTTTTCCGCTCCGAAAAGCGGGTTTTATTATAAAAACCACCTTCGGGAAAATTTTTAAAGATAAAAGCGCCTTTGCCGGAGCGGCAACCGCCCTTGGTGCAACGGTTGGCACCGGAAACATAATCGGAGTTTCCGCCGCAATTTCCATCGGCGGTGCGGGAGCCGTTTTCTGGATGTGGGCGGGAGCTTTTTTCGGAATGATGCTCAAATTTGCGGAAGCCGCCCTTTCGGTAAAACATAAAGGCGGAGCGGCAGTTTATATCGAAAAGGCTTTCGGCGGAAAATTTTTTGCCGTCCTCTGGAGCTTTTGCTGTGTGCTTGCTTCCTTCGGCGGCGGAAATATGATCCAGACCAATGCCGCAGGCGCTGTTTTTGAAAAATGTTTCGGAATCTCGCCGATTTTTATAGGTATTATTATAGTCGTTTTCACAGCGGCGGTTCTTTTTTGCGGAGCAAAGGCCGTTTTAAAAACCTCTTCCCTGCTTGTTCCGATAATGGCGCTTATCTACGTTTTCGGCTGTTTTTTTGTGCTTTTTATGTTCCGGGAAAACATCATTCCCTCGTTTTCAAAAATCTTTTCCTCCGCCTTTAATCCGCTTTCCATAGGCGGAGGAGTTTTCGGAATTCTTACTTCGGAAGCTTTAAAAACCGGAATTGCAAAAGGTACTTTTACTCACGAAGCGGGAATGGGTTCCGCTTCCCTCGCCCATTCCGAAAGCAATGGTGAACCTTTGACCCAGGGCTGCTGGGGAATCATCGAAGTTTTTATAGACACCATTTTTGTCTGCAGCCTTACGGCGCTTGTTATTCTTTCTTCCGGAATTTCTTCGGCGGAGGAGGTTTTTTATTCCTGCTTCGGAAGTTCCGGCAAAATTTTTCTTTCTGTTTCAATGTTCCTTTTTGCTCTTGCGGCGGTTATCGGTTGGGCTTTTTACGGCGAAAAGGCGCTTTTTTCTATTACAAAAAGTAAAACCGCGGCAAATTTATACAGAATTTTGTTCTGCTTTGCCGCGGTCATCGGTTCGTTCACAAAACTTCCGCTTATATGGAACATCACGGATATTTTCAACGGGCTTATGATTTTCCCGAACCTTCTGGCGATAATCATTCTTTCGCCGGAAGTTTTGAAAATTATAAAAAATCCCGACCGATGAAACGGTCGGGATTTTATTTTATTCTTTTATCGCAATTTCTTTTATCGGTATTTCAATGGTTTCTCCATCAATGGTTTTTATGATAAATATCTCTTCCGGGCTTAAAATATCCCCCATAAAAGTAACTCTCTGCGTTTCCGCACTTCCATATTTTGTGCTTATTTTATTGCCGTCTTTATCCACAAGCCAGTAGCCTTCTTCATAAAGTTCGCCGTTTTTATCGCGGCATTTTACTTCGTTGTTTGAAGAATTATAACCCACACCGATATACGAGCCGTCTTCAATAAAATAAAAATATATTGCATTATATTCATCGCATATCACATTGCCTTCAAGGTCGATTATTTCTGTCGCCATCATATCAATATCTATGGGATAAACTCCATAATAAAGACGTATCCTGTCATCAAAAGGCGCTTCTATTCTGTAGAAAATCGGTTCAACAAAAACACTTCCGTCCGAATTAAGGAGCCCCCTTCCCCTTTCGGCATTTTCCGCTCCCCAAGAATACTCCGCAACTTCAAACCCGTTGAGATATTCTCCTGTTGGGCCGGCTTTTTCGTGTGAAACAAGGATATAGCCGTTTTCCTGATTATACACATATCTGTCGCCTTTATATGAGCACACAAGCAGATATTGGTCATCGTTTCCCATTTCTCCGGGTTCGGAAAAATCATAATCTTCCACCGGGTGGGGAAGAATTTTGTTTCCTTCACTGTCAAAAAGTTCGTAAGCGACTATTTCCGCATCTTCCAGATATTGTCTTCCGTCTTCATCAAAAAAGCGGAACGGGCGCACTTCCTTAGAAGATTCCACAGCAAAAATTTTATCTTCGCCCAAGCTTCCGATAAGTTCTGCGTTTTCCGGAAGAACTGTTTCTTCCTCTTCGTTTTCCGGCTTTGAATTCACCGGAACAGAAGGTCCGTTTGAGCCCGGTTCGTTTATTTCCGGCGGTTCCGGAAACGGTTCTTCCAAAGCCGCGCAGGCGCAAAGCATAATCAAAGCCAGAATCAAAGCAAGAAGTTTTTTCATTAGTTTCACCTCTTTCAAGGTTCAAAAGCATAGTCATAAATATTTATTTCTTTTTCGCTTCCGTCTTCATATACTGCTGTAATAGTCGTTTCACCTTCTGTTATTCCGCCTTTTCGGATAATAAAGTCATCTTTTTCGCTTGCAAAAACTTCGCTAAGTTCGTTTCCGTCTTTATCGATAAAGCGATAGCCGCCTTTCATAATTTCGCCGTTTTCGTCGCGGCAGACAGTTGCAAGCTGGCTCATTTCACCTGCGCAATAGGCTATTCCGATAAATCTTCCGTCCGGAAGGTCGTAAAACTGAACCGTATGATATTTGTCGCAGATTATATTGCATTCGCCATCAAGTATCCTTGCAGTTCCGCCGGAAAGCCCGCCTTCGCTTCTTCCTGCAACAATTCTTCCTTCAAAAGGAGAATGGATATAGGTATAAACCGGCGGTACGATTTCATTTCCTTCCGAATCCACGAGTCCAAGACCTTTTTCCATATCGGTTGGGCCGTAATAATAACAGACTTTTTCATATCCGTGAACATAATCGTTCACTGTTTCTCCGGTTTTTCCTTTGGACGTAAACCTGTCGGAAACGATTTCTCCGTCCGTATTAAATTCATAGACATATTGATTTCCCTCGAGTGAGATATAAAGCCAGGCCTTTGTTCCCGGATCAATGCCTTTATTTCTCTCAAAATGATAACTATCCGCAGGAATTGAAAGGATAAGGCTTCCGTCCTCGAAGAAAAATTCATAGAGCACTCTTTCTCTTTCGCTGATTCCGCTCACTCTGCTGTCGTCATCATAAGCAATGGCAGGCATTGTTCCTTCGGTTTTTCCAAGAGCATAGATAGTTCTTTCCCCTATTTCGCCAACAGTTTTGAAAACATCATATACCGGTTCAAAAACAATTTTTCCGTCCTTTTGGATTCCGTATTTTCCTTCCGCTGTTTTGAAAACGCAGTTTTCGAGGATTCTTGAACCTTCGCCAAGTTCGTTTTCCGGTTCGGAATCCACCGGAACGGAAGGTCCGTTTGAACCGGGTTCATTTATTTCCGGCTGTTCCGGAACTCCGCAGGCACAGAGCATAAGCAACGCTAAAATCAATGCAAAAAGTTTTTTCATAAAAAGCACCTCCTAAAATCCTTACTTCATTTTTCTGAAACTAAAAGAAGAAATGGTTCTTTTCCATTGTTGGCTTTTTCGTTCCAATTTTTATATTTAAATAAAAGTTCGCCGGTTTCTGCATTTTCATAGATAAAACCCGCTTCATTTCCTTCAAAATCATCCTTAATCTCATTGGCAGGCACTTTTTTTATCTCTCCGACAATTTCAAAGTTTTCCGTAATTTCATAAACACAGTACCCTTTGTGAAAATACATTACTCCATCATATTGCATCATAACCGGATAGGCGTTGCCCGGTTCTTCTTTTTCATCGGAACAACCGGAAAGCATGAGCAAAACCAGAATTAACACAAACAGTTTTTTCATAAAAAGCACCTCCTTTATAAATATAGTGTATAATAATCGCTCTTTTGTTGCAATAATCAACCGGAAAATTTAAAAAATTTTTAAAAGCTTACCATGAATCCCACCACCGTGCCTACGGCAACGGTCCCCCTCCCTTTAGGCAAGGGAGGCAAAACAAAAAATCCCGCTCTTTCGAGCGGGATTTTTCGTTATTATCAAATTATTTTGCGTTATAGAAAGCTTCGGAAGCTTTGTGCATCATATAGATATCGATTTTTGCGGCGATTTCCATCGGTGCATGCATGGAAAGAAGCGGAACACCAACATCGATAGTATCCACCTGGAGGCGGGAGATATATTTTGCAACGGTGCCGCCGCCGCCTTCATTTACTTTTCCAAGTTCACCGGTCTGCCAGACAACGTTTGCGCCGTCAAAGATATCGCGGACTTCCGCGCAGAATTCTGCGGGGCAGTCGTTGGTGGAATATTTGCCGCCGGAACCGGTATATTTGGTAACAACAATTCCGTAGTTGAGGAAAGCGGCGTTCATTTTTTCATGTACCTGGGGGAAGGTCGGGTCAAGAGCGGCGTTTACGTCTGCGGAAATGCATTTGCTGTTTTCGAGGATAACGTGACCGGGAACGCCATAGGGTCTGCCGAGGTCTTCCGCAAAATATGCGAGCATTTTGCTGTTCATACCGGTAGGACCGTCGGAACCGGTTTCTTCTTTATCCGCGAAGCATGCAACGGCGGTATATTCCGGATCGGAAGCAAGGATACCGGTAAGTTCGCCGTAAGCGCAGACTCTGTCGTCGTGGCCGTAAGCACCGATAAGACCGCGGTCAAAGCCGATGTCTCTTGCTTTTCCTGCGGGAACGATTGTGAGTTCTGCGGACTGGAAATCTTCTTCAACGATTCCGTATTTTTCAAAGAGAATGGAAGCGATGTTGAGTTTTACTTTTTCGCTTACTTCGTCATCGCGGAAAGGCATGGAACCAACAACAATGTTGAGTTCTTCGCCTTTGATTCCGTCGCCGAGTTTTCTGTCCATCTGTTCTTTTGCAAGATGCGGAAGAAGGTCGGAAACGCAGAAAACAGGTTCGTCTTCTTTTTCGCCAACGGTTACGGTAACAGAAGTACCGTCTTTTCTGATAATTACGCCATGGAGAGCAAGAGGCATTGCGGTCCACTGATATCTTTTGATTCCGCCGTAATAATGGGTTTTGAAAAGGGCAAGCTCCTGGTCTTCATAAAGAGGATTAGGTTTAAGGTCAAGGCGGGGAGAATCGATATGAGCGGCTGCGATATGCATACCTTCCTCAATGGGTTTTCTGCCGATTTTTGCGAACATAAAAGCTTTGTTGCGGTTGTTGATATAAACCTTATCGCCGGCAACGTATTTTTTGCCTGCTTCAAAAGGAACAAAACCTTCTTTTTCAAGAACCGGAATTACCCAATCGATAAATTCGCGTTCGGTTTTGCAGGTGCTGATGAAATCTTTATAAGGTTCGCAATAATCAAAAGCGGCCTTAAGTTCTTCATCAGAAAGGGTGGAACCTGCGTTTTTCGGGCTGCGGAAAAGCTTTTCTTTAAGAAGCTGTCCTGCGGATTTTTCTTTTTCGCTCATTGTTTTTTCTCCTTTTCTATGTTAGTTTTTTGATTTTATATCTTAAAATCAGTCAAAACCGTAAATTCTTTGGTAATCCTCACGGTATTTGCTGACTTTTTCGCGGTAATTTGATGTTTCCTCATAAGGAATTTTTTCAAGAGTTTTCCCGTCAAGGGAATATTCCGGGTCGGAAAGCCATTTTTTAACGGCGTTCGGGCCTGCGTTATATGCGGCATAAACCGTTTCCCATTCACCGAACAAATCATAATGATAGGAAAGAAGCCAGACGCCATAGTCGATGTTCACTTCCGGAACGTACATATCGTCCCAGGAAGCTCCCGTTTCTCCCCGGTAATAATCTATCCATTCGAAAGCGTCTTTTGTGATCTGCATAAGTCCCCGGGCACCGACCCAGCTTTCCGCTTCCGGCTCAAAATTGCTTTCGGTACGGATAACGGCATAAATTACGGAAAGCGGAACGCCGTATTCGGCGGATTTTTGCTCAACGATATCGCTGTATCCGGTGGGGTATGCCCAATGCTCAAGAAGTTTTGCGCTTTTGTTCATCATGGCGCCGGCAAAAACCAGAAACGCCACCACCAAAAGCCCAAGAACCGCATTTTTAATAACTTTTCCCAAACTCAGTCCTCCGCGGAAACTTTTTCTCTCAACAGCACCATGTTTTTGAGCACGGAATTCACACTGCGCTCAAGTTCTGCAGGGGTGCTGTCGTTTCTTATTACAAAATCGGAATTTTCGGTATAAAATTCCTCCGGTTTCTGGGCGGAAACTCTTCGTTCCGCATCCGCTTTTGAAATTCCATCCCGCTTGATTATCCTTGTAAGGCGGGTTTCTTCTTCCGCAACAACGGAGACGAGCACGTCACACATTTTTCCGCATCCGCTTTCGATAACCGTTGCGCCGTCGATAACAATGTTTTCCGCGCCTTTTGCAATATAGCCGAGCACTTCGTGCTCAATTGCTTCAAGAATATACGGAAAGATAATTTTGTTGAGCGCCAAAAGCTCCTTTTTATCGGAAAACACCCGTTTTCCAAGGGCTTTTCGGTTGATTTTTCCTTTTTCGTTGAGCACAAGGCAGGAAAAACGGTTTACGATATCATAGATACAGTTTACGTTGTTGTCGGTAATATCATGTGCAACGGTATCCGCATCGATAACCGCGGCGCCTTTTTTTTGCAAAATTTCCCGAACGGAGCTTTTTCCAGCGCCGGTCTGACCGGTAAGGCCTATGATATTTGCCATTCTTCCGTCACTCCTTTTTATGTCATGCTCAAAGTTCGATCACATCAAAACCGGCGGCTCTTATAAGGCGGTTATAAACCGCAAGGCCGATTCCGGTTACTTTCGGCGAATGGGCAAAAACCTTTTTCGCGCCGCTTTCGTCGATTATACGAAGTGCTTCGAAGATATGTTCCGCCTGTTCCTCATCGGAAAATTCCGAACCGTAGCAAACGGTGCTCACGGAAAGTTTTTTTGCTTCCTCGTCAAAGCAAAGTGCAAAAATTCCCTCTTCCGCGTGCTCATTGACGTATTTTATATAATCTTCCGAACTTGCTTTAACAAGGGTGACCTGTGCCTTAGGCGCATAGTGTTTATATTTCATTCCCGGAGAAAGGACTTTTTCTCCCTCTTCAAGTTTTTCGAGCACCGCATGGGAAACCTCAACTTCGCCGATTGTTTCCCGAAGCTGCTCAAGGGTAACATAACCCGGGCGAAGAAGCACCGGTTTTTCTCCAGCAAAGGAGATGATAGTCGATTCAACCCCGACGGAGGAAGGTCCGCCGTCGATTATGGCATCGACCCTTCCCATAAGGTCATGGACGCAATGCTCAAAACTTGTTGGGCTCGGACTTCCGGAAAGATTTGCTGAAGGCGCCGCAAGAGGAAGACCCGTTTCTTCGATTATCCTTCTTGCAACCGGGTGAGCCGGAAAGCGAACGGCAACGGAAGGAAGATTGGCGCTTGTTACATTCGGAATTTTTTCGCTTTTTTTCATAATCATGGTAAGCGGACCCGGCCAGAATTTTTCCGCAAGAAGTCTTGCTTTTTCCGGAAATTCCTCAACAATATCTCCGAGCATGTTCAAGGACGAAATATGCACGATAAGGGGGTTGTCTCCCGGGCGTCCTTTTGCCTTGAAAATATTCGCGCAGGCTTTTTCATCAAAAGCATTCGCCGCAAGGCCATAGACAGTTTCCGTAGGAATTGCGACAAGTCCGCCGTTTTTTAAAATATTCGCGACGGCTTCAACCGCGCCTTCGTTTTTTGAATCAAAAAGCAAAGTTTCCATTTGTTTTCTTTCAGTCCTCTTCTCCGCGGAGTTTTTCCGCCTGATCATGTGCCCTCAAAGGGTCGATAAGTTCATCGAGTCCGCCGTTCATAACGGAATCGATTTTATAAATGGTAAGCCCGATCCTGTGGTCGGTTACCCTTCCCTGGGGAAAGTTATATGTTCTTATGCGTTCGCTTCTGTCGCCGCTTCCAACCTGGGCTTTTCGGTCGGCGGCACGGCTTTCGTCTGCGGCGCGCTGTTTTTGTTCATAAAGCCGGCTCCGAAGGACCTTCATCGCCTTATCTTTATTTTTATACTGGCTTCGCTCGTCCTGACATTCAACCACCATTCCGGTGGGAATATGGGTAATTCGGATAGCGGAACTTGTTTTGTTGATATGCTGTCCGCCTGCTCCGCTTGAACGGAAGGTATCTATTTTAAGGTCGTTCGGGTCAATTTCAACTTCGACGTTTTCCGCTTCCGGAAGAACGGCAACGGTTACGGCGGAAGTCTGAATCTTTCCCTGGGAATCCGTTACCGGAACGCGCTGGACCCTATGGGTTCCGCTTTCAAAACGGAACCTTCCGAAAACGCCTTCGCCCTCGACGGAATAGGAAATCTCCTTATATCCGCCAAGTTCCGTTGCGTTCGCATAGATAACTTCGGTTTTCCAGCCTTTTGAATCCGCATACATGGAATACATACGATAAAGATCGGAAGCAAAAAGCGCCGCTTCTTCCCCGCCGGTTCCGCTTCGGATCTCCATTATTACGGAGCGGTCTTCGTTCGGGTCCTTCGGCAAAAGGAGGATTTTAAGTTCATCAAAACAGCTTTCCATAAGGTTTTTGCTTTCCTCAAGCTGTTCTTTTGCCATTTCACGAAGTTCCCGGTCGGTTTCTTCCGAAAGAATTGCTTCCGCTTCCTCAAAATGTGATTTTGCGGCTTTATATTCGCGGTATTTAAGCGCAACGGGTTCGAGTTCCCTTTGTTCCTTAAGAAGTTTTGTATAAAGTTCGTTATCGTTTATAACTTCCGGTTCATAAAGCCGGAGGCAATCCTGGCGAAAGCGTCTTTCGATATCTTCGAGTTTATCAAACATCGGCGCCCTCCCGGATTATCTGCTTAATGTTTTTTTCGGCCTTGCTTCTCGGAACTTCGACCTCATGGCCGCATTTTTCACACCGGAGTTTAAAATCCATTCCGGAGCGCAGAACAACAAACCTTGCGGAGCCGCAGGGGTGGTTTTTCTTCATCAAAAGTATATCGCCGATTTTGACATCCATATAACCTGCTCCTTTCCGGATAATATTTTCCTAATTTATTAATATAACATAATAAAGGGATTTTTGCAACAGAAGGGATTTTTGCTTATTGAAAATTAAAACGGCAGCTGATAAAATAAAACCGGATAAAGTTTGCGGAGGTGCGGATAATGAACTTCAAAATAAGAAGATGGGAGCTGTCTGATGCGAGAGATTTGGCGACAGCTCTTTCAAATAAAAAAATACAGGATAATTTGCGAGATGGGTTACCATACCCTTACACCGAGCAGGATGGAAAGGAATTTATTTCTGCTATGCTTGCCGCCAACGAAAGCAATACGTTTGCCTTTGCAATTACGGTAAATGGAAAAGCAATCGGCAGTATCGGTGCTTTTCGTCAAACAAATATTCATAATAAAACAGCCGAGCTTGGCTATTACATAGCAGAAGAATATTGGGGTAAAGGAATTATGACTGAAGCAGTCAAACAACTTTGTGATTATGTGTTCTCTCATACTGATATTATCCGTATTTATGCAGAGCCGTTTGCCTACAATATCGGCTCCTGTCGTGTGCTTGAAAAAGCAGGTTTCCAATATGAAGGCACACTTCGCAGTAACGCATTGAAAAATGGCAACGTGTTGGATATGAAGATGTACTCAAAATTAAAAACAGAACTGTAAATTCCAATAGGTCGAACAGTTAGGAAAATCAGAATTTGACGAAGGAGATGTGCAATGAGCAACAAAGACATTATAAAATATTTTTACGAAGTGGTTGTCTCCGAAAACCTGCTTGATGAGCTTCATAAATACATCTCAGAGGACTGTGTGCAAAGAGTTGGAGAAAAAGTATATTTTGTTGGAACAGCAGGAATGAAACAGCATCTTCTCGCCGTCAAACAAACCTATCCCGATTATACAATGAAAATTATCCGCCAATATACCGATGGTGACTATGTAATTTCAGAGTTTATCATGCGTGGAACCCACAAAGGTGATTTTCTGGGGATAACACCAACCAATAAGGTTTTAGAAATTACGGGAGTTGACATTGACAGAGTTGTTGACGGTAAAATTGTCGAGCACGGCGGTTCAACTGAAACCTTTGAGACATTCTGGACAAACGGTTTGATTAAACCAGTATAATACCAATTCCAAT
>JAGASN010000017.1 GCA_017847875.1 Oscillospiraceae bacterium | reverse complement strand
GCCCGTTTTTATATGAATACAACCCGGTTTCTTTTGGAAAACCAAAAGAAACGGGGCTTCGGCCTGAAAGAAAAGTGTTCTATCCCCTGCAGTTTGCTCCCGCAAACGCTGTCCCCTTTCAAAAGGAGACTAAAATGCTCCACCTGATGAACAGTATTTCTAATATCGACCGTTGCCGCTCGGAGTCGGCAACGGTTTTCATTTTGCTTTTTCGTCCCGGCTATATTCCCACCGTAAAAAAGAAAGAGTACTTCTTTTTGAAGTACTCCAAAATGGCGGCTTTTTTTGTTTTTATATTCAGGGCTGCTGTTTTCCGCAGTTAAGGCAGAATTTTGCGGTAACGTCAAGTTCCTTTCCGCAAAAGGGGCAGAATTTTGAAGTTTCGTTTTCTTTTTCCGCCGGTGCTTTCGGGGTTTTAAGGGATTCAATTTCTGCGCGCATTTCCGCAATTTTGTTTCTGCTTGCGGCAACGCCTTCATAAATCGACATAACCTCTTCGTCAAGAATTTCGCCCGCATCTATTTTTGCAACGTAATATTCACCGATTTTTCTGATGATATCGTTGAGGGTTCGCTGTTCGGAATCGATTTTTGCCGAAAGTTTTGTTGTTTCAATGGCGTTGTTCGTTTTTTCGGTTGCGGTTTTCGCAAAATCGTTTATCTTATCCAAAAATGCCATAAAGATTCCTCCCTTTATCTTTTCTGCAATTTTATTTTACTATATTTTACCGCAAAAGTCATTGAAAATTGACCTCTTTTTGAAAACAAATTATAAATTTTTGTTTAACTTTATCCTCAAAAAGTTTTTTTCATATTCTGATAATGGGCAAATCCCAATTTTGTGAAAGGAAAAATTTTTTATGGGGGATTTTTCGCTTTGTGATCTTAACAAAAATGAAAGTCTTGTGATAAAGGAAATAAAAATTTCCGGAAATCTTCGGAAAAGGCTTCTTGACCTCGGCTTTGTTCCGGGAACAAAAGTTGAATGCGTCCGCATAAGTCCTTTTGGCGACCCGAAGGCATTTTTTATCCGCGGTGCGGTAATTGCTCTTAGGAAAAGGGATTCCGCGGCTGTTCTGGGGGTGAAAATTTGAATATCGGAAAAATTGCCCTTGCGGGCAACCCGAACGTTGGAAAAAGCACAGTTTTCAACGCGCTTACCGGATTAAAACAGCACACCGGAAACTGGTCCGGAAAAACCGTTGGAACCGCGGAAGGGCTTATCCGCCAGCGGCGCAAGGAAATTACCCTTGTTGATCTTCCGGGTACATATTCCCTTGCGGCGGATTCCGCCGAAGAGGAAGTTACCGGAAATTTTCTTTGCTTTGAAAAATTCGAAGGAGCCGTTGTCGTATGCGATGCCTGCTGTCTTGAACGAAATCTTATTTTTGCGCTCCAGGTCGCCCAGCTTGTTCCAAGGGTGCTTCTTTGCGTCAATATGTTTGACGACGCAAAAAAGAAGGGAATTGAAATTGATATCGACGCTCTTTCAAAAGAAACCGGCCTTCCGGCAATCGGAATTTCCGCCGCCAATTTTGACGGGATCGATCGGCTTCGGGATATGATTTTTGAACTTGCGGAAGGAAAAACCGATTGCAATTTTGTTCCGCTTCGATATCCGAAGGATCTTGAAAAACCGCTTTTGGAAATTTCTTCCGTTCTTAAAGAAAATTTCGGTTTTTCCGGAGTTTTTCCCGCTCTTAAAATTCTTGAAAACGAAAGCTGGTTCGTTTCGGAATTTGAAAAACGATTCGGAAAAATTTCCGCAATCGAAGCTCTGAGCACAGTTTTTGAAAAGGACTCCCTTCCCGAAAACATTTCCGACAGAATTTCCGCCTGCACAGTTTTGCGTGCGGAAGAAATCTGCCTTTCGGCAGTGAGTTTTTCCGCAGAAAAAGCAAGGCTGAAAGACGACAGGATAGATTCGGTGCTCACGGGAAAACTTTTCGGGATCCCTGTAATGCTCATGCTTTTCGGTTTCATATTCTGGCTAACCGTTTCCGGCGCGAACTATCCTTCGGAAATGCTTTCCATTCTTTTTGAAAAAGTCGGAATTTTTCTTGAAAAGCTTCTTTCCGGAATCGGCTGTCCAATGGTGCTCAAAAGTCTTCTTCTCGACGGAATATGGAATGTTCTGAGTTGGGTCGTTGCGGTAATGCTTCCGCCCATGGCGATTTTCTTTCCGCTTTTTACAATTCTTGAAGATATCGGCTATCTTCCCCGGGTTGCCTTTAACCTTGACCGGGGTTTTAAGGCAGCCGGTGCCTGCGGAAAACAGGCGCTGACCATGTGGTCGGTTTATAATGCGGATTTTACGCATATACTGCTGCGGAGGTGTTTTTAAATGGAATATTCCGCGGCGCTTTATATGCGTCTTTCAAAAGACGACGGGAAAAGGGATTTTGGGAGCATTGGTTCCCAAAAGGAAATTTTGCGGCGGTTCGCCGCAGAAAAAGGTTTTTCCGTTTTCGGAGAATATATCGATGCCACTGATATAATAGGACTAAAGCAAAACCCGACAAACGGGCGTCGCTTTAGTCCTATTTTTTCGTTTATCGGGCATTTTTCGATACAATTCGAGGAAAATGCTACTTCTAAAGCAAAGGAGGAAAACTGAATATGGCAAGGACAAGGCGTTCGTTGATTTCAGCAAGTCAATGAACGCCTTTCGTCATTTCAGTGAACAGGAGGCGATTATGTCAGAAACCATTAAGGAAATTCCATTGGAGGAACTTCACCCATTTCCAGACCACCCATTCGGTGTTCGAGACGATGAATCTATGGCACAGACCGTCGAGAGCATCCGAGAGTACGGTGTCCTTGTTCCTGCGATTGTTCGTCCCCGTGAGGATGGTGGCTATGAACTGATTGCAGGACATAGACGAAAACACGCCTGCGAACTTGCGGGTCGTGAGACGATGCCGGTCATTGTCCGAGACATTGACCGCAATGCCGCCATTATCATTATGGTGGACAGCAACTTGCAAAGAGAAAGCATACTGCCGAGCGAAAAAGCCAAAGCGTACAAAATGAAGCTGGAGGCGATTAAACGCCAAGGCAAACGCCACGATTTAACTTCGACACAGCCTGTGTCGAAGTTGCGAAGCAATGAGGAACTTGGGCAGAGTGTAAATGAAAGTCGTGAAACCATCCGACGATATATCCGACTGAACGAGCTTGAACCGGAGTTGATGCAAATGGTGGATGAGGGCAAAATCGGAATGACCCCTGCGGTCGAGATTTCTTATCTCAAACCCGATGAACAGAAGCTCCTTATCGAGACCATCGACAGCGAACAGGCAACGCCGTCTTTCTCGCAGGCACAGCGAATGAAGCGACTTTCCCAAGAGGGCAAGCTGAGTGACGATGCGATGCTCGGTATTATGATGGAGCAGAAGAAACCCGAAAATTGGGACTTGAAGCTCCCTATGGACAGGATACGCAAATACTTCCCCCGTTCCTACACGCCGCAGAGGATGGAAGAAACCATCATCAAGCTGTTGGAGAACTGGATGAAAAAACGACAGCGAGATCAACAGCGATGAAATTGAATACCGGATATGAGCCGAACAGGAAATATATATTCTCTTGTTCGGCTTTTTTCATGCCCGGACACAGGAGGACGCATGGCAGTATGTAGAGTTGAGAAAAACAAAAATTACACCACCATGTCCAACTACCATCTGCGAGACCCTAACCTGTCCAACAAGGCACGAGGGCTTCTGTCCACAATGCTTTCGCTCCCCGATAATTGGGACTACACAACAAGAGGTCTTGCGAGGATATGCAAGGACGGTGTGGACGGGATCACAGCACAGCTCAAAGAGCTTGAACAGTACGGCTATCTTGTACGCCACCGTATCCGAGACAGCAACGGCAGAATCACGGATATGGAGTACATTATCTATGAGCGACCACATACGGCTTCACCAGATACGGAAAAGCCGGATATGGTAAAACCGGATATGGCTTTGCCACGTCTGGAAACTCCCGCACAAATAAATATAGATAAAAGAAGTACAGAGAAAATAATAACTGATTCAGTAAATACTCATTCATTCTTTTCCGATGAAGCCCGCCCCTCTGTGCTTGCAGCACTTGAAGCGAAGCGAAAAGAAACGAGTTTCAGAGATATGGATGAGTATAGAGAAATCATCAAGGAGAATATCGACTATGACATTCTTCTCTCGGATATGCCTTATGACCACGACCGTTTGGAGGAAATTCTGGAGCTGATTGTGGAAACGGTTTGTTCCACGAAAAAATATATCCGAGTTGCCGGTACGGATTATCCTGCGGAGGTTGTCCGATCAAGGCTTCTCAAACTGGATGCAGAGCATATCAGATTCGTGTTCGATTGTCTCCAGGAGAACACAACAAAAATCCGCAACATCAAGCAATATCTTCTGACCACGCTGTATAACGCCCCGACAACTATCGGCAATTACTACTCGGCGTTGGTTCAGCATGATATGTACGGCTCCCGTGATTAAAAACCACGGGAGTATTTTTATGCCCGGAAAGGAGGCGCTGATTTGAAAATCTTTATCTACCATCGGGTGAGACCACCTTAGCGTGGGCTTCCCTCAATCGCCTGCACCCATTTCCCAAGGAAGGAGGTATGTCTATTGCAGGAAGAAGTTGAACAGCGAACAGTTACGTTGGCTGTAAGTACCACAAAAATGACCGCAAATGTTTTGAAGCAGGCTATTTCCAAGTATCTTGCTTATCGCAAGGAAAAAGCCCGTGCCGGTCCTGTGAAACCCTGCGGGAAGCAAAGCGTGAAGCAGCTCGTAGG
>JAGASN010000016.1 GCA_017847875.1 Oscillospiraceae bacterium | reverse complement strand
CGCACCTATGTGTGCTCCCGTTTTTAATGGGACAGGGTTTATCCCTCATCCGTCACCTGCGGTGACACCTTCCCCTCTGGTAAGGCTTTTTTATTTGTAGGGGCGGATAATATCCGCCCGGTTTTTGATTGGACAGGGTTGACAATCCCTCAGTCACACCTACGGTGCGACAGCTCCCTTTATACAAGGGAGCCTTATCCTCTGGGAAGGCTTTTTGCGGCGGACAGGTGTTTTTATTCAATAAACAGACTTTGGGTTGATAAAGCGAAAAAGCGCTTATTTATGCGAAAAAACGGCATGACAGACGATTTTTGCGAAAGAATTTTTATTCATTTTTTGTATATTTTTCTGATTTATGCCGAAAATCCTGCATAAAGGCTTTTTTAAAATGTTAGAAATTTTCATTTTTGTGCAGTCTGCACAAATTTTAACAGCGATTTTCGTTTGTTTTCTCAGTTGTTGACACTTGATTTTGCAGGATTTGTTGCGCTATAATGTACTCGACAAACGGACAGTTTGTTAATAAATTGCCGGCAGCAAGGGAACGCCTTGCGCCTAACAAACAACGAAAGGATCTTGATTTTATGTTCTCCAACATTTCTTTTAATGATTATCGCTGCCAGCTCGAAAGCCGTCTTCCTTCTGAAGCAAACTGGGAAAGACACGAAAAAATGGCTTACTGCGAAGGTTTTTCCGCTCTCGTAGCTGAAAAGAAATCCGTTAACCTTACCAAAACTCTTATGACCCTTATTCTTTCCATTGTAAAATAAATGTAGTAACAAAAAAAGCCGCCTTCGATCGGGCGGTCTTTTTTTATAAAGAACTGTCTTTCTATTGCGGACAGTTGGAATTATTAAACGCACGTTTTGCAGGAAGTTTTTATGCAGAATTGCAAAAACGGATTTATTTCAGTTGATTTTTAAAACAATCTCTTTTTCTTTGCAATTTTTAAAAATTTCGGCGGCGAAAGTTTAGCGGTTTTATAGGTTAAAGCAAAAAATCAGGTTTTATAAAAGAAAAAGGCGGGTAAAACCCGCCTTTTTTGTTTATTATACGCCTGTTTTTAGTTGGACGGGGTTTATCCCTCATCCGTCAAAACCTTCGGTTTTGCCACCTTCCCCTCTGGGAAGGCTTTTTTATCTGTAGGGGCGAACCTATGTGTTCGCCCGTTATTCACGGGACGGGGTTACAATCCCTCACCCGACTTCGTCGGGAGTTACCTTTAGGCAAAGGAGGCTTATAATCTGCTTCCGCAATAGGGGCACTCGCGATCGCCTTCCTGAAGCAAAGATTCACAAACCGGGCAGCGAAATTCTTCTTTCGGTGTTTCGGTTTCTTCCTCGGCCGGTTCATCGTCTTCATCAACAGGCTTTCCGTTTCTTTTCCGCAAAGCTTTATAACCGTCTTTTATTGTTACAACTCCGCCAACAAGAAAGAACACACCAAGGAAAAAGAACAGTGAAAACGGATATATAAACACTTTTATAAACGCAAGTCCGGCCAGAACGGATATCGTTCCGCAAATTATGTCGCTTATAGGGCGACCTTCCTTTTTGTTTTGCTCTGTCTTATTCATAAAAGCTCCTTTCTGCTTTTTTAAAGCCGGCTTCCGCAATATTCACATTCGGAATCTGAATTATGTATTGGCGCGCCGCAATAAGGACAGCGGAGTTCTTCTTTTTGAGCACGGGGTTCTTCGGAATATTCATCTTCGTAAAAATCCTGATGCTCATGCGGTTTTTCCGCATTTTCCTTTATGGTTTTATATGTATTATATGCGTTCACCGCGCCGATTGCGGTGAAGAGGATTCCGAAAATTGCCATTGGCGGGAACATACTGCCCGCCATTATTGTCCAGAAAATTCCGAAGCAGACCACAAAAATCCCGATGAGCATTGCCGCAAGGGGAGATTGGGGTTCGCTTCTTCTTCTGTTTCTGCGCATGGAGAATACCTCCCTTTTTATTAAAGGCGGAAGGAAACTTCCGCCTTTTGTTTTAAATTTGATTTGATTAACAATCCCTCCGTCATTTTGGCAAAGCCAAAACGACATCCCCCTTTACACAAGGGAGGCTTATTCGGTTGTTTCGCTCTCTTCTGCGGAAGTTTCCTCGGTTTCGCTTTCGGATTCTTCCTCATCTTCGCCTTTCGGAGCAACGGTGAAGGAAACAACGCGGCTTTCTTCGGAAGCAAGGCGCATTACTTTTACGCCGGAAGCGCTTCTGAACTGGACGTTGACCTCATCGACGGAAAGACGAATGATAATTCCGTCGGAGCTGATTGCGATGATATCGTCGTCATCGGCAACAGCCTTGATTCCGGCGACGTTATCGGTCTTATAGTTCTGAATACCTTTACCGCCGCGGTTCTGGATGCTGTAATCGGAAAATTCGCTTCTGCGGCCTTTTCCGCCTTCGCTTATGGTGAGGAGTTTTTTGCCTTCCTCAACAATTTCCATACCGACTACTTCGTCGCCTTCCCGGAGTTCAATTGCTCTTACGCCGCGGGCTGTTCTTCCAAGTTCGCGTGCGTCGGTTTCCTTGAAGTGGATGGCGTAGCCTTTTCTGGTTGCGACGATAAGTTCATCTTCGCCGCCGGTAAGGCGAACCCATTTGAGTTCATCGCCCTCATCAAGGCTGATTGCGTTAAGACCGCTCTTGCGGACGTTGCGGTACTGGGAAAGGCGGGTACGTTTTATTACGCCGTTTTTGGTGACCATTGTGAGGTAAGTTCCTTCCTCATCGATAACTCCGCCGAGCTTGATGAGGGTGGTGACTTTTTCGTCCTGTTCAAGAGGAAGAACGTTGACAATGTTGGTTCCTCTTGCGGCACGCTGGCTTTCGGGAATTTCGTAGCCTTTGATACGGAAAACCTTGCCCTTATCGGTGAAGAAGAGGATATAGTCATGGGTGGAAACGGTGAAGAGGCTTTCGACATAGTCTTCATCACGGCGGGTCATGCCGGAAATTCCGCGGCCGCCGCGGCGCTGTGCCTTATAAGCTTCGACCGGCTGGCTCTTGATATAACCAAAATGGGTGAGGGTGATAACTCTGTCCTCAACGGGGATAAGGTCTTCGAGATCCATTTCGCCGCTTATGGTTTCAATTCCGGTGCGGCGGTCATCGCCGGATTTTTCGGCGATTTCGCGCATTTCGGATTTGATTATTTCATCAACAAGGTGCATATCCTTGAGAACTTCTTCGAGTCTTGCAATTTCCGCGCGGATTTCGGCAAGTTCGTTTTCAATTGCCTCGCGGTTAAGGGAAGAAAGACGGCCGAGGCGCATTTGGAGAATTGCGTTTGCCTGGATTTCGGAAAGTCCGAAGCGCTCCATAAGTCTGGGGCGGTTTTCGGCGTCGTCCTTACCGCTTCTGATGATGCGGATAACTTCGTCGATGTTATCCTGGGCAATTTTGAGACCTTCGAGGATATGTTCGCGCTCACGGAGTTTTTTGAGTTCGAATTTTGTTCTGCGGATTATAACTTCGCGCTGGAAATCGATATAGTTCTGAAGAACTTCCTTGAGGGAAAGAATCTTCGGAACGCCGTTGACAAGGGCGAGCATAATTACGCCGCAGGTATCCTGGAGCTGGGTATAGGTATAGAGCTGGTTGAGAACGACCTGGGCATTGGCGTCGCGCTTGAGTTCGATAACGATTCTAAGTCCTTCGCGGTCGGATTCATCACGAAGGTCGGAAATTCCCTCAACTCTCTTTTCCTTAACAAGGTCGGCAATGCTTTCGATAAGTCTTGCTTTGTTGACCATATAGGGAATTTCGGTTACTACAATGCGGTAACGGTCGTTTTTCCATTCCTGGATTTCGGCTCTGGAGCGGACGATGAGTTTTGCTCTGCCGGTTGCATAAGCTGCGCGGATTCCCGCTCTGCCCATAATGATACCGCCGGTGGGGAAGTCCGGTCCCTTGATATGTTCCATAAGGTCATCAAGGGTGGCTTCCGGATTATCAATAAGGCAGCAGCAGGCTTCAACGGTTTCGCGAAGGTTATGGGGCGGAATGTTTGTTGCCATACCGACGGCGATACCTACGGAGCCGTTTACGAGAAGGTTAGGATATTTTGAGGGAAGAACGACGGGCTCTTTTCGGCTGTCGTCATAGTTTCCCATAAAATCAACGGTATCCTTATCGATATCGGTGAGCATTTTGGTTGCCATTTTGCTCATTCGGCTTTCGGTATAACGGTAAGCTGCCGGCGGGTCACCATCGATTGAACCGAAGTTTCCGTGACCGTCAACAAGGGGCGCTCTCATGGAGAAATCCTGGGCAAGGCGGACCATTGCATCATAAACGGAAGCGTCGCCATGGGGATGATATTTACCGAGAACGTCGCCGACGGTTGCGGCGCATTTTTTATATGCTTTTGTCGGTTCAAGACCGTTTTCATACATTGTATAAAGGATTCTTCGGTGTACCGGTTTCAAACCGTCGCGTACATCCGGAAGAGCACGGGAAACGATTACGGACATGGAATAATCCAGGAAGGATTTTTTCATTTCCTTTTCGATATCCACGTTTATAAGTTTTGCCTTGGGCATATCGTCTTCAAGTTCGATTGCCGGTTCGGGAATTTTCTTTTCGTTTTCTTCCAAAACGGGTTCCTCCGTTCTTTTGAATTACCTCCTCAGAGGAGGAGGGGGACCGTCGAAGACGGTGGAGGAGGGATTTTTTCCTCCGGTTAAATATGGTTATCCCTCTTTCGTCAAAACCTTCGGTTTTGCCACCTTCCCCTCTGGGAAGGTTTTTAAAAAGGGAGGCTTTTTTAGTCGTCGAGTTTATCTTCGAGCTCTTCGGCTTTTTCTTCAAGAGCTTTTATTTTCTCTTCAATTTCTTCTTCGCGGGAATCGTCGTCGATTTCTTCAAGTTCTTCTTCAAGAGCTTCGATTTCTTTTTCGATTGCCTCATATTCTTCTTCGGCTGCTTCTTCCAAAGCTTCTTCTTCGGCTTCGCGTTCAGCCATTATTTTTTTGCCTTCTTCAATTTTTTCGTTTGCCCAGGCGATGAATTCCTCAACGTTTGCTCCGGCTTCGATCATAACTTCTTTTGCTACGAAAAGCTGGTTTGCAAGGGTGAATTCAAGATAAACAACGTTTTCGGATTCCCAGCAGCGGTTGAACATTCCCCATTCAAAAAATTCGTCGCGGGGTTCGGCTTTTTCGAGAACGCCGTCTTCATAGCAGGCAAGAACGATTTCGTTGGTGAGATATTTGCTGGATTTATAATAATCTGCGGTTGCCTTTTCAAGGCGTTTCGGGAAATAATGATAATAGGTGAGAAGATGATAGGTGAGATAAGCGGACATAAGGGTTACGAGGAAATAGAACATAAAGCTTGTGTAGCTCATCCAGACAAAGAAGCCTCTTCCTTCATAAATCGGATCAAAATAGTCAAAATTCATTACGGAAAGAACGGCGAAAACAATTGTGATAACGCCCATTATAAGACCGAAAGCGCGTTTGAGCTGTTTATCCCTTGCAATTGCCGGAGCGGAAACGGTGTCGTTATATTCGCGGTAAACTTCAAGGGTGGGGATATGGGTGAATTCATATTTGGGTTCGCCATAGGCGGAAACTTCGAGTCTTTTGATTTCGGGCTTCGGTTTCGGTTTTCTTCTGAAAATGTTAAATGCCATTTTAAATTTCCTCCTGTTTCTTAAACGTCAAGGTTCTGAACATATTTTGCGTTTGTTTCGATGAATTCTCTTCTGGGTTCAACTTTATCGCCCATGAGAATTGTAAAAACTTCGTCCGCGGCGGCCGCATCTTCAAGTTCAACACGGAGCATTATTCTGCGTTCCGGATCCATTGTGGTTTCCCAAAGCTGCTGCGGGTCCATTTCACCAAGACCTTTGTAGCGCTGGACGTCGCTTTTTTTCGTTCCTTCCGGATTAAGTTCCGTAAGAATGCTGTCGCGTTCCTCATCGGAATAAGCGTAGCGAACGGATTTTCCCACAATTATTTTATAAAGAGGGGGCTGGGCGATATATACATGTCCTTCTTCGATAAGAGGACGCATATAGCGGAAGAAGAAAGTGAGAAGGAGGGTTCTGATATGAGAACCGTCAACGTCCGCATCGGCCATGATTATTACTTTTCCATAGCGGAGTTTTGAAAGATCGACCTCATCGCCGATTCCGCAGCCGAGAGCTGTTACCACGGGAGTGAGCTTATCGTTGTTATAAACTTTATCGATCCTTGCTTTTTCAACGTTGAGCATTTTTCCCCAGAGAGGAAGGATAGCCTGGAAGGTTCTGTCCCTTCCCATTTTTGCGGAGCCGCCTGCGGAGTCACCCTCGACGATATAGATTTCGGTTTTTGTGATATCGCGGTCGGAGCAATCCGCAAGTTTTCCCGGAAGGGAAGAGCTTTCGAGCACGGATTTTCTTCTTGCGTTTTCGCGTGCTCTTCTTGCGGCTTCTCTTGCTCTTGCGGCGCCGAGAGATTTTTCAAAAATTGCTTTTGCGACGGAAGGATTTTCTTCAAAATAGGTCTTGAGCTTTTCATAAAGCATTTTATCGACCATTGTTCTCATTTCGGTGTTGCCGAGTTTTGTTTTGGTCTGGCCTTCGAATTCCGCATCGGTGAGCTTTACGGAAATTACAGCGGTAAGACCTTCGCGGACGTCCTCACCGGAAAGATCCTTATCGTTATCCTTGAGGATCTTATGCTCTCTTCCGTAATCGTTGAAAACTTTTCGGAGAGCGTTTTTGAAACCGGTTTCGTGCATACCGCCGTCGATGGTGTGGATGTTGTTCGCAAAGCTGAGCACAACCTCGTTATAGCTGTCGTTATACTGCATTGCGACTTCCGCGGTGGAATCGCCGTTTTTTGCGGAAAAATAGAGGACTTCCGGATGGATCGTTTCAAGGCCCTTTTTCTTATGGATATATTCAACGAAGGATTTTATACCGCCTTCATAATGAAGGGTCTCTTTTCTTTCGTTTTCCGGGTCGCGTTTATCGGTGAAGACGATTTTTACGCCGGCATTGAGGAAAGCCTGTTCGCGAAGGCGAACAAGAAGGGTATCGTATTCATATTCAAGGGTTTCGAAAATCTGATTATCCGCCTTGAAAAGAACCGCGGTTCCTTTTTCTTCGGTATCGCCGACAATTTCAAGATCACCTTCGGCAACGCCCCTTTGGAATTTCTGGCGGTAGATATGTTCCCCGTCACGGACTTCGACTTCGAGCCATTCGGAAAGGGCGTTAACGACCGAAGCGCCGACGCCATGAAGACCTCCGGAAACTTTGTAGCCGGAACCGCCGAATTTTCCGCCCGCATGAAGAACGGTGAAAACAACGGTTACTGCCGGAATTCCGAGTTTTGCATGGATACCAACCGGGATTCCTCGGCCGTTATCGGTAACTCTTACGAGATTTCCGGGAAGGAGTTCCACGTTGATATCGGTGCAATAGCCCGCCAATGCTTCGTCGATGGCGTTATCGACAATTTCATAAACAAGGTGATGAAGACCCTTCGGTCCGGTGGAACCGATATACATACCGGGTCTTTTTCTTACTGCTTCAAGTCCTTCAAGAACCTGGATTTGGTTTTCGTCGTAGACTTCCTGCATAGGTTCTACGGCAAACGGAGTATTTTCCACGATTTACCTCCTGAATATAATTTACTGCATAATGCAGAGTGCACAATGCAAAAATAATTATTTTTTTAAATTCATTTTGCACTATGCATTATGAATTTTTTAATTTTATAATGTTCCGCCGCGCTTTTTAAGCGTTGCAGGAGCAAGCTGGGAAATATAAACTTTTTCCTTTCCGTTTTCTGTTGTTAAACAAAAACTTTTCGGAAGGTCATAGGTTACGTTTATTACGGAACCTTCCTTCTGGTTACGGGAAAGAAATTCGCGGGTGGCTTTTGCAACGGTTGTGTTATCCATATCGAAAACGCCGATAACGTCGTTTTCCCAAACGGAAACATCGCCGCCGAGGAAGAGATACATAAAGATACCTCCTTTTTCTTTTAGGCTCCCTTGTGAAAAGGGAGCTGTCAGCGAAGCTGACTGAGGGATTGTTTTATCTGTTTATCAAGATATCTGCAAATACCCTCAAAATTTTTATTTATCTCGCCGTTTGGAATTCTTATTACCATAAGGTCATATTGTTTAAGAAATTCTGTCCTCTTTTCATCATAGATACGGTTTTCTCTTTCATAATGCTGAGAACCATCAAGTTCAATAACAATTTTTGCTTCAGCAGAATAAAAATCAACTATATATCTGCCAAGAATTTTTTGTCTTGAAAATTTCACAGGACTTTTTCTTAAATAATCATACCAAAGATGTTTTTCTTCTTTTGTCATATTATTGCGAAGAATTTTCGCATTTTCTGACAACATTTTATTATGTTTTCTTTCCATAAAAGACAATCCCTCAGTCACGGCTTTGCCGTGCCAGCTCCCTTTGCACAAGGGAGCCTTTCTGCATGATAAAGACCTTTCCTTCCTCAAGGCCGGAAAAAAGTTCCTTATCGCAGCAGGTGAGGAAAATCTGACTTTCGCCGATAGAATTGAGAATATAATCGCGCCGGAGAGAATCCAGTTCGCTCATAACGTCATCGAGAAGAATAAGGGGCGGTTCGCCCATTGCTTCGCCGAGCATTTTTGCTTCGCCGAGCTTAAGCGAAAGAATACAGCTTCTTTGCTGCCCCTGGGAACCGAAGGAACGCACCGGCATTTTATCAAGGGTTACTTCAAGGTCATCCCTGTGGGGGCCAACGGAAGTTGAACCATGCTCAAAATCATAATTTCTGCTGTTCTGGAGCGCATCATAAAACTTTTGGGCAAAATTCGCGGTGCTCATGGAAGAATCTGCGTGCTCATCTTCCGAAAGAACGGTTGTAATATATTCCGCAAAAAATTCTTCCCTTGCGCCGGACATTCCTTTATAAATTTCCGCCGCTTTTTTATTGAGGCTTTCGCAATAGCTTACCCTTGTTCGGATAATTGTTCCGCCAAGGCGGGCAAGCTGTTCATCATAGATATCTATCATATCTATTAAACCGGAATGATATCTTGCGTCCTTGAGCACGGTGTTCCTCTGGTCAAGAACTTTTTTATAATCCGCGAGCACCGAAAGATATTTCGGATAGAGCTGGCAGAGAGAAGTATCTATAAGCCTTCTTCTTTCCTTCGGGCCGTCCCGGAAAAGGTTCATATGGCTCGGTGAAAAAACAACTCCGCCAATGGTTCCGGCATATTCCGCGGAAGATTTTATATCGATTCCGTTTTTCTTCAGGGATTTTGAAGGTGAAAAGGAAATTTCGGCGTTTTGTTCCCGGTTTTCGGAAAAGAATTCCGCCTTAAGGTTTGCTTTTTCTTCACCGAAGCGGATAAATTCCAAATCCTTTGTCTGGCGGAAACTTTTTGCGCCGGTGAAGAGCCAGAGGGCTTCCATAAGGTTTGTTTTTCCCTGGGCGTTTTCGCCGCAGATTATATTTACCTTTTCCCCGGGAAGAAGTTCCATTTCTTCGATGTTCCGGAAATTTTTAAGATAAATTTTTCTGAAAATCATTCTTCAAAAGGTTCGGCGGAAGCGACCATATAGGATTTTCCGTAAACTTCGGCAACGTCGCCGGGGCGCATTTTTTTTCCGCGCATTTCGCAGATTTCGCCGTTTACTTTTACTTTTCCGCCCTGGATAAGTTCTTTTGCTTCGCCGCCGGTCATAACCGCGCCGGCAAATTTAAGGAAAGAATCGAGCTTTATGAATTCATCGCGGATTTCTACGGAAACAGGCGCCGAAGAAGCCGGTCTTCTTACTAATTTAAGCTGAATTTTTGCCATGGTGTACCTCTTTTCATTTTTGCCTTCCCCTTGAGGGGAAGGTGCCGAGCAAAGCGAGGCGGATGAGGTGGAAAAACACCTCATCAGTCTTTCGCCTTCGGCGAAATCCAGCTTCTCCTCAAGGAGAAGCCTTTTTTAAAATCAGATATCCGCTTTCATTCTTACCGGAAGAACAAGGAAGAGGAAGCTTTCGCCTTCCATCGGAACAATTTTTACCGGAGAAAGGGGGCTGTTGATTATCATTTTGACTTTATCGCAGCCGGTTGCTCTGAGCGCTTCGAGGAGATATCTGTTATTGAAGCCCATATCGACGGGTTCGCCTTTTATATCGCACTCAACAACGTCGCTGATTTTTCCGAGAGCGGTTGAGCAGGAAATTTTGATTTCGCCGTTGCCTATGGAAAGGCGGATGGGGCTTTTGAGTCTGTCGTTGATGAGAAGGCTGGTTCTGTCGATGGAGTTGAGGAAATCCCTTACTTTTACTTCAATTACAGTATTGGAAGAAGCGGGAATTGAAGAACGGAAATCTATGAAATCTCCTTCGAGAAGGCGGGAAACAACGTCATATCTGCCAACTCTGAAAATGATATGTTTCTGTGAAAGAGCTATAAGAACATCTTCATCGCCTTCAAGAAGTTTTGCAACTTCGGAAAGGGATTTTCCCGGAACGATGAAATCAAGTTCGTCGCCGTAACCAACCTGTTCCTGGCGGATCGCAAGGCGGAAACCATCGACGGAAACAACGGAAAGAACATGGTCTTTGATAATAAATTTTGAACCGGTGTGAACGGGTTTGAAATCGTTGACCGCAACGGCAAAAATGGTCTGCTCTATCATGCTCTTGAGTGTTTCCTGCTTTATGGTGAAATTGATTTTTTCATCGACGGAAGGAACCTGGGGGAATTCTTCCGCTTCGATTCCTATAATGTTATATTCCGCCGCGCCTCCGCGGATTTTTGTAAGGAAGCGGTCGTCGCTTTCGATTTCGATTTTTTCGGAAGCAAGGCGGCGCACCATATCAAAGAAAAGTTTTGCGTTGAGAACGATAGAGCCGTTTTCGGAAATTCTGGCGGCCATATAAGTGGTTATGCCCAGTTCCATGTTATAGCAGCTTAAGGTAAGGCGGTCGTCTTCCGCAACGATCAAAACACCTTCCATCGCGGGGTGGGTGGTTTTTGCGGCAACGGCACGGGTCACGTTGTTGAGAGCTTCGGAAAGTTCCTGGCGGCTGCAAGAAAATTTCATAAAATTTCCTCCTTCAGAAAGAAAGAATAGTATTATTCAGTAATAATAGTAGGGGATGTTGAAAATGTGGAAAAGCTTTGTTTTTTCTTTTGTTAAGCCAATTTTTGTTTTTTGGTTTTAAGATTGGCTTTATGGAAAAAATCTTGAAAAGTTGAATGTTGATTTGCTGTTTTTCGGCATGTTGAAAAAATAAAGTTATAATGTGAAAACTCTGTTAAATTAACAATGTTTCAAAAGTTTTCAACATGTGGAAATGTTTACATATCTTTTACGTTTTTTGTGATATCTTCGATTATCTCACGGAGGTGGGAATCGGTTTTCATCATTTTTTCGGTCTGGTTTATGGCGTAAACAACTGTGGAATGGTCCCTTCCGCCGAATTCTTCGCCGATTGCCGCCATGCTCATCTGGGTTATATCCTTGATGACATACATTGCAACCTGGCGTGCGCGGCTTATGTTGGCGGCGCGTTTGTTGCTCTTGATATCCTGTTCGGAGATATTGAAGGTTCTTCCCACTTCGCTGATGATTTTGCTTATGGTGACGGGAATGGGCTGGTTATCGTTGAGGATATCGCGGATAGCGGTCTGGGCCATCATTATTGTTATTGGTTTGTTTTCATAGATAAGGGAGTTTGCTTTTATGTTCTTTACTGCGCCTTCAAGCTGGCGGATGTTGCTTTTGAGGTTATTTGCGATATATTCCGCAACTTCGTTAGGCATATCCATTCGGAGAAGGTCCGCTTTGCGCTGGACTATTGCGATTCTTGTTTCAAAATCCGCCGGCTGGATATCCGCCATAAGGCCCATTTCAAAACGGTTGCGAAGGCGGTCCTCAAGGGTTTTTATTTCTTTAGGCGGTCTGTCGGAAACAAGGACAATTTGTTTTCCGGCTTCATAAAGAGCGTTGAAGGTGTGGAAAAATTCTTCCTGGGTGGAATCTCTTCCGGCGATGAACTGGATATCGTCAACAAGGAGGTAATCCACCTTGCGGTATTTTTCGCGGAATTCCGGAGTGGTCTGGCTTCGGATAGCGGCGATAAGTTCGTTTGTGAATTCTTCGCCTTTAACGTATTTTACGAGGGCTTCGGGTTTTCTTCTTTTGACTTCGTTCATAATCGCGAAGAGAAGGTGGGTTTTTCCGAGACCGGAATCGCCGTGGATAAAGAGCGGGTTATAGTTTCTTATATCGTGGGTGGCAACTGCCATTGCCGCGGCGTGGGCAAATTTGTTGGAAGAACCTACGATAAAGGTATCGAAGGTATAAACATATTCGCCGGGTTCGAGAATTACCGGAGGTTCCGGAACGGGCGGAAATTTTTCCTGTCTTTTTGGGTTATGGGTGTCGATAAGGATCACAACTTCAACAGGGAAACCGAGAACGTTTTCAAAACCGGTTGCAAGAAGGTCACGGTATTTTTCGGAAACAATATTCTGCTTAAATTCGGAACTTACGCTTAGTTCAACTTTTTCAACGGTTAACTTGACCGGTTCGATATCCTTTATCCAAAGATTATAGGCAACGTCGGTCATCTGGGTCTTGCAAAAATCTTTTACAAGATCAAAAATTTCATCGAAGGTATTCATTGTTTTTTCCTCCGTTCGTTCAGATTTTTGTCTTTTTTTATATAGGAAGAAAAGAAAAATATAAATTATGACAGGATAAATTATAGCACAAAAGTTTTTAAAAGAAAAGGTTTTCCACATATTTTTGGCGATATATTTATAAATGTATTATTATTTATAAAGGAATTGTGGAAAAAGGCGGTTTTGTTTTTATGATGTCATAAGATTAAAAAGCCTCCCTTGCTAAATGGAGGTGGATTTTTTATCACGGCGGGAGCAAGCCCCCGCCCTACATTAAATTACCGTAGGGGCAAACCTATGTGTGAGCCCGTTATTCTTGGGACAGGGTTTATCCCTCATCCGTCACCTGCGGTGACACCTTCCCCTCTGGGAAGGCTTTTTTATTTGTAGAGGCGGATATTATCCGCCCGTTTTTTTTACCTCACCAGAGGAGAAATTTTTTATCACGGCGGGAGCAAGCCCCCGCCCTACATTAAATTACCGTAGGGGCGAACCTATGTGTGAGCCCGTTTTTAATGGGACAGGGTTTATCCCTCATCCGTCACCTGCGGTGACACCTTCCCCTCTGGGAAGGCTGCCCTTCGGGAAACTTGATTATCCCTCTTTCGTCTTTTTCGGCAAAGCCGAAAAAACCACCTTCCCCTCCGGAAAGGCTTTTTTATTTGTAGGGGCGGATATTATCCGCCCGTTTTTTTAGCGGATATTATCCGCAAGGTTTTAATTGTATAGGATTAACAATCCCTCAGTCACACCTGCGGTGTGACAGCTCCCTTTACACAAGGGAGCCTTATCCTCTGGGAAGGTTTTTTTGCGGAACAGTCAAGACCTTCCCTACGGTTTAAAAAGAAGGCTTTTTTTATAAAAATGTTATTTTTTTCTTTTATATATTAATTATAATTATAAAATTAATATTGACATTTTTGAAAAAGGGCATTATAATCTAATTTTGCAAGGCAATTTCGAAAGGAGGGAAAATCAGAGATGAAAAGAACCTATCAGCCCAAAAAACTCCACAGACAGAAAGTACACGGCTTCCGCGCAAGAATGGCAACCAAAAACGGCCGCAAAGTTCTCGCAGCAAGAAGAGCTAAAGGCAGAAAACACCTCAGCTACTAATTGATCGGCGGTTTTAACCGATGAAAACACTTTCGATTAAAAGAAACAACGATTTTTTGCGAATCTACAGAAGGGGAAAAAGCGTTGCGGACAGCCACGTTATTTGTTATGCTTCCCCAAACCGCCTTGGCAAAGTTCGCCTTGGCTTAACCACCAGCAAAAAAATCGGAAACGCCGTTGCGAGAAACAGAGCACGGCGGGTTTTAAGGGCCGCATTCAGGGAAGTTTATCCCATGATCAAACCGGGATTTGACATTATCCTTGTTGCGCGCACAAAAACAACATTTACCAAGTCTACCGCTCTGACCCCCATCCTGACCGCCCAATTAGGAAAATTGGGCGCCTTACAGAGCACAAAAGAACTATGAAAAAGCTGTTTCTGTTAATAATCCGTTTTTATCAGACGGCGATTTCTCCTTATAAAAGGCCTTGTTGCCGGTATTATCCCACCTGTTCTTCATACGCATATACTGCAATCAGTCGATTCGGTGCGATGAGGGGCGGGTTACTTGGCTTTCTGAGAATTTTGCGCTGTCACCCTTTTCACGAAGGCGGGTTCGACCCCGTTCCGGAAAAATTTGACCTTTTTTATTATTCAAAACAAAAGAAAAACAGAAACCGCTTCTCCCAAAATCAGGAGGAAGGTAAATAATGCAGTTTATCATGAAAATTTTCGGCTGGCCGCTCGGCTTTGTAATGCTGGGCTGTTATTTGCTTACCGGAAACAACTATGCGCTTGCTATCACCGTTTTTACCCTTGTAACAAAGCTTGCGCTTCTTCCTCTTTCTGTAAAACAGCAGAAAGAGCAGGCCAAAATGGCCGTTTTCCAGCCGAAACTTAAAAGAATTCAGGAAAAATACAGCAACAACAAAGAAAGATATAACGAAGAAATCCAGAAACTTTATACCGAAGAAGGCTATAACCCCATGAGCGGCTGTCTTCCTTCCCTTATCCAGTTCCCGATTCTTTTCGGTGTTATCGACGTTGTTTATAAACCTATCTATCACATTTTCCGCGTCAGCAACACTGTTATCGACGAAATGATCGAAGTTGCTTCCGCGGCAGGACATGCTTTTGAAGCACATTCCTATTACAACGAAATTAAACTTCTTAACATTATCCAGGAAGAAACCGCTCTTTTTGCGGATTTTGACCAGGAAATCATTACAAAAATCGCCAATTTTGATATGACCCTTTTCGGTCTTGACCTTGGCGTTGTTCCGAAATTTGCCCTTACTTATGAAGGCGGATTCAACTGGTATCTTCTTATTCCGATCCTTTGCGGCATTTTCCAGCTCGGAATGACTTTCTATATGCAGAAATCCAACCCCAACGGAAACCAGGGCGGCGGAGCCATGAACATCATGCTCTACACCATGCCTCTTATGTCCGTTTATATCGGATTCGTTGTTCCCGCTGCGGCAGGTTTCTATTGGACCCTTTCAGCTGTTTTCCAGTTTATCCAGAGCGTTTGCTTTAACATTTTCCTTAACCCCAAAAAGCTTGCCGAACAGGCGGAGGCAGAGGCAGAGGCTGTTAAAGAAGCAAAAAAACAGCAGAGAGCCGAAGCAAGAGAAAGACTTAAAGAGCTTCAGAGAGAAAGAAACGCAAAATACGCTCAGAACGACGATCCTTCCCAGAAGGAAATCAACAAGAGAAAACTTGCGGAAGCAAGAAAACGCGCCGCTGAAAAATACGGCGAAACTTACGAAGAAGTTACCGACGAAGACCTTAAATAAGCAGGAGGCTTTTTGAAAAAATGGAAAGAGAGTTTTTAGCCACAGGCAAAACTGTGGAAGAAGCGATCGAAGCCGCCTATGAAAAGGCCGGCGTTGACCGTGAATATGTTACTGTTGAAATAATCGAAAGACCGAAGAAAAAATTTTTTGGACTTAAAACTGTTCCCGCAACCGCAAAAGCAATTATCGACGAAGATTATTGGAACAAGATGTTCGGCGTAAAAGAGAAAAAAGCGGAAGCTCCCAAGAAAAAGAAAGAAACCAAGGAGCAGAAACCCAAAGCCGAAAAACCGGTTCAGGAACAGCCCAAAAAGCAGGAACCCAAACAGGAAAAACCCAAAAAAGAACAGAAACCCCAGCAGCCCAAAAAACAGGAACCTAAAAAAGAAGTTAAATCCGCAGAAGCAAAAATTGAAGAAGCTCCCAAAGAGGAAGTAAAAGTTCTTGCTCCGGAAGTTCTTGAAAGAAAAGGTTCCGACGCTGCTAACTATATCAAGGAAGTTCTTACCGCTCTCGGTTATCCGGAAGCAGAAGTTACCTACACCCAGAAAGACGGAATGATCGTTCTCCAGCTTTCCGGCGACGAAATGGGCGCCGTTGTTGGCAGAAGAGGCGATAACCTTGACGCAATGCAGTACCTTGCTTCCCTTGTTGCAAACAAAAGCGAAGGAAGCTACGTCCGCGTTGTTCTTGATATCGACGATTACCGCAGCAAACGTGAAGCAAGCCTTCGCGCTTATGCAAGAAAAACCGCGGCAAACGCAGTAAAATCCGGACGTTCCATCACTCTTGAACCCATGAACCCCTATGAACGCAGAATCGTTCATTCCACCGTTCAGACCGTTTCCGGCGCAACTTCCAAATCCATTGGAAGCGAACCCAACAGAAGAGTTGTTATCAGCCCCATTGAAGGAGCAAAACCCCGCGGCGACAGAAAATTCCGCGACAACAAAGGCGACAGAAGAAACGGAAAAGGTAACCGCGCTCCCAGAGAGAGCCAGAAAGTTATCGTTGCTCCCAACGAACAGCCTAAAAACGACGTTTCTTCCCTTTCCCTTTACGGAAGAATCGACCTTGACTGATTTAAACCTTTGAGCCGTAGGGGCGGATATAATCCGCCCGTTAACAATCGGACAGGGTTACAATCCCTCAGTCACCTTCGGTGACAGCTCCCTTTACACAAGGGAGCCTTAAAATGTTTAAAAAAAGTTTAGCCGGCACTTGATTTCAGTGCCGGCTCTTTTTATAATATACAATAGATAAATAGGCTTCTCCTTGAGGAGAAGCTGTCACCGAAGGTGACTGATGAGGTGTTTTTATGAATGAGTTATATAATAAAAGCCTTGTTGAAAATTCAAAAAAACTCCGAAAAGAAATGACAACGGAAGAAAAACACCTTTGGTATGACTTTTTGAAAAAACTTTCTGTTACTGTTCACAGGCAAAAAGTTCTTTGCGATTATATAGTTGATTTTTATATTCCATCGAAGAAGATTGTAATTGAGATAGATGGTTCACAGCATTATGAACATGATGCAAGAGAAAAAGATTTGATAAGAGATAAAAAACTTGAATTGCTTGGAATAAAAGTTTTGAGATATACAAATTTTCAGATAAACAGAGATTTTGAAAACGTTTGTAAAGATATTTTGAAAAATATTACACCTCATCCGTCTGCTTCGCAGACACCTTCCCCTCAAGGGGAAGGCTTTTGAAAAGGAGGAAAACAAATGAGCACCATTGCCGCAATTTCAACGCCCCTTTCCGCTTCCGGTCTTGGAGTAATCCGAATTTCCGGAGAGGAAGCAATTTCCGTTGGGGAAAAAATGTTCCGCCCTTTTAAAGGCGGAAAGGAACTTTCCACCCTTGGGGGATATTCCTGCGCCTACGGAAGGGTTTTCGACAGGGAAGGCGACATTGATGAAGCGGTTGCGACGGTTTTTGTTGCGCCGAAAAGTTATACCGGCGAAAACACCGTTGAATTTTCCTGCCACGGAAGCCCGGCGCTTTTGAAACGTGTGCTCAGGGCTGCTTTGGATTGCGGCGCAAATCTTGCAGGCCCGGGCGAATTTACAAAAAGGGCTCTGCTCAACGGAAAACTCACCCTTACCCAGGCGGAAGCGGTTATGGATCTTATCTCTTCAAAATCCGCCAGCGCCGGAAAAGCCGCCCTTGTTATGAGGGACGGCGCACTTTATCGAAAAATCCGCTCCGTTACGGAAAGCCTTACGGAGCTTGAAACACATCTTGCCGCCTGGAGCGATTATCCGGAAGAGGACGTTGAGGAACTTTCGGACGAACATCTCGAAAGCGTGCTCAAAGAGACCGAAGCCGTGCTCAAACGCCTTATGGAAACTTATGACGCGGGAAAAATTATCCGCGAAGGCGCCACCACCGTTATTGCCGGAAAGCCCAACGTCGGAAAATCCACCCTTATGAACCTTATTTCCGGAAGGGACAGAAGCATTGTTACCGAAATTGCCGGAACGACCAGGGACGTTGTTGAGGAAAGCGTGCTCGTGGGAGATATTCCGATTCGCCTTCTTGATACCGCGGGTCTTCGGGACACCGAAGACGCTGTTGAACGCATTGGCGTTGATATGGCGAACACCGAAATTGACCGCTGTGACGTAGTAATTGCGGTTTTCGATTCCAGCAGGCCTTTTGATGAAACGGACTTTGAACTTATCGAAAAGCTCAAAGGCAGACCGGCGGTGGCTGTTATCAACAAATCCGACCTTGAACTTCAGGCGGACGTTGACGCGGTGAAGGCGGGTTTTGAAAACGTGGTCACCATTTCCGCAAGAAAAGGCGACGGGGAAGAAGAATTCCGAAGCGCCCTTGCAAAGGTGCTCAAAACAGCGGACCTTGACCCGGCGGAACCCGTTATGGCAAACGAGCGCCAGCTGGACTGTGTCCGCAGAGCAAAAAAAGCCATTGACGAAGCGCTGGAAGCGGTCGCTTTCGGAATGACGCTGGACGCGGTTGGAATCTGCATAGAAACTTCTCTCGACGCGCTTTATGAACTCACAGGCGAAAAAGCCAGCGACGCTGTTATTGAAAAGGTATTCGAAAGATTCTGCGTTGGAAAATAACCTCCTCGGAGGAGGTGGTGGCATCGCGAAGCGATGAGGGAGGAGGGATAATCCCTGACAAGTTCAGATAAGCCCTCCGGTTTACCTGTTAATCCCTCATCCACCATTTTCTTTAGGAAAATGGTCCCCCTTTTGCTCGCCGCAAACGGCAGACCCCTCTGTTTCGCTTCGCTCAACATCTCCCCTAATAGGGGAGTCTCCTCTGGGAAGGTATAAACAATGCAAAATTCAAAGACCGCAATTGGAGGAGGGATAGTTTTGCCGAGAAATTTTGAAGCAAACCCGAAATTAAGAGAACTGTCCCGGGAGCTGCGCAAAAATATGACACCGGAGGAAAATAAGCTTTGGTATCAGTTTTTGAGAAATTACGATGCACATTTTTCAAGGCAGCGAGTTATCGGAAATTATATTGTTGATTTTTATTGCAGGAGAGCAAATCTTGTTATCGAAATTGACGGCGCTCAGCATTACGAACATGATGAAATCGAATATGACAAAAAGAGAACGGAATATTTAAAAACTTGCGGAATTGATGTTTTGCGGTTTTTAAATAAAGATATAAATTATAATTTTGAAAACGTTTGTGTTTATATAGACAAAATTGTAAAACGGAGGCTTTGATAAAATCCCTCCTCCGTCACCTTCGGTGACACCTCCTCCGAGGAGGTTGTTACAATAAGGAGAAAAACAGTATGAATATTGAGGAAATAAAACTTTTGGATATTCAGCCTTCCCAGTTCTATATTTCTGTAAAAAAACTTGAAAGGGTAAAAAGTTGGTTTAATCCAAAAGATCTTTCGAATTTTGAGCCTTTGCCTATATTTGAATATGACGGAAAAATCTTTTTTACCGATGGGCATACAAGAGCTCTTGCGGCGTTTCTTTCCGGGCTTGAAAAAGTTCCGCTTGTTTGGGATTCGGAAAATGAAATCGGAATTACTGAATATAAAATTTGTATAAAAGCTTGTGAGGGTAGAGGAATAAAAAATATTGCGGACCTTGAGCACCGGGTTTTGCCCCACGATGAATTTATTGCAAAATGGGATAACTGGTGCGACGGAATGCAGGAAGCAGTTTTATTTTTCAATGATAATTAATGGGATAAAATCCCTCCTCCGTCACCTTCGGTGACACCTCCTCCTCCGAGGAGGTAATTTACAGAATCGAGGTTTATTTTATGGAAGAATATTTTGCAGGAAAATATGACGTTGCGGTAATTGGCGCGGGACACGCGGGAGTTGAAGCAGCTTTGGCCGCCGCAAGACTTGGTGTAAAGACTTGCATCTTTACACTTAATCTGGATAAAATTGCGAATATGCCCTGCAACCCTTCCATCGGCGGAACCGCAAAAGGACATCTTGTTCGCGAAATTGATGCTCTCGGCGGCGAAATGGGAAAAGCGGCGGACAAAATGATGATCCAGAGCCGCATGCTCAACCTTGGAAAAGGCCCGGCGGTACATTCTCTCCGCGCACAGGAAGACAGAGCATATTACCACCTTCTGATGAAAAAGACCCTTGAAAATCAGGAGAACCTTGATATAAAACAGGCGGAAATTGTTGAAGTCCGCCCGGACGGAAAAGGCGGCGTGCTCGGAGTTACAACTCATCTCGGCGCTTTTTATGAAGTTCCGAACGTAATCATCTGCACCGGAACTTATCTCAAAGGAATTATCTACGTTGGCGACAGAAAATGGGAAAGCGGTCCGGACGCAAGCAGCCCGGCGAAGCCCCTTTCCGATTCTTTGGAGAAACTTGGAATCAAACTCCGCCGTTTTAAAACCGGAACTCCCGCCCGCGTGCTCAGAAACAGCATTGATTACGATAAACTTGAAATCCAGCACGGCGATGAGCATATCGTACCTTTCAGCTTTGAAACAAAGGGCGAACTCAAGAACAAAGTTGACTGCTGGATTGGCTATACAAACGAGGATACCCACGAGGTTATCCGCAAAAACATCGACCGTTCGCCCCTTTATTCTGGAAAAATCGAGGGCATAGGTCCTCGCTATTGCCCGAGCATTGAAGATAAGGTAATGCGTTTTCCGGACAAGATCCGCCACCAGTTTTTTGTTGAACCCATGGGTCTTGAAACGGAGGAAATGTATCTTTCCGGTCTTTCTTCCTCTCTTCCGGAGGACGTTCAGATCGCAATTTATCGTTCCATAAAAGGTCTTGAGCACGTAAGCATTATGCGCAACGCTTACGCAATCGAATATGACTGCTGTGACAGCCTTGACCTTCGTCCGACTCTTGAATTCATGCAGGTGAAAGGTCTTTTCGGCGCCGGACAGTTCAACGGAACTTCCGGTTACGAGGAAGCCGCTGCTCAGGGACTTCTTGCGGGAATCAACGCCGCAAGAAGAGTTCTCGGAAAAGAGGAAATCGTGCTCGAAAGAAGCAATTCCTACATCGGAACCCTCATCGATGACCTTTGCACAAAGGGCGTTCTTGACCCTTACCGCATGATGACCAGCCGAAGCGAATACCGCCTTGTGCTCAGGCAGGACAACGCGGATATGCGCCTTACCCCTCTCGGAAGAGAGATTGGTCTTATTTCCGACGAAAGATGGGGCGCTTTTCTCGAAAAACGCAGACTTCGTGACGAGGAACTTGAAAGAGCGAAGAGCGCGAGCATAAGAATGAGCCCGGAACTTGACGCAATGCTCATCGAAAAGGGAACGGCACCCCTTACCGAGGGAACAAAACTTTCCGAACTGCTCAAGCGCCCCCAGATAACCTATTCCGACCTTGCTCCCTTTGACCTTAACCGTCCGGAGCTTCCGGAAGATGTTATCGAGCAGGTTGAAATAGAGATAAAATACGAAGGTTACATCAAAAAGCAGCTTGCGCAGGTTGAACAGATGCACCGCCTTGAGGAAAAGAAGATTCCCGAGGACATTGATTATAAGGCAATCCACGGTCTGCGCCTTGAGGCCATTGAAAAACTCAACCGCGTAAGACCCATGAACATTGGACAGGCGAGCAGAATTTCCGGAGTTTCTCCGGCGGACGTTTCCGTTTTGCTCATCTATATCCAGAAATGAGGTAAAAATGGTAACGGAGATCCTTAAGAATTACATACCCGAGCACGCGGAGCCTCTTTCGGAAGAACAGTATGCTCAGCTTGAGCGCTACGCGGAGCTTTTGGTGGAATGGAACGAAAAAATGAACCTCACCGCCATAACCGACCCGGAAGGAATTGCCGTTAAGCACTTCCTCGATTGCCTTGCATACCTCAAAAGGGCGAAAATTCCGGAAGGCGCAAGGGTTGCGGACGTTGGAACCGGCGCAGGCTTTCCGGGCGTGGTGCTCAAAATTGCAAGGCCGGATATCAAACTTGTGCTCATAGATTCCCTTCAGAAAAGGCTCAATTTTCTCGAAGCGGTTCTTGGTGAAATCGGGGTGAAGGCGAAGCTTGTTCACGCAAGAGCCGAGGACGCAGGACACGACAAAACCCTTCGGGAAAGCTTTGACGTTGTAACCGCAAGGGCGGTTGCGAACCTTGCGGTGCTCAGTGAATACTGCATTCCGCTTGTTAAAGTCGGCGGAGTTTTTGCGCCGATGAAAACCGCGGAAGTTTCGGAAGAACTTGAAGGCGCAAAGGCCGCGGCGAAAATTCTCGGCGGAGAAGTTCTTGAACCGGAGATTTATGAAATTCCCGCCGGCGGAAGATCGGTTGTTTTTATCGAAAAGAAAACCGCAACCCCGGCGAAATATCCGAGGCAGAGAGTTAAGATAAGCGAAAAGCCGCTGAAATAAAAAAAGCCTTCCCAAAGGGGAAGGGGGACCATTTTCTGAAAGAAAATGGTGGAAGAGGGATTACAGGAAAACGCGGAGCGAATTTATCAAAAAGGTTATCCCTCCTCCGAGGAGGTATTTTATATAAACGGAGATTATTTTTGGAGGTGGAGCAGGTGCTTGTCTGTTTTTTTACCGCAGTATATTTTCTGATTTTCTTCTTTTTTATAAGCTGGATTGGAAACACCTTTTTGGGAACAGGCGCAGGAGCAAGTATTCTTGCGATTGTTTTATGGATAATTTCGTTTTTCATAAGTGTCGGGCTTGGCGAATTTACTGTTAAGAAGATCAAAGAGAATTATTCAAATAAATGATATATAATAAAAAAAGACGCAGATTTTTCTGCGTTTTTTTTTATGTTATTTTTCAGCGTCTTCCGCTTCAAATTTTTTGCGGCGTTTTTCTTTCTTTTTCTGTTTTGCTTCTTCCTTTTCACGCTTTTTCTTGTCGAATTCATAGCGGCTTGCGTTGATATAGCTTAAAATCATTACGAGGAAGAAAAGAAGTACCGGAAGAAGGCAGAACCACATTACTCCGCCGAGACCCGGGTTCACATACTGGAAGTTATCGAAAAATTTGAAGAACCAGACTATATCGCAGATAAGGGTCGCTATTGCTCCGGCGATAAGGGCGGTTTTTAATTTTTGTTTTCCGCGGTTTGCTTTAACAACAAAGAAAAATCCGAGATAGAGCACCCACATTGCGCCGATGATTGCGATAAGGATATTGCTGCCTTCGATTTTCTGGAAAAGCATTGTGAGCCAGGTGAGCATTTTTTAAAACCTCCTTCAGGTATCCAGTTCGTAATAATAGACATTTTCGCCATCGAAAAAGGCGAAAGAGAAGTTATAGGAATATCCGCTGTGGAATTCGTTTCGGTTTTTATAAAACCAAAAACCTTCCGCCTTTGGGATATACTTTGTAAGTTCAAGTCCATTATACTCGTTTTCCGGAAAAATTAAAGGGGCAATTCCGCAATCGACGGGAGTTTTTTTCCATTCCGCCTCGATTTTTTCAATTTGTTTTTGATTTGGGCGAAAAATTATGATTTCCTCGCCGTCGCCATGAAAACCGCCATGGGTATCCTCGTGAAATTCCACATAATATGGTTTTATGTTCATATCAAGGTTTTCACGGACAGCGATTACTTCGGTGTTAGGGAAAAGGAAACCGAAAAGAGCGGAAAAGCAGGCATAGATGAAAGAGATTATTATTGCAAAGGTGCCGAAAATTATCTGCATATTATTCCTCCTTTTTGAAAAGAATCCCACCGTCTGCTTCGCAGACACCCAACTTTTTATAGGTGAGAATATCTCCCGGCTGGCAATCCAGCGCTTCGCAGATTGCTTCAAGGGTCGAAAAGCGTATAGCCTTTGCTTTTCCGGTTTTTAAAATCGAAAGATTCGCCATTGTTATTCCGACTTTTTCCGAAAGTTCGGTCATGCTCATTTTTCGCTTTGCGAGCATAACGTCAAGATTTACTTCGATAGACATGAGCACGCCCTCCTTTTTATATGGTAAGGTCGTTTTCCGTCTGCATAAGAGCGGATTTATAGACCAGGTGTGAAAGGGCGGCGCAAACAACGGTTATTGCGATTCCCACAAAAACAACGAGGGGAGTGAGAATTATCAAAGCGCTGGGGTGGCTCATGTTCATAAAAGCCAGCGCCCAGTTTCCGAGGAAGAAAAAGGCGGAATCTCCCGCGGCGAGAATCGAGATTGTTTTGAGCTGTTTTGCGTTTTCAAAGCTGAAGGAATTATCCTCGCCGATGTTTTGTGCGATTTTCCAGCCGAAGAAAAGGGAAGAGAAACAGGGAACGGAGCAGAGCCAGAGAAAAATCTGCCAGGGCCAATAGTAATGGGAAACTTCCGGATACATTGCCCGAAGGCCTGTTCCATAGGCGGGAATTATCGCGAAGAAGACTATCATTCCGAAAATTCCTGTTCCGATTATAACCGCTTTCAGCCATTTTGAAAGATTTTTTTGAGTCATTTTGAGAAACCTCCTTTTTTAAAACAGCCTTCCCGGAGGGGAAGGTGGATTTTTTGCAGTTCACTGCAAAAAAGACGGATGAGGGATTTTTAAGAACGCGGAGCGCTTATCCTTATTTATCGGAGATTATCCCTCCTCGGTCTGCTTTGCAGACAGCTTTTGCTCGCCGCAGACGGCAGACCCCTCTGTCCTCTTCGAGGACATCTCCCCTAACAGTGGAGTCACCTCCGAGGAGCTTTTAACTATTTTATAGCACTATTATTTCCGAAAGTCAATAAAAAATTATCGAAAAACGATAAATTTTTTAAATATGCAAAAACTTTTCGCAAAAATGGACAGGCTTCCTTATTAAATTTTCTTTTTCGGTTTTTGGTTTGTCGAAGGAAAGGGTTTGGTTTTGGAAAAGGGAATTTCCTGCGAAATGTTTTGGTGGAATCCTTTGGAAAAATATGGTAATATAAAACCGGAGGCGATGAGAATGTTTGAAATTCTGAAAAAGCAGGGACAGATTCAAAACATCGCCCTTTCGGAGATTTTTCCGAACCGTTTTCAGCCCCGGCGGGTTTTTGATGAAAACGAACTTTTTGCTCTCGGGGAGAGCATCCGGGAAAACGGACTTGTTCAGCCGATTTCTGTCCGCAGGATCAAGGGCGGATTTGAACTCATCGCCGGTGAGCGCAGGCTCCGTGCCTGCAAACTTATCGGGCGGGAAAAAATCGAGGCCATTGTTTATGATATCGGCGATGAGGAATCGGCTGTATGGGCGCTTATTGAAAACCTCCAGAGGAGCGACCTTTCGCCTTTTGAGGAAGCGGAAGCAATGGCAAAGCTTATTTCCGCATGGAATGTTTCTTCCGAGGAAGCGGCAAAACGCCTTGGAATTGCTTCTTCGACCCTTTCGAACAAGCTGAGGATTTTAAAGCTTGAACCGGAAGTCCGGAGGGTGCTTATTGAAAACAACCTTACCGAAAGGCACGCAAGGGAGCTTCTGAGGATTCCGGAAGGGAAGGAAAGGCTTTTTGCCGCAAAATTCATTGCCGAAAAGGAACTTAACGTTCCGGAAACGGTGAGATATATCGATAGACTTTTGGAACAGAAAAAACCAAAGCGGAAACCGCCGAAATTTGTTGTAAAAGACCTCAGGCTTTTTATAAACACCTTTGAGCACGCGGTTGAAGTTATGAATTCCGCCGGGCTTTGCGCGGTGAGTACAGTAAGCGAAAACGAGGAGAACATAATTTATTCCGTAACCGTTCCGAAGGAGAAGGCCTTCAGAAAAACAAAAAGCCCCGCCGGATAAAATTTTTTTGCGCTGCTCCGGTGCGTTTCGCATCCGCACCGTCAGTTATATAAAACCGAAGCAAACGCTTCGCCAAAAGACACATTCCCCTGAAAGAACACAAAAGGCCGCCGCAAGGCGGCTTTTTGTGTTTTGTTCCACGTGGAACAAAATATGCGAAGCGCGTCCTGTGGACGAACGATTGGATGGGATTACAATCCCTCCGTCATTTGCTTTGCAAATGCCACCTCCCTTTACACAAGGGAGGCTTTTTATGTTTCACGTGGAACATAAAAAGCGGGTGGATAACATCCGCCCCTACGTTAAAGAACCAATTGAACAATAAAAAACAACAATTTTTCAAAACATCATTGAAAAAAACTCCGCGCTCTATTATAATAAAAAGGTAATAATAATAAACGGAGGAAAGAATGGGCAAAATTATAGCATTCGCAAACCAGAAGGGCGGAGTTGGAAAAACGACCACGGCGGTCAACCTTTCCGCGGCCCTTGCATACAGAACAAGGGGAAGAGTTTTGCTTGTGGATTCTGACCCCCAGGGAAACGCAACTTCCGGTCTCGGAATCAACAAAAGGGAAGTGAAACATTCCGTTTATGACGTTGTTCTCGGAAATTGCGGAGCAAAGGAAGCGGTTATCCGCACAAAATATAAAAACCTTGACATAATGCCTTCGAGCATTGACCTTGCAGCGGCGGAAATTGAACTTGTTGACATGGAAAACCGCGCGCTCCGGCTCAAAAACGCCCTGGCGGCAATTCTCAAGGATTATGATTACATCTGCATAGACTGTCCGCCTTCTCTCGGACTTCTTACCCTTAACGCTCTTGCGGCCTGCACCAGTATTCTTGTTCCGATCCAGTGCGAGTTTTATGCGCTTGAAGGACTTTCCCAGCTTATGGCAACGGTGCGCACCGTTAAAAGACTTTATAACAGCTATATCGATATGGAAGGCGTTTTGCTCACCATGTATGACGCAAGGCTCAATCTTACGATGCAGGTTGTTGAGGAAGTTAAAAAATACTTCCCCCAGAAGGTATTCAAAACCGTTATTCCGAGGAACGTCCGCCTTTCCGAAGCGCCTTCCTTCGGCGAACCGGTAATTTATTATGATTTCGCATCAAAAGGAAGCCAGAGCTATCTTGCTCTTGCGGACGAAATTATTGCGAACAACAGAACGGAGGGATAAAATTTGGCAAAATCCAGAGGACTTGGCAGAGGACTTGATACCCTTTTTGCCGACCAGACAGGTTTTTCCGGCGAAGATTCCGGAATAAGCACCGTAAGACTTTCTGAAATTGAGCCGAACTTATCTCAGCCCAGAAAGGAATTTGATGAGGAAGCTCTTAATGAGCTGGCGGATTCCATTGCGGCACACGGAGTTTTGCAGCCTCTTTTGGTAAGACCGCTTAAAAACGGAATGTACCAGATAGTTGCGGGCGAAAGAAGATGGAGAGCCGCAAGAATTGCCGGACTTTCGGAAGTTCCGGCGCTTATCCGTGAACTTTCCGACGAGGAAACCGACCAGGTCGCCCTTATTGAAAACCTCCAGAGGGAAGACCTGAACGCTGTTGAAACCGCGGAAGGTTACCGCAGACTTATGGATAAATACGGCATGACCCAGGAAAAACTTTCCGAAGCGGTTGGAAAATCACGCCCCGCCATTGCGAACACTCTTCGAATCCTCAACCTTCCGGAAGAGGTTTTGCCCCTTGTTTCCGCCGGAAAACTTTCCGCGGGACACGCAAAGGCAATTCTTTCCGCACCGGAAGAAAAAAGAGTCGAACTTGCTAAAATAATCGTTTCCGGAGAACTTTCCGTCCGCGAAGCGGAAAAAATGGCTTCGAAGATTGGAAAAGAACCGAAGGAAACCCAAAAGAAGAAAAAGGATTCCTTCCCGAAGGATAAATTCTACCGGGAAATGCAGGTTGCAATGACAAACGAACTTGGAAGACCTTTTAAAATCACCGAAAACGAAAAAGGCGGAACCATTGAGTTCCAGTTTTATAACAAAAACGAACTTGCAGATATCTGCGAGCGACTTCTTAATAAGAAAATGTATAAGTAAGGAGAAAAACCGATGCTTGATATCAGATTTGTAAGAGAAAACGCGGAGCTTGTTAAAGAGGCTTGCCGCAGAAGATTCAAACCCATGGACGAGGCTGTTGATGAGCTTGTTGCAATCGACGCAGAGCGCAGAAAACTCAACGCAAAAACCGATGACCTTAAAGCACAGCAGAACCGCGCAAGCAAACAGATCCCGCTCATGAAAAAGAACGGCGAGGACACCACCGAACTTATGGCGCAGATGAAAGCCATTGCGGAAGAAAGCAAAAAATGCGGCGAAGAACTTGCGAAACTTGAAGACCGCCAGCTTGAACTTATCCTTAAAATTCCGAACATTCCCAACGAAGCCGTTCCTTACGGAAAGGACGACACCGAAAACGTTGAGATCAGAAGATGGGGCGAACCGCGCAAATTTGACTTTGAACCCAAAGCACATTGGGACCTTGGTCAGGATTTGGGTATCCTTGACCCGGAAAGAGCGGGAAAAGTTACCGGCGCAAGATTCCATTTTTATAAAGACCTCGGCGCAAAACTTGAGCGCGCAATTATGAACTATTTCCTCGATACCCACACCGCAAACGGATATACCGAAATTTTCCCGCCTTTTATGGCAAACAAAGCTTCCATGACCGGCACCGGCCAGCTTCCGAAATTTGCGGAAGATATGTATAAACTCGAAGGCGAAGACCTTTATCTCATTCCCACCGCGGAAGTTCCGGTAACCAACTTCCACCGGGGCGAAGTTCTTGACAGAGCGACCCTTCCGATAAAATACTGCGCATATTCCGCATGCTTCAGAGCGGAAGCAGGTTCCGCAGGAAGAGATACCCGCGGACTTATCCGCCAGCACCAGTTCAACAAAGTTGAGCTTGTTAAATTCGCGGATCCGGAAAAATCTTATGAAGAGCTTGAAGAACTTACCGGCGAAGCGGAAAAAGTTCTTCAGGGACTTGGCCTTCCTTACAGAGTTGTTGTTCTGACCACCGGCGACCTTACCTTCAGCTCCGCAAAAACCTATGACATCGAAGTATGGATGCCTTCCTACGGAAGATATGTCGAAATTTCTTCCTGCTCCAACTTTGAGGATTTCCAGGCACGCAGAGCGAACATCAAATGCAAAGACAAAGACGGCAAGGCTGTTTTTGCCCACACCCTCAACGGTTCCGGCGTAGCGATTGGCAGAACCACCGCGGCAATTCTTGAAAACTATCAGAACGAAGACGGCTCCGTCACCATTCCGGAAGCACTTCGCAAATATATGGGACTTGAAGAAATTAAATAACAGGGGAAAGGAGCGCCTTTTGGCGCTCCTTTTTTGAATGGTAAATAGCCCCTCAGAAGAGGGGCTGTCTGCATAGCAGACTGGGGAGGGATATCCCTGACAAATTTTTGTCTGCGTTCCGCGTTATTAAATAATCCCTCCTCCGTCATTTCCATTCGGAAATGCCACCTCCTCCTCTGAGGAGGCATATACCAATTTTTTCCAAATATCTTTATGCAAAACCGACAAACAATGAATGAAATTTTCGTTTAAGATGAGCAAAAAGGAAAACCTTAAAAACTTTCTTAAAAAACGAAAAAAGGGCTTGAAAATCCCGTGTAAAGGTGTTAGAATATTAAAAATTTACACGCGAACAATATAAAAATAAAAAAATTCAGGAGGAGAGCGCAAACATGGTAAACCCGAACACCAATGAAAAATTCCTTTACGAAGGACTTACTTTCGACGACGTACTTCTTATTCCTGCAAAATCCGATGTACTCCCGAAAGACGTATGTACCAAAACCGTTCTTGCAAGAGATATCGTTCTCAACGCACCGATTATGACCGCCGCAATGGATACCGTTACCGAAGCCAAAATGGCTATCGCTATTGCAAGAGAAGGCGGTATCGGCGTTATCCACAAAAACATGCCCATTGAAAAACAGGCAGAGGAAGTTGACAAAGTAAAACGTTCCGAAAACGGCGTTATTGTTAACCCCTTCTATCTTGCAAAAGAAAACACCGTTGCGGAAGCAAACGCTCTTATGGCAAAATTCAAAATCAGCGGTGTTCCGATTTGTGATGAAGACAGAAAACTCATCGGCATCATCACCAACCGTGACCTTAAATTCCTCGAAAACTTCAACGTTGCAATTGAAGAAGTTATGACCAAGGAAAACCTTGTTACCGCTCCCGTTGGAACCAACCTTGACGAAGCACAGAAAATCCTCCGCGCGCACAAAATCGAAAAACTCCCGATTATTGATGAAGAAGGCAGACTTGCTGGTCTTATCACCATCAAAGATATCGAAAAAGCTGTTCAGTATCCCAACGCCGCAAGAGACAAAGGCGGAAGACTTCTTTGCGCTGCTGCTCTCGGCGTAACTTCCGACGTCATGGTCCGTGCAAAAGCTCTTGTTGAAGCGGGTGCAGATGTTCTCGTTCTCGACTCCGCTCACGGACACAGCGCAGGTATCATGAACTGCGTAAGAATGATCAAAGCGGAATATCCCGAAGTTGCTCTTGTTGCAGGTAACGTTGCAACCGCAGCAGCAACCGAAGACCTTTTCGAAGCAGGCGCAGACGCTGTTAAAGTCGGTATCGGCCCCGGTTCCATCTGCACCACCCGCGTTGTTGCAGGTATCGGCGTTCCTCAGATCACCGCAATTTATGAAGCAGCAAAAATCGGCGCAAAATGGGGCAGACCAATCATCGCAGACGGCGGTATGCAGTATTCCGGTGATATCGTAAAAGCTCTTGCCGCAGGCGGCAACGTTGTTATGCTCGGTTCCATGCTTGCAGGCTGCGACGAAGCTCCCGGCGAAAGCGAAATTTATCAGGGCAGACGTTTCAAAGTTTACCGCGGAATGGGCTCCCTTGCCGCAATGGCAAACGGAAGCAAGGACAGATATTTCCAGGAAGACAACAAAAAACTTGTTCCGGAAGGCGTTGAAGGACGTGTTCCCTGCAAAGGCACCGTTGGCGAAGTTGTTTATCAGATCCTCGGCGGTCTCAGAGCAGGTATGGGTTACTGCGGATGCGGCACCATTGCCGATCTTCAGGAGAAAGCTCAGTTCGTAAGAATTACCGGCGCAGGTCTTAAAGAGAGCCATCCTCACGATATTTATATCACCAAAGAGGCTCCCAACTATTCCACCAACGTTTGATTTTTGGCTTGAGCATCAGGATAAAAAAAGAGCACGGCAGAAGCCGTGCTCATTTTTTTATCTTTGTGGGGCGGATATTATCCGCCTGCTTAACAGGGGAAGGCAATTTCGGAACGGTCAAGACCGTTCCCTACGGTTTGTTGGTGAAACGTTGTAGGGGCGCACCTGTGTGTGCGCCCGATTTAGTTGGACAGGGTTACAATCCCTCCGTCTGCTTTGCAGACACCTCCCATGATAGGGGAGGCAATTCTTCGGGCTATTTATAATCCCTCATCCGTCAAAACCTTCGGTATTGCCACCTTCCCCTCTGGGAAGGCGAACCCTTCGGGTTATTTCTTTTCGGAAAATCCGTGGGGGCGCACCTGTGTGTGCGCCCGATTTAGTGGGACAGGATTAAAGAATCCCCCCGGTTTTGACCTTTGGTCAAAACCACCCCCCTTTAGGCAAGGGGGGCTTTATGCCTGTTCAGGGAAGAAGCCGGGGAGTTCGGAAGTTTCGGCAAAACGGAATTCATGGCTGGTGCCAAAGGCTTTTTCTCTCATCACCTGATAAAGTTCGGCGAAGGTTGTCTGGATATAAGGTTCAACGAAAAGGATGCCGATTCCGCAGGCGAGAGTTCCGAGAAGAATCCAGCCGAAGAAGGAAAGACCGAGCCAGAAGATATCGAATTTTTCTCCGGCGGTCATTTCTTTTGAAATTTCAAAGGCGCGTTTTGAGCTGATTCCCGGGTTTTCCGCAAGGATATAGGGGACCATATAATATTCATAGCTTTTTATAATTCCGGGAATTAAAAGAAGAAGGCTCCAAAGGAAAACTTTGAGGTTCAGAAGGAACATTGTTTTTACAACATTCAGATAATTTCCGCTTTTGAAGACATAGAAAAGGCGGTCGATTTTTGAACCGGAAAGGCGGTTTTCCATAAAAAAGCGGTTCATTCCGACCATCACCGGATAGCCGATGAAGGTATTCCAGATGAAGGAGAAGGCCATTATAAGAAGAACGGCGGAAATTAAAACCGGAGCGTATTCTTCGTTTTGCAGAACCGACTCATATTCCGGATTATTGGTTATAACGGAAGTTATGTTGCTTGCGTTTGTTGATAAAAGTCCGGCAAGAATTGTTGCAAGGAAAGGAATCCAATATCCGAAGTTATTGAGCACGGATTTTGCTCTTTGTTTAAGTTCGGAATTTGTCCACATAAAAAACACCTCCTTATGGTGATTCCATTATAATACGCAAACTTGCCGTTTGCAACAAAAAAAACCTCCCGGCAGGGGAGGTTTTTTTGATCTTTTTTTGGAAGAACAGATAATTGCCCTCCGGGTTATTTATAATCCCTCATCCGTCAAAACCGAAGGTTTTGCCACCTTCCCCTCTGGGAAGGCGAACCCTCCGGGTTATTTGTTTTCGGAAAATCCGTAGGGGAGAACCTGTGTGTGCGTTTGGTTTAGTTGGATAGGATTAAAAGAATCCCCCCGGTTTTGACCTTTGGTCAAAACCACCCCCCTTTAGGCAAGGGGGGCTTTTATGCCCGTTCCGGGAAAAAGCCGGGTAGTTCGGAATAATCGGAGAAGGAAAGTCCGTGGGCTTTTTCTCTCATAACCTGATAAAGCTCCGCATAGGTTGCTTCAACATAGGGCTGGAGGAAAATTTCGCCAACGCAACAGCAGAGAACCCCGAGGATTCTCCAGCCGATGAAGGAAAGATCGAGAACAAAGATCTTCCATTTTTCGCCGTGGGTCATCTTTTTGGAAAGTTCAAAGGCGCGCTCGGAAGAAATCTGAGGGTTTTCCGCAAGGATATAGGGAACCATTGAATATTCATAACTCTTGATAATTCCGGGAATTACAAAAAGCAGGCTCCAGAGGAAAATTTTGAGTTCCCGCCAGAACATTATTTTAACAACGTTCATATATCTTCCGCTTTTGAAAGACCAGAAAAGGCGCTCGAATTTTGAATCGAAAGCGCGGTGTTCCATAAAATAGCGGTTTTTGCCGACGATAATGGGGCTTGCAACAAATGCGCTCCAGCCGAAGGCGATTACAAGACCGATTACAAAACCGAGAACGATAACAAAAATCGTTGTCATGGCGATGAGCGGGTTGCTGAAAAAGTTTTCAAAAGCTGCGCCGATTTCGTAGAAAAATTCGCCGAAGAATTCATCAATAAAAGCGGCGAAACCGGCGGGAGTTAAATCTCCGCCATATTCGGAAGTATATTCCGTGGTGATGCTGCTTGTTGAGGAATTGCCGGTGACCATTCCGCCGGAAACCAGACCGGTGAGGAAAGTTATGAGAAGCGGCATCCAATAACCAAAGCGGCGAAGACTGTTTTTTGCCTCCTGTTTAATTCTTGCGCGTGTCCACATATAAAAACACCTCCCTGATGTTCTTATTATAATGTGTTTTTTTCGGAATTGGATAAATAAATTGTAAACATTTTGGGAGAAAAGGCGGATTTTTTTATCGGAAAGGGAAAATATCGTTTGCTTCCCGGGAGATATCTATAACGGTTTTTCCGGAAAGGCGGGCTTTTGCGGCAAGCTTTGAGGAATTTCCGAAAGGGGAAGGATAGGCCACAACAAAGGAAGAACGTTCCAGCATCCAGCGGTTGCGGTGATTAATTGCGTAGCGCATTGGAACTTTTTCAAGTCCGTCAGGATAAATTGTTTCCAAAAGGGGAGGACGGTCAAAAGGAGTTTTTACGCCGGGGATATAGGAGAGAATTGTGTAAGCTTTTATTTCGGGATATTTTTGTTTAAGCGAAAAAAGAGCTTTTTGGGCAATTCGGTCGAAAGCGCCGTTGTTTCCGACATAGAAAGTTGAAACCTTTTCCGTGAGGATAAGTTCTTCGGTCACCGCAAGCAGAGTTAAATATATTTTATCGGAAGCTTCGTGATTTCCGATGAACATACAGGTTGCCATAAAACCCCTCCTATTTATATTGCGTCAATATTTCGTCGTGAATTCGTCATTCATGCTTTTGATTATACTATGACGCTATAATTAAGTCAATAATTAGTCATGGGTGGTTTATATGGAAGAGATATCGCGTTACACTTTAAGAGTTTCGCCGGAACTTTTGGCAAAGTTGGGATTTGTTGCGGAATATGAGGGCAGAACCAAAAACAAACAGATTGAATATCTTATTAAAAAATGCATTGCGGAATTTGAACGCGAGCACGGAAAAATTGAAGATATTTAAAAAAGCGCCATGCTCATTTTTTGAGCACGGCGTTTTTTTGTGTGGTGCATATAATCTCCCCGGAGGAGGATTTGCCCCTCATCCGGCAAAACCTTCGGTTTTGCCACCTTCCCCCAAGGGAAGGCTTTTTGGAAAAAGAAAAAGAGCACTGATTTTCATCAGTGCTCTCAGTGGTGACCCGTGCGAGAATCGAACTCGCGTTACAGCCGTGAAAGGGCCGTGTCTTAACCGCTTGACCAACGGGCCATTATGGTAGCGGCGACTGGATTCGAACCGGTGACACTTCGGGTATGAACCGAATGCTCTAGCCAACTGAGCTACGCCGCCATTACATTTTTAAAGCCTTAAGGCGAAGATTATTATACAAAACAAATCGAAGATTGTCAACCCCTTTTTTAAAATTTTTTTAAGTTTTTTAAAAAAAGTTTATAAAATCAACAAAAACATAGCAAAATAATAAAAAAAACTGTTGACATAATCAACAATAAGTAATAATATAAGATTGTAGCTTATGTTGAGCAAATCAACAAAGTCTATAAAATCGACAAAGGAGGGTGAGTTAGTGTCTACGTTAATAAAAATATTAAGAATTATAAATAACGAAACTCAACAACAACTTGCAGAAAAACTAGGATGTGATGTATCTACATTTTCAATTAAAGAAAATGGTAAGCGTGAATTTTCTTTAAAAGAAGCTCAGATATTATCAAGTCATTACAAT
>JAGASN010000015.1 GCA_017847875.1 Oscillospiraceae bacterium | reverse complement strand
GCTTCCGCCTGTGAGGAAATGGAAGAGCCGGAAGGCGAAACCGCCGCAAAATTCTTTAAAATTGTTTACGAAGGAATTCTGCCCCTTACAGCGGAGGAAGATTTTGACGAGGACGTTTTCAAATATGTTTCCAAAATAACCGCGGCAGCCTGCGAAGAAATGGAAGAACCCGACGAAGAAAAAGCCGCGGAAGCCGCAGAATTTTTCAAAGCGGTTTATGCAGGAATTTTTGAAGAAGAAAAACCCGTTTGCAACGGAAAATATATCGTAAAAGAAACCGCGAGCGGAATAAGCTTCCGTCTTGCCGCCGGAAACAACCAGATAATCGGAATTTCCGAAGTTTATTCCGGAAAAGCCGCAATGGAAAAAGGAATTGAATCCGTCCGCAAAAACGCCCCGGTAGCAAACGTTGAAGACCAGACCGCAGAAACTGTTGTTCCCGCAACCTGCCCCAAATTTGAAATTTATAACGACAAGGCCGGCGAATTCCGTTTCCGCCTTAAAGCACGCAACGGCGAAATAATCCTTGCTTCCGAAGGTTATAAAACAAAAGCTTCCTGCGAAAACGGAATTGAATCCGTCCGCAAAAACGCACCGGCAGAAATTGCAGAATAACGGAGGCAATTATGGCAGAAGAAAGACGCGACAAACACAATTATTACCTTGACATTGCCGAAATGGTTCTCGAAAGAGGAACCTGCCTTCGCAGAAAATACGGTGCAATAATCGTTAAAAACGACCAGATAATTTCAACAGGTTATGCGGGAGCACCCCGCGGAAGAAAAAACTGCAGCGATCTTGGCTGGTGCCGACGCGAAAAACTCAACGTTCCCAGAGGCGAACGCTATGAACTTTGCAGAAGCGTTCACGCGGAAGCAAACGCAATTATCAGCGCCGCAAGGGAAAATATGATCGGCGCCACTCTTTATCTTGTCGGAAAAGAATGTGAAACCGGCGAATACGTTAAAAACGGAAGCTGCTGCAGTATGTGCAAAAGAATGGTAATCAACGCCGGAATCGACACCGTTGTTGTTCGCGACGACAGCAAAAAATTCCGCATTATCAACGTAAACGACTGGATCTATAACGACGATTCTCTTGACGACACCCTTGGTTATTGAGTTTTCCCGAAAAGGAGGATTCCAGAAAGATGCTCACAATACATACCGATACAAAAATCCATAAAATGTCCGAAAACAACCCTCCTGTTGCAAAGGCAAAAAGCGGAGACACCGTTTGCTTTGAAACTCTTGATTGCTTCGGCGGTCAGCTTAAAAGCGAAAATGACCTTCTCGGCGGGCTTGATTGGAACAACGTAAACCCCGCAAGCGGTCCTCTTTTTGTCGAAGACGCAACGCCCGGCGACGTTCTCAAAGTGGAAATTCTTAAAATTGAGCTTGACGACCACGGCGTTATGGTCGATGCTCCCGGAGAAGGAGTTACCGGCGCGGCTGTTTCTTCCGAAAGCACAAAAATCCTTCCGGTCAAAAACGGAAAAGTAAAATTCAACGAAAAACTTTCTTTCCCGATTTGCCCGATGATAGGCGTTATCGGAACCGCCGCAAAAGGCGAAGGAATCGACACCGGAACTCCCGGTTCCCACGGCGGAAACATGGACTGTACCCGAATCGGCGAAGGCGCGACCCTTTATCTTCCGGTAAACACCGAAGGTGCTCTTCTTGCCATGGGAGATCTTCACGCAAGAATGGGAGACGGCGAAGTCGAGGTCTGCGGCGTTGAAATTGCCGGAAAAGTTACGGTAAAACTTACCGTTCTCAAAAATTGCAAACTCCCTACGCCTTTCCTTGTTAACAGCGAACTTGCCATGGCTATCCATTCCGCCGAAACCGTTGACGAAGCCTGTGTCGGCGCAACAATGGCGATGCACGGATTCCTTACCGGTGAACTCGGAATGAATGAACACGAAGCGGGAATGCTCCTGAGCGTTACCGGAAACCTCTGCATCTGTCAGGTTGTCGATCCGGAAAAGACCGTTCGAATGGAAATTCCCCTTTCCGTAACAAAAGCTTACGGTTATGAATTTGAATAATGCAAAAAAACGCCTTCGCTTTAAAGAGAAGGCGTTTTTTTACGAAGACAAAAGCAGTGGGGAAATAACCACAGCCACGTTTGCAATTTTTTAAAAATTTTTAAACAACAGGGTAAAACCCTTGCGTTTTATATGACAAAGTGGTTTATTATAATTAAAAGAATGAAAAAAGGAGGCAGAAATTTATGAAGAAGACACTTATTATTCTTTTGAGTATGATGCTCATTCTGATGTTTGTCGGGTGTTCGGCACCAGAACCTGTTGAAGAACCTTCTTCCGAACCCGAAAGCGAAATTTCTGCTTCAAAAGAAGAAGATTATGGTGACATTCCTAAAAGCGTTTATAAAAACCCTATGGCAGAAGGTTATACTTTTTGGGGAAGAGAAGAATATTCTGCCGGAGAAATAAAAATTTATGACGGAAGAGGCAAGCTTGAATGTACTAAAACTTCACTTTTTGATTCGGACGGAAGAATAATTTCCGAGCAGCTTATAAATAGTACCGGTAACATCAGCAACTGGAAATATGAGTATGATTCCGACGGGAACTGTATTTTTCAAGAGTTTGAAGGATATTTTAATGATGAATGGCAAAGCGTTGAATTGAAATACGAATACGAAAACGGATTACTGAAAAAACAAATAAAAAAAGACAGAATAACGACGACTGAATCGGTCATCATCAATTATTATGATTCCGAAGACCGCCTTATAAAAGCAGAACAATTCGACGAAGAAAAACTTGTTTCGGAAGAAATTATAGCATATTGCGAAAACAGCAAAAAGACGGAATTTTTTGAAAACGGCGAACTCGTTTGGGAACGCACCGAAATTTTTGACAGTGAGAACAGAATTATTGAACTTGTTTCGGAATATATAGGCATTAAAACCATGGAGATTCGTTATGAATATGACGAATGGGGAAATGAATGTAAAAACATCTATTATCAAAATGGAAATCTTGTTTATGACATCACAACCACCTATAGCGGAAAGGATATGCCTGTTTTTACAAAAATACTGTACCCTGAGAACGAGACCGGTGTTAAAAAATTCGAATATGATGAAAACGGAAAACTTATAAAAAAATTCACCTGGAGCAACACCGGCAGTATTTTTCTTTCCGGCTGGTGGGAATATGAATATGACGAAAAAGGGAACTTAATCAAAGAAAAAGGATATGGCTGTTGGGAGGATTATCCCGAAAAAGTTATCGAAAATGAAATTTTAAAAGAAATTATTCCGAAAGCTCCCGGTAAAACCGGCAACCACGATATTTATCTTTATGAATATGACGAAAACGGAACTTTGATTTCAAAAACATATTATCAGTTGAGATAAAACTGCACCGATTCATAACCTGCCTTTTTGGGTAGACATTATTAAAAGCAAAAAAACAGGTCGGCTCCTTCGGAGCGACCTGTTTTTTGGTTGGGGCGGCGGGATTTCCGACTCGCTTCGCTCCCTGGATTGCTTCCGTCAGCCAAAATTTCTTCGCCTTTGTCTCGAAATTTTGGGTCGTCAGGTACGGACCCGGTGGGTCCTCATCCTCACCGAAAATTAAAAAACAGGTCGGCTCCTTCGGAGCGACCTGTTTTTTGGTTGGGGCGGCGGGATTTCCGACTCGCTTCGCTCCCTGGATTGCTTCCGTCAGCCAAAATTTCTTCGCCTTTGTCTCGAAATTTT
>JAGASN010000014.1 GCA_017847875.1 Oscillospiraceae bacterium | reverse complement strand
TTCTTCAGTTTTGAGGGATTTCCTTTATGGGAAAATCATCTGATCCGCACCATTAGCTCAGTTGGTAGAGCAGCTGACTCTTAATCAGCGGGCCCCGGGTTCGAGTCCCTGATGGTGCACCAATCCGGCCCGATGGTCAAGTGGCCTAAGACTCCGGCCTCTCACGCCGGCAACGAGGGTTCGAATCCCTCTCGGGTCACCAATATATGCGGTGTTTATTACAGCGAGGATCCACCTGTTCCCATTCCGAACACAGTAGTTAAGCTCGTTTGTGCCGAAGATACTTGGAGGGCAGCCTCCCGGAAAAATAGGTCGATGCCGCAACAAAGCACACCTTTTGGTGTGCTTTTTTTGTTGCAATTTTTTTAATATGATATATAATTATGTTATAAATTCAAAAAAGGGGAGATTTGGTTGGAAGGCAAGCTTCGCAATATGACGGCAATTTATCTTACTCAAAACGGAAAAATGCTGATGCTTTACAGAATTGGTTCAAGAGTTGTTGCGCCTTCCTGGTGCGGAATAGGCGGACATTTTGAAAAAGATGAACTTAATGATGCTCGCTGTGCAATGCTTCGCGAAATGAGCGAGGAAATCGGTCTCTTTGAGCACGATATCTATAATCTTAAATTTAAATATGTTACTCTTCGTAATAAAAACGGCGAAATCCGCCAGAATTATTATTTCTTTGCTGATTTAAAAGAAAATGCGGTGCTCAAAACCGATTGCAATGAAGGAAAACTTGAATGGGTGGATTACAATGACGTGCTCAAAAAGGATATGCCTTTCACGGCAAAGGGTATGCTTGAGCATTATATGAGCACCGGAAGGTTCGATGACAAAATTTACGGCGGAGTTACAACTTCAAACGGTGTTGTTTTTACGGAAATGGAGGAATTTTTATGAATATTACTTTGAATAATGACATAAAAGGTAAAATTCTTGATATTGGCGGCGGTGGAGAAGGAATTATCGGCAGACTTTATAAAAACCGTGTTGTTGCCGTTGATAATAGTCAAAATGAACTTGATGAGGCACCGGATTGTTTTGAAAAACGTCTTATGGATGCGGAAAGTCTTGATTTTCCTGATTCTTCTTTTGATTCCGTAACGGCTTTTTATTCGTTTATGTTTATGAGCACTGAAACAAGAAAAAAAGCTGCTGAAGAAATGGTTCGTGTGCTCAAAAAAGGCGGAGAAATCCATATATGGGATGTAAATATTAAAAACGCCGAAAAAGAACCTTTTTGTATTGATTTGAAAATCTGTTTGCCGGAGGAAATAATTGAAACAACCTATGGCGTGATGGGTTTTGGACTTGAGCAATCGTTTGAAAAAACTAAAGATATTTTTGAAAATCTCAATTTGATATGTGTTCTTGATACAGAAAACGAAAGTAATTTTTATTTGAAATTTATAAAATAAAAAAGCCCGCATTGCGGGCTTTTTTATATCTCTTTTGGGTCAACTTCAAGAACCCGGCAAATTTTTATAACAGTATCGAAAGATGCTCCCGCAATCCCGCGGTCAAGAATGGTTGTGAGTGAAGAATAGGGGATATCTGCTTCAAAAGCAAATTTCCGCAGACTTACATATTTATCGAGTATCATATTTCGAAGATTTTGTTCGCGATTCATTTGGGTTCCTCAACAACAGTAAGATAAATTCCTTCGTTTTCAAAAGCGGCAAGGTGTTCTTCTGAACAGTTCCAGTCGGTGATAATATAATCAAAAATGTTTGCGTCGCAAACTTTTATGAAGGAATCGATGCCAATTTTGTGGCTTGAAAGAATAAGACAGCATTTTCGGCTATTATTGATAACGGTTCGCTGAAAGGAAGCGGTTTCGTCGGTGCCATTTGTAAGACCGGATTCAAGAGTTAATCCGGCACCGGTGATGAAGCAGAGATCAAAATGCATCTTTTTTATAAATTCGGTTGCAAGGCTGTCAACCAGAGAACCGCTCTGGCGCATTTTTCCGCCGACAACGTAAACATCGGCGTTTTTGAAGGAGCGCAGAGCCTTTGCAATATCAACGTTGTTGACCACAACGGTAAAACGAAGATTTTCCGGAATAAAAGAAAGCATTATATATCCGAAGGAACCGCCGGTAAGATAAATTACGTCACCTTCCCGGATAAGTTTTGCGGCTTCCTTTGCGATTTCGCGGTAATTATCAAAAACCTCCATTTTTTCAAGGTCACGGTCCGGGGAAGGACGGACGCAGACCTGCTGAAGAGCGATTGCGCCGCCATGGGTGCGTTTGCAAAAACCTTCCTGCTCAAGAATCCGAAGGTCACGCCTTGCGGATTCGTCGGAAATTTCATATTTTTCGGTAATTTCAAAAACGGAGATTTTTCCGTTTTTTTCAATGGTTTCGGCGATTTCTTTTCGCCTTTCCTCCATAAACATATAGTCACTTCCAAATCAAAACATTAATCGGTGCCGATATAAATGTTATACCACATAAACGGAAATAAATCAACAAAAACGGTAAACGGAATTGAGTTTATTTTTTTGTCAAAAAAATTTGATTTTCCGAACAAAAATCTTCGAATATTCCGAAAAAGAATAAATTTGTTCATAATTATAGTGTATAATTGTTCCGTGGAAAAATTTTTTTGAATTTTATGCAACAAAACGGCGATTTTTTCGCACTAATATAATGATAGCCATGATTGGTGGTGTGGTTATGAAAGTTGATAATGATTTGGTTGTCAGGGCATCAAAAGGCGATAAAGATGCCTTTTCCGATCTGTATTATTCCTGCTATAAGGATCTTTATAAATTTGCTCTTTATACCATCGGCGATGCCGAAAATGCTTCGGACGTTGTTTCGGATACTTTCGTTGATATCTGGAAAGGTATAGGGAAGCTTCGCGATGCAAATTCCTTTGCTTCCTGGGCGTTCAGAATTCTGAGCGTCCGCTGCAAAAAGGAAATTTCGAATATGATCGACCGCCGCGGAATTTATAATTTTGATGACCTTATAGAAACCCCTTCGATGGGTTCGGAAAATATTGAAGAGGATATTTCGGAAAGCGCGAGTCTTGCTTCTGCGCTTTCAAAGCTTGAGGGAGAAGAGAGAATGATAATAATTCTTTCGGTGCTCCATGGCTATACAAATAAGGAAATTGCCGAAATGATCGGCAAGCCACAGGGAACGGTGAGCTCAAAACTCCACCGTACATATGCTAAATTAAGAGAAATGCTGGGAGGTGAGAACAATGGCTGAGCACGATGAAAAAAACTTTGAGCAGGAAATTGCAAAAATGCTCCGGGAACTGGATTCGAAAATAGAAATTCCGGAAATTCCGGATGCTCAAAGCATTTTTGAAAAAGCCGAAAAGGAAAAACAAAATGTTATTCCTTTCAAAAAATATTCCAGATATATCGCCGCGGCAGCAGCTGTTGTCCTTATCTGCATAAGTATTCCGATTATTTCCGGAATTGCGGCAGAAAGCCTGCCGCAGGAAGCAGCTGAAGAAAAAAACGAATTCAGTTTTGTCACAAAAGACATTGCCGTGGAAGAAGCAGAAACGGCTGTTGAACCGGAAACTCCCATGGAACCGGAAGCGGCAGCTCCGGAAGTTTATGATGAACCGCTTGAAGCTGAAGAAGATGGTTCTGATAATCAGAATATTGAAATTTCCGACAGCACAAATTCCGCCGCTGAATATAGGGTAAAAGATGCGCTGATGAGCTTTTTCTATGATAATGCGCCGCCGGCAAAAGACCCGCTTAAGGAGCAAAGTTCTTCGGCATCAAGCAGCTCTATGGAACAAAAACCTTCCGCAGGAAGCGAAGCTTTTGTGCCGGAAGAAGGCGAGATTGAAGCGGAAAATTCAGACTTTATCCGGGAAAAAATCAACAAAAAGCGGGCTGTCGAAATTTCCGTGGAAAAAGATTCCGTTTCCGTAAGACTTTTTGATACTTCCGCGGAAAACGAAATTATTTCCGCTTTTTGGGTTGAAGGAACTTATGAAAGTTCCTATTCCGACGGGGATTATTATGTAATAAATCTCATAAGAAAAGTTGATGTTGAAGATATAGAAAACGATTCATATCTTCCAATGGCGGGCGATGCCGAAAAAGGAAATTATGTAATTTCGGAGGAAAGTATATTTGTTTCCGAAAAAATCACCAAAGGTGTAATTTCACTTTCGGTTGAAATCAATCCCGGAACCGGAGAATATCAGATTTTTGCGAGCCTTGTTTAACCAAAAAAGGTGCCGCCGCCGAAAAAAAGGCGACGGCATTTTTTGTTTTTCGGAGGTTTTTATGAAAAGATTCTTAATGTTTGTTTTTTTGCTTTGCCTTTGCGGTTGCGCTTCCGGCGAACCGGAAGTTGACCCGGAACTTTTTACTGCGGAAATTATATCTTTTGACGAAAAAAGCATAAGTTTTTTTGTTGTCAATAATTCAGAAAACACCGTGGAAATCGGGAACGAATATTATCTTGAGAAAAAAGAAGGCAAAAGCTGGACTTTGGTTCCGGAAACGGAAGAAGTATTTTTTACAGCAATAGCCTATGGCCTTAACCCGGGAGAAGCAAAAACTTTTGAAGAAAATCTTGAAATGCGTTACGGCGTTCTTGAAAAAGGAATCTACAGAATATCAAAAGATATCCGGATCTGGAACGAGGACGAAGTTATCTGCGGAAACCAGAGAATTTTTGCGGAATTTGAAATAAAATACGGCGGGAAGGTGAAATAAAATGAAAAAAATCGCGACTATATTATTAGCGGTTCTTTTGTTTTGTTCCTGCGGAGGAACAGACAGAGATAACGCCGAAGGCTGGGACCTTCCGCCGAAAAAACTCTTTGACATTATAGAAAAGGATTTTTCGGAAGAAAAAGGGGAAAGTATAACTTTTTTTGCAAAAAACGAGGAAGAGTATGAAATTTCCTATGATCTCCGGTTCCGTTTTCAAAAGCAGGAAGGCGAAAGCTGGGTTTTGATAGAACCTCTCAACAAAGAGGAAATTACGGAGGAATTTGCTCTCAATAGCGGCGAAAAGAAGGAAATAACTTTTGTTTTTGAGGATATTTTCGGAAAACTTCCGGCGGGAAATTACCGCGTTGTTGTAACAAGTTTTCAGGATAACGGAAACAGAAACCAGTGGTACGAACACTATTATTTTGAAATAGAAGAAAAAAATCCTTCCGAAAAAGAGAAAATCGCAGCGGAAGCGGCGGGCTGCGATAACGTAGATATCATAGCAAAAATAACAAATGGCGGCGAAAAAGAAGTTTTTCTTCTTGAATATAACGAAATTTTTATTGAAGGCGAAAACGGTTTTGAAAAACTGGATACCGTAAGGGGAATCAATTTCGGCGATACAAAAACAAAAATTCTGCCCGGAGAAAGCGTTGATTTTTTTTACAGAACCGGGGGAAGCCACGGAACACGCCCTGTCGGAAAATATAGGGTGAACCTTTTTATTGAATTTTATGAAAACGGAAAAACCTTTGAACAAATCGTTCCTTTTGAATTTGAGTTAACCGGTTTTGAGGAAACGAACATTGTTCCCCTTTGGGAAAGAACGGTTTCGCTTTCCGGAAATATTCTTACCATCGGTTTCCAAAACGGATTCAATTATGAAATCCGCTACGGCGACGATTATTATATCCAGCGGCTTGAAGGCGAGGATTGGGTCACCGCTGAAACAAAAGGTATTCCTGCTTTTGATACTGTTCTCTGGAGCGCGGAAGCCGGCGAAACCGCCGAATGGAAAACGGATTTAAGCCTTATCTATGGCGAACTTCCGGCGGGAAGCTACCGCCTTGTAAAAACGTTTTTTACAGATGCGGATAACTATATTAATGGAAAACATTATGCTTTCTTTGAATTTGAGATAAAATAAAAAATTTTTTGAGGTGGGTCAATTGAAAAAGATTTTTGCGATCATTCTTGCGGCGGTTTTTCTGTTTTCCGGCTGTAATTCCGGGAACAGATCTCTCGGAATTTCCGAGGAAATTATAACCGATACCGAAATTCTTAAAATTAAACTTATCGAAGCAACTTCCGAAAAGATTGCTCTTGAAATAAAAAACGAAAGCAAAAACGAAATCGGTTACGACGAATTTTATACAATTGAATTTGAAAAAGAAGGCGAATGGCACCGCCTTGAACCGAAAAAAGAGGAAACATTTATCGAAGTTGCTTACGTTCTTGAAAAAGAAAATTCCTGCACCTGGGGAGATAATATCAGCAGGATCTACGGAAAACTTCCGGAGGGAAGATACCGCATTGTAAAACATTTCAGCATTTATGAAAAAGGCGGCGCCGAGGCTGAAAGAATCACCCTTGCGCAGCAATTTATCATAGGTTAAAATAAAGCTGAAAATAACAAAAAGGGGGGGCGTCTTTGTGAAAAAGTTTTTTGCGCTGGTTCTTGCGATGCTCATGGTTTTAACCGCGTGCTCAAAAGTTCCGGAAGAAACGGAAGCGGAAATTGAGTATAATGAAAAAATTCCAAAAACCGAAGCAACCCGGATTCCGGATGAAAATTCTCCGGCAAAAATGCGTGTTCTGAATGCTTTTGACGCAGGGATTTCGGTAGAAATAAAAAATATTTCCGAAAATGAAGTTATTTTCAGCGAAGATTTTTCGGTTCAGTTCAAAAATGAAGGAAAATGGTATAATCTTGAATATATTGCCGATGAAATAGTTTTTACCGAGCCGGCTTTTATCCTTGAACCGGGTGAAAGCAGAACCTGGAATGGAGATTATTTATGGATCTACGGAAAACTTCCGGAAGGTGAATACAGGATTATTAAAACAGTTGTTTCCGGCGAAACTTTTATAATCGGCGCGGAATTCAGCCTTCCTTTTGTTCCTTCGGCAGAAGAACCGGAAACCCCGGAAGAAACCGGTCCGGAACATCTTTCCTATCTCCGGGAGGATTTTCCGGAAATTGACGGTTCCACTTCGCTGATTCCGCTTGAAGCGGGAATCCGCGCCGCAATTTTCGGAAAGACAATTGAAGAAGCCACCGGCGACGTTAGACATACCACAACGTGGGAATCTTTCAACAGCCTTCTTTCCGGCGACGTTGATATGATTTTCAGCGTTGATCTTTCGGATTACCAATGGGAGCGCGCAAAGGAACTTGGAATAGAACTCGAAGCGGTTCCCGTTGCTTATGAAGGCTTTGTCTTTGTCGTCAATGCGGAAAACCCGGTCGATGAACTGACTCAGGAAGAACTTCGAAAGATATATTCCGGCGAAATCACAAACTGGAAGGAAGTCGGAGGCAAAAACGCCGAAATTATTGCCTATCAGCGCAACACCGATTCCGGAAGCCAGAACTATATGATAGATTTCATGGGCGAAGTTCCGCTTATGGATGCTCCCAAAGAAAGAAGACCCGGTTCAATGGTGGGTCTTATGGACGTTATTGCAGTAAACGATAACGCGGAAAACGCTATCGGCTATTCCGTCTATACCTATGCGGCGGATATGTACGGAAACGGCGACGAGATAAAATTTATCAAAGTTGACGGAGCCGAAGTCAACAAAAACAGCATGGCAAAGGGCGAATATCCCCTTTTGGGAAACAGCTACGCAATTTTCAGAGCGAACGAACCGGAAAATTCTCCCGTCCGGAAGCTTGTTGAATGGATAATTTCCGACGAAGGCCAGCTTGCCGCCGCAAAAGCCGGCTACGTTACCATGCGCGATATCGGTTTTGATTATTCAGAAGCGGAAATCGAAAAATTTGAAGCAGTCGGAACCGGAATCGAAAAACCGAAGGAAAAGCTTGCAAGCTTCGAATATGCCGCAAAACAAAAAGGAGAAAGTTTTTACAGTGCGAACCCGGATCTTCCGCTTGTATGGAAGGACGGAAGATGCGTTATTGATTTTCTTGCGGACAAAGACCTTGAAAATGAAATAAATGCTTTTCTTCTTGAAAGTTACGGCGAGCTTGAAGAAAAACTTGATGAATACGAAAAATATATCGAATCAAAAAAAGGCAACGAAGAATGGTCGGCTTTTTCTGCGGTGCCTTATTACACAAGTTGGGAAACAAGAAATCTCCAACAGCCCTGCAGCGTAAAAATAAGAGCAAAAAACGGTATTATCTGGGCGGCGGTTTCGCTTAAATACGGTTATAATGTCCAGGACGGATATGACCATTATTACGCAACAAAAACCGCTTTTTGGGATATCGAAAGCAAAAAGCGCCTTGAACCGAGCGACCTTTTCTATGAGGGAACCGATATTGCCGAAGCGCTCAATAAATATATTTCCGGAAAATCCCAGGAAAAGGTTGATGCATACTATTCCTATGAAATGAAAGCGGATTTCGCCAGTCTTCCGAAAGACGGCTGGAGCATAACTCCGGACGGAATTTATTTCGATTGCGGAAATCCTTATTTTGCGGAAGGAGTTTATATCGATTTCAAAACCCTTCCGGAAGGGATTTTGGTCACCGAACAGCCGAAAGAAATGGAAGGAGTTTTTGCGGATTCCGAAATAATCTCTCTGAAAAATTTCAGAGAGATAAACCATAAATGGATTTACCTCTATTCCGATGAAAACGAAAACGGCAGATATTTTTCATATGCTCTTCTTCCGGAAGATTCATATCCCACAGCAAAAGTAATCAATGAACAGATTGAATCTTTTGTTAAAAAATATTATAACCATGATGCTGTGATGAATTATTTCCGTGACCTCGGTTATGAAGACAAACTTATTGAAGAAGTTTTTTGGTGGGCGGATACCTCTGTTTCAGACCTTGGAGGAAAATATATTTTTGTCGGAAGCATACCTATGACCGTTTATGAATACAGCGAAGGGAATTCCGGAACCTTTGTGAGGTCGGACGAATATCCCTATTCCGACTATCTTCTTTTTGAAACCGAAACCGGAAAAAGAATAAGAATCGAAGATATTCTTATCGAAGGCTGGAAGGACCATTGCCTTGTAACAAATGGTGTAGAAGCGGGCTCCAATGCCAAAGAGGTTCTTGAAAAGGAAAAATTTACGTCTATTCATATAAGCGAATACCATAACACAGTGGGATTTTATATTGATGGAAAATATGTTATTTATGTTGACGAGGAATATATCCGCTGGTAAAAAAATTGCGCCCGCTTTGCGGGCGCTTTTTTTATTTATATTATTAATATAATATTAATTGAAAATCGCCGGGAAAAGTTATATAATATAACTTGGAATTTTATGTACCGGAGGAAAAAATGGCAAAGAAACGCGAAGAATATACGAACGAAAGCATAAAGACATTAAACGGCGCCGAAAGGGTAAGAAAGCGCCCTGCGGTAATTTTCGGTTCCGACGGAATCGAAGGCTGTGAACACGCCGCTTTCGAAATTATATCCAACTCCATAGATGAAGCAAGAGCGGGTTACGGCGAAAAAATAATCGTAACACGCTATAACGACGGTTCCACCGAGGTCGAAGACTTCGGCCGCGGATGCCCGGTTGATTGGAACAATAACGAACAGCGCTATAACTGGGAACTTCTTTTCTGCGAACTTTATGCCGGCGGAAAATATGAAAGCGCCGGAGATTATGAATTTTCCCTCGGTCTTAACGGTCTCGGCCTTTGCGCAACCCAATATTCCTCCGAATGGATGGATGCGGAAATCTGCCGCGACGGTTTTATCTATAAGCTCCATTTTGAAAAAGGCGAAAACGTCGGCGGACTTACCAAAGAAGCGACAACAAAACGCAAAACCGGTTCAAAAATCCGCTGGAAACCCGACCACGAAGTTTTTACCGATACCGCAATTCCCCTTGAATGGTACCAGGAAGTTATTAAACGCCAGGCGGTAGTCAACACCGGAATAATTTTTGTCCTTCGCGACCAGAAACTTACCGGCGGATTCGAAACTTATGAATATGTTTATGAAAACGGAATAAGCGACTACGTCAAAGAAATCGCCGGGGAAGAAGCTGTCCTCACCGGAACCCAGTTCTGGCAGGGCGAAAGAACCGGACGCGACCGCGAGGATAAACCGGAATATAAAGTAAAAATGCAGATCGCATGCTGCTTTTCCAACAAAGTAAAGGCAATTGAATATTACCATAACTCCAGCCACCTTGAACACGGCGGCTCTCCGGAAAAAGCGGTAAAATCCGCCTTTGTAAGCCAGATTGACGCTTACCTCAAAGCGAACAACAAATATCTCAAAAACGAGAGCAAAATAAGCTTCCAGGACGTTGAGGACTGCCTTATCCTTGTTTCCTCCTCGTTCTCAAGCCAGACTTCTTACGAAAACCAGACAAAAAAGGCAATCACCAACAAATTCATCGCCGAAGCCATGACGGATTTTCTCAAGCACCAGCTTGAAGTTTTCTTCATCGAAAATCCGGACGATGCGGTAAGAGTTGCGGAACAGGTTCTTATCAACAAGCGCAGCCGCGAAAACGCAGAAAAAACCCGCCAGAATCTTAAAAAGAAACTTACCGCAACAATGGATATGACAAACAGAGTTCAGAAGTTTGTCGATTGCCGAACCAAAGATACAAGCCGCCGCGAAATTTATATCGTAGAGGGCGATTCCGCTCTCGGCGCATGTAAGCAGGGAAGAGATTCCGAGTTCCAGGCAATAATGCCCGTCCGAGGAAAAATCCTCAACTGCCTCAAGGCGGACTACGACAAAATTTTCAAAAGCGATGTCATCACCGACCTTCTCAAAGTTCTCGGCTGCGGAGTTGAAGTAAAGAGCAAGGCAAACAAGGAACTTTCCTCCTTTGATATCGAAAACCTCCGCTGGAACAAAGTTGTAATCTGCACCGATGCGGACGTTGACGGTTACCAGATCCGTACCCTTATTCTTACAATGCTTTATCGCCTTACTCCAACCCTTATCGAAGAAGGCTACGTCTATATTGCGGAATCTCCGCTTTATGAAATAACCTGCAAGGACGATACCTATTTTGCATATACGGAGGACGAAAAGACACGCATTACCGAAAAACTCGGAAAAGCAAAATATAGCGTCCAGCGTTCAAAAGGTCTTGGTGAAAACGAACCGGATATGATGTGGCTCACCACCATGAATCCGGAAACCCGCCGCCTCATAAAGGTAACTCCGAGCGAAGCTTCCGCAACTTCGGAAATGTTCGATCTTCTCCTCGGCGATAACCTTCAGGGAAGAAAAGATTTTATCGCAACAAACGGATATCTCTATCTCGACGATATGGATCTTTCCTAAAAAAGGATCCCTTGTGCAAAGGGAGCTGTCGCCGAAGGCGACTGAGGGATTGTAACCCTGTCCGGCTGAATTTATGCCGGAAATCCGAAAAAAGAATCCCTCCACCGTGCCATACGGCAACGGTTCCCATCCCTTTAGGCAAGGGAGGCAAATTACGAAAGGGGCTTTGTTATGTTCGCAAAAATAGCAATCGATAAAGCCGCTTTCGGCTTTGATAAACTTTTTGATTATTCCGTTCCGGCGGAATTTTCCGGAAAAATAAAACCCGGCTGCCGGGTAATGGTTCCTTTCGGCGCCGGCGGAAAAAAACGCCAGGGAATGGTCTTTTCCCTTTCGGAAGAACCGGAAGGCGACCCGAAAAAAATAAAGGAAATCGCTTTTCTTCTCGATGAAGAACCGGTAATTTCCGAAGAACTTACGGAACTTGCAAAATATCTTGCGGTAACGACCTTTTGTCCGCTTTTCGAAGCGGTTAAGGCAATGCTTCCTCCGGGGCTCAATTTCAAGCCTGTTTATAAATATTTCGCAAACGGCGAATCCGAAAACGAAGAGGAACAGCGGATTATAAACTGGCTCAGGAAGAAAAAGAACGGCGCCGAGGGCGAAAATATAAACAAAGCTTTTGGCTTTTCGGATTCGGCATTTATCGATTCCATGGCGGAAAAAGGACTTCTTCGAAAAGAAGAAAGCACAAAACGCAAAATCGGCGACGAAACCGAAAAAATGGTCCGCATTTCCGAAAAAGAGGCCGAACTCAATGAGCAGGGTTCTTCAATGCTCAAAAAGCCGACCCCGAAGCAAAAAGAAGTGCTCGAATTTCTTTCGGAAGTCGGCTGCGCCTGCGTAAAGGAAATCGGATATTTTACCTCCGCAGGAAAAGCGGTTGTCGAAACTCTTGAGAAAAAAGGCGTTCTTGAATTTTTTGAGCAGGAAACTTTCCGAAAACCTTATAAAGAAAATTATAAAAGAACCGACCCGGAAAGCATAGTTCTTTCCGAAGAACAGCAAAAAGCATTCGACGGAATTTCAAAACTCTGCGAAGACAAAAAGGGAAGCACCGCTCTTCTTTTCGGCGTTACCGGAAGCGGAAAAACCCAGGTTTTTATTAAGCTCATACAAAGGGAAATCGAAAGAGGAAAACAGGTCATCCTGATGGTGCCGGAAATTTCCCTCACTCCCCAGATGATGACAAAGTTTTTCTCTTATTTCGGAGATTCCGTCGCGGTGGTACATTCCGCCCTTTCCGCGGGAGAAAGAATCGACGAATGGAAACGTATAGCTTCCGGAAAAGCAAGAATAATCGTCGGAACCCGTTCCGCGGTTTTTGCTCCGGCAAAGGAACTCGGACTCATAATTATGGACGAGGAGCAGGAACAGAGCTATAAATCCGACCGCTCTCCCAGATTCCACGCAAGAGATGCCGCCGCTTTCCGAAGCAAAAAACTCGGAATACCCCTTCTTCTTGCTTCCGCAACACCTTCGATAGAAACTTTTTATAAAGCGAAGAAAGGAAAAATCGCCCTTTTTGAAATGACCGAAAGATACGGCGGCGCAAAGCTTCCGGAATCGGTCATAGTTGATATGAAAAACGAAATCCTTTCCGGGAGAACGGGAGTTTTAAGCGAAGTTCTTGCGGAGGATATCCAATATAACCTTGATAACGGACAGCAGTCCATTCTCCTTATGAACCGCAGAGGATATAACACCATCGCAAGATGCGCAGAATGCGGTACCGTAAAAGAATGTCCGAGATGCAATATTCCGCTTATCTATCACCGGGCAAACGGAAGGCTTATGTGCCATTATTGCGGACACAGCGAACCGATGACCGTTAAATGTGATTCCTGCGGAAGTGAATACGTTATGTATTCCGGCTGCGGAACACAAAAGGTCGAGGACGAAATTCAGGCGCAGTTCCCAAAAGCAAGAATCCTTCGAATGGACCTTGATACAACAATGGCGAAATTCAGCCACGATAAACATTTTGCGGATTTTGCCGAAGGAAAATATGATATCATGGTCGGAACCCAGATGGTCGCAAAAGGCTTGGATTTCCCTAACGTAACGCTGGTTGGCGTTCTTGCGGCGGATATGAGCCTTTACGGCGGAGATTACCGGAGCTATGAGAGAACGTTCAGCCTTCTGACCCAGGTTATCGGAAGATGCGGAAGAGCAAAGCTTTCCGGAAGGGCATATATCCAGACCCATTCTCCGGAACACAGCGTTATCGAACGTTCCTGCGCCCAGGATTACAGAATGTTCTATGAGGACGAAATTATAAACCGAAAGGTTATGCTCTATCCGCCCTTTTGTTCAATGGGTTCGGTCCTCTTTTCCGGAACGAATGAAAAACAAACAAGGGAAGCCGCCGCCGCTTTTTCAAAACTTCTTGAAGAAAAGGTTGCGAAAACCGGAATTCCGATAAGGATTCTTGGCCCGACTCCTTCCCACGTTGCAAAAATTGCGGACAAATGGCGCTGGAAGCTTATTGTAAAATATCGCCCGGATATGGCTTTTTTTGAAACCATGGGCGAAACTTTGAAAGAGTTTTCAAAAAATAAAGAATTTGTTAAAACCGAGGTCATGGCTGACCCCTATGATATAAATTAAGAGGAAAGGTGAAAAAAATAAAATGGCACTCAGAAATATAGTTAAAGACGGCGACCCGATTCTCAGAAAAGTTTGCCGCCCTGTTGAAAAATTTGACGAAAAACTATGGACTCTTCTTGACGATATGGCGGAAACCATGCACGAAGCCGACGGCGTCGGCATCGCAGGCCCCCAGGTTGGAATCATGAGAAGAGTATGCATCGTCGATTGCTATGATGAAGACGGCGTGATTGAACTCATCAACCCGAAAATCGTTGCAACCGCGGGCGAACAGACCGGAAACGAAGGCTGCCTTTCCTTCCCGGGAAAATGGGGAACCGTTACAAGACCTCTTGCCGTAACAGTTCGCGCCCAGAACCGTTTCGGCGAAGAATTTGAAATAAGCGGAAGAGAGCTTAAAGCAAGAGCTTTCTGCCACGAAATCGACCACCTCAACGGCGTTTGTTTCGTTGATCTTGCAAAAGATATTACCATCGAAAAAGGTGAGGAATAATAATGAAAGATATGCGAATCGTCTTTATGGGAACACCGGATTTTGCCGCAGCGATTCTCAAAAGACTTATTGATACCGGAAGAAACGTAGTCGGCGTTTTTTCCCAGCCGGATAAACCCGTCGGCAGAAAACAGATTATAATGCCTACCGCAACAAAAGTCGTTGCAATGGAACATGATATTCCAGTTTTCCAGCCAGCAAAACTCCGGGACGGCGAAGCTCTCAAAATTATGCAGGAGCTTAAACCGGATCTCACCGTTGTTGCCGCCTATGGAAAAATCCTTCCGAAGGATATCCTCGACGTTGCGCCCCTCGGAAACGTAAACGTTCACGGAAGCCTTCTTCCGAAATACAGAGGTTCCGCACCTATCCAGTGGTCCGTAATAAACGGCGACAAGGTTACCGGAATCACCACCATGTATATGGCGGAAGGAATGGATACCGGCGATATGATAATGAAGTTCGAACTTCCCATAGGCGAAGACGAAACCGCCGGTGAACTTTTCGACAGAATGGCGGAACTCGGCGCAAAATCTATCGAAAAAACCCTTGAACTTTTTGATAACGGAGAGGTTAAAGCCGAACCCCAGAACGAGGAAGAAGCAACATATGCTCCGATGCTCAAAAAGGAAATGGGCGAAATCGATTTCGGAAAAACCGCCGAAGAGATCCATAACCTTGTCCGCGGACTTAACCCCTGGCCCATGGCATATACCTTCCTTGACGGAAAATCCATAAAAATCCATGAAGCAAAAGCGGTCGAAGGTTTTTCCGGTGAAGAAGGAACTCTTCTTGATGAAAAACGCTTCATCGTCGGAACAAAAAACGGCGCGATTGAACTCATAACCGTTCAGCCCGAGGGAAAAAATAAAATGTCCGGCGCGGATTTTATCCGCGGAAGACGCCTTCTTAAAGGAACCAAATTCGGAAAATAATAAAGAGGTGAACAGTAATGTTTTACGGTTTTGATATTTATTATTTCATTTTGATTATTCATGCGCTTTTGTTCGGCCTTTGGGCGCAAAGCCAGGTAAACACGAATTTTCAGAAATACAGCCAAATCGGAACCATGAGAGGAATGACCGGTGCCCAGGCGGCGGAATATATTCTTCAGCAGAACGGAATCTATGACGTACAGATTCGCCATGTTTCCGGACATCTTTCCGATAACTTCAACCCGAGAAACAAAACCATAAATCTTTCCGACAGCGTTTATAACAGCACTTCAATTGCCGCAATAGGCGTTGCCGCGCATGAAGCGGGTCACGCGGTCCAGCATGCGGTCAACTATGCTCCGATAAGGATTCGCGAAATGATAATTCCGGTAACCCAGATAGGTTCCTGGCTTTATCTTCCGATAATCATGGTCGGTTTTCTCTTTTCTTCACAAGCCCTTGTCAACGTAGGAATCCTCCTTTTTTCAACTCTTGCAATCTTCCAGCTTGTAACTCTTCCGGTGGAATTTGATGCTTCCGGAAGGGCGATAAGAACCCTTGAATCAAGCGGAATCCTTTACGGCGAAGAAATAACCGGAGCAAAAAAGGTGCTCAAAGCTGCGGCTCTTACTTATGTTGCGGCGCTTGTTTCTTCTCTTGCCCAGCTTCTTCGTCTGATTCTTATTTTCGGCGGCAGAAGAAGAGATTGATTTTTTTAACAAGAAGGAGTTTTTAACTTATGGCAAACACAAGAACACTCGCAGTCAAGGCTCTTTTAAGAGTCGGCGAAGGCGGTTTTTCAAATATCGTGCTCGATGCGCTCCTTTCCGGTGCTCAGCTTGAGCACCGTGACAAGGCATTCGTTTCCGCACTTTTCTACGGTGTTCTTGAACGCCGGATAACTCTTGATAAAATCATAAAAAAATATTCAAAAACACCCCTTGAGGAACTTGAACCCGCGGTTCTCGAATGTCTGAGAATAGGTTTTTATCAGCTTATCTATATGAATTCCGTTCCGGATATGGCCGCCGCCAACGAAACCGTTGAAGCGGTAAAGCAGCTCGGCTGCGGAAAAGCTTCCGGCTATGTTAACGGAATAATGCGCGCTTTTATCCGCAACGGAAAACAGTTCGATTTTTCAAGAATGGATAAAATCGGCCGCCTTTCCGCGGAATATTCCGCACCGATCTGGCTCTGTAAAAAATGGTGCAATGAATACGGCGATGAAAAAACCGAAACCGCCCTGCGCGAATCTCTCGGTTCCGTTCCGATTTTTGCAAGAGTCAATACACTTAAAACCAATGAGGAAGAGCTTTTGAGCACGCTTGCGGAAGAAAATATAAAAGCGGTGCTCGTTGAAGAGGTTCCGGACGCGGTAAGAATATATTCTGCCGCCCCCCAAAGCACTAAAGCTTATAAAAAAGGTCTTTTCCATGTCCAGGATATTTCAAGCCAGCTTTGCGCAAAAGCTCTTGGTGCTCAAAAAGGAGAGCTGGTGCTCGATGTGTGTTCCGCTCCCGGCGGAAAAACCTTTACCGTTGCCCAGCTTATGGAAAACGAAGGCGAAATCGTCGCCTGCGACCTTCACGTAAAACGCGTCGGTCTTATTAAAAACGGCGCGGAACGCCTTGGCTTGAGCATCGTTTCCGCAAGGACAAATGACGCAACGGTTTTTAATGAACTCATGGGAACTTTTGACAGAATCCTCTGCGATGTGCCCTGTTCCGGCCTTGGCGTAATCCGAAGAAAACCGGAGATACGCTTCAAAGACCCTGCGGAAATTGCGGCTCTTCCGAAAATCCAATACAAAATCGCTTCAACTTCCGCAAAGTATCTTGCCGAAGGAGGAACGATGATTTATTCCACCTGCACCCTTTCAAAAGAGGAAAACGAGCAGGTAGTAAAACGCCTTATCGAAGAAGACGGACTTGTTCCGGAAAAACTTCCGGAAGAACTCCAAAAATATTCAAAAGACGGATATTCAGTAACTCTTATGCCCGGAGAAATCAATTCCGACGGCTTCTATTTTGCAAAACTCAGAAAGGAAGTTAAATGATGAAGGATCTGCGCTCGCTTACATACGAACAGCTCTGTGAAGAGGTAAAAGCCATGGGCCAGCCTTCTTTCCGCGCAAAACAGATCTATTCCTGGCTCCACGAAAAAAGGGTGACCGATTTTTCCGAAATGACGAACCTTTCGGCAGCTTTGCGCGAAAAACTTGCTTCCGAATATTCTCTTGCAAAGGTGACCATTGAACGCAGACTTGTTTCAAAACTTGACGGAACGGTTAAATATCTTTTCCGCCTTGAGGATGGCGAACATGTTGAAGGCGTAAGAATGTCCTATAAGCGCGGTGGAAGCCTTTGCATTTCCACCCAGTGCGGCTGCAGAATGGGCTGCACTTTTTGCGCTTCAACCCTTACGGGACTTTGCAGAAACCTCACTCCGTCCGAAATGCTTTCCGAAGTTTATCTTGCCGCAAAGGATGCGGAAGAACACGGCGAAAAAATCGCTTCCCTTGTTCTTATGGGAATCGGCGAGCCTCTCGATAACTTCGATAACGTAATGGATTTCCTCACAATTCTTACATCCGAAGGCGGTTTCAACCTCGGAATGAGGCATATTTCACTTTCAACCTGCGGATTGGTCGATAAAATTTATAAACTTGCGGAAAGAAAGCTCCAGCTCACTCTTTCCGTTTCGCTCCATGCACCGAATGATGAGATCCGCAGAAGAACAATGCCCGTTGCAAAACGCTGGCCAATTGATGAACTCATAAAAGCCTGCCGTGATTATTTTGATATAACCGGCCGCCGTATTTCATTTGAATATGCGCTTATCGATGGGGTAAACGATCAGCCGGAACACGCAATGGAGCTTATAAAACTCCTTAAAGGAATGGGCGCCCACGTTAACCTTATTCCGGTCAACAAAGTCAATGAAACCGGATATAAACGCGGAAAGCGCGAATCTGTCGAAGCTTTTGCAAAACTTCTTAACGATAACGGACAGAACGCAACGATCCGCCGCGAACTCGGAAGCGATATCAACGCTGCCTGCGGTCAGCTTCGAAGAACAACGATAAAAACCGAAGCCGGCGGAACTCTTTCTGAATAAAATTTGACATATAAAGCAATTAGATATACAATAATCTAAATAGGTATCTTTTTCTTTTTTTGAAAGGAGGCGAAAAGTTTTGTATCACGTAGTCGAATATATAAAAATGGCCGGAAGTATCCGGAAGGAAAAATACAAAACTCCGGAACCTCCGAATGAAGTTGCCCGCCTTGTTGTAAAAGGTTTTGATAACTGGCGCATAGGAAGGGCCTGGAACTATTGGTTCCGCAATTTTAAAGGATTAGGAAAAAGAGGTGAAGAATGATATGCTTAAAGCTTACGGAAAAACCGACGTGGGAAATGTTCGCGAAATGAACCAGGACGATTTTAACTGCGGAGTTCTCGGCGATGAGGAAGCTGTTTTTGCCGTTGTCTGTGACGGAATGGGCGGCGAAAAAGGCGGAAATATCGCAAGCCGAACCGCCTGCGATATCGTTACCGACAGCGTAACCGCCGCTTACGGAAGCGGTTTTGGCGACAATTCCATAAAAAGAATCCTCCAGACCGCCGTTACCGCGGCAAATGTTTCGGTTTTCGACCGTTCTCAGCGCGACCCTTCTCTCAGGGGAATGGGAACGACCATAGTTGCCGCAATAGTTTGCGACGGAATGGCTCATATCGTCCATGCAGGCGACAGCAGGGCATATCATATCACTTCCGATAAAATCGAACAGGTTACGAAAGACCATTCCGTTGTCCAGCTTCTTGTTGACAGAGGTGAAATAACCGCCGACGAAGCAAGGTTCCACCCCAAAAAACATTTCATAACAAGAGCGCTCGGAGTTATGTCCATAATCGACCTTGATTACTGCGAATTCCCGATAAACGAGGGAGAAGCGATAATGGTCTGTACCGACGGACTTTCCAACTATTTTTCCAACGACCAGCTTTTTGAAATGATAAAATCAGCAGGTTATTCAAAATGTGTTGATAAACTCATAAATGCCGCAAAAAAAGAGGGCGGCGCGGATAACATAACCGTTGTCTGCATTACAAGATAAACCGGGAGGCCTTTGATGGACAGATATATAGGAAAAAAACTTGACGGCCGCTATGAGATAAAAGAAATAATCGGCGTGGGCGGAATGGCCAACGTTTATAAAGCTTATGACAGCATTGATGACCGCGTTGTTGCGGTAAAAATTCTCCGTGATGAGCATATGGGAAACGATGAACTTCTCCGCCGCTTTCGTAATGAATCAAAAGCAATTGCGGTGCTTTCCCACCCGAACATTGTAAAAGTATATGACGTAAGCTTCAACGAAGATATCCAGTATATCGTAATGGAGCATATCGACGGTATAACCCTTAAAGAATATATCGAACAGCAAAAAGTTCTCCGCTGGAAAGAAGCTGTTCATTTTACCGTTCAGATTCTTCGCGCTCTCCAGCACGCCCACGATAAGGGAATCGTTCACCGCGATATAAAACCCCAGAACATCATGCTTCTTGAAGACGGAACTATTAAAGTTGCGGACTTCGGAATTGCCCGTTTTGCAAGAGCAAGCCAGCATACCGTTACCGATAAAGCAATAGGTTCCGTTCATTATATCAGCCCGGAACAGGCAAAAGGTGAACTTTCCGACGAAAAAAGCGATATATATTCCATCGGTGTAATGCTTTATGAAATGACCACCGGAACTTTGCCTTTTGATGCGGACAGCCCGGTTTCCGTTGCGCTCAAGCAGATTCAGAGCCAGGCAAAACGCCCGAGAGTGATCAATTCTGAAATTCCGGAAGGACTTGAGGATATTACCATTCGCGCAATGCAGAAAGACCCCGCAAGACGTTACCAGTCCGCGGCAGAAATGCTTCGCGATATTGATGAATTCAAACGCGATCCTTCCATAAGCTTTGAATATAAATACAGCGAACCGGCAACCGAAAACATCACCAAAGAGGTTGTTAACACCAAAAAGAAAACAAAAAAAATCAAGGATGAACAGGTTCGCAATGCGCCCGTTGTTCCGGTTCTCACCGGTATAACCATAGCCTTTATCGTTGTTGCAATCATTTTTGTTATCGGAATAATGGCGATGGTCCGCCCTTTTGAGGAAGTCCCCGATACAACCGCGCCGGAGCTTATCGGAATGGACATAAACGAAGCTATGAAAAAATACTCCGGCTTTGATATTGTTGTGGAATCTTCTTCTTTCCATGAACAGTATGATAAGGATATTATCTATGACCAGTCGGTAAATTCCGGAATGGTGGTTAAGGAAGGCGCAACAATAAAAGTCAAAATTTCCAGCGGAATTCAGTATTTCAGCCTTTCCGATTACCGCAATTTTGAAGAAAACCAGGTTTACAAAATCCTTACGGATAATGAAATTGAATTCAACACCGTAACCGAATATAATGACGAAATTCCCGAAGGCTACGTTATAAAAACCGAACCGGGAGCCGATACCCAGGTGGATACCGGAACGGTGGTCGTTGTTTATGTAAGCATGGGCGCCGAAAACACCATGACAACTGTTCCGAAAGTAATCGGTTATACTCTTGAAGACGCAAGAATGATTCTTAACTCCGCAGGAATCAGAATCGGAAGCGTTGACAGAGTCGAAGCCGATGGACAAAGCACCGAGGTCCTCGGTCAGAGCCTTGATGAAGGAACAATCGTTTCTTCCGGAACAACAATAAGCCTTACTATTGTTAAGGAAAAAGAAACCAATGCCAACAGCATTGAACTTATGATTCCGCTTCCCAATGTTTCCACAGAAGTAAAAATGGAAGCAACTCTTGGCGGAACAACCATCATAAGTGAAAATCTTGTTCCTTCCGAAAAGAAATTCTGGACCATAAGCGTCCTCGGCGAAGGTTTGGGAACGGTAAGTATCTATTATAACGATTCTCTTTACAGAGCGTATTCCGTAAACTTTGCCGAAAGAACTTCCATGGTCGTTGCGGATAATTCCGAAAATTTCGGAGGCTGATGAACTTTGAAGGAACGTAAAAACAAAGAAGAAATAAACGAACTTGAAGAAAAAGACCTTCCCAAAGCGGAAGGTCTTATCATAAAAGCCACCGGCGGATTTTATTATGTCCGCTCGGGCGAAAAAACTTTTGAAACAAGGGCAAGGGGCGTTTTCAGAAAACGCGAAACATCTCCTCTTGTCGGCGACAGGGTAACAATTTCCGTTCTTCCGAACGAAAAAGGATATATCCATGAAATCCATGAACGGAAAAATTCCCTTGTCCGTCCGCCTCTTGCCAATCTCGACCAGCTTGTAATGGTGGTTTCCGTCGCGGAACCTGCGCCGAACATTCTTATTATGGATAAGCTTATTGCCGTTGCGGAACAGCAGGGAGTTGAACCGGTGATCGTTTTCACAAAATGCGACCTTGCGGATCCAAAGCCCTATTCGGAAATTTACCGCAAAGCAGGCTTCAGAGTTTATGAAGTCTGCGCGCTTGAGCACGAAGGAACCGAAGAAGTTTATTCCATGCTCAAAGGAAAAATAAGCGCTTTCTGCGGAAACTCCGGAGCAGGAAAATCAAGTTTGCTGAACGATATTTTCCCGGAACTTTGCCTTTCAACCGCCGAAATCAGCAAAAAGCTGGGCCGAGGAAGACACACCACCCGCCATACGGAACTTTTTGAACTCGAAACCGGCGGCTGGGTCGCGGATACTCCCGGATTTTCCGCAATCGAAATGGAAAGGGTGGGAATAATCCGCAAAAACGAACTCCAATATTGCTTCCGGGAGTTCGAACCGTATTTGCTTAAATGTAAATTTACCGGCTGCAGCCACGTTTCCGAAAAAGGCTGCGCGGTGCTTGAAGCGGTTAAGGAAGAAATAATCCCCGAAAGCCGCCATAAAAGCTACTGCATGATGTATGAAGAAGCAAAACAGATAAAAGAATGGGAACTTGATAAAGAAAATGGCTGAAACACAGGAAGAAAAATTCCGGCGGATGACAGAAGAACCCGTCGGCGGGCTTATCGCAAAGCTTGCGGTGCCCTGTATAATCAGCATGCTTGTAACTTCGTTTTACAACATGGCGGATACTTTTTTTGTCGGTCAGCTTAAAAGCAATTCCGCAACCGGAGCGGTTGGAATTGTTTTTTCAATGATGGCGATAATCCAGGCTGTGGGCTTTTTCTTCGGCCACGGAAGCGGAAACTACATATCCCGTGAACTTGGAAAAAAGAACTATCCGGAAGCGGAAAAAATGGCCGCAACGGGTTTTGCTTCCGCTTTTGCCGCCGGAACGGTTATAATGATAATCGGCGAACTTTTCATCGAAGAACTTGCCTATCTTCTCGGTTCGACCGAAACGATTTTACCTTATACCGTTGCATATCTGAAGGCGATACTTCTCGGCGCTCCATGGATAACAACTTCGTTTGTGCTCAATAACCAGCTCCGTTTCCAGGGAAACGCTTCCTACGCAATGGTGGGAATAACCTTCGGTTCTGTGCTCAACATCGCCCTTGATCCGCTTTTGATTTTCACCTTTGATATGGGAATTGCCGGAGCGGGTTACGCAACGGTAATAAGCCAGTTTGTAAGCTTCTGCGTTCTTCTCTACGGAATGCAGAAAAGAGGAAGCATAAAACTCCGTATCTCGAACATCCAGTTTAAATGGAGGTACTATAAAGATATCTTCGGCGGAGGTTTTCCTTCCCTTGCAAGGCAGGGACTTGCCTCCGTTGCAACAATTTCCCTTAACCATGCCGCCGGTCCTTTCGGCGATGCTGTTATAGCCGCCATGGGCGTTGTTCAGCGAATCGCAATGTTCGGCGCTTCAACAATGATAGGTTTCGGACAAGGGTTCCAGCCGTTCTGCGGCTTCAATTACGGAGCGGGACTTTATAAAAGAGTTAAGGAAGGCTTTTATTTCTGCGTAAAAGTTTCGGCGGTTTTTCTGCTGATAATTGCCTCTGCGGGCTTTATCTTTGCTCCGGAACTGATTGCTCTTTTCCGTGACGACCCGGACGTAATAGAAATCGGAAGCTTTGCTCTTCGGCTTCAGTGCATAACTTTTGTCACCCACAGCTGGATAGTCCTCAGCAATATGATGACCCAGGTTATAGGAAGAACCGTTCCGGCAACTTTTCTTGCAACCGCAAGACAGGGACTTTTCTTCATTCCGGCGGTGCTCATTCTTTCCGGACTCATCGGCGTAACCGGAATCCAGCTTGCCCAACCGATTGCTGATATCGGAACGCTTCTTTGTGCAATTCCAATACAGCTTAAAATTCTTAAAGAAATGGAAAATAAATAACCGAAAAGGAGAATATATAGTATGAATATCTGGCATGATCTTTCCCCGAAAAGAGTAAGACCCGACGATTTCGTTGGTCTTATCGAAATCCCCAAAGGCAGCAAAAACAAATATGAACTCGATAAAGAAACCGGACTTTTAAAACTTGACCGCGTTCTTTATACTTCAACCCATTATCCCGCAAGCTATGGTTTTATTCCGAGAACTTTTGCGGATGACGGTGACCCTCTTGACGTTCTTGTTCTTTGCTCCGAAGATATCTATCCCATGACCCTTGTTCGCTGCAAACCCATCGGCGTTATCAAAATGACCGATAACGGCGCCGCCGATGAAAAAATCATCGCCGTTCCTTTCGATGATCCTACTTATAATGGATATAACGATATCTCCGAAATTCCCGCACATATCTACAGCGAGATGATGCATTTCTTCGAAGTTTATAAAGCTCTTGAAAACAAACAGACCGTTGTTGACGAAGTTTGCAACGCAGAAGAAGCAAAACGCATTATCGATTACTGCATCAACAAATATGTTGAAAGCTTTTGCAAATAATCTATAGCGATAAAAAACGCGGCTAAAAAAGCCGCGTTTTTTTAATTTTCTCTTCCGATTTTAAAAATCATTCTCAAAAAAGGCGCAAGAAATTTCGGGCTGTTCATAACAACGATTTTCATAAAAACAAACACCTCCGTCAACGGGAAAAACATTTTGAGATTCCGCCAGCAACCAGAAAAAGAAGCATAAGAATAAAGAAAAGCGGAAGAAATTTTACAAAAAGTCCAATAAAAAATCCTGCCGCAAAAAAGAAAAAAGGGTTTTGAAAAACTGCCTTTTGCTTTCTCATTCAAAAACGCTCCTTTTTTTGAAGTTTTGTATGATATCCTATGAAAAAACGGTTCTTTTTGTTACAGAAAAAGCGCATTTTTTGCTCTTTTTGCGAATAAGAATATCAAAAACTTTCTTTTTGAAAAAGGGTGAAAAAATGAAAAAAATCGTTTCTCTTGTTCTTGCGCTCTGCCTTGTTTTCTGTTTTTCGGCAACGGCTTTTGCTGACGGAATAAGCGTTTCCGCTAAATCCGCAATTCTTATCGAACGCTCCACCGGAAGGATTCTTTTTGAATATGAAGCGGATAAACAAATGCCTCCGGCTTCAATAACAAAGATAATGACTCTCCTTCTCGTAATGGAGGCAATCGAAAGCGGAAAACTTTCTTTTGAAACGGAAGTTACCGCCAGCGAACATGCCTGTTCCATGGGCGGAAGCCAGATTTGGCTTGAACCGGGAGAAGTTTTTACCGTTAACGAACTTTTGAAAGCGGCGGCAATCGCTTCCGCGAACGACGCAAGCGTTGCCCTTGCGGAAGCGGTTTCGGGCAGTGAGGAAGCCTTTGTGGAACTTATGAACAAAAAAGCGGCTGAACTCGGAATGGAAAACACCGTTTTCAAAAACTGCACCGGACTTGATGCGGAAGGTCATGTTTCAACAGCAAGAGATATAGCAAAAATGTCTGCCGCGCTTCTTTCTCATGAAAAAATAAAAGATTATTCAACCGTCTGGATGGATAGCCTCAGAAACGGCGAAACGGAACTTACCAACACAAATAAGCTGGTGCGGTTTTATAAAGGCTGCACCGGACTTAAAACCGGTTCCACCGATGAAGCGGGGTGCTGTCTTGCGGCTTCTGCGGAAAGGGGAGGAATGGAACTTGTTTCCGTAACCCTCGGTTCACCGAATACCAACGAACGTTTTGCCGCAGGAAGAAAACTTCTTGATTATGGTTTCGCAAATTTTGCCGTTGTAAAACCAAAACCGCCGACGGAGGAACTTTTTGAAGTTCCGGTTTCAAAAGGGGTTTCCGATTTTGTAACGCCGGTTTTTGAAGAACCGGAAACCTACCTTCTCCCGAAAGGCCAGGAAGAGCTTGTTGAACAAAAGGTCGAACTTTCCGAAAGCCTTGAGGCACCGGTCGAAAAAGGCCAGGTTATCGGAAAAGTAACCGTTTCCCTCGGCGGAGGAGAAATCGGAAGTTATAACATAATCGCAAAGGAAGCGGTTGAAAAAATGAGCTTCGGCGCCGCGCTTAAAATACTTTTTCTCGAAGCTTTTTCAACAAAATGAAAAAATTTTCCAATCCGCAAGATTTCGGCCCTTTGCCACTTGCAAAAATAAGCGTTTTGCGGTATTATATTACATAGGATAATATCATTATTCAGGAGGTGTCCTAATGCCGAAGCTTGATTTTCGGTATCTGAAAGACTTTATCTCCGAAGAGGAATTTTCCGCAAAAGCAAAAAAAGCCGAAGAAGCCCACCGCACCCTTTTGACAAAAACCGGCGCGGGAAACGATTTTACCGGTTTTGTGGAGCTTCCGGAGGAATATGACAGGGAAGAATTTTCCCGAATCATTTCCGCCGCGGAAAAAATAAGAAAACAAAGCGAAGTGCTTGTCGTAATCGGAATCGGCGGTTCCTACCTCGGCGCAAGAGCGGTTATCGAACTTTGCACTTCTCCTCTCAGAAACAGAATCTACAAGGACGGCCCGGAAATTTATTTTGCCGGCTGTAACTTAAGCCCGGACTATATGGCCGAAATTGCGGAAATCTGTGAAGATAAAGATTTTTCCGTTAACGTAATTTCAAAATCCGGTACCACAACGGAACCGGCAATCGCTTTCCGCTTCTTCCGCGAACTTCTTGAAAAGAAATACGGAAAAGACGGCGCGAAGGAAAGAATCTATTGCACCACCGACAGAGCAAGAGGTACCCTCAAAGCTGTTGCGGATAAAGAAGGCTGGGAAACCTTCGTTGTTCCGGATGATATCGGCGGAAGATTTTCCGTTTTGACTCCGGTCGGACTTCTTCCCATTGCCGCCGCCGGAATTGACATAAACGAACTTATGTCCGGCGCAGTAGAAGCAAAAAAAATCTATGAAAATCCGAATTTCGCCGAAAACGAAGCAATGCAGTATGCCGCCGCAAGAAACATTCTTCTTGAAAAAGGAAAGGCGCTCGAACTTCTCGTAAGCTATGAACCTTCCTTCGGTCAGATGGCTGAATGGTGGAAACAGCTTTTCGGCGAAAGCGAAGGAAAAGACGGAAAAGGAATTTTCCCCTGTTCCGCAATTTTTTCAATGGATCTTCATTCTCTCGGACAGTTTGTCCAGGACGGAACAAGAAATCTTTTCGAAACCGTTGTTCGTTTTGAAAAGGCGCAGAAGAAATTTGTTGTTGCCGAAGATGAAGAAAACGGCGACGGACTCAATTTCCTTGCGGGAATGGACATGCAGGATATCAACGAAAAGGCAAGACTCGGAACTTTGGTTGCGCATACCGAAGGCGGAGCCCCCAATATCGTTATCACCTGTAAAGAGAGAACCCCGGCGGAAGTCGGAAAACTTATCTATTTCTTTGAAATCGCATGTGCGGTTTCGGGCTATATGCTTGGGGTAAACCCCTTCAACCAGCCCGGCGTCGAAAGCTATAAAAAGAACATGTTCGCTCTTCTCGGAAAACCGGGATATGAGGACATGAAAGCGGCAATCGAAGCAAAACTCGACTGATTTTCGGTCAAACTGCGTTCGCGCAATGATAATACATTAGAACAGAGGGAGACATTACTATGATCAAACTTATCCTTGGCCTCAAAGGCTCCGGCAAAACCAAATACCTCATCGACAACATCGACGAAGCAGTAAAAACCAGCAACGGCTGCGTTGTAGCAATCGAACGCGGCGCAACTCTTCGCTTTGACGTAAGCCATGACGTACGTCTTATCGATATCGATGAATACGATATTTCCGATTTCAATTCCTTCTATGGATTCCTTTCCGGCCTTATCGCAGGCAACTACGATATCAGCCACATCTTTGTTGACGCAACCTTCAAAATCGGCGGCCGCGATTATGACGCATTCGCAAAAATGACCGATAAACTCAAAAGACTTTGCGATGAATCCGACATCACCATGACCTTCACCGCTTCCTGCGAAAAAGAAGATCTTCCCGAAAGAATCCACAAATATATTGTCGAAAGATAATCAAAAACGGAATAAAAAGCGCAGTCCACCAACCGTGGATTGCGCTTTTTTCTTTTGTATATTATAATTTAAGCCGCAGGGCGGGGGATTGCTCCCGCAACCATAAAAAGAAGGTGTTATTATGACGAAAGACGAACTCGGAAGATTTATCGCAGAAAACCGAAAAGCTCTCGGAATGACACAGGAGGAACTGGCACAGAAACTTTTTGTTACAAACAAAGCCGTTTCAAAATGGGAAAAAGGCCAGAGTTTTCCGGATATCTCAATGTTCGAACCTCTTGCGGAAGCTCTTGGAGTTTCCGTTGCGGAACTTTTTTCCGGTGAAAAGGAAGAAAAAGACGTTTCGGTAAAAGCCGTTTTGGAACTTTCAAAATCCGTTGTCAGAAAAGAAAAGAAGAAACTTAATAACGCAATTGGAATCGTAATTTTTACAATTGTAGCTTTGCTGATAGTTTTTTCCGAAAACATAACAACCGCCATTGATGACAGAAATATGAGTTATCTTTACTGGCAGGGTTTTTATTATATTCCGACAAAAGAACCTATTGCGGTAAACTGGCTGGGTGAACCGGTCGGTACAGTAAGAGAAGCCGGAAGAAGAAACAAAGATAATTACGGCGGAGATTCAAATATCGCCGACCCGGGAACGGAAATTTATCAGCTTGCTGCGTGGAAAGTTTCAGAAGGAAACGGAATTGGCGAAGATGAAAATATTCTGATTGCGGAGGTAGATGGCGTTTATACCGTTTTTCGCTTTGTTTTTTGGGAAAGGCATGACTTTGAAAAATTTTTTAAAGTCAACATCAAAGAGGGAGAATGGGGAAAAGGTTTTATAAAAACAGAAGATATGTATTGAGAATATAACAAAAAACACCTCCGTATATTTTTTTCGGAGGTGTTTTTTATGAAAAAAATTGCGATAATCGGCGCGGGAAATATCGGAAAAGCCGCCGCAAAGGCGCTTTTGGAAACGCCGGATTTTGAACTTTGCGGATTTGTTAGAAGGGAAGAAAAAGCAGTTTCGGATTTTGAAAAAATCCCCGTCGGAAAAAGTGTTTTCGATTTTCCGGAAAAACCGGACGGTGCTTTGGTATGCCTTCCGTCAAGACTTGTTGAAAAGGCCGAAAAAGAGCTTCTCGAAGCGGGAATTTATACTGCCGATTGCTTTGATATCCACGACGAACTTTCCGAAATGCGAAAAAGACTGAATTTTTCGGCAGAAAAGGGAAATGTTTCCTGCGTCATCGGAGCGGGCTGGGACCCGGGTCTGGATTCGGCAATAAGAACGCTTATGTTTTCCGCCTTTCCGGAAAGCGAAATTTATACGAATTTTGGTCCGGGAATGAGCATGGGACATTCCGCCGCGGCAAAATCCATTGACGGAATTGCCGATGCGGTTTCTATAACTCTGCCTCTCGGTAAAGGAAAACATCTGCGGAAGATTTATGCGGTGCTCAAAAAAGGCGCGGATAAAAACGCGGTTGAGCACGCAATTTTGTCGGACGGATATTTTGAGCACGATGAATGCTCGGTTGAATTTGTGGATTCGGTAAAACCGTTTTTCAATACGGGACACGGCGTTTTGATTGAAAGCAATTTTGAAAATCAAAAAATGGATTTCAGCATGAAAATTGATAACCCGACCCTCACCGGAAGAATTCTTGTTTCCGCAATGCGGGCGGCTTTTCTTCAAAAACCCGGTGCGTATTTTATGCCGGAAATTCCGCCGTGCGATTTTTGTGAAGAAGGCTGGCGGAAATATCTTTAAAAATTATTTTCCTCTCACAAATTCGTCGATTGAAACTTCGAAAAAGTCCGCCATTTTTATAACCATTTCAAGGTCGGGTTCGGATTCTCCTCTTTCATATTTGCTGACGGAAGTTTGTGAAATATGTAAAGCCGCGGCAAGGTCGCGCTGGGTAATTTTGTTCTGTTTTCTCAATTTTTTAAGCATGGTAAGCAAATTTTTTCACCTCGGAATTATTATATAATATACAAAATGATAAAAAAACAGGTAAGTTTTGCAGGTCTTTTTGCAAAATTTTGCCGTTTTTGTGTTTTTTAAAATAAAGTTCTATATTAATAGTAACTTTTTTTGCCGTTTTTGTTGCAAAACATAATAATATTTTGTTATAATAGCGTTGTACGACACATTGTGAAAGGGGATTAACAACTTTGAAACAGTACAAAGCAAAAGATATCAGAAATATCGCACTTGCCGGTCACGGCGGCGACGGAAAAACCAGCCTTGCTGAGGCTCTTCTTTATATGGCCGGCGCTACCGACAGACTTGGTTCCGTAACCGAAGGAAACACCGTTTGTGACTTCGACCCCGAAGAAATCAAACGTAAAATTTCCGTAAGCTCCGCAGTTGCTCCTTTTGAGTATGACGGTGTTAAAGTAAACATCATCGATACTCCCGGACTTTTTGACTTTGCAGGCGGCTTCCATGAAGGCGTTCGCGCAGCAGACGCAGTCATCATCACTCTTTCCGCAAAATCCGGCGTTCTCGTTGGTACCGAAAAAGCCTGGAAACTTGCAACCGCACAGAAAAAAGCAAAAGCATTCTACATTTCCAAAATGGATCTTGAGAACGCAGACTTCAACAAAGTTCTTGCCGCTCTTAAAGAAAAATTCGGAAGCGCAGTTTGCCCCGCAGTAATTCCGATCGGCGACGTTTACGTTGACCTTATCACCAAAAAAGCATTCACCTTTGACGCAAAAGGCAAGAGCACCAAAGTTGATCTTCCCGATGACCCGATTATCGAAGAACTTGAAGACGCTATCGCAGAAGCTATTGCAGAAGCTGATGACGAACTCATGGAAAAATTCTTTGAAGGCGAAGAATTTACCGAAGAAGAACGTTTCCGTGGATTTGAAGAAGGCGTTGCTGCCGGTATCATCGCTCCCGTATATTGCGGTGACTCCGTAACCCTTCGCGGAATTGAAATGCTCCTTCACGAATTCAAAAAAATCTTCCCCTCCGCAGAAGAAGTTGCTTCCGAAGTTGCAACCGATGCTGACGGCAAAGAAGTTAAACTCACCTGCACCGATGACGAACCTCTTGCTGCATACGTTTTCAAAACCGTTGCAGACCCCTTCGTAGGAAAACTTTCCTTTGTAAAAGTTGTTTCCGGTGTTCTCACCGCAACTTCCGCTGTTACCAACGCAAGAACCGGTAACCCCGAAAGACTCGGTAAACTTGTTATCATGCACGGCAAAAACCAGGAACCCACCGAAGCAGTCGGTGCCGGCGATATCTGCGCAATCACCAAACTTGCTGAAGCAGAAACCGGCGATACCCTTTGCGATCCCAAACGTGTTGTTTCCTGCAAAAAAGCCGAATTCCCCTATGCATGCCTCAGAATGGCAATGTATCCCAAGGGCAAAACCGATGATTCCAAAATTGCAGGCGCAATCGCAAGAATCATGGAAGAAGATGCAACCGTTGCTTATGAAAACAACGCAGAAACCAAACAGCAGATCCTCGCAGGTCTTGGCGAACAGCATCTTGACGTAATCTGCTCCAAACTCAAATCCAAATTCGGCGTAGAGCTTGGTCTTGAAAAACCCCGTGTACCTTATCGTGAAACCATTCGCAAAAAGGTCAAAGTTCAGGGTAAACATAAGAAACAGTCCGGCGGTCACGGTCAGTACGGTGACGTTTGGATCGAATTCGAGCCTACCGAATCCGAAGAAATGGTATTCGAAGAAGCAGTATTCGGCGGTTCTGTTCCGAGAAACTTCTTCCCCGCAGTAGAAAAAGGTCTCCGCGAAGCCTGCAAAGTCGGTATGCTCGCAGGTTACCCGATGGTTGGCGTTCTTGGCAGACTTGTTGATGGTTCCTACCATCCCGTTGACTCCAACGATATGTCCTTCCAGATGGCTGCAAGACTTGCTTACAAAGCAGGTATTCCTCAGGCAGGTCCCGCAATCCTTGAACCTATCGGTTCCCTCAAAGTTGTTGTTCCGGATTCCAACACCGGTGATATCATCGGCGACGTTAACAAACGCCGCGGCCGTGTTCTCGGTATGAACCCTGTTGAAGGCGAAGACGGTTATTCCGAAGTTGAAGCAGAAGTTCCTATGAGCGAAATGCACGACTTCACCACTTCTCTCCGTTCTTCCACCCAGGGCAGAGGTTCCTTCACCTTTGCATTTGACCACTATGAAGAACTTCGTGATGAAACCCTTAAACAGGCTGTAATCGAAGAAGCAAAACAGTGGATGACTGAAGAAAAAGAATAATTTTTCCGAATAACAAAAAAAGCCCCGTCATAATATTGACGGGGCTTTTTTATTGTTGCCTTTAGGCTTAACAAAACCCCTGGTTATGCCAGGGGTCGATAAAAAGCCTTGGCATAAAAATTCTTGTATTTTCGGAAATGGTTTGGCGGTCGCAAAACTGAAAAAACAAGAGATTTTTATAAAAGTTATAGAC